>CANQRQ010000026.1 GCA_947626315.1 uncultured Oscillospiraceae bacterium | reverse complement strand
AAAATCCTTGATATTACTGGATTTTCCGGTTTGTCGTAATTATACCGTAGGGGCATACTTTCGCGACCTTGGCCTTGCAAAACGGCGTAGACGTGAAAACTCTCTCCGGCCTCCTCGGACACTACTCGGCGGGCTTCACTCTGGACACATACGGTCACATCACCAACGCCATGAAGCGCGACGCGGCCAACAAGGTTGGAAACTTCCTGGCTGGATCAATGTAAAACAGCGGCGCAAGATTTGCGCCGCTGTAACCAATGAAAAAGCTTAATCAGAATTTACTCTTTCAGAATTCCAAGTTGCTCAAGCTTCTTAAAGTCGAGCTTTCCAATCGCAGTAGTCGGAAGCTCTTGAAGAAAATTATATCCGGCCATCTGAGAATATTCAGGAAGTTCTCTTGCAATCGTCTCCCTGATATAAGCAATAACTTCCTTTCGGTTCTCCTCAGATGCAAACTCTTCCCGCAATACGATATTGGCAACGGGAATGGAGATCTCTTCGGAATCCGGAACGCCCACGACTGCACATTCTTTTACGGCAGGGTGTTCTAAAATAAGCTGTTCCACATAAGATGGATAGATTTTAAACCCGCGTCTGGTAATGATGCGTTTGATCCGACCGTCTATGTAAAGATATCCGTCACTGTCAAAGTGGGCCAGATCGCCTGTGCAATACCATTTAAGCCCATTCTTGTCTGTCCAGATCACTTTTTCAGTCTCGTTGCTGTTTTCTCCGAAGTACCCAAGCATCAGCGTGGGCGCATTTACCCTAAGTTCACCTATTTTCCCATATCCTCTGAGCTTTTCGCCAGTGTCGATGTCATACACTTCCATTATGTTCTTTAGGTAGGGAATACCAACAGATTCAAAACGAAAACCCCTGTTGGGCATACACGCAGTCCCAGCGCTGGTTTCTGTTGCGCCGTAGCCTATGCAGAAGTTGGCCTTGGCGTGGTGCTCTTTCAAAAACGCCTGTACTTTTTTCTGCGTTTCCAGCGGCATTTTATCTCCGCCGGAGACGCAAATTTCTATAAAGGATAAATCGGCATGGGCCATTTTTTCACTCTTAAGCATCATATGAAAATGAATCGGCCCGCCCATGATCACATTGGGTTTATGTTTCAGAACGAGATTCGGAAAATCTTCGGGTTCAAAGGAGGGTATCAAAATATCTTGTATTCCGAGACAAGCAACAAGGTGTGTTGCGTTGATAAGACCAAGAGCGATAAAAGGCGGTAAGATGTTAAGAAATACTGTTTGACGCTTAAATTCAAGATTTGAATGGATAAGCTGATAGATCAAAGCATTACAGCTTTCGTTACTCAGGATGACTCCCTTGGGCCTTCCGGTAGAGCCACCTGTGTGCACGATCAAAGCAGGCTGATTCGGCGCAAAAATATTTGGTATATCATTGTAAAAGGCGCTGCCTGTTTTAAGAAAGTTTCCCCATGACAAGTATTCTTTAGCGTTTGGAAGCTGCTTTTTGTTTTTCGCTTTTAGAAAAGCCCTGACTGGAACCGGCATAGACTCGAAAGGGGAGATCACGATGATCCTTTCAACCGGTAACTCGGGTAAGATGTTTTCCATCTTGGGGAGTATAGCGTCGATAACTAAGGCAACTTTTGACTTGGAAATAATTATATCCTTTTTGATTTCTTCCGTAGCAGTTCGGGGGTCAAAAGAGTTGAGTACAGCGCCGATTTTGTTAACGGCATAATAAATATACACAGCCTCCGGCGTGTTTGGCATACCCATCATAACAATGTCGCCTTGCTTGACGCCCAGTTGACAAAGAGCCTTTGCTACGGCGTCAATTTCCGAGAAAAGTTTTGAAAACGTGACTTTTGTTCCAAAGTAGGAAAGGGCAATATCAGAAAGATGCTCCCGGTTGCGTTTCTCCATAAGCTGATACATGGACATAGGCGTAAACTCAACGCTGAGCTGCTGTGTAGAATAATGTTTTAGCCAAGGTTTGTCTATACTTGCGTATCCTGTAAGCTCTGGTGACATTTGCTGTCCTCCTTATGACTTGTCTAATTGTCTGCTTCCAATAATACATATTAGAAATACAGACTTTCTCAATAATTATATACTATAAATCTCCGTTGTCAACAAGAATTGATATTTTAAATGCATAGAAAAACCTCCACGTGCATTACAATTATGCCGTGGGGGTGAGTTCGTGTTTGAGGAACTGTTTGCTCTACGTTTAACACAGCTCCGGCTGGAAAAGAATGTTTCAGCGCGGGATATGAGTTTATCCCTTGGGCAAAGCGAAGCCTATATAAACCGAATAGAAAACAAAAAGATGCTACCCTCCATGGCCGTGTTCTTCTGCATTTGCGAATACTTTGATATCACGCCAGCAGAGTTTTTTAACTTTGAAGAAAAGCCGTCTGCGGAAGTGATTGCGGCAATGAAAAAACTCAATGATATGGAACCACAGAAGCGAGAGCATATTCTTGCAGTCATTGATGATTTATAATTCTTAGTATACAAGCAGCTTGGCTGAATTTTCGATGGAAGCAAGAATAATACCTCACCGTTTGCGGCGCAGTAATCAATGAATAAGCCTAACGCGAACCATGGAGGCCGCAGACGAACGAAAGATCGTCTGCGGCCTCCATGGTTTGGGCGAAGTGGGTCATCTTAGTTTGTACTTGACTTGGAGAGTCCCTTGAAAGCCCGGATCAAATGATCTGTCGCTATTGGAGGCCAATATTCTTTTCAGTGGCGGATTTCTGCTTTTGAATACAGCAAAGGATCTGGCAACAGGCTCCATCCCTGTTCTGAAACAAATACAAAAAATTTTCCCGTTTGGGTCAGGTTTGGGTCAACGGCGGTTTCGCAAAAATAAATTGCCTCAAAAAGTACAAAAAATCACCGGTTTTTACTGATAAACCGGTGATTTTTTGGCACGCCGTAAGGGATTCGAACCCCTGACCTTCTGGTCCGTAGCCAGACGCTCTATCCAGCTGAGCTAACGGCGCATTTGAAAGCTTTAGTATATTAGCACAGCTTGGACGAAAATGCAAGGGGTTTTCCGAATTTTTCTTGCCGGACAGCGAAAAAACGCCTGACGGCCTGCCTTGCGGGCCGTCAGGCGGGCGGCTGCGTTACCAGCCCATGGTGTCGCATATGGAGTCGGCCATCTCGCCCATGGTGTAAAGGGCCTTGCCGACGGCGCTTTTCATGCAGCGCTTTTTCGGCCGCAGCACCATTGCGGCGGCGCTGGCGGCCATGATCCCCATACCCATGCCCACATAGAAGTTTTTCATGTTAATGAAACTGCCTCCTTTGATAAACTATTCCTATTATGTGCATAAATGCCGTTGCTACACACATGTAAAATGTGGTATAATGTCTACGTCGTAGACATTATGATTTCAAGCCGTTTCGCTCGCTGCCAAGGCAGCAGAGACAGGGGAGGGAAAGAGATGGGCGTAAAGATCCTGGCGGTAGGGGACATCTGCGGCGAACCGGGGCTGAATTTCCTCAGCGGGAAGCTGAAGGAATTCAGAAAGGAAAAAGAGATCGACTTTGTGGTGGTCAACGGGGAGAATGCCAACGTGGTGGGCATCACGCCCCGGCAGGCGGATCAGATTTTCAAGGCCGGCGCGGATGTGATCACCCTGGGCAACCACACCTGGACCCGCACAGAGCTGCGCCCCTATCTGGAGGAGCGGCGGAAAATCCTCCGCCCGGCCAACTACGGCCCCCAGTGCCCGGGCCGGGGGATCGGGGTCTACCACACGGCATTTGGGGATGTGTGTGTGCTGAACCTGCTGGGCCGCTTCACCCTGGACAACAACACGGACAACCCCTTTGTCATTGCCGACGGCTACATGGCGGAGATCCAGGAGAAGATCATTCTGGTGGACTTTCACGCGGAAGGCACCAGTGAAAAGCGGGCCATGGGCTACATGCTGGACGGGAAGGCCAGCGCCGTCTGGGGGACCCACACTCATGTGCAGAGTTCGGACGCCTGCGTTCTGCCCAAGGGGACCGGCTACATCACGGACCTGGGCATGACCGGGGCGGTGCAGTCCGTCCTGGGCATCGACCCGGAGCAGAGCATCGGAAAATTTATGGGCGACCCGCCCCGGCGCTATGAGGCGGCCAAGGGCCCGGCCAAGCTGGAGGGCTGCCTGTTCGAGATAGACCCGGAGACGGGAAAATGCCTGCGGGCGGAGGGAGTCAGATGGCTATGAACAAGAAGGAAAAGCTGAAAATCCTCCATGCGGCGGATCTGCATCTGGATTCGCCCTTTGAGGGCCTGCCGGCCGGCAAGGCTGCGGTGCGGCGGGGGGAGCAGCGGGAGCTGCTGCGGCGGCTGGCCGCCCTGGCGGAAAGCGAGCAGGCGGACCTGGTGCTCCTCAGCGGGGACCTGCTGGACAGCGGCAAGCCCTATTATGAGACCGGGGAGGAGCTGATCCGCAGCCTGGGGCGCATTGCCGCGCCGGTGTTTATTTCCCCGGGAAACCATGACTATTACGGGGCTCAGTCCCCCTATGCCCGGCTGAAGCTGCCGGAAAACGTACATATTTTCAAAACCGGAAGGATCGAGCCTGTGGAGCTGAAGGAGCTGGGCGTCCGGGTGTACGGGGCGGCCTTTACGGAGAACCGGAGCGGGCCGCTGCTGAGGGGCTTTCAGGCGCCCCGGGAAGAGGGGACGGTCAATCTCCTGTGCCTCCACGGAGAGGTGGGCGTGCGGGACTCGGCCTACAACCCTATCGCCGAGGAGGAGCTGGCCCAGAGCGGCCTGGACTACGCCGCCCTGGGGCACGTGCACAAGGCCAGCGGCCTGAAAAAGGCGGGAAACACCTGGTACGCCTGGCCCGGCTGCCCGGAGGGGCGGGGCTTTGACGAGACGGGGGAGAAGACCGTCAACCTGGTGGAGATGGAGGGGGAGAGCTGCCGGCTGCGCCCGGTTTCCCTGGCCGCCCGCCGGTACGAGATCCTCCCAGTGGACGTGACGGGGACGGACCCCTTTCTGGCGGTCCACGCCAAACTGCCGGACGACACGGTGCGGGACATCTACCGCATCGTCCTCACCGGGGAGACCGAAACAGCCCCGGATCTGAAGCGGCTGCAGGCCAACCTGGCGGAGTTCTTTTTTGAGCTGCAGATCCGGGACGAGACCCGGCTGCAGCGGGACGTGTGGGACCGGATGGGGGACGACACCCTGCGGGGCCTGTTCCTGGCCAAGCTCCGGGCCCGCTACGACGCGGCAAAGGATGAGGCGGAGCGGATCCGCATCGAGCAGGCGGCCCGCTGGGGCCTGGCCGCGCTGGACAACAGCGAGGAGGTGGTTCGCCATGAAGATCAATAAGCTGACGGCCTCCTTTGGCCGGCTGGAGAACGAGAGCCTGCGTTTTCACGAGGGGCTGAACATCGTCCGCGCCCCCAACGAGAGCGGAAAATCCACCTGGTGCGCGTTTATCAAGGCCATGCTCTACGGCGTGGACAGCTCCGAGCGGGCCAAAGCCGGCTATCTGCCGGACAAGACCCGGTATCTGCCCTGGTCCGGGGCCCCTATGGCGGGCAGCATGGAGCTGACGGCGGACCGCTGCGACATTACGCTCACCCGCAGCACCAAGGCCAAAAGCGCCCCTATGCGGGAGTTCAGCGCCACTTATACCGGCTCCAACGTGCCGGTGGAGGGCATGACCGGCGCCAACGCCGGGGAGATGCTGACGGGGGTCTCGAAGGAGGTCTTTGTCCGCAGCGCCTTCGTGGCCCAGGGGGCCGCGGCGGTCAGCGGCAGCCCGGAGCTGGAGCGGCGCATCGGCGCCATTGTCACCACCGGGGAGGAGCGGAGCTCCTACACCGAGGCGGACGAGCGTCTGCGGGCCTGGCAGCGGAAGCGCCGGTACAACCGGCGGGGCCTGCTGCCGGAGCTGGAGGCGAAGATGGACGAGACCCAGCACCGGCTGGACGAGCTGGGCGGCTCCGCCAAAGAGCTGGAACGGCTGGAGAAGCAGCTGGAGAAGAGCCGGGACGACTGTGCCCGGCTGGAGGCGGCGGTCACCGAGAGCCGCAAGAAACAGCGCCGGGAGGCGCTGGACCGGCTGAACAGCGGCCGGGCGGAGCTGAAAAAGCGCGGCGAGGAGCATGACGCGGCCATGGCGGCCCTGGCCGCCCGACGGGAGGCCCTGCGGAACAACCCCTTCGGGGATATGGAAAAGCAGGAGCTGGAGGAGCAGATCCGCACGGATCTGGACCAGCTGGAGACTTTGGAACAGACGCGGGAGGCCAAACATCCGGTGCTGCCCGCTGTGTTGTGCTTCGTCCTGGCGGTGCTCTGCGCCGCGGCCTATACCGCCCTGGAGAATCTGATGATGATCATCGCGGCGGCGGTGTTCTGCGTGGGGGCGCTGGTGCTGCTGCTGCGCTACAGCAAGCAGAAGCAGGCCGTTCAGGATTCCGCGGCGGAGCGGCGGCGGATCTTGCGAAAATACCGGGCTTCCTCGCCGGAGGAGCTGTCGGAGATGCTGGAGACCTATCTGGAGCTGAACCGGAAGCTGGCCCAGGCGGAGGCGGCGGAACAAAGCTGCCGGGAGGACTACGAGCGGGCCAGGGTGCTCCAGGTCAAGCTGGAGGAGGACGCCCTGCGGGAGCTGGATTTCGCCGGGGGCAGCTCGGAGGCGGCGGCCCTAGGCCGGCAGCTCAGCCAGGCCCGGGGGGAGACGGAGCGGATCTCCGCCCAGATCGCCGGGCTCAACGGCCGGCTCTCCGCCATGGGGGACCCGCTGGTGCTGGCCAGCGACCTGAGCGCCATGCAGGAGGAATACGGCCTGATCCAGGCCGAGTACGACGCGCTGAGCCTGGCGCTGGACGCGCTGCGGGAGGCCGACCAGGAGATCCAGAGCCGCTTCTCCCCGGAGCTGGGGCGGCTGGCGTCCCGGTACATGGCCCTGGTCACCGGCGGTCGATACGAGGACGTGCTTTTGAACAGGGACTTCTCCGCCCGCGCCCGCACCAAGGACGACACGGTGCCCCGGGAGGCGGAATACCTCAGCGCGGGGACGCTGGACCTGCTGTACCTGGCCGTGCGGCTGGCGGTGTGCGAGCTGGCCATGCCCCAGGGGGAGACCTGCCCCCTGATCATAGACGACGCGCTGTCCAACCTGGACGAGGAGCGGACCGGGCAGGCCATGACCCTGCTCAAAGAGATCGCCCGGGAGCGGCAGGTCATTCTTTTCACCTGCCGCTGAAAAAGCCTCCGGATGACGGCGCGGCAGGCCGAAACAGGGAGAAATAATTTACATAATTAGAAAAAAAGTCAAATTATTCTTGTCATAACACGGCGCTTGTGTTAGAATGCTTCCGTATGCAGGCGCCGCACAGGCGTCAAACCACACTGCTTCTGTGAAGGTGTTAATGTGAAAAGCGCAGATGTAATTGAAGAAAAGCGGGAAGAGACTACCGCTCCCGCGGCAGAGCCTTCCCCGGAAGAGGTGGAGGCGGCCCGGCTCAAGCGCAAAAGGAGAGCGCGGCGGCGGGCCATCGGCCGGGTGATCGACCGGATCTTCGGCTTTTTCCTGGTCACCGGGATCCTGTTTGGCCTGGGCGGCCTGGGGCTGGAGTATGTGCTGGTAAAGGGCCCTTCTCCCGCATTGAAGGAGACCTTTATCATGACCATGCTGGAGACCAGGCGGTTCAGCTTTATCTCCAATATCTTCCTCACGGAAGAAGAGGTGGAGGCGATTGAGGCCAGCCACGAGCAGGAGATCACCGAGGAGCAGGACCTGTCTCTGATTCAGATTCCCACCGAGCCGGTGGACCCGGAGGTGCCGGGGATGGACGCCTACGGCCTGATCGATGAGGACGGGGACGGCGTGATCTATGAGGATATTCTGGGACAGGGCTTTGTGGGCTATATGATCACCGTTCTGGATCCCACCCGGGTCTTTATCGGCATGCCCAACGGCTATGGCGGCATCGGCCTTACCCTGGAGGAGATGTGCAACAAGTACGGCGCCATCGGCGGCATCAACGGCGGCGGCTTTGTGGACAAGAGCGGCGCCGGCCTGGGCGGCCAGCCCCAGGGCCTGACGATCATTGACGGCGTCATTTATAACGAGGGTTACGGATACGACAGCTTTGCCGGCTTTGACGCCGACGGCATCCTCCATGTGGGTTACTACAATACGGAGGATGTCATCAACATGGGCATTGTCAGCGGCGTGAGCTTCGGCCCCATCCTGATCTACAACGGCGAGGCCGCGAACGCGGCAACACTGGCCAGCGGCGTCAACCCCCGCACGGCCATCGCCCAGCGGGCGGACGGCGCGGTGATCATGCTGGTGATCGACGGGCGGCAGGTACATAGCATCGGGGCCAAATATTCCGACGTTGTGGACATTTTGCTGGATCACGGGGCGGTGAATGCCTGCAATATGGACGGCGGTTCCTCCACCACCATGTATTACAACGGCCAGTATGTGAACAAGTGCTCTTCTGAAAACGGGTTGGCCCGGCTGCTTCCCAACGCGTTCCTGTTTAAGTAAGCCGCCGGAGCGGGCCTGACGGCGCGCCGGCAAAGGAGAGAAAAGCAAGCTATGTCGAAACGAAAAAGAAGAAAGCTTTGGGCCTGGGTCTATGCCATTTTCCTGGCGGCTTATACGTTGGTGGCAGGCGCGGTGATCCTCATCGCGCTGTCCAAGGTGTGGGACTATGCCGAGGAGTATCAGGAGGCCCGGCCGGAGGGCGTGATCGAGGCCTATGTGGCGGATCTGCGGGAAAACCTCTGGGACGAGGGGATCGAGCGCACCGTCTCGGAAATGCCCCATGAGATGCAGACCAACGAGGAAGTGGCGGAAATCGTGAAGGATATGCTCCGCAATGAGATCAGCTATTCCCGGCAGTCCGGCGGGAGCGACAGCTCCAGCATTGTGTACAATCTGCGCTGCGGGGACCGAGTTTTCGGCCAGGTCACGCTGCGGGAGGATCAGTCCAAGGCGGATGAAGTGGAGTACGGAATGCTGCCTTGGATGATTGCCGACGAAAAATTTGACTTTACGGGCCTGTATACCTCCATGGAGATCACGGTCCCGGCCGCCTATACGGTGGAGCTCAATGGCCACGAGCTGGGCAGCGAGTACATTGTGGAGGAAGGCATCCACTACAATGTACTGGAGAACTATTACGAGGACTATCCCAACCTGCCTACCAAGGTGACCTACCGCTTTGAGAACATCATCGGCGACCTGGAGCCGGTGGTGCTGGACGAGGCGGGCAACCAGGTGACCATTGATGAAACGCAGGACGATTCCCAGTTCATCCACTACGTAGACGACGACCGGCTCACCAGGCTGACGGAGTTTACCACCGCCTTTACCGAGCGGTACAGAAGCTATGTCTCCGGCGCGCTCAACCCGGATTACGGCTACCAGCGTCTGGCGGCCTACATGGTGCTGGGCAGCGACCTGGACGAGCGCATGAAGCTGGCCATGGACGGCTTGGGCTGGGCCCATACCTTTACCTTCTCTCTGACCTGGGTCACGCTCAACAGCGCCATCGACATCGGGGACGGCTACTATATTCTGGACATCAGCTCCGAGTCCCAGACCCTGCAGCCCGGCCAGGGCGAGGTCAACAACGTCCAGAGCATGCGGGTCATTGTGCAGGACGCGGGCAACGATATCCGGGCCGTCATGCTGGAAATTTACGACAGCCAGGATCTGTGACCGAGCTTTCTTCCGGCCCGGATTTGATTGATACGCAAACAGAGGTACAAGTCGCATGTCAGCTGAAATTAAGCCCTGCCAGGAGGCGCTGGCAGTGGTACTGCCGTCCCTGAACCCGGATGAAAAATTCAGCGCCGTGGTGGATGGCCTGGCGGCCAGGGGCTTTCAACATATCGTCATTGTGGATGACGGGAGCAAGGACGACCGGCAGCGCTTTTTTGAAAAGGCGGCGGCCCTGCCCGGCTGTGTGGTGCTGCATCACGAGGGGAACAAGGGCAAGGGCCGGGCGCTGAAAACCGCGTTCCGCTATGTGCTGGATGAGCTTCCGGAGGCGGAGGGCGTGATCACCATCGACGGAGACGGGCAGCACCTGGTGGGAGATATCATCGCCTGCGGCGACGTGATGCTGCAAAACCCCGGCAAGGTGGTGCTGGGCTGCCGGAACTTTGACCTGCCCGGCATCCCCCCGCGCAGCGTGGCGGGCAACAAGACCACCGCCCGGATGTTCCGCCTGTGCTACGGCATCAAGCTCTCCGACACCCAGACCGGCCTGCGGGCCATCCCCCGCTCCTGCCTGGAGCGCTTCTGCGCCATCGAGGGCGAGCGCTTTGAGTACGAGACCAATATGCTGCTGCATATGAAGCGGATGGGGATCGGCTTTATCGAGCAGCCCATTGAGACGGTCTATGAGGATGAGAACGTCCGCTCCCATTACGACCCGGTGAAGGACTCCTGGCGGATCTTCAAGATCATGTTCAAGTTCCTGCTCAGCTCCTTCGGCTCCACCCTGATCGACCTGGGCCTGTTCTACCTGGTGATGCGGCTTTTCGGGTCGCGGATCGGCGCCTACGCCGAGCTGACCGCCACGGTGATCGCCCGCGTCTGCTCCTCCTTCGCCAACTTCAACGCCAACAATACGGTTGTCTTCAGCAACAAGGGGAGCTACAAGCGGGCGCTGTTCCGGTACTATTGCCTGTGCATCCCCCAGATGCTGGTTTCTGCCGGCCTGGTGACTCTGATCAACCGCCTGCTCTCCAACAGCGTGCCCATTATCGCCACGCTGATCAAGTTCGCGGTGGACACCTGCCTGTTCTTCATCAGCTACCAGATCCAGCGGGAATGGGTCTTCTCTCAGAAGGAAAAGTAAATTCATAAAGCGTTAAAAAGCTGTAGCAAAATGCTTTTTTGCTGCAGCTTTTTAATCTGCCAAGGTACATTTAAAGGTAAACGAAAGTTTATAGGAGGAAACAAGTGCCCGGCGAGCCTTGTAGGTATGTGCGTGCAACCGCAGGAGCGACTTCTGCCAGTGTCTGCACCGGGGTAAACCTGCAAGAAAGACTAAGGGCGACCTAAGAACGGATCTGCTGTACATTGCTCCCGGAGGGGCCCCGGGGAAACTTCCCCGGGTGCCTTTTCTTTCGGTTCGCTTTCTTTGCGGCAAGGCAAAGAAAGCGAACAAAGCCACCAAGAGACCAAACCCTGTTTCCGCTGATGACCAAAGGAAACGAGCAGAGGAAAAACTACCTTTTTAGGAAGCTAAACTTTCGTTTATCGCAGGAAAAGATTTTGCTTTTTTAACACACAAAGGGGCTGCAGCTTGCCATTTTGGCTTGCTGCAGCCCCTGTTTTGTACGGCAGACGCTTAAGCTGCCGTCAGCCGTTGCCGTAGATGGAATTGTACAGAAAGTCTCTGTTTGCCTTGTAATCCACCGTGACCACGGCGCCGGCTTCCGCCGCGTCGGCAAAGCCCCAGGTGCCGTCGATGGGGATCCGGTTGGACTCCATCTCATACTGCAGATAGCTGGGCGCCGACAGCAGCAGGCTCAGCACCTCCCCTTCGCTCAGATCCGTCTTGACACAGGGGAGCACAACGTTGGCCATTTCGTTCAGCTCGGTCAGGCTCATGGCGGCCGCCTTGTCCTTCAGAGCCAGCAGCACATTCCGGGCCCGGGTTGTCCGGTCAAAGTCCCCGTTTCCGGCGTAGCGGATGCGCAGATAGGCCGCCGTCTGCACCCCGTTGAGCAGCAGAGTGCCCGCCTGGGTCGGGCTGAGCACATCCTGCTCCGGCATCCGGCCCAGAATCTCGTTCAGGTTCTCGATCTTGGGCTGCATCCAGTACAGTTCGTCCGCCGTCACATCCATTTCCACGCCGCCCATGGCGTCCACGATCTGGATCAGATCCGGATAATTGACCAGCATGTAATTGTCGATCGGGACGCCGAAGTTGGCCTCCATCACTTCCCGCAGCAAATCCACACCGCCAAAGTGATAGGTCAGCGTGATCTTTGTGTTGTAGCGGCCGGGTACGGACACATAGCTGTCCCGCATGATGGAGTTGAGCGCCACCCGCTTGGTGTCCTCGTTGATAGAGACGATGATCAACCCGTCCGCGTTGCCCAGCTGATCCATCCCGCCGGCATAGTCGTTGTCCACGCCGATCAGCAGGATGTTCTTCACCCTCTGATCTGCGAAATCCCAATCCGCGGCCGCCGCCAGGCTCTTCTCCAGGGCCTCGTCCATAGCGGCCAGCTGATCCTGGTCCAGCTCCTGCTTCCAGGCCTCGTCTTCCGGGCTCAGGGACTCCTTTATCTGGGTAGGCGAATCCGCTTTCCCCAGCTTGTCAAAGTAGTGGTCAAAGACCAGCGCCGAGGCGATCGCCGCCGCAGCGATGACCACCACCAGGCCCAACAGGACCCACAGGGGCCAGCGCCGCCGTTTTTTCACGGTCTTTTTCTTTTCCTGCGTTATCTGATCGTTCTGCTTTTTCGTGTCAGCCATTTTCAGCCTCCGTTTAAAAAGATTGGATTATATAAGAGAACAATACGCGTCCATGACCTGCGGGAACACCGCCTCCAGCCGGTACGCCTGGGCCGCCTCCCGGCCGCGGGCGCCCAGACGGGCTCTCAGCGCCCCGTCGTCCAGCAGCTTTTGAATCGCGCCGGCAAAGGCCGCCTCGTCCCCAAAGGGGAAGAGCAGGCCCGTCTCCCCATCTGTCACCAGGTCCGTGTGCCCCTTCACCCGGCTGGCCGCAACCGGAAGGCCCATCAGCATGGCCTCGATCACGTTAAAGGGCAGCCCCTCTGAGCGGCTGGCGGTCACCGCCGCGTCCGCCCGGGCCAGGAGGGCTCCGATCTCCCGAACGTAGCCGGGGAAAAGCACCCGCTTTTCAAGCCCCAGCTCCCGGGCCAGCCGGCGGCACTCCTCCAGCAGCGCCCCCTCTCCGGGGAGCAGCAGCTTTACCCGCTCCGGCAGAAGCGCCATCGCCCGGATCAGCATGGTCTGATTCTTTCTTTTGGAAAACTCCGCCGGGTAGACCAGCACAAAGTCCCCCTCCGCCGCGCCCGGAATCTCCCGGGCAGGGGAAGCAAGGAGCTTCTCCGCGTCCACCCCCATGCCGGGGATCTGCCGTATCTGCTTTCCGGCCCTGTGCGCCCGGGCCCAGCGGGTGTCATACTCGTTCATGGTCAGCACCAGGTCCGTCCAGGGGGCCGTGAGCAGCTCCGCCGCCTTCAGGACCGCGGCCCTGAGAAAGGGCGTCTCGTCGTCGAACAGGTAGCCGTGCATGACATTGATGACCCTGGGACGGGGCCGCAGCCCCGCCGCCGCCAGACGCGTGAAAAAAGCCGCCAAGCTGGTGTGGGCGATCACCAGGTCGTACCGCTCCCGCCGCATCTGCCTTCGCAGCATGGCGCAGGCCCGGAAATTGCCGGGGGCCGTAAAGCTCTTTTCAAAGGGCAGGGGCAGAACCGCGGCCGCGTCCGGTATGGCCCGCGCCTCGCCCCCGCAGGCCAGGTGCAGCTCCCAGCCCAGCGCCTTGAAGCCCGCCAGGTAGGGCAGGTGGAAGCTCTCGATATGGGCAAAGCTGGAGGCCGTCATCAACAGTTTTTTCATTTTCGCATCAGGCGGAGGTTCTTCTCTTTGTTGACCATTCCTCCGAACACTGTCAACAGGATAATCTTTATGTCCAGAAACAGCGACCAATTCTCAATATACCAAAGATCGTACCGGATCCGCTTTTCGATGCTGGTGTCCCCCCGGTAGCCGTTCACCTGGGCCCAGCCGGTGATGCCCGGCTTCATCTGGTGCTTGACCATGTACAGAGGGATTTCCTTCCGGTATTTTTCCACAAAAAACGGCAGCTCCGGCCGGGGGCCTACCACGCTCATTTCGCCCCGCAGCACGTTGAAAAACTGGGGCAGCTCGTCCAGGCTGAGCTTGCGGATCAGCGCCCCAAAGGGGGTGATCCGGCTGTCAGTAGCGCGGGTCCAGGTGCTGTCCGCCCCCTCGTTCTGCACCATGCTCCGGAATTTGTACATGGTGAACAGCTTCCGGTCCTTCCCCACCCGTGTCTGCCGGAACAGGATCGGTCCGGGCCCGGACAGCCGCACCCCGATCGCCACCGCCAGCATCACCGGCGAGGTCAGCAGCAGGGCAGCCAGGGCAAAAAGAATGTCAAAAACGCGCTTGAGCACCCGGTAAAGGGTCAGGTCCTGGGAATTGCTGCGCAGGCTGATCAGCCGCACCCGGCCCAGGGTGTCCACCGTGGCGCTGCCCGGCAGGTAGTCATTGTAAATAGGGATGATGCTGACCCGGATCCCCTGCTCCTCACAGCAGCCGATCACGCTGTTCATCAGCTCCATCTCGTACTGCTCCAGCGCGATGATCACTTCATCCGGATCGTTCTGCTCCAACACGGTCTGCAGGCTGTCGTATCCGCCCAGATACCGGCCCAGGCCCTTCTCGCCCCGCTGGCCCACATAGCCGGCGCAGTGGAAACCGAACTGGGGATTTTCCCGGATGCTGTCCACATACTTCTGGGCCAGACGGCCGCTGCCCACCAGGAGCACATGCTTTTGGTTATAGCCCGTCCTCCGGGCCAGGCGCAGCACAGCCCGCACGCCGACCCGCTTGGCGGCCAGCAGCACATAGGCGCACAGGGCCGCCGAAACCATGACGCCCCGGGAGAAATCCTCCAGCTTCATCAGGAAGAAGAGCCCCACGATCAGCGCCAGGCACAGGGTAAAATATTTGAGCAGCTGCAGCAGCTCCTGGACCAGCCGGCGGGAGCGGAAGGAGTCGTACAGCCCGCCGTACTGAAAGACCAGCATGATCATGAAGCCCGCCAGCAGCACCGGCCAGGGATTTTCAAAGACGTAATGTACCGCGATATTGTTCCGCTCATGATCCAAATAGAAGATCCAGAACCAAACGGCCCAACCGTAGGACAGGTAGATGATGCCCCAATCGATCAGACGGTTTATCCAGTTGATTGTTCTCTGGTTTCTTTTGATCATGCTGCCAAACCTCAGGCCGTTTTCTTTCTCCGGCTTCCGCCGCCCAACGGGCATTGCAGTACATTTTAGCACAAACAGGGGACATATGCAAGAGAAAACCCGCCGGCGGGGCCGGATTTTGGAAAAGTCAGCCGTTTTCTCCCCCGCCTTGACTATTCCGGCCCGGCTGGCTATAATAATTATATAATGGCGAAACGCCAAAAGCGTTTCGCCGAGCAGCTTTGCTGCTCAGCGAAACAGCAGTGCTGTTTTGCCATATACTCATTGCAATGAGCATCGCGCCAATGATTCTTTGAATCATTGGCTGCCAAACTTGTCGTTTGGCAGCGAAAACAATCGAACGCTCGATTGTTTTCGCTATGCGATAATCATTATAATAAGGGCGAAACGGCCCCTGCCTTTTCATCACGCATTTTTCCGGAGATACAACCGCTATGAACGCTTTGAGAGTTCTTTTGGAATACGCGCTGCCGATCGCGGCGGCGCTGCTGCTGATCGCTTTTTTCACCGGGCTTCCGGCCCTGAAAAGCTGCCTGCTGCCGGGGGAGGAGCCGGTTTCCTCCCCGCTGCCCCGGCCCGGACGCCGGGGGCGCTTTCCCGCCTGGCTGCCGGACCTGCTGCTGGTCCTGCTCATCGCCGGGGCCTATGCCGTCCCCGCCTTTACGAACCTGGGGGACCGGGACGCCCCCCAGACCTTCGTGCCCATGCACGGCCGGACTGCCTGTCTCACCCTGGAAGCGGACGCCGTTCCCTCCCGGCTGATGCTCTATACCGGAATCGACGCTGGCAGCTATGAAATTCTCTACTCTGAGGACGGGGAGAGCTGGACCGCCGCCTATAACTTTGAGCAGGACTATGCCTCCGTCCTCAAGTGGCACGCGCTGACACCAGCGCTCTCCATGCGCCCCCGCTACGTTCAGATCCGCTGCACCTCCGGCACGCCCTGGCTGGGGGAGCTCACCCTGCTGGACGGGGACGGTCTGCCCATCCCGGTCAGCTGTGATATCCCACAGCTCTGCGACGAGGCGGAGACCGCCCCCGCCGCCCAGAGCTACCTTAACTCCAGCTACTTTGACGAGATCTACCACGCCCGCACCGCCTGGGAGCATCTCAACGGCATCTGGCCCTATGAGATCTCCCACCCGCCCCTGGGCAAGATCATCATCTCCCTGGGCATCCGCCTTCTGGGCATGACGCCCTTCGGCTGGCGCTTTATGGGGACCCTTTTCGGCGTGCTGATGCTGCCGGTGCTGTATCTGTTTCTCAAAAAGCTCTTCGGCGGACGGGCTGTGCCCACCCTGGGCACGCTGCTCTTCGCCTCGGACTTCATGCACTATACCCAGACCCGTATCGCCACGGTGGACACCTATGCCGTGTTTTTCATCCTGCTGATGTATTTGTGCATGTATGTGTACCTCAGCCGGGAGAGCCTGCCGGCCCTGGGCCTGTCCGGCCTGTTCTTCGGCCTGGGCGCGGCCAGCAAGTGGACCTGCATCTACGCCGGAGGCGGGCTGGCCGTGCTCTGGCTGCTGCACTGGATCGGACGTTTTGTCCGGGCGCGAAGGAAGCCGGAGGCGGAAGCGGACCCCGTGCCGGAGGAGGGCCCCGTGCTGGAAGAGAGCCCGGAGCCGGAACGGGATCCTCTGCTCCCGGCCTTTTTCGGAAACTGCCTGTTCTGCATGGTCTTTTTCGTGTTCCTGCCCTGTCTGATCTATTATCTGTCCTACTTCCCCTACGGCCAGGCCCGTGGGATTCCCCTTTTCAGCCGGGACTATCTGGAGATGGTCTGGGACAACCAGCAGTTCATGCTCAGCTATCACCTGGGCGTGAACGCGGAGCACCCCTATGCCTCCCGCTGGTACCAGTGGGTGCTGGATATCCGGCCTATCCTGTACTATCTGGAGTATTTTGACGACGGCACCCGCTCCTCTATCTGCGCCTTTTTAAATCCCGCCATCTGCTGGGGCGGGCTGCTGAGCCTCTTCGTACTGGGATACACCGCCCTTTTCCGGCGGGACCGGAAGGCCGCCTTTATCCTCCTGGGCTACCTGGCCCAGCTGATCCCCTGGATGTTCGTCCGCCGGATCACCTTTGAATACCATTATTTCCCCTCTTCGGTCTTCCTTATTCTGGCCCTCTGCTATGTGTTCCGCCTGATGAAGCTCAACCGGCCCAACTGGCTGCCGTATACGGTAAGCTTCACGGCGGTCAGCCTGCTGCTGTTCGGCCTCTTCTTCCCCGCTCTGGGCGGCCTGCCGGTGGACAACAGCCTGGCCACCGGGCTGCTGGGCTGGCTCCCCACCTGGCCATTATAATGATGATCGCGTAGCAAAAACAATCGAGAGTTCGATTGTTTTCGCCGCCAAACGACAAGTTTGGCAGCCAATGATTCAAAGAATCATTGGCGCGATGCTCATTGCAATGCGTATATGGCAAAACAGCACTGCTGTTTTGCTGAGCAGCCAAGCTGCTCGGCGAAACGCTTTTTGGCGTTTCGCCATCATATATCATTATAAATCCTGCCCTCTGCTATAAAAGGACTGCCGCAAAACAAAATTTTGCCGCAGCCACTTTGCGTATGAAAGAAGTCAAAAATTTTTTCAAAGATAAACGAAAGTTTATCGCAGGAAAGATACCTTTCTCAGCCTGTCTCCTTCGGTCACCAGCGGGAACTAGGCTTTGTCTCTTGGTGGCTTTGTTCGCTTTCTTTGCCTTGCCGCAAAGAAAGCGAACCGAAAGAAAAGGCACCCGGGGATGTTTCCCCGGGGCCCCTCTGGGAGCAGGGTACGGCAGACCCGTTCTCTGGTCGCCCTTTGTCTTTCCTGCAGGTTTACCCCGGTGCAGACACTGGTAAAAGTCGCTCCTACGGTCGCACGCACATACCTGCAAGGCCCGCCGGGCAGGTATTTTTTCTACGCACTTACTTCCTTACATAAACTTTCATTTATCTTTCAGAGCATCCCTTTTTCGCAGATTCAGAAGAGGCTGCAGCAAACGCATTTTGCCGCAGCCCCGTTTTTTTATGCCTGTCTCGACTTTTCCCGCCGGTTCCATACCAGCATGTGCGCGGTAAAGAGAACAAACAGCAGCATATTATGACCGATCATGCAGCCCCAGGCGGAAACCAGGCCCAGGCCCAGCTTCTGGGTACACAGAT
Source organism: uncultured Oscillospiraceae bacterium (assembly GCA_947626315.1). Lineage (GTDB taxonomy): Bacteria > Bacillota > Clostridia > Oscillospirales > Oscillospiraceae > Limivicinus. Next base: position 14,213 of record CANQRQ010000026.1, on the reverse strand, counting down.
AGGTGCCCACGATCCGCACGCCCCACATGCCGGCCGCGTTATACAGAAGCGGCGGCAGGGTTTTGCCCATGCCCTGCATGACGCCCTCCAGCACCACCGGTACGCCGTAAAAGGGCTCCGACACCGCCACCATGCGCAGCACCGTGGTCCCCAGGACGATCACCGAGGCGTCCCGGGAGAAGATCCCCACCAGCTGAGGGGCAAAGGCGAACAGCAGCCCGCCGGAAACCAGCATCAGGCACGCCTCCAGCGGCAGCAGATCCCCGGTCAGGCGGCGCAGACGCTCCCGGTCCCCGGCACCGCAGGCGTTGCCGGCCAGGGTGGCCGCCGCCGTCTGCATCCCCCAGCCGGGGATGTAAAAGGCGGACTCCACCGTGTTGGCGATGGTATGGGCCGCGGCGGCTGTCTCCCCCAGAGAGTTGATCATGGAGGCAAAGGCCACATAGCCGAAGGAGGTGGCAAAGCGATGAAACATGTTGGGCAGGGCTACCCGGAGGCAGGGCCGGAGAATGTTCCGGTCCGGCAGGAGGCTCTCTCCCCGGGGGGAGACCACCGGATGCCGCCAGAGGGCAGCCCCGACTGCCACGCCGCCGAATACATAGGACAGGGCGCTGGCGGCCGCCGCCCCCTCTACGCCCCAGCCGGCCCCGGGCACCGGCAGCGCCAGGCCGCCCAGAAGGACCGTGCGGGAGGGATAAATCAGAAAGAAGTTCAGCACCAGGTTGATCAGGTTTACCGCCAGACCCACCCGCATCGGCGTCCGTGTGTCGCCCGCTGCCCGCAGCACCATACCGAACAGATTGCTGGCCGTGCGAAAAAGCATGGGCAGATAGGTGATCAGAAAATACCGGGCGGCCAAATCCCGGATCGCCGGGTCCGCCCGCATCCAGCCGGGGATGCGGCTGCTGAGCCCGGTGGTGACGGCGGTGAGCAGCAGTCCCACGACCGCGGCGGCCAGCACAGACTGGCCGGAGGCCCGCCGGGCCCTCTCCGCCTTACCCGCGCCGATCGCCTGGGAAATATAAGTCAAAAAACCCACGCCCAGGGCGGAGACGGTGCTGTTAACCAGCCAGTTGACTGTGGCGGTGGCCCCCACCGCCGCCGTGGCCCGGGTCCCCAGCGTGCCCACCATAGCCGTGTCAATATACTGTACTGCCGTCTGCATCAGCTGCTCCAGCATCGTGGGCCAGGCCAAGGCCAGAATGATGGACAGCATGGGGAGATCAAGACGCCTTCTCATCTCTGCGGGAGATCCTTTCCTTTACCGTTTATCTCCCGCACAGTGTACTCCCGCCGCCGGTTTTTCGCAAGCCCTTAGAAAAAATCCTCCGCACAAAATCAGGGGAAAGAAAGCAAAGAGGAAAATGCGAAAGATAAAGGGGAGCCGGAGAAGCAAGGAGATCGTTCCTCTGTATTTGAAAATAGGGATTGCCTATACCGGGCTGTTTGTGATATCTTAATAGCGGAAGAGAACAAGGCGGTACAGATAGACTTTCCGCGCACCTCGGCCCGGCTGACAAACGGGCTGAGGCAGGCGGCGTTTAAGAAGGCGGGGAGTCCGCGGCTGGGAGTGAAACACAGCGTGTTTGTGAACGCCGGCTGTGTCACGATGACAGCATAAGGGGGTTGTTTCAATGATTCTTGTGTTAGGCAGCAACGGCTTTGTTGGGAAAGCCATGTGCGCCAGATTGGCGGCTGAAAAGAGAGTGTATTATGCCTCTACCCACGCGGAATGCGATTTGCGGAGGGAGGAGGATACAAGAGCGCTTTTTGAAAAGGTACAGCCGGAGGTCGTGATCAATCTTGCGGCCTTCCTAGGTGGCGTCCACTTTGGCTATGAGCACGCGGCAGAGATGTTCAGCAACAACATGCGCATGCAGATTAATATTCTGGATGCCTGCCGGGATACGCACGTAAAACGCCTGATTAACCCGATCGGGAGCTGCGTATATCCTGGCGCGCTGGACATGTATACCGAGAGTAAGCTGTGGGACGGCCCTATGCACCAGTCGGTGTTAGCCTTTGCAACGGCAAAAAAGGCGTTTGTCGTGGCCTCCTGGGCATATCACAAACAGTATGGTCTGGATGTTATGAACCTGGTCATGTCGAATATGTACGGCCCTGCGGATCATTTCGATCCGGTCCGGTCCCATGCTGTCGGCGCGCTGATCCGAAAATTTGTGCAGGCAAAGGAGAAACAGCTGCCGGCGGTAACGGTTTTGGGCAGCGGGAAGCCGATCCGGGAATGGCTTTATGTGGAAGACGCGGCTGACGCGCTTTACAGAGCGATCGGAGCGGAGCCCTATGATTCGATCATCAATATCGGGGCTGCGAAGGGCTATTCAATCCAAGAAACTGCGGAGCTGATAAAAGAGCTTGTGGGCTACGATGGCGAAATCGTCAATGACTTGAGTCAAATGGACGGCGCTTTGTGTAAAAGAGTAGACGGGACCCTTGGAAATAAGCTCTTGAATTGGTATCCGCAGACGGAATTTAAAGAGGGACTGAGGAAAACCATCGAGTGGTTTGATCTGCATAAGGAAGAGTACATATGAAGATTTATCTTGCCGGAAGAAACGGGCTGCTGGGAACGGCTTTTTGCCGTTATTACCGTAAGCTCGGCGGGGACTTCCTCTCCACCTCTTCTGCAGAGGTGGATCTGCGGGACAAATCACAGGTAGACGCTTTCCTGAGATTGCACAGACCGGATGTGGTGATCCTTTCGGCGGCAAAACACGGGGGGATAGAAAACTACAGCAGGTTTCCACTGGAATACTATAGAGACAATCTGCTTATCTCAACCAATGTGATCAATGCGGCGGCGGAGAACGGAGTCGGCACGTTGATCAATATTGGGGCGAGCTGCGTCTATGCGGAGAACCTGCCGGGGCCGCTGAGAGAAGAGCAGCTCTATGATGGCCCTGTCCAGAAGGCCACCGAACCCTATGGCCTGGCGAAGGCGGCAGGCATGAAGCTTTGCGAGTACTATAACCGATGCGGCTCTCTGCGTTACCTGTCCCTTCTCCCTGTAAACCTGTACGGAAATGGGGTGGGCTATAAGCCCGATCTGTCATCGGTCCTTCCGTCAATGATGCGCCGTTTTCATGAGGCAGTTGCCGAGGGAAAAAGTTCCGTTTCCATATGGGGCTCCGGGAACGCCAGGAGAGAGTTCCTCCACGCGGAGGATCTGGTCAGAGCGGCAGATCTGGTCATTAACAGCCATTTTTCGGAGCCATATATCAACGTCGGCAGTTCAAAAATGTATACGATCAATCAGATCGCGGAAATTTCGGCAAAAATAGCCGGATTCAGCGGAAAGATTACCCATGATCTGTCAAAGCCGGAGGGAGCGCAGCGGGAGATGCTGGATTGCAGCCGGCTCAATGCACTGGGCTGGGCGCCGAAGGTGGACCTGTATGATGGCTTGTCGGAATTGTATCGGAATCTGTACGCAAACTAATATATAAAGGAGAAACGCATATGCGTGCATTGATCACGGGCGTCACCGGGATGGTGGGGTCCCATTTGGCGGACTTTTTGCTGGAGCACACGGATTGGGAGGTATACGGCGCCTGCCGGTGGCGGAGCCCGCTGGACAATGTGTCCCATCTGCTGGACCGGGCCAACAGGAAAGACCGGGTATTTTTTGAATACGCGGACCTGAACGACGCGGTGTCCCTGGTGAAGCTGATGGAAAAGGTCCGCCCGGACTATATCTTCCACCTGGCGGCCCAGAGCTATCCGCTGACCAGCTTTGACGCGCCGCTGGATACGCTGAACACCAATATCCTGGGGACCAGCCGTCTGCTGGAGGCGGTGCGGATCGCGGGGCTGGACCCGGTGATCCACGTCTGCGCCTCCTCGGAGGTCTTCGGGAAGATCCCGCCGGAGAAGAAGCCGGCCACGGGCATCCATGAGGAATGCCCCTTCCATCCGGCCTCTCCCTACGCCATCTCCAAGGTGGGGACCGACCTGCTGGGCCGGTATTATGCCGAGGCCTACGGCATGAAGGTCATGACCACCCGGATGTTCACCCACACAGGCCCCCGGCGGGGAGACGTGTTCCACGAGTCCACCTTCGCCAAGCAGATCGCCATGATCGAGGCGGGGCTGACAGAGCCGGTGGTGAAGGTGGGGAATCTCCAGTCCCTGCGGACCTATGCGGACGTGCGGGACGCGGTGCGGGCCTATTACATGCTGGTGACGGTGAATCCCGTCCCCGGCGAATACTACAATATCGGCGGCAGTTACACCTGCACGGTGGGAGACACCCTCAACACGCTCCTGTCCTTCTCTCCGAAAAAGGACAGCATCCGGGTGGAGGTGGACCCGGAGCGGCTGCGGCCCATCGACGCAGACCTGCAGGTGCCGGACTGCCGGAAGTTCAAGGCGCACACCGGCTGGGAGCCGCAGATCCCCTATGAGAAAACCATGGGCGATCTGCTGGACTACTGGCGGGGCCGGATCGCCAAAGGAGAGCAGTTCCTTACAAGATAGAGAAAGGTTTTTGGAGAATGGTCATTACACAGACGCCCTTCCGCATCTCTTTTTTCGGGGGCGGAACAGATTTCCCCGGCTTTTATGAGAAACACGGCGGCCAGGTGCTGTCCACCAGCATCGACAAATACTGCTATGTGACCGTCCGGCATCTGCCGCCCTTTTTCGAATATTCCAACAACATAGTTTATTCAAAATGCGAACAGGTGAAGCATGTGGACGAGATCGAGCATCCCCTGGTGCGCAACGCCATGAAGCATCTGGACATGCACGACCTGACGATCCTCTATGACGCGGACCTGCCTGCCCGGACAGGGCTGGGGACCAGCAGCTCTTTTGCCGTGGGGCTTTTGTCAGCATTTTATTCTTTGAAAGGGAAGTACGTGGACAAACGCCGCCTGGCAGAGGAGGCTATTTATCTGGAGCGGGTGCTGTGTAATGAGAGCGGCGGCATTCAGGATCAGATCGCCGCGGCCTACGGAGGGCTCAATAAGATCATCTTCGGACCCGGAGGCTTTGAGGTGCATCCGATGGTGGTGAGCGGCGGAGTGAAGGACGCCCTGAACGATAATCTGATGCTCTTCTTTACCGGCTTGTCCCGGTACTCCTTCACCATCCAAATGGAGCAGGAGAAGAATCTGGAGCGCAAGAACCGGCAGCTGCTGCGCATGAAGGACCTGGTGGACGAGGCAGAGCGGACGCTGGTGGAGGGCAGGGTCGACGATTTCGGCCGGCTGCTGGACACGGAGTGGGAGCTGAAACGGGAGATCAACGGCAAGGTTTCCAATCCGGTGATCGACGGCCATTATGACAGGGCCATGGAGGCCGGCGCACTGGGCGGCAAGCTGCTGGGAGCCGGCGGGGGAGGCTTCCTGCTGATCTACGCGCCGAAGGAGAAGCAGACCCAGGTGCGGCAGGCGCTGGGCGGCCTGATGGAGATCCCCTTCCGCTTTGAGACCGGCGGCAGCCGTGTTCTGTACTATGTGCCGGAGATCTACGACCCCATGGAAAAGAGGATGAGAGAAAAATGAGGGCAGGGACAGAGGAGATTCTTCGGGAATATACGCAGGCCTACGGCTTTGTAAACGCTCTGGAGGCGGAGCTGCGCCGGACGGTGGAGATACTGGAGCGCTCCTTTCGGGCCGGAGGAAAGCTGCTGATCTGCGGCAACGGAGGCAGCTGCGCTGACGCGGACCACATTGTGGGAGAGCTGCTGAAGTCCTTTCGAATCCACCGGCCTCTGGATCCGGCGCTTAAAGCGGCGCTGACCGCCGCAAGCGGTATCCCGGAATTGGCAGAGAAGCTGGAGGGCGGCCTGCCGGCAATAAACTTAGGGGCGCATACCGCCCTGATGACCGCCCTGCTCAACGATGTGGGCGGGGAGTACCTGTTCGCCCAGCAGGTCATCGGCTACGGGAAACCGGGGGACGTGCTGCTGGGAATCAGTACCTCCGGAAACTCCAAGGACATCCTGTACGCCGGGGCGGCAGCCAAGGCCATGGGGCTCGCGACCGTGGCGCTTACTGGCCGCAGCGGCGGAAAGATGAAGGACTGTTTTGACCTGGCCGTCTGTGTCCCGGGAAATTCGACAGAGGAGATCCAGGACAGGCATTCGACGGTTTACCATATCCTATGCGCCGCGCTGGAATACCAGTTCTGGGGGGAGTAAGATGACGGCAGTTATTATGGCGGGCGGCAAGGGAACGCGCATTGCCGCCCTGAACAGCGCCGTACCGAAGCCCATGCTGCCTGTCTGCGGGAAACCGGTGCTGGAACACCAGATCGCGTGCCTCCGGGAGCAGGGGATCACAGACATTATCCTGACGGTGGGATACCTGGCGGACCAGATCATGGCGTATTTCGGCGACGGCAGCCGCTTCGGGGTGCGGATGGAGTATATCCGGGAGGATGCCCCGCTGGGGACCGCCGGAGCGCTGTTCTATCTGAACGGAAGGGTAAAGGACAGCTTTTTCCTCCTCAACGGCGATATGATCTTCAACGTGGATTTTCAGCGGATGATGGATTTCCACCGCGCCCATGACGCCGAAGCGACCCTTTTGGTACATCCCAACAATCACCCCTATGACAGCGGGATCATCGTCGCGGACGAGGACGACCGTGTATGCGGCTGGCTGACAAAGGAGGACGAGCGGGGCTGGTATTCCAACCGTGTCAACGCCGGGGTCCACGTGCTGTCGCCGCATATTTTGGAGCTGCTCATGCGGCCGGTGAAAACAGACCTGGACAGGGATATCCTGAGACCGTCCATCCCCTCGGGCAGGATCTATGCCTACCGCTCCCCGGAATATGTGAAGGACATGGGAACGCCGGAGCGGATTCAGGAGGTGGAGCGGGACCTGGAGACAGGCTTTGTCCAAAGAAAGAGCCTGAGACAAAAGCAAAGGGCCGTTTTTCTGGACCGGGACGGCACCCTCAATAAGTATGTGGGCTTTTTGAAAAGGCCGGAACAGCTGGAGCTGCTGGATGGAGCGGCGGAGGCGGTGCGGCGGATCAACCGCAGCGGCTTCCTTGCCATTGTGGTGACCAATCAGCCGGTGATTGCCCGCGGAGAGGTCAGTTGGGCAGAGCTCCGGGAGATCCACAACAAGTTGGAGACGCTGCTGGGCCGGGAGGGCGCCTATCTGGACGATATTTTCATCTGTCCGCACCACCCGGACAAGGGCTTTCCCGGTGAACGGGCGGAATACAAGCTGGACTGCGGCTGCCGGAAGCCTAAACCGGGGCTGCTGCTGCAGGCGGCAGAGAAATACAACATCGACCTGAGCCAGAGCTGGATGATCGGCGATTCGGAGTCGGATGTGCGGGCCGGAGAGGCGGCGGGATGCCGGACGGTGCGGCTGGACGCGGGGCTTGGCCTGCGTGAGGCCATAGACCGGCTGCTGCCGTAAGAAAAGCGGCGGAATCTAAAGGAAGAGTGGGTGCGGCAAGGCTGAAAAGCCGGGCAGCACCCACTCTTCCTTTTTGACCCTATTCACCCGCGAAAGCGGCGGCCGGAGGGCGGGAAAACCCTACAGGCGGTCGGCCAGGGCCTGGAGCTGGCCGAAAAAGGCCAGGGCGAATTTCTTGAACTGCTGCGTGCCCGCGCTCTCCGGGCGGAAGCGGTTATAGCTCAGACCCACGGTCCCGAAGCATTCGTCCGTCAGGGTCTTGCGGCAGTACTGGCCGATCAGCGGGTCCTGGGTGTGGATAACCGACATAAAGGCGATGCCCTTCTTATCCACCAGGACGGCCCGCTGCTGCAGGTCCATATCGTTGGTCTCGTAGACCACGTTGGGCGTCAGCCCGTGGCTGAAATAGATCTGGTCGATGGTGTCCCGCATGCCGCTGCCCTTGGGCGCGATGACCAGCGGGCAGGGGGCCAGCTCCTCCAGCGTCACATAGTCATGGTCAAACAGCGGATGGTCCGGCGGGAGCATGATGCTGCCGGTGTCCTTCAGGACGGTGATGCTCTCGATCATGCGGGACTCTTCCCCGGTAATAGGGGGCAGCGTGATGGCAAAATCCGCCTGGCCGCTGTTCAGAAGCTCGATGATGTCCCCCCGGACGGCAAAGGTCTCCGACAGGACGCTCTGAGGGTATTTCTCCATGAAGGCGCTGTTCAGGGCGCTGAGATAGCCGGCGTTGTTGTACAATAGGCGGATCGGCGTCTCCTCCCGCTTCCGCCGGGCGGCCATGCCGGCCGTGAGCTGGTCCACGCTCTCCAGGATCGCCTTGGCGGACTGATAAAAATACAGCCCGTTGTCGTTCAAAACAAGCCGCCGCTTCTCCAGATCAAACAGCTTGACGCCCAGTTCCTCCTCCAGTTGATGGATCACCTTGGTGACAAAGGGCTGGGAGACATACAGCCGCTCCGCCGCCTTGGTGACGGCGCCCAGCTCCGCCGTCAGGCAGAAAAAGCGCAGATCCCGCAGTTCCATTTCGCTCACCTCTCCCCGATTGTAGCACCGGAAGCAGCCTCCGTCAATAACCAGGGAGTTATGAACTTTGCTTGACAAAATATTATCTTTTTCCCCTGTTCCTTGCTACAATATAGTTAATCTGTAAGGAAAGAAGGAGAAAACATGGAAAATACAAAGCCCAATCCTTATACCTCCCGGAAGCTGGAGGTGGACGGCATCACCCTGTACGACAGCGAGGCGCGCTTTCGGAAAAACTTCCTGAAAAAGCATCTGAAAAATACGGTGGACGTGGTCCGCTTCTCCTATATGATGGGAAAGCTGGCGGTCAAGCCGGTGATCGGGCCGCTGATCCGGAAGAGCCTGGAGCTGCACTACCGCTATATCCACACCAATTCCGTGGTGGTCCCCATCCAGGTGGCCAAGGACATTATCCGTAGCACCACAGATATCGCCGTGTCCCCCTGTGTCTGCCGGACAGTACGGGGCAACTGCGACAAGCCCATCAACACCTGCTTCGGGCTGAACTTCTACGGCAGCCTGAAAAAGAAGGCGGGGGAGCGGGCGGTCAGCGTGGAGGAGTGCCTGGCCGTGGCGGACATGGCCCACGAACAGGGGCTGATCGCCGTGATCGAAAGCTGCGTCCAGCCCTATCAGGATAACCTCTGCTTCTGCTGCCCCTGCTGCTGCATGCCCCTGACCCTGAAAACCCAGTACCACGTGCCTTTTGTCAATTACAACGGGCCCTATCTGCCGGAATTTGACGAGAGCCAGTGTGTCCACTGCCAGAAATGCGTGAAGGCCTGCCCGGTGGAAGCCATGCGCTTTGACGGGAACGGCCAGCGGCAGATCGATCTGGACAAGTGCCTGGGCTGCGGCATCTGCGAGAGCAATTGTCCCAAGCATATCGGCAAAATGGTCTACACGGAGAGCCGGGCCCAGAAGGTCACAGAGCCCGGCCGTCTGCGGGCAGCCCTGTCTGTCGCCTATGTCTATGCCATCTTTATGCCGGGCGTGTGGGTCTATAAGCACCTGGCCGGCAGCAAGATGCACCTGATGCAGTCTGAGCCCCGGGAGAAGGACATCCTCAGTACCAAGCAGCCGGGCTACATCCACGGCGGGGAGAAATACGCCCAGCCGTATAAGGGCGAGACTGCCGCCGCCAAAGAGCCGTGACGGCGGGCGTTTTACAACTGCCGGCGGCGCTCCTTCTCAGTTCTGCCCTGGCCGCGCTGGCCGTATGGAAAAGGGCCCTGACCCCAGGCGGCACGGCGCTGGCCTGGCTGCTGTGCGTCATCATCTGCCTCTGCGGCGGGCTGCCCGCCTTTTTGATCCTGGCGGTTACCTTCCTGTGCACCGTAGGGGCCGACCGGCTGGCCGGAGAGCGGGCCGATCCCCACGGTCTCCGGCGCAAGTCCGGCCGGCGGGACGCGGTCCGGGTCTTCTGCAATGTGGGGCTGGGCGGCGCGGCGCTGCTGCTGGGCGGCCTGCTGCGGGAGCCGGGCTTTCGCTTCGTGTACGCCGCTGTGCTGGCGGAGACTCTGGCGGACAGCCTGGCCTCCAAGCTGGGGCCCCTGAGTGCCGGGCGGACGGTGGATATCTGCACCCTGCGTCCCATAGAGAAGGGGCTCTCCGGCGGCGTCTCCCTGTGGGGGACGACGGCCTCTCTGCTGGGGGCCGCCCTGGTGGGGCTGCTGTCCCTGCTCTTTGGCTGGCCTCTCCGGCGGGCCGCGCTGGCGGCGCTGCTGGGCTTTGCGGGCGCACTGCTGGACAGCGTGTACGGCTCGCTGCTCCAGGTGAAGTACCGCTGCCCGGTCTGCGGCAGCCTCACGGAGCGGGAGCGCTGCTGCGGCGCTGTGACCGGGCGGGTAAAGGGCCTGCGCCCCGTCAACAACGACGGAGTGAACCTGCTGAGCAATCTCTCCGTCTTTGCCTTGGCGCTGGCCGCCTGGGCGGCTGAAAAATAAGCATATGAGGCGCTTGATCATATTTTGCCCCCGCGGACAAGAAATGCCGCGGGGGCTTTTTTCACAGTTGACAAAAACTGCCGGGCGCGGTATCATTGATTTGGTTAGAATGTTTAATCAATCAATCCGGACGCAGGTGGAGCGGCGGATCCCGCCGGGCTTTTCCGGCGCCGGAGAGGATCAAACATTTTCGGAGAAGAAAAAGGAAAGAGGGAGCTGCATATGGAAGAAAACTACATAAGCAAAACCAGCGGCATAGGCGCGCGGGACAAGATCGGCTATGCCATGGGAGATGTGGCGTCTCTGCTGGTGTTCGGCCTGGTGCAGAGCGTGCTGCAGAAGTACTATACCGACCTGCTGGGGATCGGCATCGTGAACATCATGGTGATGTTCATCATTGCCCGGATCTGGGACGCGGTCAACGACCCCATCTGGGGCCGGATCGTGGACAGCGTCCGCCTGAAGGGGAAGGACCGCTACCGCCGCTGGCTGAAGCTGCTGGCCGTGCCGGTGGCGTTGTCGGCGGTGCTGATGTTTGTCCGGATACCGGGCTTTAACGCAAAGCAGAACCTGGTATACGCCTACATCACCTATATCCTCTTCGGCATGCTGTACACAGCCATCAGCATCCCTTACGGTTCCCTGGCCCAGGTGATCACCTCCGACGAGAAGGAGCGCTCCTCCCTGTCGGTGTTCCGCTCCATCGGCTCCACCTTCGGCGCCATGCCGGCCATGGCCCTGATCAGCCTGTGCTATGAGCGTACCGCCGAGGGCAACAGCGTCATGTCCTATCAAAAAGTGCTGGTGGGCGTGATCGTCATTGCGGCCCTGTCTGTGCTCTGCTACCTGCTGAGCTACGCCTGGACCAAGGAGCGGGTGCAGATGAAGCCGGCCCCCAAGCAGCAGAAGGGGCAGACCTGGAAGGTAATCAAGACCCTCTTCAAGAGCCGTCCCTTCCTGGCCGTGTGCGCGGCCAGCATGCTGTTCCTGGCCGCCCAGATGTTCAGCCAGAGCTATTTCCCTTATCTGTTCAACTATTACTTCAACGCGCCGGGCCTGTCCATGATGCCCACGGTCTGCCAGTATCTGCCGGTGGCGGTGATCATGTTCTTTGCCGGGCGGCTGGGCGGCCGTTTCGGCCGCCGGGAGGTCTGCGCCTACGGCATGCTCTTTGCCGGGGCCTGCAACCTGATCCTCTACCTCACCGGCACCAGCAACGTGTGGCTGTATCTGGCGGTGTGCCTCATGTCCGGCATCGGCAATGCCTTTATCTTCCTGCTGGTCTGGGCCCTGGCTACCGACGCCATCGACTACAACGAGGTCACCTACGGCCTCCATGACGACGCTACCAGTTACGCTTTCTACAGCTTCACCCGGAAGCTGGGCCAGACGGTGGCGGCGGTGCTGGTGAATATGGCGCTGCTGCGCATCGGCTATACGGACAATGTGCTCAACGCCACCAACATCACCGGGGATATCCTTCACGCCATGTACGCGGACTCCGTGCTGATCCCGGCGGTGCTGTACATCCTGGTGTTTATCGTGCTGCGCTTCCTGTATCCCCTGGGCAAGGAGAAGATCGCCGAGCTCCAGGTACAGAAGGAAGAGAGCCTGCGCCGCCTCTGCGAGGAGTAAGGCCATGGTTCTGCTGGACGAAAACAGGCTGGAAGAGCTCATGCGGGAGGAAGTGGAGCCCTTCCTGGAGAAGTACCGCACCCAGGGCCGGCTCCGGGGAGAGCTGAATTACGAGCTCTACCGGCTGCCGGAGGCCAGGGGGACGCTGGTCATCAGCCACGGCTCCACGGAGTCCTGCGTCAAGTTCCACGAGTTTATCTATTATGCCCTGCAGGAGGGCTTCAGCTGCGCGGTGATGGACCACCGGGGCCACGGCTTCTCTCTGCGGGAGGGGAAGGACCCCCGGGTGGTGCACGTGTCGGATTTCTCCCTCTATGCGGAGGACCTCCACGAATTTGTCCACGGGGCGGTGCTGCCCGCTCTGGGCGGGCCCCTCTGCCTGTACGGGCACTCCATGGGCGGCTGCATCGCGGCGGAATACCTGGAGCGCTGGCCGGAGGATTTTGAGCGGGCCATTCTCAACGCGCCGATGCTGGGCCTGGACATGGGGAAGCTCCCGCCCTGGGCGGGCAGCCTGTTCTGCTGGCTCAAGTGCCTGCTGGGCAAGGGCGGGGAGAAGCTGTTTTTCCAGGAGGACTTCAGCCCCGACAAGGGCTTCGAGACGGCCTGCGCCTCCTCCCCGGCCCGCTACGCCTGGTATCACGGCCTGCGCTGCGCCGAGCCCGCCCTGCAGCTGTCCGCCTCCAGCTATGCCTGGACCGGAGAGGCCATCCGGGCCGCCAAAAGGGCGGTGGCCGGGGCCGGGAAAATCACCGTGCCCGTGCTGGTGTTTCAGGCGGAGAAGGACGGCCTGGTGTCCCCCAAGGCTCAGGAGGCCTTTGTCAGCCGCCTGAAGCAGGGGCGGCTGGTCCCGGTCGCAAACTCCAAGCACGAGATCTACCGTTCGGAAAACAGCGTCCTGGAGGACTACTTCCGCCAGACCTTTAGCTTTCTGAAGGAAGGAATTCTGCCTGCCTGATCGGACGGGAGAACAAGGGGACGGGTTCCCACATAATCAAAAAGGCATCTGCCGGAAAAAGTTTACCGCCGGCAGACGCCTTTTTGCTATCTTTACAAATGACATCAGTTTGTCTATAATATAGGATGTTTTTATATTGGATGTTTTCAGGAGGACCGATGCGTGCGGCAGCCGTCACCGGATGGCGTTTTGAGAGAGAGGATGGGCACATGGCCTACACGGGAATCAATCTGGGAAATCTGAAAAGCAACAACCGCAGCTCCATTTTGAAGCTGCTCAACGACCGGGGCACCATGTCCCGCAAGGACATCGCTGACATTCTGGGCCTGACCCCCGCCACCGTCACGATCATCTGCTCCCAGATGATCGAGGCGGGCATTCTGCGGGAGCTGGGCGAAATGCGGGAGGAGAAGCGGGCCGGACGGAAAAAGATCCTGCTGGGCATCAACTATGACCGGTACAGGGTGCTCTCTATCTCCATCGAGAGCCCGGACACCTGCCTTTCCGTCACAAATCTGAGAGGGGAGAAGGGGGCCTTCCGCCGCCTGCGGACGGATACGGCCGCCCCGCCGGAGCAGTTCCTCCGGCAGATCGCCCGGCAGTGCCTGCAGCTGCTCCGGGAGGAGCAGATCGACCCGGAGACGATCCTGGGCGTGGGCGTCTCCGTGCCGGGCACGGTCAATCAGGAGACCGGCGTCAGCCTCTACGCCTACCGGATCTGGGAAGAGCCGGTCCGGGTAGGGCCTATTCTCCGGGAGGAGCTGGGGATGCCGGTCTTGGTGGAGAACAACGTCCGGGCCTTCGCAGAGGCGGAGCTGATCTTCGGCGGCGGCAAGCAGGCGGAGAACATGCTGTTTATCAAATGGGGGCCCGGCGTGGGCTCGGCCATCGTGCTGAACAAGCAGGTGTATGACAGCAAGCGCTCCAAGAACGCGGAGATCGGCCATTTTGCCATGAACACCCAGGGAAAGCGCTGCCGCTGCGGGCGGACAGGCTGCCTGGAGACCTTCACCGGCACCCACGCCATGGCGGAGCAGCTGCGGGAGAGCTGCACGCCGGAGACAATGCCGGAGCTGTACCGGGCGGTCAAGGGGGACCTGAACGAGATCGCGGCCCACAACTTCACCCAGTTTCTGGAACTGAAAGATCCGGCCATGTGGGAGATCCTGGAGAGGGACGTAGGGATGCTGGCCCGCTCGGTCTGCAACGCCGTCACCATGCTGGCCCCGGACCAGGTGA
>CANQRQ010000025.1 GCA_947626315.1 uncultured Oscillospiraceae bacterium | reverse complement strand
GTCATGCCTATTTTTCCGCCGTTATTTTTCGCTGCCTTTTTTCATTTTCCTCTTGACTTTTTATTTGCAGACTTTTTCTGTATTCTAACACGTCCCCGCCGGTTTGGAAACGCCGCCGGGGCAAATGTAAGGAAAAAGTAAGCCGGGGAGAAAGTCTTTGTCAGGGGGAGCTGTCATAATGGAGGGCAGAAAGGAGATGGTCCTGTGGACGATATCATCATCACAGAAAACCTGACGAAAAAGTACAAGGACTTCACCGCCGTGGACCGGCTCTCCCTGCATGTCCCCCGGGGCGGCGTCTACGGCCTCCTGGGCCCCAACGGAGCGGGCAAATCCACCACGCTGAAGCTCCTCCTGGGCCTGACCGCCCCAAGCTCCGGCAGCTTCACCGTGGACGGAAAGCGCTTCCCTAAGGACCGCCTGGCCATTTTGCGGGAGGTGGGCGCTTTCATCGAGGCCCCGGCCTATTATCCGAACCTCACCGGCCGGGAGAATCTGGACCTGTTCCGGCGGGCTCTGGACCTGCCCGGGAGCGCCGTGGAGGAGGCCCTGGAGCTGGTGGGCCTGGGCCCCTACGGGGACCGGCTGGCCCGGAAGTACTCCCTGGGCATGAAGCAGCGGCTGGGCCTGGCCGGGGCGCTGCTGGGCAGGCCGCCTCTGCTGATCCTGGACGAGCCCACCAACGGGCTGGACCCGGCGGGCATCCATGAGATCCGGGAGCTGATCAAGGCCCTGCCCGGGCAGACCGGCTGCACGGTGCTGCTCTCCTCCCACCTGCTCTCGGAGGTGGAACTGATGGCCGACCGGATGGGCATTCTCAACCGGGGCCGGCTGCTCTTTGAGGGCAGCCTCCCCCAGCTGCGGCAGGAGGCTCTCCGCGCCGGCTTTGCCGCGGACCGGCTGGAGGACCTGTTCCTCTCCCTGGTGGAGCGGGACAACGCCGCCGGAAGGGGGCGGGCCGGGCGATGAAAGGGCTGCTTCTGGAGCTGAAAAAGGCCCGGCGGACCGGCCTGCCCCTGCTCCTGCCGGGGCTGGGGCTGCTGGGGGCCGCTTACGCCCTGCTGAACTTCCTTCTGCGGCGGGAGGCGCTGCTGGCGCTCTCCGGGGACCCGACGGACACGCTGCTGACCCAGCTGTACGGCATGCTCCTGGTCCTGAACCTGTTCGGGATCGTGGCGGCGGCCTGCCTGAGCTTCGCCCTGGAATTCAAAGGCGGCGCCCTCCGCAAGCTGTATCTGCTGCCGCTGCGGCCCTCCGGCCCGCTGCTGTGCAAATTCCTGCTCCTGGCGGCGTCGCTCTTCGCCGCGCTCCTCCTCCAGGCCCTGGCCCTGGCGGGGATCGGGCTAGGCGCCTTGCCGCCGGGGAGCTTTCGGACCGGGGCGCTGGTCCGCTTCGCCCTCTATGCCTATGTCAGCGCCCTGCCCGTCCTCTCCTTCATGCTGCTGACAGCCTCCCGCTATGAAAACCTGTGGGTCCCTCTGGGGACCGGCGTGGCGGGCTTTCTCAGCGGCATGGCCCTAGTCCCCTACGGCAGCCCGGCCTTACTGCTGCACCCCTTCGTGCTCATGCTCCGGCCCGCCGCGGCCCTGAGCGCCCAGCCGGACGGGCCAAGCGCCGCTCTGGCCGCAGCGGAGTGCCTGCTGTTTCTGGCCGCCGGGCTGTACCTGGCGGAAAAGCGGCCCTGCGTCCTGTAAAGGCGACGGAAGTCGAACCCGAGTCGGTTTCTGACGGCAGATTTTCCCTCATGCGGCGTCAAAGCCCTTGAAAATACACAAAGTATTTCCTGCGGGCTTTTCCTAGCCTGAGAAAAAATCTGCTCGCCAGAAACTGCTCCGCACTTCACAGGGAGATATTTCCGAGTTCTGGGCCCCATGAAAGCCCTTGGACTTTCATGGGAGAGGAGGCAGAGCGGAGAGAATGAGCTTTCCGCTTTAGCGGGAAGCGAACGATTCGGAGCTTCTGCCGACGAGGTGCGGAGGACGAAGGCTTGCTGTCGCAAGTCAAGGACGACAAATCAAAAAGCGCCGGAAAGAGCCCCTGTGAAGCGAACTTGGGTTCGACTTCCGTCGCCTAAGATTTAAGGAGGTACGAAAAATGCGTTTTTCACAGCTGCTTCTTATGGAGGGGAAAAAGCTCCGGCGCGCCCGGCTTCTCCCCCTGCTCCTGATCGCGCCGCTGCTGGTGGTGTCCACCGGGGTGGCGAATCTGAGCCGCTATCTGAACCCGGACTACACCAACGCCTGGGCCGCCATGTTCATCCAGAGCGCCCTGGTCTACGCCTACTATCTGCTGCCCCTCTCCCTGCTGGTGGTCTGCGCGGCGCTGGAGGGCCTGGAGACGGGGCACAAGGGGCTGACAAAGATGTTGACCCTGCCGGTGAGCCCCGCCGCCCTCTCCCTGGCGAAATTCTGCGTGCTGCTGCTCTTTCTGCTGCTGGAGCTGGCGGTCTTTCTGGCCGCCTTCGCCCTGGCCGGCGCTGTCGCGGTCCGGTCCGCGGGCGTGACAGAGAGCCTGCCGCTTCTCTACCTGCTCCGCTGCTGCGCCGGCCTTTTCGGCACCATGCTCCCCTGCCTGGCGGGGATGTGGGCCGTCACCGTCTGCCTGGAGAGGACGCTGTTCTCCGTGGGGCTGAACCTGCTGCTGGTGATCCCCGGCGTGCTGGCCGCTGCCACGCCCCTGTGGTTCCTCTATCCCCCCTGCTACAGCGGCTACCTGGTGTCCCGCTCCCTGCATGCGTTCACGGCGGCGGGCAACATTGAACCCTTTCCCCTGTTCCCCTTCCTGCCCGCCGCGGCCGTCCTCTTTCTCCTGCCCCTGGCGGCGTCGCTGGTCCGGTACGGGAAAAAGGCCGCCTGAGCGCATCCCGGTTGACGGCGGGCCCGGGTTTGTGGTATGCTGGAAAAAAAAGAAGAAAAGAGGGCGACGCCATGGGTCTCCGTTTCAGAAAGAGCATCAAAATCGCGCCGGGCGTGAAGCTGAACATAGGGAAAAAGAGCGTGGGCCTCAGCCTGGGCAACAAGTACGGCGGGCTGTCCGTCAACTCCCGCACAGGCGCGCAGGTGCGCGTCTCCGCGCCCGGCACCGGCTTTACCTACACCTCCAAGGTCGGCGGAAAGAAGCGAAAATAATATCGCCGGAAATTGACAGCGCCCGGTTCAGCTATACGCTGAACCGGGCGCTGTCGCTATTTTCTCGTCTATTTGGGCGTTTTATCCCCAGTTGTCATAGTCGTCGGTCTCCCGGTACATCTCCCGCTCTCTCCGGCGCTTCTCGGCCAGGCGGCGCTGCTGCAGGTGCTTGCGCCGCAGCCGGCGGTAGCGGACCACCAGAGCCGTGTAGCCCAGCAGGAAGACCAGCAGGACAACGATCACGGCGATGACCCAGCCGTTGCTGAGCACGGCGCCGATCCGCTGGCGGATAAACTCGCCCCGGGCCAGCTCGATGGCGGAGCTGTTTATCAGCTGGACCGTCCCCAGATGCTCCCCGTTCAGGCTCACCCGGACCTCGCCCAGCACCACCCCCGCCTCCAGCGGGGCAGTGAGCCGGTCCTCATAGAGCGTCACCTCCGTCTGCAGGGCGCTCAGGTCCGTGTCGTTGGGCAGCAGGACGGTCAGGCTGTCCTGGGGGCGCAGGGAGGCCTGGTCCCCGTTCTTGGCAAATTCCACCTCCGCCGTGGTCACCGCCTGGCCGGTGCTGAGCACCGACTGATAGGAGAAGCCGTTGAAGGCCCACTCGTACAGGTTCCTGGAGGCCTCAAAGTTCTTGTACTCGTCCAGGCCTGCGTTCATCCAGCCGTCGCAGCCCATCACCACCGCCAGCAGGCGGACGCCGTCCTTTTCCGCGGTGGAGATCAGGCAGTACCCGGCGGCCTGGGTGAAGCCGGTCTTGACGCCGGCGGCGTACTCATACACATAGCGGTCCCCGCCGTAGTACTCGGTGGGGTACATGAGGGCATTGCTGCTCTTGATCAGCTCCCCGTTGTTCACGCCGGTAAACTGGGGCTGGTAGCTCTCCGTGCAGGCGATTTCCAGAAACTGGGGGAACTTCAGCGCCTCCCTGGTGATCAGGTACAGGTCATAGGCGGAGCTGTAGTGCTGCTCCCCCTCGGCGGGGGGCAGGCCGTTGGTGGTGGAAAAATGGGTGTTGACGCAGCCCAGCTCCTGGGCCCGGGCGTTCATCCGGTCCACCCAGGCGCTGATGCTCCCGGCCAGGTATTCGCCCATGATGTTGCAGGCCTCGTTGGCCGACTGGAGCATGGCGCAGTAGAGCAGCTCCTGGAAGCTCACCTGGGTGCCGGGCATAATGCCGGAGGTGCTGCTGTCCTCCGCCATGCCGGTGCGGCAGTCCTCCTGGGCGGTGATCACCGTGTCCAGGGCGATCTCCCCCCGGTCCAGGGCCTCCAGGGCCAGCAGGACCGTCATGACCTTGGTGAGGCTGGCGGGGGCCCGCTGCTCGTCCTTGTTCTGCTCGTAAAGGATCCGTCCTGAGTTCAGATCCACCAGCACCGCCGCCTTGGCCGGCACCTCCGGGTTCTCCAGGGCAAAGGCGGCGGGGGTAAACAGGGTAAACAGCAGGCTGATCAGCAGCACAAATGAGAAAAGTCTGAATTTTTTCATTTTTTTCTCCCGTTTTTCCAGGAATGTGGTATAGTATAATTATTATAATAGGGGATGTTCGGAATTGCAACCGGAAAACTTCTCCGATTCCATTAAGATTTCTTCAAAAATTTCCCACAGAAAAGGGAGAAACGCCCATGAGCCGAAAAAGAGCCCTGCTTCTCTCCCTGGCAGCCTGCCTCCTTTTCCTCTGCGTCAGCCTGGCCAGGACCCTGCGTCTCCCGGCAGAGGGGGAGGTCGCCGCCGCGGCCCGGCCGGTCTCCGAGGCGGAGCTGCTGACCGGGCGGGACGAGCCGGGCCGTCTGCCCACGGAACTGCTGCCGGGGCAGAAGGTCGATCTGAACAGCGCCTCTTTGGAGGAGCTGTCCCTGCTGCCCGGGATCGGGCAGGTGCTCTCCCAGGCCATTTTGGACTACCGGGCGGCCAACGGCCCCTTTGAAAGCCCGGAGGAGCTGCTGCAGGTCCCGGGGATCGGGCCGGTCCGGTACGAGGCCCTGGCAAATCTGATCACGATTGGAGACAAGCCATGAAAATTCTGGTAGTAGACGACGAGGCCCTGCTGGTCAAGGGGATCAAATTCAATCTGGAGAGCGAGGGCTACACGGTAGACGCCTGCTACGACGGGGAGACCGCCCTGTCCATGGCCCGGTCCGGCAGCTACGATTTGATCATTCTGGACCTGATGATGCCCAAGAAGGACGGGCTGCAGGTCTGCCAGGAGATCCGGAGCTTTTCCACCGTGCCCATCATCATGCTCACCGCCCGCAGCGAAAACGCCGATCTGCTGGTGGGCTTTGAGTCTGGAGCGGACGACTATATCACTAAACCTTTCAACATTCTGGAGCTGAAGGCCCGGGTGCGGGCCCTGCTCCGCCGGGCCTCCATCGCCGCCCCCGCGGAGAGCGCCTCCCCCATTCTGCAAAAGGGCCACATCTCGGTGGACGAGCAGCGCCGGGCCGCCTTCAAATCCGGGACGCCTATCGAGCTGACCATGAAGGAGTTTGACCTGATCCTCTTCCTGATGAAGAACCCCGGCCGGGTGTACAGCCGGGAGAGCCTGCTGGATCTGGTCTGGGGCTACGACTACCAGGGGGACACCCGCACGGTGGACGTGCACATTCGCCGGCTCCGGGAGAAGCTGGAGCTGAATCCGGCCAAGCCCCAGTATATCATCACCAAGTGGGGCGTGGGCTACTACTTCGCCGACTGAGGAGGCAGGCGCATGCGCAGTCTTCGCGTTCAATTTATCGCCTTTGTGACCGTTTTGCTGGTGCTGCTGCTGGTGCTGCTGAACACCTACCCCATCATCTCCTCCCGGGACGCGGTGCTGGAGGAGAAGCGCAGCTCTCTCACCGGTCAGGCGGCGGTGCTCTCCTCCTCCCTCTCCAGCCTGGACCGGCTCAACCGGGAGAGTATCGCGGAGGTGCTGCGGTTTCTGGATATCGGCGGTTTTTCCCGGATCCTGGTGACCGACGACGAGGGCCTGGTGCTCTATGACAGCGGCGGGCCCACCGGCGTCGTCACGGATATTCCGGATGTCTACACCGCCATCACCCGCAGCCAGACGGTGTTTCACCCCCTCTTTTCCGATTCGGCCTTCTCCTGCGGCATCGCCATGCCCATGAGCTCCCAGGGGGCCATCACCGGCGCGGTATACCTCTGCGAGCACGACGCCGAGCGGGCGGAGATCATCCTCTCCTTTCAAAGCCGCATCCGCACCCTGTCGGTGGTCATCGGCTCCTTTGCCCTGCTGACCGCCTGCCTGTTCATGGCGCTGATCATGCGCCGGCTGCGGGAGCTGGTGCTCTCCATGCGGGTGGTGGCCGCCGGGGACTACAGCTACCGCCATCCGATCCGGGGGCAGGACGAGATCGCCGAGCTGGGCGCCGAGTTCAACCTGCTGACCGAGCGGCTGGAGAGCACGGAGCAGCAGCGCCGCCGTTTCGTGTCCGACGCCTCCCACGAGTTGAAAACGCCCCTGGCCTCCATCCGCCTGCTGGCGGACAGCATCGTGCAGAACGAGGGGATGGACCCGGCCACGGTCCGGGAGTTCGTCACCGACATCGGCAACGAGGCCCAGCGCCTCCAGCGGACCACCGAGAAGCTGCTGTCCCTCTCCCGGCTGGACGACACCACGGTGAAGCTGACGCCGGAGCCGGTGGACGTGAAGCAGGCGGCGCTGGACGCGCTGGTTTTCCTGCGGCCCCTGGCCAAGGAGCGGCAGGTCCACATCCACAGCGAGCTGGACGAGGGCTGCGTGGTCATGGCCACCCAGGACCACATTTTCCAGATCATCTTCAACCTGATCGAGAACGCCATCAAATACAACGTGCCCGAGGGCAGCGTCATTCTGCGCCTTCAGGCGCTGGAGGACACGGTCCAGCTCAGTGTGGAGGACACGGGCATCGGCATCCCCGAGGAGGACCGGCCCAACATCTTCTCCCGCTTTTACCGGGTGGACAAGGCCCGCTCCCGGGAAGCCGGGGGCAGCGGTCTGGGATTAAGCATTGTACACGACGCGGTGCTGGCCTACGGCGGCAGCATCACGGTCGGACAAAATAAGCCGCAGGGCTCCCGTTTTGTGGTGAGCTTCCCGCTGGCGACACCGGAGGAAACAGGTATATGAACAACATCGCGAGAATTCAGGAAGAGCTGGCCCGGGAGGGCCTGGACGCCGTGCTGATCGTGGGGGAGAAGAACCAGCGCTATGCCGCCGGATTCCCCTTTACGGACGGCTACGTGCTGGTCGCCCGGCGGCAGGCCTGGCTGATCACCGACTCCCGCTACATCGAGGCGGCCTCCCAGGCCGCGCCGGACTGCGTCCGGGTGCAGCTGTACGACCGGGAGCACCCGGGCCTGGCGCTGCTCAAGGCGGACCTGGCGGAGGCCGGGGTGGAGTCCCTGGGCGCGGAGGAGGAGACCCTGAGCCACGGCCGCTTCCTGGCCCTGGAGCAGCGGCTGGGCTGTTCCTTCAAGCCCGCCCAGCGCATTTTCTCCCGGCTCCGGGCCTCCAAGACGGACGAGGAGCTGAAAAGCATGACCCAGGCCCAGCGCATCAGCGAGGCCGCCCTGGAGGAGACTCTGCCCCTGATCAGGCCCGGCATGACCGAGCGGCAGGTGGCGGCGGAGCTGGTCTACCGGATGCTGCGCCACGGCAGCGAGGGCAACTCCTTTGACCCCATCGTGGTCACCGGCGCCAAAACCAGCATGCCTCACGGGGTCCCCGGGGACGAGGTGATCCAAGACGGGGATTTCGTCACCATGGATTTCGGCTCCCTGAAGGACGGCTACTGCTCCGACATGACCCGCACCGTGGCCGTGGGCCACGCCACCGAGGAGATGCGCCAGGTCTACGACATCGTCCTCAAGGCCCAGCTGGCGGGGATCGCCGCCGCCCGGGCAGGCATCCCCGGCAAGAAAATCGACGGCGCCGCCCGGAAGGTGATCGCCGACGCGGGCTATGGGGCCTATTTCGGCCACGGCTTCGGCCACAGCCTGGGCCTGGACATCCACGAGGCCCCCGGCGCCTCCCCCAGCGGCACGGTTCCCATGCCGGAGAGCGCGGTGGTCAGCGCGGAGCCGGGCATCTATCTCCCCGGCCGTTTCGGCGTCCGTATCGAGGACGTCATGGTGCTCCGGCAGGAGGGCTGCGAGCTGCTCACCCGGGCGCCGAAAGACCTGATCATCCTGTAAATTTCCCCGGGAAAGGCCGTTTTTTCGCGAATACGGAAATAAGACTTGC
Source organism: uncultured Oscillospiraceae bacterium (assembly GCA_947626315.1). Lineage (GTDB taxonomy): Bacteria > Bacillota > Clostridia > Oscillospirales > Oscillospiraceae > Limivicinus. The sequence goes on along the minus strand of CANQRQ010000025.1, from coordinate 25,244 downwards.
AAAAACGGCGGATATACTGTAAAATAGCAGGGCTTAATGTATCTATAACCTTTTATAAATTTTTGATCGGGAGGTCCCTTTTATGATCACAGCAGGCGATTTTAGAAACGGCGTCACCTTTGAGATGGACGGCCAGGTCATGCAGGTGGTGGAGTTTCAGCACGTGAAGCCCGGCAAGGGCGCCGCCTTCGTGCGCACCAAGATGAAGAACGTCATTACCGGCGCCGTCACGGAAACTTCCTTCAACCCCACCGCGAAGTTTGAGAACGCCACCGTGGACCGGATGACCATGGAGTACAGCTATTCCGACGGCAACCTGTACTACTTTATGAACCCGGAGACCTATGAGCTGGAGCCGGTGGATCAGTCCGTCCTGGGCGACAATTTCAAGTTCGTCAAGGAGAACATGGAGTGCACCATCTACTCCTATAAGGGCAAGGTTTTCAACGTGGAGCCCCCCTTCTTTGTGGAGCTGGAGGTCACCGATACGGACCCGGGCTTTGCCGGCAACACCGCCACCAACGCCACCAAGCCCGCCACGCTGGAGACCGGCGCGGAAATCAAAGTCCCCCTGTTCATCGACCGGGGCGAAAAGATCCGGGTGGATACCCGCACCGGCGAGTATCTGTCCAGAGCCTGAGCGTTTATTTTCAGTGGAAGCCGGGTAAACTGAGCGTGTCGCAAAAGGCGACACGCTTCAAATGCGACCCACTTATCTCCGGCCTAAGAGCCGCCCTTCGGGCGGTTGGCCTCCGAAATGCGCCTGCGGGCGCTACGTTGGGCTCGCATTTGAGATACTCGCGCTTATCGCAGGGGCGTTGCCCCGTTTGGTCGGCGCGAGGGCTCGCCTTGCTCGCCTTAGAGTGTTTTTGAGGCGGCAAAGCTGCCTCAAAAACGATTTAAACTTTTTTCGCCGCTCTGCGGCGAAGGCAATGAAACTTTGTCTACAGTCTGGTAAACTTGAGCTGAAACTTGACTTGTTCCCCGTAAAGGAGGCTTTGGGATGACTGTCGTAGAGAAAGCCGCGTACCTCAAGGGCCTGGCCGAGGGGCTGGGCGTACAGCCTGACTCCAAGGAAGGCCGGCTCTGGGCGGCGCTGACGGATCTGCTGGCCGATATGGCCCACGAGCTGGAGGACCTGCAGGCCTCGGATCTGGACTTTGCCGGCGCGCTGGACGAGATCAGCGAGGACCTGAGCTACCTGGAGGAGCTGACCTGCCAGCTGGACATGCCGGACGACCCGGAGGACAGCCCCTGCGGCGGCTGCCCCGGCTGCGCCGGGACGGAGGACGGGGACGAAGAGCCGGAATTTGACGGCGTGATATACGACGTCACCTGCCCCCACTGCGGCCAGGAGCTGAGCTTTGACGAGGACACGCTGAACCAGGGCTCCATCCAGTGCCCCGGCTGCGGCGAGACCCTGGAGTTCGACCTGGACGAGGACGACGAAGAGCCTTGAACGGCCTATAGACGCATACAGAAAAAGGACCGGCCTTTTTGGTCGGTCCTTTTTTGCTGTGCGTTCCGTCGGTTTTCGTCAATTCTCGGTTTCCGGGAGAGATTTTCGGTCTGCGGGCTGGTCTTTTTTCTGCCGGAATGGTAGAGTAAAAGCACCGGAGGCCTTCGGCATCTTAAAAGAAGGAGACGAATTCCTATGGAAAAGAAAAGCATCGGCTCTTTTATCGCGGCTCTGCGCCGGGCCCAGGGCCTGACCCAGCGGGAGCTGGCGGAGCGCCTGGGCGTGTCCGATAAGGCGGTGAGCCGCTGGGAGCGGGAGGAGACGCTCCCGGACCTGAGCCTGATCCCCGCTTTGGCGGAGCTTTTCGGCGTCACTGCCGACGAGCTGCTCCGGGGCGAGCGGCGGGCGGAGCCCGGCCCCGCCTATGCGGAGCGGGCGGCGGCCCGGACGGAGCGGGAGCTGCAAAATCTCCTGCGCCGCTGCACCGGCGGCTTTCTGATCCGCAGTCTGGCCGCCGCCGGGCTGGCCCTGCTGAGCGTTCCCGCCGCCGCCATCTGCAACGCCCTGAACCGGGCGGAACTGGGCTTCTATGTGGCCTGTCTGTTTCTCCTGAGCGCCGCCGTTCTGGAGGCGGTGTTCCTGGCCCTGGCCTTCAACGCCCTGGGAGAGGATTTTGAGGGGGAAGCGGTGGAGGAGAGCAAGCGGAAGCTGGCGCTCTGGGGCGGCCGGGTCTATCTGCTCGTCGCGGCCCTCACCGGGGCGGCGCTGCCTCTGCTGCTCCTCCCCATGAAAGCCGTCGCCGCCGGGCTGTCCCGGCTGGTGGGGCTCCGGGGCCTGAGCTGGCCCCTGTACGGCACGCTGTCCGGTACGGTCTTCCTGCTCCTGGCCGCCGGGATCAACGTCCTTATCCGCCGGCGGCTGCCCTTCTTCCCCCGCACGGAGCGGCAGCGGGCCCAGGACCGGCTGGCGCGCCGCTGCGCCCTGTTTGCCGCCCTGGCCATGCTGGCTACTGTGCCCTTCCATGTGCTTCTGGCCACGGACACCGGCCTTTACCGAAAGGACCTGCTTTTTGACAACTATGCGGACTTTGTGGCCTATATCTCCCGGGAGGAGGGCCAGGCGCTTCCGGAGGAGCGGGACTACAGCCTGCGCTTCATCGTCAACCGGGAGGGAGAGACCGTCTGCAGCTACCGGCACCGCAACCAGAACGCGGTCTCTGTGCTCTATCCGGCGACGGATACCTGCCTGCCCATCCGGGTGGGCACCGGGGAGGCTTGGCGTCAGGCCGAGGAGACCGCCCAGGCTGTGGGGCAGCTGCTCTTCCTGGCCTATCCCCTGGAGGCGGGGCTGGCCGCGGCGGTCTGGCTTCTGCTGCGAAAAAAGCTGAAATAGCTCTTCCTTCCCGGGCTCTTTTGTGCTATACTGAGGGACAGTACGCGCTTTATCCTTTTTCGATAGGAGCTTGTTGAGATGAAAAAACCGCTGAAATCCTCTTTCCGCCTCTGTCTGGCCTGCCTGCTGGCGGCCGTTCTGTGTCTGCCCGCCCTGGCGGCCTGCGGCTCCGGCAGCCAGCCGGCCGCCGGGACGGAAGCGCCCGCCGAGGCGGTCGTTGTCACGCCGGAGCCCAGCCCCGAGCCTACGCCGGAGCCCACCCCGGAGCCCCCCGCCACGCCGGAGAGCCGGGCCGCGGCCCTGGGCCTGCCTGCGCCCCCGGACGTGGATATCACCAGCTGGGAATTCCTCGTGGCCAATTCCTATAACAGCATCCATGAATATATTCCGGAATACGGCGGCCTGGAGGGGCAGGGCTTTGAGCGCCGGGCCTCGGACGCGGCCAACGCGTTTATCCAGGGCGCCCGGGACGCGGGCTATCCCATGTATGCCGCCGCGGGCTACCGGAATTTTGAGTACTGCCTGACCCACTACACCGAGCAGATCCAGAAGCTGGGCAGCGCGGAAGCGGCCGCCGCCCTGAACGGGACCATTTTCCACGCCCCCGGCGTCAACGAGCACCAGACCGGTCTGGCCCTGGACCTGACAGACAACGGCGCGTACAACGGGACCTATAACGAGATCGACAACACGCCCTTCCTGGATTCCCCCTCCTACGCCTGGGCGCTGGAGCACTGCGCGGAGTATGGCTTTATTCTCCGCTATCCGGAGGGGAAGGAGGCCTACTACGGCGCCTCCTGCATTCCGGGGCACTTCCGCTATGTGGGCGTGGACGCCGCAACTTATATCATGGAAAACAACCTCTGCCTGGAGGAATTTCTGCTTCTCTATGACGAGAACGCCGTCTACCTCCCGCCTCAAACAGAGCAAGCCAACGGTTAATAACCCTTCAAGGCCGCGGAAAAACCGCGGCCTTGTTTTTGTCTATTGCCGTGCCAGCAGGGGCTGGAGCTGCTTCCCCTGCAGGGCGGCCTCCACCGTCTCCGCCAGGAGGCTGAAGTCCGCCTGCAGGGACCAGGGCTTGTGCGCCGGGTCGTCCTGGGCAAAGGGGACAAAGTAGAAATTCTTCCGGTTCAGCAGCCGGGCGATGTTCTCCGCCGAGCCGGAGAGCCCGTCGTTGGTGGACAGGGCGAGCACCACCGGCTTCCCGTTTCGCAGGTGGGCCTTGGCCGCCATGGTCACGGCGCTGTCGGTGACGCCGTGGCTGAGCTTTGCCAGGGTGTTCCCGGTGCAGGGGGCGATCAGCAGCGCGTCCATGGGCCGGGCGGGGCCCAGGGGCTCCGCCTCGGCGACGGTGGTCACCACCTTTTTCCCCGTCAGGAGCATCAGCTTTTTGATGTGCTCCGCCGCCGTGCCGAAACGGCTGTCCGTCTCGGCGGCGGTGTCGCTCATGATGGGCACCAGCTCGTAGCGCTCCGCCAGGGCGGGGATCGCCCCGAAGAGCTTTTCATATGTACAGTAGGAGCCGCAGAGCGCCAGCCCCAGCCTGATCTTTTCGCTCACTGAGTTTTCCTCCCTCGCTATTCTTCCTGCTCCCGGAGCACGGCGTAGACCGCGTCCCGCATCAGCAGCGCTGCGGCATAGGGGGCGCACTTTCCCGGCAGCCCCGGCGCGGCAAGGGCCCGCAGGCCGATGTTCTCCGCCAGGCGCCGGTCAAAGCCCCCCGGCGGCGAGGCCAGCTCCAGCAGCACCGTGTCCGGGGCGGCGCAGCAGAGCATCGCCTCCGTGAGCACCCGGGCGGGGACGGTGTTGATCACGAAATCGAATTCGCCGATCTCCCCTTCCAGCTGCCGGTACTCCAGGGCCTGAAAGCCCAGGGCCCCGGCCAGGGCCCGGTCCGCCCCCCGGCGGGCGGCCACGGCCACCTGCGCCCCCAGGCCCCCAAGCCGGTGGGCCAGCAGACGGCCGATCCGGCCCCAGCCCAGCACCAGGCAGCGGCTGCCCCAGAGGCTCTTCTCGCTGTGGGTCATCAGCTGCTCCAGCGCCCCCTCGGCGGTTATGGCCGCGTTGCCCGTGACAAAGTCCGGCCGCTCCATCAGGTCCGCCACCAGGAGCTTGCCCCGGACCGCCGCCAGGCAGCTGTCCTCGCTGAGACGGCCGCCGATGAGGATCTGCCCTTTCCATAGGGCTTCCAGCAGCTCCTGCATACGCAGCTTCTCCGCGCTGAGGGGCGCGTTCAGCAGGCCCCCCTTCTCCGCCGGCGTGGGCAGGATCACGCAGTCCGCCCCATAGACGCAGCCCTGCAGGCAGCCCGCCCGGGGGATCTCTCCCGGCAACTCCGCCTTCTCCAGGGCAAAGCACTGCACCCGGTGCCCGTCCCGGTCCAGCATCTGGCAGAGGAGGGCCGAACGCCTGTCTCCGCCAAGCACCGCGAATTTCAAACCTGTATCACCTCCGGGCCATTCTATTCGGATGGACAAACGGCGGTGCTTATGCTATAATAACGGCGTGCGCTTTGCGCGGCTTCGCGGGGCCCCCCGCTTATCACCCTAATGACAAGAGCCGCCCGTTTTGGGCGGCGGAAAGGTGTTTTATGAGCAGAGCAGACGAGATCTTCATCCAGAACTGCCGGGACATTCTGGACAACGGCATCTGGGATACCGACCGGGAGGTCCGCCCCCGCTGGGAGGACGGGACCCCCGCCCACACCATCAAAAAATTTGGGATCGTGAACCGCTATGACCTGTCCCAGGAGTTTCCCATCCTCACCATCCGCCGCACCTTCTGGAAGTCCGCCGTGGACGAGCTGCTGTGGATCTGGCAGGCCAAGAGCAACAACGTCCACGACCTGCGCACCCGGGTCTGGGACGCCTGGGCGGACGAGAACGGCTCCATCGGCAAGGCCTACGGCTATCAGCTGGGGGTGAAGCACCACTATCCGGAAGGGGACATGGACCAGGTGGACAAGATGCTCTGGGACCTGAAGCACAACCCCGCCTCCCGGCGCATCATGACCAACATCTATAACTTTGCCGACCTGTCGGAGATGGCCCTCTACCCCTGCGCCTACTCCATGACCTTCAACGTCACCGGCAGCAAGCTCAACGCCATTTTGAACCAGCGCTCCCAGGACATGCTGGCCGCCAACAACTGGAACGTGGTGCAGTACGCTATCCTGACCATGATGGTGGCCCAGGTCAGCGGCTTCGAGCCGGGGGAGTTTGTCCACGTGATCGCCGACGCCCATATCTACGACCGGCACGTGCCTGCCATCCAGGAGATCATCCAAAACGAGCCCAAGCCCGCTCCCACCTTCAAGCTGGACCCCAGTGTGACGGATTTCTACCAGTTCACCCGGGACAGCTTCACCATAGAGAACTACCAGTATTCCGAGTTTAACGGCAAGATCCCGGTGGCCCTGTGATGGAAGCGGTCGTTGCGGTCTATTCCGACTGGGGCATCGGCTGCGGCGGCACCCAGCCGGTGGTCCTGAAGGCGGACCGGGCCCATTTCCGGGCCCTCACCGCCGGCGCGGCGGTGATCGTGGGCCGGAAGACCCTGGCGGATTTTCCCGGCGGCCGGCCGCTGAAGGGGCGGCCGAACCTTGTGGTCACCCGGCAGGCGCTGGAAATCGAGGGCGCCCAGGTGGTCCACAGCACGGAGGAGGCCCTCTCCGCCGCCCGGGCCTATGCGCGCTGCCTGGTGATCGGCGGAGCCAGCGTTTACCGGCAGTTTTTCCCCTATCTGGACACGGTGCATGTGACCCGGATCGCCCTGACCCCTGTCTCGGACAGCTTTTTCCCCAACCTGGACCAAGAGCCCGGCTGGCGGCTGGCCCAGGCCGAGCCCTGGCAGGAGGAGGACGGCATTGCCTACCGCTTCTGCACCTATAAGAAAGTCAGCTAAGTTCTGTGCCCGGATAATAATGCGCCAGAATTTCAGCGTAACCCGCGCCGTTTTTCGCCATCACCTGGGCCCCGTACTGGCTCATGCCCACCCCATGGCCGTTTCCTGTGACAGTAAACAGGAAGCGGCCATTGCTGTAGCTGAGCTCAAAGGCGGTGGAGCGCAGGGAGAAGAGGCTGCGCAGCTCCGTCCCTGGGACGCTCAGTCCGCCCAGCAGGACGCTGCGCACCCGGCCGCTGGCGTCCCGGTCGACGGGGCCGATCCAACCGCTCTCCTCGCCGGTGAAATCCGCCTCCGGGTAGGCGGAGAGGAGCGCGTCCCGGAAATCCAGGGCCGCGCAGTCCAGGGTGCTGATGTAGTTGGGCACGGTCCCGGCGTCTTCCGGGCTGGAGACGCTCACCAGATAGGGCACCGGGTTCCAGATCTCGCCGCTGTCCTCCGTGGCCCCGGCGGAAGAGGCGTGGAAGGCGGCAAAGGCGGGGCTGCCCTGATAGCTCAGATAGCGCCCCTCCGTCTCTCCCACGGCGGCGCGCAGCTTTTCCTCATAAAAAGCGAAGTTTTCCCCCCACTTCTCCTGCCGCTCCGCCCGGCTCTGCCAGGCCTGGCAGCAGGCGAAGTCCGTGCAGACGTCCGCCTGGCCGTGCTTGCGTGCTCCGGCGCAGTAGAGGGCGTAGCTCCGGGCCGCCACTGCCTGGGCCTTCAGCGCCTCTTTTTCAAAGGAGGCCGGCATCTCCGCGGCCAGCACCCCCGTGAGATAGTCCTGCATGTCCATCGTCTCCGCCGTCCCGTCCGGCAGCTGCACCCGGAGCGTCTCCGGCGCGGCAGCCGCCGTCAGCGCCCTGGCCGCGGCGGGGGCGGGCTCCGGGCTGGGAGCGGGCTCCGGCGGGGCGCTCTCCTGCGGGACGGGGCTTGTCTCCTCCGGCGGGGCGGGCAGCTTCAGGCCCGGCCCGTTCAGATCTAAAAAAGGCAGAAAAAAGCAGATAAAGAGGGCCAAATACGCCAGAACCAAGGTCTTTTTCACGGTCGTTCCTCCGATTGTGCTTGACTGAGTAGGGAAATAAGTTTAGAATGAGGGCAGCGGCGGCACCCCTCCGGCTCTGCCGTCCCAAACTATCAATATGGAAACAGGAGCTGGAATATGCAGCATAAAACGCTTAAAGACTTGCACCGGACGCTGGAAATCTGCTGTTATGTGGCAGGGGCCGGCGCTTTCGGCGTGTTTGTCCGCTGGCTTCAGGACCAGCTGGCTTTTAACGACCAGGGTCTCGCCGAGCGGAGCTTTTTTCACGTGCTGGTGGTCCTGTATCTGATCGCCGCGGCCCTGCTCTTCCTCCGCTTTATCGACCAGGAGCGGAACAAACGCCGCTTCCCGTCGGAGGATTTCTGCGAGACCTTCGCCAATCCGGGGCGGCTGTATGCGATCCTCCGCTGGGCCGCCGGCGGTCTGATCTGCCTGGGCAGCCTGATCCTGGTGGCCACCTGTGAGACGGATGAGGACGCGGTTTTGCTCCGGATCCTCGCGGCGCTGGCCTTCTGCTTCGGCCTGAGCTACCCCTGGCTCCTCTCCCAGGCCAACAAGCCGCCCCTACGCCGCCGGGGCCGTCTGTGCGCCGTGGCCTGCCTGCCGGTGCTCTTCTTTTCCTTCTGGCTGGTAGTCAGCTATAAGGCCAATTCCATCAACAGCGTCATCTGGTCCTATGTGATCGAGTTTGTGGCCATCGTGCTGGCTTTGGCCGCCTTTTTCCGTCTGGCCGGCTTTTTCTTCGACTCGGCCAACGGCTGGCGGACCCTGTTTTTCTGCATGATCTCCTGCTCCGTCTGCATCATGACCGTTGCCGACGCCCGCTATTTCGGCATGCAGCTTATGTTCCTGGGCACCGCCGCTCTGCAGCTGCTGTGCTGCTGGATCCTGCTGGCCAACCTCCGGCAGGGGGAGAAGCCGGCGAAGGCCCAGCCGGACGACGGCTTTGACCGTCTGGGCCGGGACCGCTATGAGCCGCCGGAGGACGGCGGCTTCGACCGCCTGTAAGGCGGAGGCGGCGGCATGTATAAGCCCCTTGCGGACGAGATCCGGCCCACCAGTCTGGAGGACGTGGTGGGGCAGCGGCACATTCTCGGGCCGGACGGCCTGCTGCGCCGGATTGTGGAAAGCGGCCAGATCCCCAATATGATCTTCTACGGCCCCTCCGGCACCGGGAAAACCACCGTGGCCCGGATCATTGCCGAGCGCACCAACCGGAGCCTGCGGAAATTGAACGCCACCACCGCCGGGATCGCCGACATTAAGCGCATCATCGACGAGCTGGACACTCTGCTGGCCCCCGGCGGCGTGCTGCTGTATCTGGACGAGATCCAGTATTTCAACAAAAAGCAGCAGCAGTCCCTGCTGGAATTTATCGAGGACGGGCGCATCACCCTGATCGCCTCCACCACGGAAAACCCCTATTTCTGCGTGTTCAACGCCATTCTCAGCCGCTCCACGGTCTTTGAGTTCAAGCAGGTCCTGCCGGAGGAGGCGGAGCAGGCGGTGCTCCGGGCCGTGGCCATTCTGAACAGCCGGCGGGACAGGCCGCTGACCCTGGAAGAGGGCGTGACGGTCCGGATCGCCGCCGCCTGCGGCGGGGACGTGCGCAAGGCCATCAATTCCGTGGAGCTGCTCTTCTCCGCCGCCGGCGGGCGGGAGCAGATCAGCCTGGCGGATGCGGTGGCCATTTCCCAGCGCAGCGCCATGCGCTATGACCGGGACGGGGACGACCATTTTGATATTCTCTCCGCCCTGATGAAATCCCTCCGGGGCTCGGACCCGGACGCCGCCATGCACTATCTGGCCCGGCTGCTGGAGGCCGGGGATTTGACCGGCGCCTGCCGCCGGATCCTCTGCTCCGCCAGCGAGGATATCGGCCTGGCCTACCCCCAGGCGGCGGCCATTGTCAAGGCCTGTGTGGATTCAGCCCTGCAGCTGGGCCTGCCGGAGGCGCGTCTGCCCCTGGCCGAGGCCTGCCTGCTGCTGGCCACGGCCCCCAAATCCAACACCGCCTGCGTGGCCATCGACCGGGCCCTGGCAGATATCCGGGCGGGCCGCACCGGCCCCATCCCCCGGGAGCTCCAGAACGTCCACGCCGACGGCACGGGCTTTGAGCGGGAGCAGGGCTACAAGTATCCCCACGATTTCCCCCACCGCTGGGTGAAGCAGCAATACCTGCCGGACGCGCTGAAAAACGCCCGCTACTACGAGTACGGCGACAACAAAACCGAGCAGGCCGCCCGGCGCTACTGGGAAGAGATCAAAAAATAGGCCTTGGGAGGAGACGCGGGCATGGATATTCAAGTGGGAGACATTCTCAGCATGAAAAAAGCCCACCCCTGCGGCAGCAAGGATTGGCAGGTTCTGCGCACAGGGGCGGATTTTCGCCTGCGATGCCTGGGCTGCGGCCGGGAGGTGCTGGGCCCACGGTCCAAATTTGAGAAGAACATCCGGCAGGTGCGCCGCTGAAGGAGAAAAAGATGCCCTCAGAAACCGGTCCGGCTTCGGCCCCCGTCAGCTATACCTATATTCTCCGCTGCGCCGGCGGCAGCCTCTACACCGGCTGGACCACGGACCTGGACCGGCGGCTGAAGGCCCACAATGCTGGCAAGGGCGCCAAATACACCCGCTCCCGCCGGCCAGTGGCGCTGGTCTATTACGAGACCTACGCCACGCCTGGGGAGGCCATGCGCCGGGAGGCGCAGATCAAGCGGCTGAGCCGGGAGGAAAAGCTGGCTTTGATCGGAGAAAAAGAACCGTCCCTGTGATTTTCATGGTGAAAATCACAGGGACGGTCTTTGTTTTTCCGGTTTTTTATTTTCCTCCGCCGGGCAGCTGGGCCGTGACGTCTATATCCGTGAGCCCCTTGGAGAAGCGGTACGCTCCCTCCGGCGTCAGCTCCGGGCAGGAGAGCAGGATCACGTGATAGGGGTAGGCCGCCGTGAGGCTGAGCAGGGTCTCGCCCTCTGCCGTCAGCAGGGCCGTCTCGTCCCCGGCCACGCCGGCCCAGCCCACATGGATGCAGGGCTGCTCCCCGTCGGAGGGGACGGTCACCTTGTCCGAGCCGCCCAGGGCGAAGAGGGAGCCCCCGTCCAAGGTGAAGCCGCCCCGGACGTTGAGCGCCCGGCCCTTGGCACTGACGGTCAGCTCCCCGCCGCTGAGGCGGAGGCTGCCCCGGCCGGTGTTGGCCTCGCCGGACTGGAGCCCGTCGTCCCCGGCGAGAATTTGGACCGTGCCGCCGCTGATCGCGATGTTCTCCGGGGTCTCTATACCGTCCTCCAGGGCATCCAGGTTCAGCGTCCCGCCGGAGATTTGAATGTCCCCGTGGGCGGCGACGGCCTTCCCGGCGGTGGAGACGGCGCTGATCTCCCCGCCGCTGACGGTCAGGGGACCGCCGCTGTGGAGCGCGTGATCGGCCGCGCTGAGGACCAGGGTCCCGCCGCTGACGGTCACGCCGGTTTTGCCCTTCAGGGCCTTGCTGCTGACCTGGGCCGGGTCCCCCGCGGCGCTGACGGTCAGGCTGCCGCCCTCGACGAAAAGCTCCGTCTCGGCGGATACGCCGTCGCCCCCGGCGCTGATCTCCAGGCTGCCGCCGGAGATGCGCACCGTGCCCTTGCCTTCTTCATCAGCGGTGCTGGATTTGACGCCGTCGTTGGCCGCCTCTATTCGCAGCTCACCGCCCTTGATCTCCACCGAGTCGGCGCCCCGGATGCCGTTGTTCACCGCGTAGACAGACAGGCTGCCGTCATTGATGTCCAGATCGTTCTTGCAGCCGATGCCGTTGTTGATATAGCCCCAGACCTCCAGCGCGCCGGGCCCGTCGATGTCCAGATCGTCCTCGGCGTAGAGTGCTGCGCCGCTGGCGTCCGGGCTGGCCCGGCGGGCGGGCATACCCTCGCCGGAGGTCAGCCGGTTGACGCTGCCCTCGGCCAGCTGGAGGCGGGCGTTCTTCGCCTGGCGGATATGGAGGGCCGGGCCGGTGGAGTTGCTGATCTCCACGCCGTTAAAGACGAGCGTCACGTCCATGGCCTCGTCCCCGGTGTCCACCACCAGCTGCCCCTCGCTGAGGCTGCCGGAGACGGAATAGCTCCCCACGGCGGAGATGGTGACCACCTTGCCGGCGGCTTTCGCGCCGCCGCCGGTGATCTTGATCCCGCTGTCGTCCAAAACGATCTCCGTCATGCCGGTCCCGCCGCTCTCTCCGGCGGCGCATCCGGCCAGCAGCAGCGCCGCCAGCAGCAGCGCCGCCCACGCGAATTTCTTCATGGCGCCTCCCTACATCAGCTCCAGATCTGCCTCCCGGCCGCAGATGATATTCAGATTGCCGTTGCGGCAGCGGATCTCGTCGATAAATTCCTTGCTGACCTGGTCGCTCTTCAGCCGGATGTCATAGGTCAGCTCATAGAGGGTGCCCACGTTGGTGGTGCGGACCTTGACCAGCTCATGGCTGACGGTGTATTTCTCGAACAGATCGTCAAAAAGCCCCTCATAGTCCAGGTTTTCGGGGATCATGATCTTCAGCTGCCGGTGGGCCCGGCCGGCCTCCCCAAAGCGGAGCTTGCCCAGGGTAAACACCAGCACCGCCATGATGACGAAGAACAGGCCCGCATAGGCCACATAGCCCATGCCGCAGGCCAGGCCGATGGCCACCGTCATGAACAGGCCCGCGATCTCCTTGGCGCTGCCCGGCACGCTCCGGAAGCGGACCAGGGCAAAGGTGCCCGCCACGGCCAGCCCCGCGCCGATGTTGCCGTTGACCATCATGATCACCAGGGTGACGATAGGCGGGAGCAGGGCCAGCGACTGGGCCCAGGAGCCGCTGTGCCGGCTGCTGGCCATAAAGACCAGGGCCGTAAGGATCCCCAGGACGATGGCCGTGAGCATGCAGATCAGAAAAGCGCTGAGGCTCATCACCGGGGCTATAATGCTGTCAAGCACCGAAAATCACTCCGTTTTCCGTTTCTTTCAGGATGTTCTCCCGGTAGCAGACGCCGTATTTGGAGAAGCTCACCGGGAAGAGCCGCTCCTCGCTGAGGATCCGGGCCAGCCACATCGGGGCGGCGCCGGGGATCTTGATCTCCATGAGCACCTGCCCGGGGGCCAGGAGCGCCTCGCCCCCGCTCCCGGCGGTGAGGTCCAGCTCCGTCTCCCGCCAGCGGATATCCCGGTCAAAGGTCACCCGGAGCTCCGGGTCCTCCTTGGACCGGTAGGCCGTCCGCTCGCAGGCCACAAAGGCCTTGGGCGAGGGCCTGTACTGCCGCAGGAACCAGTCGATCTCCCGGGTGGTCTGGCCCGGCTCCGGCGCCGCCGCCTGTCCGGCCAGATACGCCGCCGCCTGGCGGGCCGTCATCTCCACCCGGCGTTTGTACACCACGCCCTTGAACTTCTTCTTCAGCTCCACGAACACCGGGTCCTCCGGGCCGGGCACATTGTAGCTGCGCAGGCGCAGCTTCTCTTTGTAAACCGGGCCGTCGATGGAGTGCCGGATCAGGCTGTAATTCTCGCTGTCATAGTAGAGGCTGCACACGGTGCTGCGGAAATACTCGTCCGGCTCCAGGGCGCCGCTGAGCCGGGGCCACAGCCGCCCGTACTGTTCGGCGGAGAGCAGATATTTCTTCTCCGTGCGCTGAAAGAGAAATCTTGTCTTGCCCAAAGGCCCTCACCTCCGCCGTGCGAAAACAAAGAAAAAGTCGTATTATTATACTTCAAAACAGGGGCTTCTGTCAACGCCGCCCGTGTTTTTTCCCACGATTTGCCGCCTCTTGCGCAAAGCGCTTCCGCTTGCTATAATACAGGCTGTACGAGCCGCCGGACGCTTTACCCTGTCTGCGTCCGGCAAAAGAGAACTTTTCTGTGAGGCCTGCTTATGAACCATGTGGCAGTCATCGGAGGGGGCGCCTCCGGCATGATGGCGGCGCTTACCGCCGCTGCGGACAAGGACAACCGGGTGCTTCTCCTGGAGCGGCAGCAGCGCCTGGGGCGCAAGCTGCTCTCCACCGGCAACGGCCGCTGCAATCTCACCAACCTTAACGCCTCCCCCGCCCATTACCACGGGGAGGACGCCGCTTTTGCCGCCCCCGTTTTGAAGCGCCTGCCGCCGGAGGCGGTCCTGCACTTTTTCCACACCCTGGGCCTGGTGACGGTGACGGAGCCGGACGGCCGGGTGTATCCCCTGTCGGACGCGGCCAACAGCGTGCTGGACGTGCTGCGCTTCGCCCTGGAGCAGCGGGGGGTGGAGCTGCTCACCGGCTGCCCCGTGCGGGAGATCCGGCAGGCCGGGCAGGGCTACCGGCTGCTTACCGACGAGGCGGTGATCCCCGCCGCCCAGGTGATCGTGGCCTGCGGCGGAGCCGCAGGGGCCAGGCTGGGCGGCGTGATGGACGGATACCAGCTGCTCTCCAAGCTGGGCCATGAGCGCACCCGGCTCTATCCGGCGCTCACCCCGCTGCTGACGGACCCGGCCTATCCCCGCTCTCTCAAGGGCGTCCGGGCCGACGGGGCCGCCCGCCTGGTCCTGGGCAGGCGGCTGCTGGCCCAGAGCCAGGGGGACATTCAGTTTACCGACCGGGGCGTTTCCGGCCCCGCGATCTTTGACCTGTCCCGGGCCGCCTCCACGGCGGAGGGGGAGCTGAGCCTGCACCTGGACTTTCTGCGGAAGATCCGCGGTCCCCAGGCGGAGGAGCTGCTCCGCGCCCGCCGGGACACGCTGCCCTCCCTGCCGGTCTCGGAGCTGTTCACCGGCATGGTCCACAACCGGCTGGGCCGGATGCTGGTAAAATACAGCGGCCTGGACGCCGCGGCCGCCCTGTCCTCCCTGACGGAGGCGGAGCTCCGGCACGCGGCGGAGGCCTGCAAGGATTTCGTCCTGCCGGTCCGGGGCGCGGAGGGCTTTGACAGCGCCCAGGTCACCGCCGGCGGCGTTAGGACCAAGGGCTTTGACCCGGAGACGCTGGAGAGCCTGCGCCGGGGCGGCCTCTTCGCCTGCGGCGAGGTGCTGGATGTGGACGGGGACTGCGGGGGCTACAACCTCCAGTGGGCCTGGGCCAGCGGCTATGTGGCCGGGAGGCTGGGCCGATGATCCTGGTTCGGGGGCTGAAGCTTCGGCCCGGCGAGGAGCCCGGGCTTTTAAAACAGCGGGCGGCAAAAAAACTCCGGGTCAGCCCGGAGCGGATCACGGATCTCCGCCTGGTGAAAAAATCGCTGGACGCCCGGCGCAAGGAGGACATTTTCTATGTCTGCTCCGCCGCCCTGGCCCTGGACGGGGACGAGGACCGCTTCCTCGCCCGGAACCGGGACCGGGACATCGGCCCCTACCGGGAGCCTGTGTACACGATCCCCCAGGCGCAGCCGGACCGGTCCCCGCTGATCGTGGGCTTTGGCCCGGCGGGGATGTTCGCCGCGCTGGTGCTGGCCATGGCGGGGGCAAAGCCCCTGGTGCTGGAGCGGGGGCAGGAGGCTCTGCGGCGTAAGGCGGCGGTGGAGGCCTTCCGGGCCGGGGGCCGGCTGGACCCGGAGAGCAACAGCCTCTTCGGCGAAGGGGGCGCGGGCACCTTCTCCGACGGGAAGCTGAACACCGGCATCCACGATCCCCGGCTGCACTGGGTCCTGGAGCAGTTTGCCGCCCACGGCGCGCCGGAGAGCATCCTGTACGACGCCAAGCCCCACATCGGGACGGACATTCTGATCGACGTGGTCCAGAACATCCGGCGGCATATCCTGGCCCTGGGGGGCCAGGTGCTCTTTGAGACCCGGCTGGACCGGCTGCAGATCCGGGACGGGGCCGTGACCGGGGCCCTGGTCAGCCAGGGAGGCCGGCAGCGTCTGATCCCCTGCGACCGGCTGATCCTGGCCGCGGGCCACTCCGCCCGGGACCTGTTTGAGACGCTGCTGGAGCAGGGCGTCCCGCTCTCGCCCAAGCCCTTTTCCATGGGCGTGCGCATCGAGCACAAGCAGGCCGCCATCGACCTGGCCCAGTACGGCCGGGCGCGGGGGGAACTGCCCTCGGCGGACTACTCCCTGCACGTCCGCCTGCCTGGCGGCGGCAGCGCCTATACCTTCTGCATGTGCCCTGGCGGCGAGGTTTTCGCCTCCGCCTCGGAGGCGGGCGGCGTGGTCACCAACGGCATGAGCAATTCCCGGCGGGACGGAGAGAACGCCAATTCAGCCCTGCTGGTCACTCTGGGGGTGGAGGATTTCCCCGGCTCCGGGCCCCTCGCCGGGATGCACTGGCAGCGGGAGATCGAGCGCCGGGCCTTTGCCTACGGCGGCGGGGACTACCGGGCGCCGGCCCAGCTGGCGGGGGATTTCCTGGCCGGGCGGCCCAGCGCGGGCCCCGGCTCCGTGCGCCCCAGCTACCGGCCCGGCGTGGTCTGGGGGGATCTCCGGGAGGTTCTGCCGGAGCAGATCTGCTCCGTTCTGGCCCAGGCTCTGCCGGAGCTGGACAAAAAGCTCCGGGGCTTCGCCGCGCCGGACGCAGTGCTCACCGGGCCGGAGACCCGCTCTTCCTCCCCTGTGCGCATCCTCCGGGGGCCGGACCTGAGCTCCTCCGTCTCCGGGCTCTACCCCTGCGGGGAGGGCGCCGGCTACGCCGGCGGCATCAGCTCCGCCGCGGTAGACGGCATGCGCTGCGCTGAGGCGGTGCTGAAAACCCTTCTATGAAAACCCCGGCTGGCTTCGTGGGAAGCCAGCCGGGGTTTGAGCCTTCAATACCATCTGCCCGGGCGCTTATAGGAGGAGCCGAACTCCATCCGGTCCTTCACAAAGAGGTGGGCAAAGACAGCGGCTGTCCCCGCCGCCGCGAACGCCAGGAGCTTTTTTATGAACTTATCCATAAGGCCCTCCGTTTCTCGGTGCTTTTCTCTGTGCTTTCAGTATAGCACAGATTTTCCCGGAGGGAAATAGTTTTCTTGCCTCCCGCTCCAAAATATGGTATACTGCTCTTAGCGGAAGAGCCGCCGAAACCAAATTTTAAGGAGGACGTCCCATGGATTTCAGAAGTCTCACTGTCAAAGAATGCTTCAGTAACCCCAAGGCCGTGGCCATCATCAAGCAGTACGCCCCCAACATCATGAAGTACCCTATTAAGCTCTTCAACAGCAAATCCTGCGGAGAAATCTTCGATCTGGTCGTCAGCAAGAAGATCGTCCCGGAGGACGTGGCCAAGAAAATCGAGGCCTCTATCAACGAGATCCTGTGAGTTATAAAAACAGCCCTGCCGGTCTTCGGCAGGGCTGCCTTTTTACTTTTTCCCCGCCGGGGCAGCGCGGAAGACCTCCGTGAAAAAGTCGTACAGAGGCATGAGCTTGCCGAAGCTCTCCGCCAGCAGCTGCGGCAGCTCCGGCGTCAGCAGCGCGCCGCCGAAATCCAGGCTCCGCTCCAGGCCGATCCACTTGCGGTTGTACCACTTGTTGAGCACCGGGCCCAGGTCCCCTTTGGGCCGCTTGTACTCCTCGCCGGTGAGGGCAAAGTCCCCCATCGCCTCCACCTCCAGGGCCAGGCGCTCGAAGCGGGCGGGGTTTGCCGCCAGAGCCTGCCGGAAGGCCTCCATCTGTCCGGGCGTGACCTCATAGGCCCCCGCGCCGTACAGATACATGGCGGCGTTGATCTCGAACCAGAAGCCCATCCCCTCCTCCGGGCAGTCCCCCCGCCGAAGGGAGAACCAGAGATGGTCCTTGTACGGGCCCCGGCCGTAGAGCCGCCGGGCGTCCCGGTAGATGCGGGAGATGTGCAGCTGCCAGCCATAGCCCGGATACCGCTCCTCCATGAGCCGCCTTGTCTCCAGGGCCAGCTCCTTGAAGGGCTCCCCCAGGCAGCGGTCAAACTGCTCCTTCCGGGGCTTGAACCAGCTCCGCTCGTTGTTGAACGCCAGCTCCCAGAGAAAATCGCTGGCCTCCTTGGTAAAGCCTGTAAACATATGCCGCCTGCCTCTCTCCCGCCGTTTTCCGGCCTATCTTATCACAGTCCGCCCCGTTTCGCAAGCGGGCAAAAACGCCCTGCATACGGCGCGGCGCGGCCTTTTCTCTCTCTGTACAAACGGGGAAAAAGGTGTTAAAATAGGTAAAGTTTTTCCTGCATGTTTTGCCCCGGCCGGGGCGGATAGGAGCTGCCATGGATTCCCGTATGAAAATTCTGATTGCCGGGGCCGGAAAGATCGGCCACTCTGTGGCCACCATTCTCGCCCAGGAGGGGCACGACATCACCGTGATCGACCGGGACCCGGAGATCGTCACCCTTCTCTCCAACACGCTGGACGTGATCTGCGTGGAGGGCAGCGCCACCAATCCGGAGACGCTGCGGGAGGCCGGCGCGGCAGAGGCGGATCTGCTGCTGGCCGCCACGGAGCAGGACGAGGTCAACATGATCTGCGGCATCTCCGCCCGGAAGCTGGGCACCCGGCACGTGGTCGCCCGGGTCCGGGACCCGGAATACCTGAGCCAGACGGAGTTTCTCCGGGAGGCGCTGGGCCTGTCCGTGCTGCTGAACCCGGAATACGAGTGCGCCAAGGAGATCTCCCGCATTCTCCACTTCCCCAGCGCCGTCCGGGTGGACTCCTTTTCCAAGGGCAGCCTGGAAATCATCGAGTACCGGGTCCGGGAAGGCGGCCGGCTGGACGGGATTCCGCTGAAGCAGCTGCAGCAGCAGTCCGGCGCCCGGGTGCTGATCGGCGTGGTGGAGCGGGGCGGCGAGGCGCTGATCCCCAACGGCAATTTTGTCCTCCATCCGGGGGACAAGCTGAGCATCACCGGCACCACCAACGAGCTGCGCCGCTTCTTTATCGCCACCGGGCTGTATAAAAAGCCCGTCCGGCGGGTGATCATCATGGGCGGCGGCCGGATCGCCGTCTACCTGACCCGGCTTCTGCTGGAGAGCGGCATGGACGTGACGCTGATCGAGCGCAGCCGGGAGCGCTGCGACCAGCTCTGCGACCTGATCCCCAAGGCCCGCGTCACCTGGGGGGACGCCACCCGCAGCGACGTGCTGCTGGAGGACGGGCTCAACCGGGCGGACGCCTTTGTGGCCCTCACCGGGGACGACGGGGACAACATCATCACCTCTCTCTACGCCAAGAGCTGCCATGTGGATAAGATCGTCACCAAGGTGAACCGGGACCACTACACGGAGATCCTGGAGAGCTCGGGGCTGGAGTGCATCGTCTCCCCCAAGGACCTGATCGCCCAGCAGCTGGCCCGCTACGTCCGGGCCATGAGCAACTCCCGGGGCAGCAGCATGGAGACCATGTACCGCCTGGCCGACGGCAAGGTGGAGGCCCTGGAGTTCAAAGTCCGGGAGGACGCCGCCTGCGTGGGCGTCCCGCTGCGGGATCTGCGGCTCAAGCCGAACATCCTCGTCTGCGCCGTGATCCGGGGCAGCCACAGCATCATCCCCGACGGCAATACCCGCATCTTCCCCGGGGACCACGCCGTAGTGGTCACCGCCGCCGGCCGGCTGAACGATATCGACGCCATGGTTGAGGAGAGCTGATGAACATCCGAATGATCTGCCGCGTGCTGGGTCTGATTTTTCTGATCCTGGCCGGGCTTCTGCTGCTCCCCCTGCTCACCGGGCTTCTCTACGGGGAGAAGGTTTACAACTATCTGTTCACCGCCGCCCTCTCCGGGGCGCTGGGCTTTATTCTGACCCGCTTCAAGCCCCGGCAGAGCAGCTTTTTCGCCCGGGAGGGCTTTGTGATCGTGGGTCTGGGCTGGCTGCTCCTGTCCCTGATCGGGGCGCTGCCCTTTGTGCTCAGCGGCAGCATCCCCTCTTATATCGACGCGCTGTTTGAGACGGTCTCCGGCTTCACCACCACCGGGGCCTCCATCCTGACGGACTTTGACGCCGTCTCCCGGGCGGACATGTTTTGGCGCCTGTTCACCCACTGGATCGGCGGCATGGGCGTGCTGGTGTTCGTGATGGCGGTGCTGCCCATGAGCGGGGAACACTCCATGCACATCATGCGGGCGGAGGTCCCCGGCCCCACGGTGGGCAAGCTGGTCCCCCGCACCCGGCGGACCGCGTTCATCCTCTATCTGATCTACATCGGCATGACCCTGGCGCAGACGCTTCTCCTCCTGCTGGGGGGCATGGATTTCTATGACGCGCTGCTCCACTCCTTCGCCACCGCCGGCACCGGGGGCTTTTCCACCCGGGCGGCCAGCATCGGCTCCTTCAACAGCCCGTATATCGAGATGGTCATCGCCGTTTTCATGCTGCTCTTCGGGGTCAACTTCAACCTGTATTTCCTGCTGTTCCTGGGCCGGGTCCGGGACGCGCTGAAAAGCGAGGAGCTGCGCTGGTACGGCTGCATCGTGGCCGGGGCCACGCTGCTGATCACCCTGGGGATCACCGGGCGCTACGGCTTTCTCACCGCCCTGCGCCACGCCTTTTTCAACGTCGCCACCATCATCAGCACCACCGGCTTCGGCACGGAGGACTTTGTCCTCTGGCCGGAGTTCTGCAAATGGGTGCTGGTGCTGCTGATGTTCACCGGGGCCTGCGCCGGCAGCACCGGCGGCGGCCTGAAGGTCTCCCGGGTGGCCATCCTCTGCAAAACCGCCCTGCTGGAGCTGCGGCAGACCGTCCGGCCCCGGACCGTCACCCGGATCCAGCTGGACGGCCGCCGGGTGGACGACCGTACCGTTCGGGCCGTGCATGTGTTCTTCCTGTTTTACATGCTGCTGCTCCTGCTCTTCACCCTGCTGATCTCCTTTGACGGCTACGACATCGCCACCAGCTTCACGGCAGTGCTGTCCTGCCTGTCCAACATCGGCCCGGGGATGGGCCTGGTGGGCCCCACGGGCAGCTTCAGCATCTTCTCTGACGGTTCCAAACTCCTGCTCTCCCTGGCCATGCTGATCGGCCGGCTGGAGATTTACCCGGTACTTGTGCTCTTCTCCGTCCGCACCTGGAAATCCTGACCGGAGAGGGCGGAAGGGAGCGCCTCTATGAAAGCTCGTATACGGCTGACCCCGGCGCGGATGATCGCCGGCAGCTTCCTGTTGATGATCCTGCTGGGCACGGCGCTGCTGTCCCTGCCCTTTGCCACGGCGCAGCCGGGGCACGCGCCGCTGGAGACCGCGCTGTTCACCGCCGTCTCCGCCGTCTGCGTCACCGGCCTGGTGGTGCAGGACACGGCGCTGTACTGGGCCCCCTTCGGCCAGGCCGTGATCCTGGGCCTGATCCAGGTCGGCGGCATGGGCGTGGTGACCATGGCGGTGGTGCTGATGATCTTCTCCGGCCGGAAAATCAGCCTCCGGCAGCGCTGGATCATGCAGGAGTCCATCTCCGCGCCCCAGGTGGGCGGCATTGTGCGCATGACGGGGATGATCCTGCGCCTGACCCTGGCGTCGGAACTGACCGGGGCGGCGCTGCTGGCCCTGCGCTTCTGCCCCCGGCTGGGGCTGGGGCAGGGCCTGTGGACGGCGCTGTTCACCTCCGTCTCCGCCTTCTGCAACGCGGGCTTTGACCTGATGGGCCGGGAGGGGGCGCCCTTCGCCTCCCTGACGGCCTTCCGCGGGGACGGGCTGGTTTGCGTCACCGCCGCCCTGCTGATCCTCGCCGGGGGCCTGGGCTTCTGGACCTGGCGGGACCTGACGGAGCATCGGCTGCGCCTGCGGCGTTACAGCGTGCAGAGCAAGCTGATCTTAGTCTCCAACGCCGTGCTGGTGCTGGGGGGCTTCCTGTTCCTGCTGCTCTACGAGCTGCGCCTGCCCCAGTGGCAGGCCCTGAGCGGCCCCCAGCGGGTGCTGGCCGCGTTTTTCCATGCGGTGACGCCCCGGACCGCCGGGTTCAACACCCTGGACCTGAGCGCCATGAGCCCCGGCGGGCAGCTTGTCACCCTGCTGCTGATGCTCATCGGCGGGGCCCCCGGCTCCACCGCCGGCGGCTTCAAGCTGACCACCGCCGCCCTGCTGTTGCTCTGCGTGCGGAGCGTCTTCCGGGGCAAGGGCAGCGTCTACGCCTTCGGCCGCCGGATCTCGGAGGACGCGGTCCGCTCCGCCGCGGCGCTGTTCGTCTTCTATCTGCTTCTGTTTCTGGGGGTGGGGCTGTTTATCGCCTGCTATGAGGGCCTGCCCCTCATGCCCGCCCTTTTCGAGTCCGCCTCCGCGGTGGCCACGGTGGGCCTCTCCCTGGGGCTGACGCCCTCCCTCTCCCTGCCCTCGCATCTGCTGCTGATGCTCTTGATGTTCCTGGGCCGCGTAGGCGGCCTGACCCTGATCTACGCCGTCACCGCCCGGGGCGCCTCCGACGGATCGCGCCTCCCGCTGGAGACGGTGGCGATCGGCTGATAATGACTGCATAGGAGGAGACTATGAAATCTGTACTGTTGGTTGGTCTGGGCCGCTTCGGCATGTATCTGGCCCAGGCGCTCACGGAGCTGGGCAACCAGGTGCTGGCGGTGGACCGGAACGAGGACCGGGTCAACGACGCGCTGCGCTATGTCACCGACGCCCAGATCGCCGACGCCTCCAGCGAGCGCTTCATCGCCTCGCTGGGCGTGCGGGACTTTGACCTGTGCATCGTCACCATCGGGGACGATTTCCGCAGCTCTCTGGAGGTCACCAGCCTGCTCAAGGAGCAGGGGGCGCCCTTCGTCCTGTCCCGGGCCACGGAGGACAGCCACGCCAAGTTCCTCCTGCGCAACGGCGCGGACGACGTGATCCGGGTGGAGCAGCACATGGCCCACTGGACCGCCGTCACCTACAGCGACGACCGGATCTTTGACTACATGCAGCTGAGCGACGATTACGCCATCTACGAGGCCTCCGTCCCCGCCCCCTGGCTGGGCAAGACGGTGGTCCAGCTGGAGGTGCGCAAGCGCTACAATATCAACGTTCTGGCGGTGAAGCGAAGCGGGGTGCTCACCCCGCTGGCCGGGGCGGAGCACGTCTTCGCCGCCGGGGAGACGGTACTGGTCCTGGGGGCCAGGAAGGACATGAACCGCTTTCTGAAGCTGTAGGGGGAAGGCTCTGTGAAATACAGCGTCCGGAAGGGCACGGGCCGCAGCGCTTATTTGCAGCTCTATGACCAGCTCCGGCAGGACATGGCCTCCGGCCTGCTGCCCCCCGGCTCCCGGCTGCCCTCCAAGCGGCTGATGGCCGCGGAGCTGGGGATCAGCCTGGTGACGGTGGAGCACGCCTACGCCCTGCTGGCGGACGAGGGCTATGTGGAGACCCGCCCCCGCAGCGGGACCTATGTCTGCTTCGGCGCTCCCTCCTTCTCCGGGCCGGTCCGGCCCCGGGCGGCCCTGGGGGACATGCGGGCCGCCCTCACCGAGCCTATGGAGGACTTTCCCTTCTCCGTTCTGGCCCGGTGCATGCGCCGGGTCCTCACGGACTACGACCGGCGCATTCTGATCAAATCCCCCAACTGCGGCTGCCCGGAGCTGCGCCAGGCCATCGCCGGGTATCTGGCCCGGAGCCGGGGCCTGGCCGTGGACCCGGAGCAGATCATCATCGGCTCCGGGGCGGAGTATCTCTACGGTCTGGTGGTGCAGCTGCTGGGGCGGGACCGGGTCTTTGCCCTGGAGGACCCCTCCTATGAGAAGATCCGCCGGGTGTACGAGGCCAACGGGGCCCGCTGCCTGATGCTGCGCCTGGGGGAGGACGGCATCCTCTCCTCGGAGCTGGAGGCCTGCTCCGCCGGGGCCCTCCACGTGACGCCCTTTCACAGCTACCCCAGCGGCATTACCGCCACGGCGGCCAAGCGGCACGAGTACGCCGCCTGGGCCCAGGCCCGGGGGAGCGTGATCATCGAGGACGACTACGACTCGGAGTTTGCCTCTCTCAGCAGGCAGGCGGAGCCGATCTTCTCCATCGCCCCCCAGCGGGTGATCTACGTCAACAGCTTTTCCAAGATCCTGGCCCCCTCCATGCGGACCGGCTTCATGGTGCTACCGGAGGGGCTGCTGGCGGAATACCGCCGGAAATTGGACTTCTACTCCTGCACCGTGCCGGTGTACGACCAATACGTGCTGGCGGATTTTATAGACGGCGGCCATCTGGAGCGCTACATCAACCGCCGCCGGCGGCAGCTGCGGCAGCAGCGCCGCGACCCGGAAAGGGGGACATGAACCGTGCTTTCTTTTCTCAGCGACTATACGGAGGGGGCCCACCCCCGGGTGCTTCAGGCCTTGGCGGAAACCAACCTGCTCAGCCTGCCCGGTTACGGGGAGGATCTCTACTGCCGCCGGGCGGCGGACAGGCTCCGGGCCTTCTGCGGCGACGGGGAGGCGGACGTGGCCTTCGTCACCGGCGGGACCCAGGCTAACCTCCTGGTGATCTCCGCCCTGCTCCGCCGCTATGAATCGGTGCTCTGCGCCGATACGGGGCACATCAACACCCACGAGGCCGGGGCCATCGAGTACACCGGGCACAAGGTGGTCCCTCTGCCCGCGGTGGACGGGAAGCTCCCCGCCGGGGCGCTGGCCGGGTATCTGGAGCGCTTCTACGCCGACGAGACCCACCGTCACATGCCCTTCCCCGGCATGGTCTACCTCTCCCACCCCACCGAGCTGGGCACCCTCTACACCCGGGAGGAGCTCCGCTCCCTCTCCGCCCTCTGCCGCCGTTACGGCCTGCGCCTCTATCTGGACGGGGCCCGGCTGGGCTACGGCCTGGTCTCCCCGGCCTCGGACCTGGACATGGAGGAGCTCTGCGCCTGCTGCGACGCGCTCACCGTCGGCGGCACCAAGCAGGGAGCCCTCTTCGGGGAGGCGCTGGTCTTCCCCCGGCACGGGATGCCGCCCCATTTCGACACCATGACCAAGCAGCAGGGGGCCATGCTGGCCAAGGGCCGCCTCCTGGGCGTGCAGTTTGACGCCCTGTTCACCGACGGGCTGTACCTGGAGCTGAGCCGCCACGCGGTGGACCTGGCCCTGCGGCTGAAGGCGGGGCTGCTGGAAAAGGGCCTCCCGCTCTACATTGACTCCCCCACCAACCAGCAGTTTTTCATCCTGGACAACGAGGCTCTGGCCCGGCTGCGGGAGCAGGCGGCCTTCAACCTCTGGGCGCCGGTGGACGAGGGACACACGGCCATCCGCCTGGTCACCAGCTGGGCCACCCGGCCCGAGAGCGTGGACGCCCTGCTCCGCCTGCTTTAGCGCAAAAATTATACTGATTTTCTTTAAAAAGCAGACATTGAAAAATGGCTGCTTTTTATAGCGCGCAGCGCGTAGAAAATCGCATGAGACGTCTTTTCGGCGGCAAAGCCGCTGAAAAGAGCGACGCTTTATGCGGCGCCTCTCAAATAAAAAGTCCCCTTTTTATTTGAGAATAGTATTACAACGAACTTTTGTGTCCGGGCTACGCTTTTTACAGCGAACTTTTGTGCTCGAACCACAATTTTTACAACGAACTTTTGTTTCGGCTGTTTTCGACGCGCAAAAAATCGGTTCTAAAATAAATGTTGGGGTAACTCAGTCGCAAGGCTGGGCTACACCCAACATTTTTAGTAATTAAGCAAAAA
>CANQRQ010000024.1 GCA_947626315.1 uncultured Oscillospiraceae bacterium | reverse complement strand
CATTCTAACAGCTTAAGCAACGAGATGGACGTATCCTTGACTGGCGGTCAAGCTTACGACCAAATATATTGTAGTAGAAAAGGAGAAAAAATCATGAAAAAGACGATTGGAAACACCCTGTTGCTGCTGCTTCTGCTGCTGAGCCTGACGGCCTGCGGCCGGAAGGAGGAGCCGGCCCCGGAGCCCGCCGCGGCCCCGTCCGCGGCGGAGGAGAGCGGCGCGGCCGCGGAGACGCCGGCCCCGGAGCCGGGGACCCTGCTGGAGAGCGGGACCGGCCTCAACGAGAACTATTACGCCAAAATGAATCTGCCCAGCCGCGATCTCACGGCGATGACCGACAGCAGCGTGACCCTGGAGCCCGCCAGCCTGGGCACCGACGAGGTCCCCGTCACGGTGCGCTATGACGAAAACACCCGGGTGACGATCGGCAAGCTCTGGTATTACGAGGACCGCTACGAGATCTACGCGGCTACCCTGGAGGACCTGCGGCAGCTGGGCGAGGACCCGCTGTACCTGTGGGGCGCCAATCTGGAGGACCCGGATGCGGAGGAGCCCTATGCCCTGGAGCTGCGGCTGGAGACCTTCATGGATCTGGGATAATTCCCCTTGCGGCGGCGGCCGGAATGGGGTATACTGGTCCCACTGCATAACAGGGGGGCGCTTTTATGGAAAAGCTGACGCTGCGGGCGGCGGAGGAAAGGGACCTGCCGGTGATCCTCACCTTTATCCGGGAGCTGGCGGCCTATGAGAACATGCTGGACCAGGTCGTGGCCACGGAGGAGCTGCTGCGGGAATGGCTCTTTGAGAAGCAAAAGGCGGAGGTCCTGCTGGCCGAGGCGGAGGGCGAGGCGCTGGGCTTCGCGCTGTTCTTCCATAATTTCTCCACCTTCCTGGGCCGGGCCGGGCTCTATCTGGAGGATCTGTATGTCCGGCCGGCGTACCGGGGCCGGGGCGTGGGCAAGGCGCTTTTGCGCGCGCTGGCCCGGATCGCCGTGGAGCGGGGCTGCGGCCGCCTGGAGTGGTCCTGCCTGGACTGGAACAAGCCCAGCATCGCCTTCTACCTCTCTCTGGGCGCCAGGCCCATGGAGGGCTGGACGGTCTACCGCCTCACCGGGGACACCCTGCGGCAGCTGGCAGAGTAGAGCGCTGGCGCGGAGTACAGATCATAAAAAACAGGGGCTGTGTATTTTCGTACCCATGTGGCACGAAAATACACAGCCCCTTGCGGTGCTTCCCGGCCTCAATGGCCGGGAGAATTATTTCATCAGCTCCTGGCAGGCTTCGCCCAGGATGCGGATGCCTTTTTCGATGATCTCGTCGCTGCTGTTGGAGTAGTTCAGGCGGAAGGTGCGCACACCCCGCTCCACCTCATAGAAGGGATCGCCCGGGCAGATGGCCACGCCCTTTTCCAGACCCTTCCGGTACAGATCCAGCGCGGAGATGCCCTCGGGCAGGGTGACCCACAGGAACATGCCGCCCTCGGTGGGGGTGAAGGAGACGCCCTCGGGC
Source organism: uncultured Oscillospiraceae bacterium (assembly GCA_947626315.1). Lineage (GTDB taxonomy): Bacteria > Bacillota > Clostridia > Oscillospirales > Oscillospiraceae > Limivicinus. The sequence goes on along the minus strand of CANQRQ010000024.1, from coordinate 32,176 downwards.
AGGTACTTGCGCAGGCAGTCCATCATGAACTCGGCCTTCTGCTTGTAGAGCACCTTGGTCTTTTCAATGTGGGCGTCCACGTCGTTGTCCGCCAGGTACTGGGCCAGCACCATCTGGCTGAAGATATTGGTGTGCAGGTCGGCCGTGGCCTTGTAGTTGAGCAGCTTTTCCCGCAGCTCCTTGTGCCGTACGCAGATCCAGCCGATGCGCATGCCCGGGGTGATAATCTTGGAGAAGGTGCCCAGCATGCAGCACTGCTCGCCCAGGGCCGCGCCGAAGCTCTCGGCGGCGGTGCCGGCAAAGCGCAGCTCCCGGTAGGGGTTGTCCTCCAGCACCAGAACGCCGGCGGCTTTGAAGATCTCCGCGGCCCGGTCCCGGACGGCCTTGGAATAGCTCAGGCCGGTGGGGTTCTGGAAATTGGGGATCACATAGGCGAATTTCACGCCCGGATGGGCCTTCAGCGTGGCCTCCAGCTCGTCGCAGTCAATGCCGTCGGCGTTCATGGTCACCGGCAGCACCTTCGGGTCAAAGACGTGGAAGGACTGGAGCGCCACCAGGTAGGTGGGGTTCTCCACGATCATCTCGTCGCCCGGGTCCAGCAGGGCCGCGCCCACCATGGCCAGGGCCTGCTGGGAGCCGTTGGTGACGATGATATCGTCCGGCTCAACGCCGTAGACGCCCATGGTCTCATAGCGCTTGGCGATCCACTGGCGCAGAGCGGGCCAGCCGGCGGTGGAGCTGTACTGGAGGGCGGTGACGCCGTTGGTCTCCAGGACCTTCTTGGTGGCGGCCTCCATCTCGGGGATGGGGAAGGAGACCGGGTTGGGCAGACCGCCGGCGAAGGAGATAATATCCGGCGAGGCGGCGGCGGCCAGAATACTGGCGGTAAATTCGCCCTGGAAATCGGGCTTCGTGATCATACGGGACAATTTCAGCTGCATGAAGGTGTTCTCCTTTTCTGTATTCTTGACGGGGAAATCCTCGCCGGACGAGGCGTTCCGCGGGACGCTTCGCATATTAAATATAAGTATAGTACAAAAAGTTCCATTTGTAAAAGGTTTTTTTCAGACGGCGGCGCGCTGCCCGCCGCGCCGCCGGGGGAGCTTGCAACGGGCCGGAAAATGGGGTATGATACAGGCAGAGCCGGCCGGACCTCCGCGAAAGCCGGCCCGGAAGGGAGGCGCCTGCCATGAGACCCCTTGGCCTGGACGAATACAGAGAGACTTACCGGGACCCGGCCCCTGTGCCGGAGGAGCGGCTGACGCTGCGTCTGGCGGAGCCGGGGGATTACGCCCTGCCCCGGCGGGAGCGCTTCAGCCATAAATATGCCTACGGCCGGGCCCTGCTGATCGCCGGGTCCACCGGCTATGCCGGGGCGGCGGCCCTGGCCGCCAACGCCTGCGAGCGGGGCGGGGCGGGCCTGACCCAGTTGGTCGTGCCGGAGAGCATTTACCCCATTGCCGCCGCCCGCTGTGACGGGGCGGTGGTGCGGCCGGTCCCCGATGCGGGCGGGGCTATGGCCCGGGAGGCGGCAGGGCTGCTGCTGCCGCTGCTGGACAGGGCCGGCGCCTGCCTGATCGGCCCGGGCCTGGGCACGGGGGAGGACCAGGCCGCCCTGCTGGAGGCGGTGCTGCGCCGGTCCGCCTGCCCCCTGGTGCTGGACGCGGACGCCCTGACGCTCTGCGCGGCCCGGCCGGAGCTTCTGTCCGCCTGTACCGCGCCGCTGATCCTGACGCCCCACGAGGGGGAGTTCAAAAGGCTGGGCGGGGACCTGAGTGCCGGGAGACTGGCGGGCGCCCTGGCTTTCTGCGCCGGGCACGGGCCGGTCATCCTGGTCCTGAAGGGCTTCGGCACCCTGATCTGCCGGGGCCGGGAGGTCACGGTGAACCCCACGGGCGGCCCGGCCATGGCCAAGGGCGGCAGCGGGGACGTGCTGGCCGGCCTGCTGTGCGCCCTGCTGGCCCAGGGCTTTGAGCCCCTGTTTGCCGCGCGCTGCGCGGTCTGGCTCCACGGCCGGGCCGGGGATCTGGCCTGCGCCGAGACCGGGGAGTACGCCCTGGCCCCCTCGGACCTGATCCGCTTCCTGCCCCAGGCCTTCCGGGCCGCCGGGGAGGCGGACAGTTTACACCAAAGTGTCTGAATTTTGCCGCTGGGCGGGCGGGAAAAACGGGCAAAACGGAAAAAATGCCCCCGGGTGATTGACAAGCCCCCAGGGGGCGGATATAATGACGCCGGTGCTTTAAAAGGGGTACAGAGAGACCTCCAAGGACTGCCGCGGGCCTGCGGGCCCGGTGTTTTGCCGTGCTGTTTTAACGCGGCTCTCCTTGGGAGAGCCGCGTTTTTTCGCGGCCTTTTGGAGCGCCGGAAAAGTGCATAAAAGAGAGAGGAGAACTGCGAAATGGACGAAAACAAGAAACAGGCGGTAAAGGACCAGGATTACTCCCTGGAGAGCGTTCCCAAGACCGCCCGGAAGGGCTTCTGGCCCATGTTCTTCATCATGCTGGGCTTCACCTTCTTCTCCGCCAGCATGTCTGTCGGCGCAAAGCTGGGCAACGGCATGGATCTGTCCGGCTTTATCTGGGCGGTGCTCATCGGCGGCGTCATCCTGGGGGCCTATACCGGCGCTCTGGGCTACATCGGCAGCCGCACCGGCATGTCCCTGGACCTGCTGGCCCAGCGCTCCTTCGGCCGCTACGGCTCCTTCCTGCCCTCCGCCCTGATCAGCTTCACCCAGATCGGCTGGTTCGGCGTGGGCGTGGCCATGTTCGCCATCCCGGCGGCGGAGGCGCTGCATGTGAGCCCTGTGCTGCTGGTGGTGATCGCCGGCGTGTGTATGACCTCCTCCGCTTATTTCGGCATCAAGGGCCTGGAGATCGTCAGCTATGTCTCCGTGCCGCTGATCGCCGTGCTGGGCGTCTACTCCATGGTCACCGCCACGGTGGACGGCGGCGGCCTGGCGGCGGTGTTCGCCAAGAGCACCGGCGGCGTGGGCCTGTTCGCGGGCGTGGGCCTGGTCATCGGCTCCTTCGTCAGCGGCGGCACCGCCACCCCCAACTTCACCCGTTTCGCCAAGGACAATAAAATCGCCGTGATCACCACGGTGATCGCCTTCTTTGTGGGCAACACCCTGATGTTCGCCTTCGGCGCCGTGGGCGGCGCTTTCACCGGCAAGGACGATATCTTCTACGTGATGATGGCCCAGGGCCTGCTGGTCCCGGCGCTGATCGTCCTGGGCGCCAACATCTGGACCACCAACGACAACGCCCTGTACACCTCCGGCCTGGGCTTGAGCAACATCACCCGGGTCCGCAAAAAGCCCATGGTCCTGGTGGCCGGCATCATCGGCACCGTCACTGCCATCTGGCTGTACAACAACTTCATCGGCTGGCTCAACTTCCTCAACGCCACCCTGCCTCCCGTGGGCGCTATCATCGTCCTGGACTTCTTCCTCAACAGCAAGAACTACTCCGACGATATCCCCGTGGAGCGGCCCGTGAACATCGGCGCGGTGCTGGGCGTGGTGGCCGGCGCGCTGGTGGGCAACTTCGTCAGCTGGGGCATCGCCTCCATCAACGCCATGGTGGTGGCCTGCCTGTGCTACGGGGTCTGCGCGGCGCTGACCAGGAAGAAATAAGGAGGAGCGGACATGCTGTTTCAGAACGCCCGGATCGAGAACGCGGAGAAGACGGCCGACTTTCGCGTGGAGGACGGAAAATTCCTCGCCTTTGCTGAAAAGCTCCAGCCCCTGGAAGGGGAGGAGACGGTGGACCTGGCCGGGAAGCTGGTGCTGCCGCCCTTTATCGAGTCCCACGTGCACCTGGACACCTGCCTGACGGCGGGGGACCCGGTCTGGAACATGTCCGGCACCCTCTTTGAGGGCATCGAGTGCTGGGCCAAGCGGAAGGACAAGCTGAGCCGGGAGGATATCCGGCAGCGGGTCAAGCAGGCGGTCCGGCTCTACGCCCAGAACGGGGTCCAGTTTATCCGCAGCCATGTGGACGTGACGGACCCGAAGCTCACCGCCATGGAGGCCATGCTGGAGCTCCGGGAGGAGTTGCGGGACGTAATGACCATCCAGCTCGTGGCCTTTCCCCAGGAGGGCATCCTCAGCTATCCCAACGGGAAGGAGCTGCTGGAGGAGGCCGTGAAAATGGGGGCCGACTGCGTGGGCGCCATCCCCCACTATGAATTCACCCGGGAGTACAGCGTGGAGTCCCTGAACTTCGCCCTGGAGCTGGCCGCGAAAAACGACCGGCTGGTGGACGTCCACTGTGACGAGATCGACGACGAGGCCTCCCGGGGCCTGGAGACTGTGGCGGCCCGGGCGCTGGAGCTGGGCCTGTACGACAAGGTCACCGCCAGCCACACTACCGCCATGCACTCCTACAACAACGCCTACGTGCTGCGCCTGATGCGGCTGCTGAAAATGAGCCGGATCAACTTCGTCTGCAACCCCCTGGTGAACACCCACCTCCAGGGCCGGATCGACAGCTATCCCCGCCGCCGGGGCGTGACGAGGGTCAAGGAGCTGACGGCGGAGGGGCTCAACGTCTCCTTCGGCCACGACGATATCTTCGACCCCTGGTATCCTATGGGCAGCGGCAGCCTGCGGGACGTGGTGTTCCTGGGGCTCCACGTGACCCAGATGATGGGCTATGAGGAGATCCTGAACTCCTACAAATTCATCACCCACAACGCCGCCAAGACCCTGCACCTGGGCGAGGGCTACGGCCTGGAGGCCGGGCGGCCCGCCAGCTTCATCGTGCTGGACGCGGAGAACTACTACGACGCGCTGAACCGGAACGCGCCGGCCCTGGCCTCCTACAAGGCCGGGAAGCTGCTGAGCCGGACCAAGCCCGCCGAGCCGGAGATCCTTTTCTAAATCTTTTAAACTTCATCAAAAAAGAGGCTGTAGCAAAAAGCTTTTTGCTACAGCCCTTTTTGTTGAATGTAAAAGTCTAGGAGGGCACGACGATTTCGCGGACGCTGCACTCCTTGCCGCTCAAGACGGTTTTCTCAAAGCTGCCGCAGTTGGGGCAGTAGCCCTTGTGCTCCACCACGTTGAAGATCTCGTCGCACTCGTCACATTCCGCCAGGCAATGTTCGGTCTGTGTGCCATGCGTCGTCCCTCCGTTTTTTCTTCTATCATACCGCGTTTTGGGCCGGACGGCAACAAATTTTGCTCTGTTTTTCGAGAAAATCGGGCCCCCGGTCAGGCAGACTGCCCAAAAAAGGGGAAACGGCTTGATTTTGCCTTTGAACTGTACTATATTGATTTCCGGTTCCGGGCGCGGATGCGGCCGGGAACCTGGGGCAGGGCGCGGTTTTGGCGCTTTAAACCCCGCGGATTTTTGGAAAGCTGGTGCCTTTCATCTGTGAAACAAGTTAAAACGCGGCATGAGCCGGATATGCTGCACGGTACGATCTGGGATAAGCTGCTGATGCTGGCGCTGCCCCTGGCGGCCACGGCCATGCTGCAGCAGCTGTTCAACGCGGCGGACGTGGCCGTGGTGGGCCGCTTTGTCCAGGGGGAGGCCCTGGCAAAGGCCTCCATGGCGGCGGTGGGCAGCAACAGCCCCATCGTCAATCTGCTGGTCAACTTCTTTGTGGGCATCTCTCTGGGCACCAATGTGCTCATCGCCCAGTACATCGGCCAGGGGGACCATGAGGACATCCGGCAGGCTGTCCGCACCTCCATCGTGCTGGCGGTCCTGGGCGGGCTGGCCCTGGGGCTGGGCGGCCAGCTGCTGGTGGTGCCCCTGCTGACGGGGATGGGCGTGCCGGAGGATGTGTTCGGCCTGTCGGCCCTGTATCTGCGCATCTATCTGGTGGGGATGCCGGTCATCCTGCTGTACAATTTTGAGGCGGCCATCTTCCGCAGCTCCGGCGATACGCGCACGCCTCTGCTCGTGCTGACCGCCTCGGGCCTGCTGAACGTGGCCCTCAACCTGTTCTTCGTGCTGGCCCTGAAGCGGAACGTGGACGGCGTGGCCATCGCCACGGTGGTCTCCAACGCGGTCAGCGCGGCGGTGCTGTTTTTCCTGCTGTGCCGGGGGCGGGGGGACCTGCATGTGGACCTGCGCGCGCTGCGGATCTATCCCAACAGCCTGCGGCGCATTCTGCGCATCGGGCTGCCTGCCGGGGTGCAGGGCATGGTGTTCTCCCTGTCCAACATCTGCGTCCAGTCGGCCATCAACTCCCTGGACACGGTGGCGATGGCGGGCTCCTCGGCGGCGTACAACCTGGAGGTCTTTACCTACAGCATCATCAACTCCTTCGGCCAGGCCTGCACCACCATCGTGGGCCAGAACTGCGGCGCGGGGCAGTACGGCCGCTGCCGCAGGACGCTGAAGATCAGCCTCGCCTTCAGCGCCGGGTTCTTCGCGGTGGTGGCCTGCCTGCTGCTCCTCTCCGGCAACTGGCTGCTCTCCCTGTTCAACCCGGACCCGGAGGTGATCGGCTTCGGACTGATCCGGCTGCACACCCTCCTGTTCAGCCATGTGTTCTCTTTGTTCGTGGAGGTCTTCTCCGGCTATCTGCGGGGCTTCGGCATGAGCACGGCTCCGGCGCTGTGCGCGCTGGTCTTCATCTGCGGCAGCCGTATCCTGTGGGTCTATCTGGTGTTCCCCCTCTATCACAGCTTCGCGGGGATCATGGCGGTGTACCCTATCAGCCTGGGCCTGACGGCCGTCGTCATAACGGTCTGCGCCCTGGCCATGCGCCGGCGGCTGGAAGAGTACACCCTGCATATGCGCGGGTAAAACTAACCATAAAGAGGAGGCGTTTCGCGTGGAAAGCTACGTGCGGAAAATCAACTACTATGAGACGGACCAGATGGGCTTTGTCCACCACTCCAATTACATCCGCTATTTCGAGGAGGCCCGGGCCTGGTTCATGGAGCAGGTGGGCTACCCCTACGCGGCATTGGAGGCGGAGAACATCGTGAGCCCGGTGCTCAGCGTCTCCGTCCGGTACAGGCACCCGGTGCGCTACGGGGAGACGGTGCTGATCCGCACCAGGCTCACCAGCATGGGCCGGGTGAAATGCGCCTTCGTCTATGAGGTGGTGGAGGAGCAGAGCGGCCAGCTCCGGGCGGAGGGCAGCTCCGAGCACTGCTTCTTGGACCGGGAGGGGAAAGTGGTGCCGATCCATAAGAAAAACCCCGCCTTTTACGAGGCCTTCCTGGCCGCGGCGGAGAAACCGGCAGAACAGTAGAGAAAAGGAGAGAGCGGAAATGGAACAGAAAACGGAAAAGGCCCTGGAGAGCATGACGGAACAGGAGCTGCTGACGGAGATCGCCCGGCAGCAGCGGAAGGCGGCCCGCAGCAGCCGCCTGGCCGCGGCGGCGGCCGCGGTGCTGGCGGCGGTGTTCGTGGCGCTGCTGCTGGTGGTGACGCCGGTGGCCCGGCGGGCGGGCAGCACGCTGGAGGAGGCGGAGCAGGTGGTGATCCAGGCCCAGGAGTCCCTGAGCAAGGTGGACGAGCTGGCGGAGAATCTGAACGACATGGTCACCAGCAACACCGACGCGGTGAACAAGGCCCTGTCCCAGATCGGCCAGGTGGACATAGAGAGCCTTAACCGCTCCATCCAGGAGCTGTCGGACATTCTGACCCCCTTGGCCCGGCTGTTCAACCGCTGAGACGAATCTTCTATAAAAAGCGTGTCGCAAACCGCGGACAGTTTTCTGTCCGCGGTTTTTTCTTGCGAAAAACTTAAGAATTGGGGCTCTTGACAGGGGCGGGGGAAGGGTGTATATTAACTGTACTAATAGGATTAATACAGTTGACACAGAAGGAGGTGCTGCTGTGATCAGCATCAATTTCCGCGACGGGCGGCCCATCTATGAGCAGGTGCGGGACGGCTTCCGCCAGCTGATCCTCACCGGGGCGCTCTCCGCGGATGAGCGGCTGCCCTCGGTGCGGGAGCTGGCAGCCCAGCTGGCCATCAATCCCAACACCATCCAGCGGGCGTACCGGGAGCTGGAGGCGGAGGGCTATATCTGCTCTGTGCCCGGCCGGGGCAGCTTTGTCTGCCCGCGGGACCGGGCGGCCCAGGCCAGAAAGGCGGAGCTGCTGGGCCGCTTCCGGGCCCTGGCGGCGGAGCTGCGGCTGCTGGGGGCCTCGGAGGAGGAATTGACGGCGGCCTTGAAAGGAGGAGACACGCATGAAAGTTGAAGCAAAGGCTCTGGTCAAGAGCTTTGACGGCTTCCGGGCCCTGGACGGCCTGGAGCTCACCGTCCCCCAGGGGGCGGTGTACGGCCTGGTGGGGCCCAACGGGGCGGGAAAATCCACCCTGATCCGCCACATGGCGGGCATTTACCGGCAGGACGCCGGGGAGCTGCTCATGGACGGGGAGCCGGTGTACGAAAACCCCGGAGTGAAAAGCCGGATCGCCTATATCCCGGACGAGATCTTCTATTACAACTCCGCCACGGTGGAGGACATGGCCGGGTTTTACGGCGGCGTCTGCCCGGGCTTTGACCGGGAGCGCTTTGAGAAGCTGGGGGAGTTTTTCCAGCTGGACCGGAAACGCCTGATGCGCCGGCTGAGCAAGGGGATGCAGAAGCAGGCGGCCTTTTGGCTGGCCCTGTCCCTGCGGCCGGAGCTGCTGATCCTGGACGAGCCGGTGGACGGCCTGGACCCGGTGATGCGCCGGCAGGTCTGGGGGCTGCTGATGGCCGACGTGGCCGAGCGGGGCACCACGGTGCTGGTCTCCTCCCACAACCTGCGGGAGCTGGAGGACGTGTGCGACCATGTGGGCATCCTGAACCGGGGGAAAATGCTCCTGGAGCGGAGCCTGGCGGAGCTGCAGGAGAGCAGCGTGAAGATCCAGCTGGCCCTGCCCGACGGGCAGGCGCTGCCGCCGGATCTGCCGGTCCTCCACAGCGCCCGGACCGGCCGGGTGCAGCAGATCATCCTGCGGGGGCGGACCGAGGAGCTGACGGCCAGGCTCCAGGCGCTCTCCCCGCTGTTTCTGGATGTGCTGCCCCTGACCCTGGAGGAAATCTTTATCTACGAACTGGGAGGTGTGGATCATGCGGTCAAAAATGTGCTTTTTTAACAAGGGCGTGGCCAAAAATCTGCTGCGCCGGACCTGGCCGCTCTGGGCGGGCTATACCGCGCTGCTCCTGCTACTGACCCTGGGCAGTGGGCTGACCAATACCGGCAGCAGGCCCGGCCAGTCGCTGGCGCTGGTGGCGATCCTGACGGCCAACGGCCTCCCCTTCGGCCTGGGCATGCTGGCGGCTATGAGCCTCTTCAGCTTCCTCTACAGCAGCCGGGGCTGCGGCATGATGACCTCTTTGCCCCTGCGGCGGGAGGAGCTGTTCTGTACGGTTTATCTCACCGGACTGCTGCCCCAGCTGGGAGCCGTCGCCCTGACCGGGCTGCTGGCGGCCCTGGCGCTGCTGCGGGCGCCGGGGCAGGCCGCCTACGCGCTGTCCTGGATGGGCCTGACGGCGCTGGGGAGCCTGTTTTATTACGGCATGGCCGTCTTCTGCGCCATGCTCACCGGGAACATCGTCATCCTGCCGGTGATCTACGTTCTGCTGAACATGGCGGCCTTCGTTCTGGAGTTTTGCGGCGAGTGGCTGATGGAGGTTTTCCTCTACGGCTATATGGGAAACCGGACCGTGCTGATGTGGCTCTCCCCGCCGGCGGAGCTGTACCGGCTGCTGAACGGCTGCGATTTCTCCAAGGTCAATCCCGGCGCTAAGGTCTGGGGGCTTATGGCGGCTTACGCCGGGGTGGGCCTGGTCCTGTCGGCCCTGGCTCTGCTGCTCTTTCGCCGGCGGCAGATGGAGCGGGCGGGGGATACGGCGGCCTATCCCTTCCTCAAGCCCCTGTTTCGCGGCTGCATGGCCCTGGGGGCCGGCATCGTTCTCCCGATGGTCCTGGTGGAGTGCCTGTTCCCCGGCATCAGGGAATGGAAGGGCTCTTCCAACGCGGTGCTGATCGGGGCCCTGGCGGCCTTGGGGGCGGCCCTGGGCTATTTCGGCGCCGAGATGCTGATCCAGCGCTCTCTGCGGGTGTTCCGGGGCCGCTGGAAGGGCTGCGCCGCCCTGTGCCTGTTCATGATCGCCCTGACGGCCTGCCTGGAGCTGGACCTCTTCGGCATCGAGCGGAGGGTCCCCGCGCCGGAGACGGTGGCAAAGGCGGAGCTCTACGGGGCGGATGTGACCGGCGATCTGGAGGAGCTGCTCTCCCTGCACCGGCAGATCATCGGCCACAAGGCCCGCAATGAGGCGAGCCCGGCAAACCGGGAGCTGCCGAGCCTGCCGCTGGTCTACCGGCTGAAAAACGGCCGGATCCTGCAGCGGAGCTACGATCTGGACGGCGGCGAGGAGGCCCTGGCGGACCAGAACTCCGACCTGCGGACGGTGCAGCGGCTGCTGAACACGCCGGAGAGCATTGAGGCGCGGCTGAACCTGGAGGGGCGGGCGACCCCGCTGGACCGGGAGCACCTGAAATATGTGGAGCTGAACACCTACTACCGGGAAGGGGCGGGCTGTGTCCTCACCGGGGACCAGGCCATGGACTTCATCCAGAACTGCCTGCTGCCGGACGTGCGGGACGGGCAGGCCGGGTACTTCTGGTACATCCTGGATGACGATTACTACGACCTGAACACGGAATTCCGGGCGGAGATCTGCCTGGTCGGGCAGCGGCTGAATGCGGACGGGGAGCCCTACCAGGCGTCTGAATCCATGTACATTGGGCTTCAGATGAACTCGGAGCGCTGTCTTAACTGGATTCAGGAGAACACGGACCTGGAGCTCCAGCCTCTGCGCGTCACCGACCCGCCTGTGGACGGCTACAACCCCGGGTTTAACATCTACGGCCTGGGCCGCTGGGACGCCACCTATTGAAAACCGGCTAAAGGAGGAGGGAGAAAACCCCGTTCATGAATTCTTACCGCTTTGTTTATAAAATTTTGGAAGTTTGTTCATGTCAGGGTCACAAATGGAGGTTATAGTAAGGCCGTAAAGAAAAACAAGGGAAGCGCTGATTTATTCAGCGATTCCCAAAGGCAAAAAAGAGGGTTTCAGCATGTTTGCGCCTGGGGAACACGGACAGAAGGAGGACGGCGCCGGCGTCTCCGGCTTTACCGGAGAGACGGACCGGGTCAGCGGGGAGTACCACTATAAAAACGGCTACACCCAGCGGATCTATTCAGACGCCCATTATGTCCCCGTGGATGAAAACACGGCCCCGCCCCGCTACTATACCCCGCCGGAGAAGCCGGTCCGGGAGCATAAGGCCCCCGAGGGGAAGAAGAGCCATCTGTTTGCCAAGGTTTTTCTGGCCTGCCTGCTGTGCGCCCTGACGGGGGGCCTGATCGGCTCCGCGGCCATGGGCGGCCGCCTGAACGAGCGGGTGGCGCTGCTGGAGGCCCAGCTGGAGGCGCTCCAGGAGGAGGATGCGGCGCCGGCCCTTGCCGCGCAGACCGCTTCCGCCCTCCCCACCACGGCGGTGTCCGCCGGGAGCGGGCTGGACGCCGGTCAGATCTATGAGCAGGCCTGCCGCCAGGCGGTGGGCATCAGCACCGAGGTCAACTACACCAACATTTTCGGTATCACAAGCTCCGCCCCTGTCAGCGGCTCCGGCTTCCTCATCTCCGATAACGGCTACATCCTCACCAACTACCACGTGATCGAGGACGCCTATACCAGGGGCCTGGACGTGACGGTGATGCTCCGGGATGAGACGGAATATCCGGCGGAGATCGTGGGCATAGAGGCCGAGGGGAGCGACCTGGCCGTGCTGAAGATCGACGCCACGGGCCTGAGCCCCGTCAGCTTCGGGGACAGCGACAGCCTCCAGGTGGGGGATGACATCTATGTGGTGGGCAATCCCCTGGGCGAGCTGGAGTTCTCCATGACCACCGGCCATGTGAGCGCCCTGGACCGGCTGATCACCACGGACACCAACGCCGAGGCGGTGAACATGTTCCAGCTGGACGCCGCCGTGAACCACGGCAACTCCGGCGGCCCGGTCTACAACGACCGGGGCGAGGTGGTGGGCATCGTCACCGCCAAGTACAGCGACACCGGCGTGGAGGGCCTGGGCTTCGCGATTCCCATCAACGAGGCCGCCTCTATCGCCAGCGACCTGATCAGCCAGGGCTATGTGTCCGGCAAGGCCAGCCTGGGCGTCCGGATCGACGAGCGCTACAACTCCATGTACAGCCAGTATTACGGCATGCCCCTGGGGGCCTACGTGTACTCTGTGGAGCGGGGCAGCGCCGCCGAGACCGCCGGGATCCAGTCCGGGGACATCATCACCGGGCTGGGGGATGAAAGCGTGAGCAGCTACAGTGAGCTGCGGGGCGCCATCCGGCAGTATTCCGCCGGGGATACCGCCGACGTCAGCCTCTACCGGGCGGGCGAAAGCCTGAGCGTGAGCGTCACCTTTGACGAGGAGCTGCCGGGCGGCTCCACCGGGACCGGCCGGGGCTGACCAATCAATTTGCTACTTTTCTACTCCTATAAATCCTCTCTTTTCTCCCAAAACGAAGGGCCCCGCGGCTTGCCGCGGGGTTCTTTGTCGCGTCCGGGGCGGAAAGAGGCAGAAAATCTTGCGATTGCCTCTTGATTTTTCCCCATTATCCTGTAAAATAAGAAAAGAGCATTGCGTAATACATCATTGGGAGGAACAAACCATCATGACTTATGAAATAGACGTTGCAGGCTTAAAACGGGAGCTGACCCTCTGCCCGGTTTCGGACGATCTGTATATCGGCGCTTTTGTGATTTTCGGCGATGTGGAGCTGACGGTCCACTGCGCCGCCGAGCTGCTCAAGCGCGCCCCGGAGTATGACTACATCATTGCCCCCGAGGCCAAATCCATCCCCCTGCTGTATGAGATGGCCCGCCAGAGCGGAGCGGACAAGTATTTCCTGGCCCGGAAGGGCCCCAAGGCCTACATGTCCGGCGTGTTTGAGGTCTCTGTCAAGTCCATCACCACCGAGGCCGTGCAGCGCCTGGTGATCGACACCGCGGACGCCGAGCAGATCAAGGGCAAGCGGATGCTGATTCTGGACGACGTGATCTCCACCGGGGAATCCCTCCGGGCGATGGAGCAGCTGGTGGCCAAGGCCGGCGGCATCGTGGCCGGCAAGATGGCCGTCCTGGCCGAGGGCGACGCCGCCAAGCGGGACGATATCATTTTCCTGGCCCCGCTGCCCCTCTTCAATCCCGACGGCACTGTGAAGGAATAAAAACCTCGTCGCAAGAAAAGCCCCGTGCGAAATCGCACGGGGCCTTTTCTTGCGGCGTTTAGTCATTTATGACCTGGATCTGGCAGCTTTTCATGGCCTCCAGGGCATGGCGGTGGCTCTCCGGAGTGACCCCGGCGCAGCAGGCGGCGTCCACCGTCAGGGGCACCTCCGGCAGAAAGGCCTTGAGCAGCAGGGCGTTGGAGAGCACGCAGATGTCCGTGCACAGGCCCACCAGGGTGACGCCGTCAAGGGGCTGGGCCTCGTGCAGCCGGGCCAGACGCCGTGCCAGCTCGACGGAGCCGAAGCCGGGCTTGTCCACAAGCTCCGCTTCCGGGGCCAGGGCCAGCAGCTCCGGCCGGATCTCCCAGCCGGGAGTGCCCTTCAGACAGTGGGGCACCGGGAGCCGCCGGCCCTCCTGGGTCCGGAGATAGTTTTCCCCGTGGGTGTCCCGGGTGAAGATCACCTGGCCGGGAAAGCGCCTGATCTTCTCCGCCACGGCGGGGACGATGGCCTCCGCCTCCTTGGTGCCCAGGGCGCCGTCAATGAAGTCCTTCTGCATATCCACGACGATCAGCAGCTGATGCATGGCGGCCTCCTCAGTCCCGGTTCTTCTTCCGGATGATCTCGATCCAGTACCCGTCCGGGTCCTCGATGAAATACACCTTCATCTTGGGGTTCTCGTGGCAGATGCAGCCCATGGCAGCGTGCTTTTCGTGGGCGGCGTCAATGTCCTCCGCCTCAAAGGCCAGGTGAAACTCCCCCTCGCCCAGGTCGTAGGCCTGCGTCCGGTCTTTCAGCTCTGTCAGCTCCAGGCTGAAGCCGGTCTCCCCGTCCCCCAGGAAGACCAGGTGGAAGCTGCCGTCCTCGGCAAACTTCTCCCGCACAGGCTTGAGGCCCAGGGCCTCGCTGTAAAACTGCAGGCTCCGCTCCATGTTCAGAACGTTGAAATTAAAGTGATTGAAGGTAAACAAAGTAAGGCCCCCCCTTTCGTTTATAGATAGATGCTACCATTTTGCCCGGCGGATGTCAAGGGAACACCGGCGGGCCCGGCGGAATAAGCTGAGAGTGGAAGCAGGTGCATCGCAATGAACAGCCTTTCAACGCTGGACTGCCTGCGCCCCGGGCAGTTTGCCCTGGTACAGTCACTGCACAGCACCGGAGGCATGCGCCGGAGGCTGCAGGATATCGGACTGATCGAGAATACGCTGGTGGAGTGCCTGGGCGTCAGCCCCGGCGGGGACCCGGCCGCCTACGCCGTCCGCGGCGCGGTCATCGCCCTGCGGGCGGAGGACAGCCGGCAGGTGGAAATCCGTCCGCTCCCCCGGCGCGAGGTTCCGTAAATCGCAGACTTCACAGGGCCGCCGGGGACGGCGGCTCTGACAGCGGACAGGGAGGAGAAGAGCATGGGCCTGACCAAAAGCTCCACCGGCAGAAGGGCCGGGGGAGAGCTGACAGACTTCAGCCGGCTGCGGGAGGGGCGGCAGCTGGTCGCCCTGGCGGGCAACCCCAACGTGGGGAAAAGCACCGTCTTCAACCGGCTCACCCATATGAACCAGCACACGGGCAACTGGCCCGGGAAAACCGTCACCAGCGCCCAGGGCCTGTGCCGGACCGAAAAGCGGGAGCTGGTGCTGGTGGACATTCCCGGGACCTACTCCCTCATGGCCCACTCGGCGGAGGAGGAAGTGGCCCGGGACTTTATCTGCTTCGGCGGGGCGGAGGCAGTCGTGGTGGTCTGCGACGCCACCTGCCTGGAGCGGAACATGAACCTGGCCCTGCAGACCATGGAGATCTCCCGCCGGGTGCTGCTGTGCGTCAACCTCCTGGACGAGGCGGAAAAGAAGCAGATCCGCCTGGATCTGCCGCTGCTCTCCCGGCGGCTGGGGGTGCCGGTGATCGGCGTCTCCGCCCGGCAAAAGAGCAGCCGGACCGCCCTGCTGCAGGCGCTGGACCGGCTGCTGGACGGCCCGGAGCAGCGGGACAGCTACCGGGTGCGCTATCCTGCCCCGGTGGAGGAGGCCGTGGCCCGGCTGCTGCCTCTGGCGGAGGCGGCGGTCCGGGGCCGGCTGGACGCCCGCTTCCTCTGCCTGCGGCTGCTGGAGGGGGACGAGAAGCTGTTAGACGGGGCGGACCGCTATCTGGACGGGGCCCTGAGCCGGCAGGGGGAGTTGCTTCTGGCGGCGGAGAAGGAGCGGCTGGCCCTGGCGGCCCGGGGCATCGACCGGGACGGCCTGGAGGACCTGCTGGTGTCGGCCCTGGTGATGGCGGGGGAGGAGCTCTGCCACGGGGTAGTCCGGCTGGACCGGGAGGGCTACAGCCTCCGGGACCGGCGGATCGACAGGGTCCTCACCGGGCGGCGGCTGGGCTACCCGCTGATGGCCCTGCTGCTGGCGGGGGTCTTTTACCTCACCATTGCCGGGGCCAACCTCCCCTCGGACCTGCTCATGGGGGCGCTGTTCCGGCTCCAGGAGCGCCTGGCGGCGCTGATGGCGGCTCTGGGCGCGCCGCCCTGGCTCCGGGGAGTGCTGGTGGACGGGGCCTACCGGGTGCTGGCCTGGGTGACGGCGGTGATGCTGCCGCCTATGGCCATTTTCTTCCCCCTGTTCACCCTGCTGGAGGACGCGGGCTACCTGCCCCGGGTGGCCTACAATCTGGACCGGCCCTTCCAGCGCTGCGCCGCCTGCGGCAAGCAGGCCCTGACCATGGCCATGGGCTTTGGCTGCAACGCGGCGGGGGTGGTGGGCTGCCGGATCATCGACTCGGAGCGGGAGCGGCTGCTGGCCGTGCTGACCAACAGCTTTGTGCCCTGCAACGGCCGCTTCCCCACTTTGATCGCCCTGCTGGGCATGTTCTTTGTGGGCTCGGCCTCCGGCAGCCTGTCCACGCTGCTGTCCGCCCTGCTGCTCACGCTGCTCATTCTGCTGGGCGTGGGGACCACCTTTGCCGCCACCCGGCTTTTGTCCGCCACGGTTTTGAAGGGGGTGCCCTCCTCCTTTGTGCTGGAGCTGCCGCCCTACCGGCGGCCCCAGCTGCTGCGGGTGCTCGTCCGCTCCGTGCTGGACCGGACTCTCTTCGTCCTGGGCCGGGCCGCCGCCGTGGCCGCCCCTGCCGGGGCGCTGCTGTGGCTGCTGGCCAATCTGCGCCTGGGAGGGGAGAGCCTGCTTGCGCTGGCGGCGGGCTTCCTGGACCCCCTGGGCCGCCTGATGGGGATGGACGGGGCGATCCTCCTGGCCTTTCTCCTGGGCTTTCCGGCCAACGAGATCGTCTTTCCTATTATCATCATGATCTACACCGCCCAGGGCAGCCTCAGCCAGCTGGGGGACCTGGCCCAGATCAAGGCCCTGCTGCTGGGGCAGGGCTGGACCTGGAGCACGGCTTTGTGCGTCATGCTCTTCTCGCTGCTCCACTGGCCCTGCTCCACCACGGTGCTGACGGTCAGAAAGGAGACGGGGAGCCTCAAGTGGACGGCGGCGGCCGTCCTGCTGCCCACGGCGGCAGGCTTCCTGGCCTGCACACTGACCGCCGCCTTCACCCAGCTGCTGGGTATATAAGAACAGCGGACAAAAAATTTCCCTGAAACCGCGGTTTCAGGGAAATTTTATATTCTGTATGGGTCCGGTCTTAGCAGAGCTGGGCGCCGGCGGGAACGGCGTCGTCCAGGATCATCAGATGCAGCTCCTCTTTCCCGTCGGGCAGCTCCCGGACGGCGGAGAGCAGCATCCCCTCGGAGAGCTGGCCCATCATCTTCCGGGCCGGCAGGTTCAGGATGGCCGCCACCGTCTTGCCCACCAGGGTCTCAGGCTCGTAGAAGCTGTGAATCCCGGAGAGGATCTGCCGGGGCTTGCCGCTGCCGTCGTCCAGGGTGAACTTCAGCAGTTTGTCAGACTTGGGCACCGCCTCGCAGGCGAGCACCTTGCAAACCCGCATGTCGCACTTGGCAAACTCGTCGATGCTCACATCCGGCAGCACGGGCTTGAAGGCGGGGACAGCCTCCTTCTTGGCGCTGTGGCTCTCCAGCTCGGCCAGCATCTTGGCGGCGTCCACCCGGGGGAAGAGGGTCTCCCCCTTGTGCACCGCCACCTCCGCGGGCAGCACGCCGTATTCCCCGGCCTTGTCCCAGCCGGTGCTCTCGCCCTCCGCCCCGATCTGGGCGAAGGCCCTGGCGCAGCTGTCCGGCATGAAGGGGCTGAGCATGATCAGGCTGACCCGAAGCGCCTCCAGCAGATTGTACAGCACCGTGGCCAGCCGGGGCTTTTTGCTCTCGTCCTTGGCCAGGACCCAGGGGGCGTTCTCGTCGATGTACTTGTTGGCCCGCTGGATGAGCTTAAAGACCTCCTCCAGGGCCACATGGAGCTGGAAAGCGTCCATCTGCTTGGCGTAGCGCTCCTTGGTGGAGCGGATCAGACCCAGCAGCTCGCCGTCCGCCTCCGCGGCCTCCCGCTCCGGGATCAGCTTCCCGCCGAAGTACTTCTCCACCATGGCGGTGGTGCGGGACACCAGGTTCCCCAGGTCGTTGGCCAGGTCCGTGTTGATGGTGCTGATCAGCAGCTCGTTGGAGAAGTTGCCGTCGGTGCCGAAGGGGAAGGTGCGCAGCAGGAAGAAGCGAAGAGCGTCCACCCCGAACTTGTCCGCCAGCACATAGGGGTCTACCACGTTGCCCTTGGATTTGGACATCTTGCCCCCGTCGATGATCAGCCAGCCGTGGCCGTAGACCTTCTGAGGCATGGGCAGGTCCACGCTCATGAGCATGGCGGGCCAGATGATGGAGTGGAACCGGACGATCTCCTTGCCCACAATGTGGTGGACCACGGGCCAGTATTTGTCAAAATCGTCGTATCGGTCGTTCATGTAGCCCAGGGCGGTGGCGTAGTTAAAGAGCGCGTCCACCCAGACGTAGACCACGTGGCCCGGGTCAAAGTCCACGGGGATGCCCCACTTGAAGCTGGTGCGGGAGACGCACAGATCCTCCAGGCCGGGCTTGATAAAGTTGTTGATCATCTCGTTGACCCGGGAGGCGGGCTCCAGGAAGGTGCCGCTCTCCAGCAGCTCCTGCACGGGCTTGGCGTACTTGCTCAGACGGAAGAAGTAGGCTTCCTCCTCCGCGTCCCGGACCTCCCGGCCGCAGTCGGGGCATTTGCCGTCCACCAGCTGGCTCTCGGTCCAGAAGCTCTCGCAGGGGGTGCAGTATTTGCCCTTATAGGTGCCCTTATAGATGTCCCCTTTTTCGTACATCTTCCGGAAGATCCGCTGGATGCCGGCCACGTGGTAGTCGTCCGTGGTGCGGATGAAACGGTCGTTGGAGATGTTCATCAGCTTCCACAGGTCCAGGACGCCGCCTTTGCCGGTCACGATCCGGTCCACATATTCCTGGGGCGTGATCCCGGCCTCCCGGGCCTTCTCCTCGATCTTCTGGCCGTGCTCATCGGTGCCGGTGAGAAACATCACGTCATAGCCGCACAGCCGCTTGTACCGGGCGATGGTGTCAGTGGCCACGGTGCAGTAGGTGTGCCCGATATGGAGCTTGTCCGAGGGGTAGTAGATGGGGGTGGTGATGTAAAAGCGCTTCTTTTCCATGATCTCTTCTCTCCTGTATGCAAAAATGAATCTCTACGCGTAAGGATCCGGTTCTTGAGGGATCTCCGGCTCCACCGGCTCCGGCGGGTCGGGGGGCGCATACAGATCTCCGCTGCCGTCGCCCCCGCCGCTGTCGCCGCCGCCCTCGTCGGGAGGATTGGTCTTCTCCTCGGGCCAGGCGATGTCGTAGTCGTGGAAGTGGTAAATGTCATAGGGCCCCTTCCGCTTTTCCAGGTAGTTGCCGTCCTTGTCATAAACCGTCCGGTAGCCCTGCACGGCGTAGCCGATCACCACGTCCGGATATTCCTCGTCATAGATCATATAGGTCTCGTGGCTCAGCTCCACATAGGTGCCGTCCACGTCGGTGCCCCAGATCTCGATGGTCAGCTCCCGGGTATCGTCGTTGCAGTAGGCGACGATCTTCACCGGATAGTCCCGGTTGTTCCGGAAGATGAACTCCGGCCCGCCCCAGCTCACGGTGGCGTCCATGGAGTAGGGCAGATAGCCCACCTTGAAATAGTGGTTGGTGCGCTCCACCGTCTCCAGCTGCGCGTACATCGTGGCGCAGTAGAGGGTGGAGGAAACCTGGCAGATGCCGCCGCCGATCTCCTGCACCACCTCGCCGTCGTTATAGGCGTCGGCGGCCTGGAAGCCGGCCTCCGTGGTACGCTCGCCCACCACCTCGTTGTAGGAGAACTGCTCCCCGGGCATGAGCACCACGTCGTTGATCTTGCTCACAGCCAGGTGGATGTTGTTGATCCGGGCGTCGGTGCTGCCGCTGTAGGAGGTGGTCTGAGACCCCAGCCGGTCCCGGAACAGCATGCTCCGCAGCTCCTCGCCGGTGATCTCCGGATAGGTGATGGACAGAGGGATGGCGATGTCCTCGCCCGGTCCGGCCGCCTGCCAGAGGTTCTGGGCCTCCTGCACGTCAAAATCGCAGCCCACCACCTCGTCGATCACGTCAAACTCCGCGTTGGCAAAGCTGGCGTCCTGGGGCTCCCGGCTCAGCTCGGCGTGGATGGCTTCAAAGTCCGGCATCTGAAGGTCGCACTCGATCTGCGTGTAATCCAGGGTCTTCGCCCCGTCCAGCAGGGCGCTGGAAATCTGGGAGCACAGCGCGTCCAGGTTGATCCCCAGCTCGCCCGCGCCCTTGACCATGGTCAACTGCTCCGCTTCTTTGTCCACCGTGTAGGGCTCAACCCCGGCGGCGGTGTTGCGCAGGAATTTATCCACGCCGCTCTGGGCCCGCTGCCGGATGTAGTCCTGGTCCAGGTTCAGCCGGTTCTCGGCCACGTCCACGGCCACAAAGGTATTTTTCACATAGCGGAAAAGGTTTGAAAACCAGTTGCCGTCGTGCCCGTAGCGGAAGGCGGCGGCAGCGGCGGCCTCCTTGGTGAGCATGGCCCCTGCGTCGCACAGGTCCACCTTAAAGGAGACGTCCGCCGGCAGCGTCACCCGCAGGGCGGCGGCAGCCGCCTCGTCCCAGCCGCTCTCCTCCAGGGCGGCCAGGGTCTCCTCATAGCTCAGACCGCCCACCGGCAGAGAGCCGATCATCACCTTGGGGAAGTTGACGCCGTTGTTGGTCACGGCATGCCCGCCGATGGCGCCGCCGCTGAGCAGCAGAATGGCCAGAAAAAGCAGACAGAAACCGGCGATCTGGAGCCTGCGGAGGGCCTTCTTCCGCTGGGCCTTTCCCAGCTCGGCGCGCCGGGCCTTTTCCTCCTTCTTGGCGGCCCGGGCCTCGGCCTTCGCGGTTTTCTGGGCGGCCTTCCGCTCCGCCTCCGCCTGCCGCGCGGCCCGGTTGCCCTCCGCGCCGGTCTCCGGCCTGCGCGCCGGGGCTTTGCGGGACCGGACAGGCCGCTCCGGGGCGGCCGCGTGGGCGCCGCTTCTCCGGGGAGAGCTCCGCTTATCCGTGTTTTCTTCTCTCATGGCTTAGTTCCTCAACTGTTGACCTTTTGTTCATAGAGCTCCGTGAACAGCTCCGTCTCGCCCTTGGGCAGCTGCAGATCCTTCTCCGGCACGGGCTCCTCCTCCAGCCAGGGGATGTTTTCCAGCCGGCTGCCGGCCTGGGCCTCCAGCATGATGTTGATCAGGGTGTTGGAGATCAGGAAGCCCGGCACGGTAAAGTGCCAGCGGTCCCCGGTCTGTTCGGCCCAGCCCTTTTCGGCGAAGGCCCGCAGCACCCGGAGGATGGGCTTCCAGTCGCTCTGGCAGCGGAGGCGGTAATCCTGCTCGGAGATGCCGTTGGAGGTACGCATGCCGAGCATTATGTACTCCACGGCCCGCTCCAGAGTGTCCACCTGTTCGTATTCGTCGATAATGCTCACCTTCCGGCTGACGCCGGAGATGTACCGTTTCAGATCCTTTACAAAACTGTAGCGCAGATTGCCCACGCAGGAGTGCGACCCCGGGCCGAAGCCCATATAGTCGTCCAGGTTCCAGTATTTCAGATTGTGCCTGGATTCATAGCCCGGCGCGCAGAAGTTGGAGACCTCATAGTGCTTGTACCCGTAGCGCTCCAGCATCTCCGCGGCGTAGGAGTACATGTCCGCCTGCTCGTCGTCGTCCGGCAGGATGGCGGAACCGGCGTACTCCGCGTACATGGGGGTGCCCGGCTCCAGCTTCAGCCCGTAGCAGGAGATGTGCTCCGGGTGCATCTCCACGATCTTGGCCAGGGTGCTGGCCCAGTCCCCCTTGGTCTGGCTGGGGAGACCGTAGATCAGGTCCATGCTGATGTTCTCAAAACCGGCCCGGCGGGCGTCCTGAAAGGCCTTCTGGGCCTGCTGGAAATTGTGCCGGCGGCCGATCAGCTTCAGCAGATCGTTGTCCGCCGCCTGGACGCCGATGGACAGGCGGTTGACCCCCTCCTGCCGGAGGAGCTTCAGGGCGTTGAGGCTGATGCTGTCCGGGTTGGCCTCCAGGGTCACCTCCGAGTCCAACCGGACGTTGCCGTTGAGCTTCAGCGCGTCCAGAAGCTCCACGATCCGGTCCGCCCCGTAAAAGCTGGGAGTGCCGCCGCCGAAGTAAATGCTGTCCACCTCATAGCCGCGGATGGCATGGCCCGACTCCTCCAGGTGGGCCAGCAGGGCCTCCTGGTACTCGGGCATCATGTGATCGCAGCCGGCGAGCGAATAGAAATCGCAGTAGCCGCATTTACTGGCGCAGAAGGGGATATGGATGTAAATTCCCAGCCTTTTCTTCATAGATACCTTTTTACTCCGTTTCGTCTTTCCCGCCCGGAACAGGCGGCCCTACGGTCAAAACAGCTCCGCCACCAGGGTGGTGAAGGTGGCCGGGTCCTCCACGTCCACCCCGGCCATCAGCTCGGCCAGGGTCAGCAGCACCTGGGCCAGCTTGCCGGCCTTCTCCCTGTCGTTGGCGTAAGCGTCCTGCAAAACCTGGAAGGCGTGGTGCTCCGGGTTCAGCTCCAGCACCCGGTTGGCCTTGATCAGGCGCATTTCCTCGCTGGGGCCGTGGCGGAAGTACCGCTCCATCTCCAGGGTGATGCCGCCCTCAGTGCTCAGGCCGCAGGGCTGGGAGGCCAGCTTGTTGGAGAGCTTGGCCTTGACCACGGCCCCGCCCAGGCTCTCCTTCACATAGTCCAGCAGTTCCTTGTTCTCGATGTCCCGCTCCTCGGCCGCCTTCTTCTCTTCTTCGGTCTCAAAGCCCAGGTCGTCGGTGACCACGTTGACAAAGCTCTTGCCGTCCTGCTCCCGCAGGGCTTCCAGCACCATCTGGTCCAGCGGGTTGGTCAGGTAGATCAGCTCATAGCCCCGGCTGCGCACGTTCTCGCACTGGGGCAGGCTGGCGGCGTGCTTCACCGTGTCCGCGCTGGCATAGTAGATGGCCTTCTGGCTCTCGGGCATGTTCTCCACATACTCCTTCAACGTGAGCTGCCGGTCCTGATCCGTGTAGAACAGCAGCAGATCCCGCAGAAAGTCCTTGTACCGGCCGTACTCGTCGCAGACGCCCGCTTTCAGATGGACGCCGAAGTTTTTGAAGAACTCCTCGTACTTGGGCCGGTCGTCCCGCATGAGCTTTTCCAGCTCTCCCTTGATGCGCTTTTCCAGATTCTGGCCGATGATGCGCAGCTGCCGGTCGTGCTGGAGGATTTCCCGGGAGATGTTCAGGGACAGATCCGGGGAGTCCACCACGCCCTTGACGAACTCAAAGTAGTCATGGACCAGCTTATCGCACTTCTCCATGATCATGACGCCGTTGGAGTAGAGGGTGATCCCTCCCTTATTGTCGCCGGAAAACGCGTTTTCATTCTCCTCGCCGGGGACAAAAAGCAGCGCCTTGTAGGACACGGCCCCTTCCGCGCTGATGCGCACCAGGGCGCAGGGGTCCTTCCGGTCCCGGTTTTTCTCCTTATAAAAGGCGATGCAGTCGTCGTCGGTGACCTCGTTCTTGTTCCGCTGCCAGATGGGCACCATGCTGTTGATGGTCTCGTTCTCAGTGACCATCTTGTAGTCGTACTTGGGCCGGCCCTCGTCGTCGGTCTCTCCGGTCTCAAAGCGCTCCTGGTGCTGCACGTCCATCTTGATGGGCCAGCGCACATAGTCGGAGTATTTCTTGACCAGGGCCTTGATCTTCCAGACCTCCAGATAGGAGCCGTAGACCTCGTCCTCCGTGTCCTCCTTCAGGTGCATGATCACGTCGGTGCCCACCGTCTCCTTTTCGCAGGGGCCCACCGTGTAGCCGTCGGCGCCCCGGCTCTGCCACTGGACGCCCTCGCTCTCGCCGTATTTGCGGCTGAGCACCGTCACCTCGTCGGACACCATGAAGGCGGAATAGAAGCCCACGCCGAACTGGCCGATGATGGACAGATCCTCGGCCTTGCCCTCCTCCATCTCGCCCTTGAAGGCGTAGGAGCCGCTTTTGGCGATGACGCCCAGGTTGGCCTCCGCCTCGGCGGCGCTCATGCCGATGCCGTTGTCCCGGACGGTGATGGTCCGCGCGTCCTTATCCAGGAGAATGTCGATCCGGAAATCGTCCCGGTTCAGGCCCACCTGATCGTCCGTCAGAGACAGGTAGCAGAGCTTGTCAATGGCGTCGGAGGCGTTGGAAATGATCTCCCGCAGGAAGATCTCTTTGTTGGTGTAAATAGAGTTGATCATCAGGTCAAGGAGCCGCTTGGACTCGGCCTTGAACTGTTTCTTGGACATAAGATACGGTACCTCTTTTCAAAGTAAAGTTTTTATATCAATAGATTATAACACATTTCCGCGCAATTTCAACATCTGGCAGAATTCTTATGACTTTATTAAGATTTTTCGGGCCTTCCGGCGGCTTTCGTTGACTTTACAGGGCGGGGATGTTACAATAATAACAAAGCAGCCCTGTCCGGCTGAACCGAAATACTATAAAAGATGATAAGGAAGTGATGATGATGCAGCTGACGCCTGAACAGCAAGCCATGCTGGACGGCGCCCAGGGCGACATCATGGCGAAGATTGTAAAGACCCTCGTCATGTATGGCGACACCTTCGGCGCCCAGCGCATGGTCCCCGTCACCAGCAAGTACGGCCACACGGTGATCAGCTTCGGCCTGAAGGTCATGAACCCGGTCTATGACCTGTACGACCAGCTGATCCGCGCCGGCCTCCCCCAGGGGCAGAAGTTCACCGCAGACCCGAAGCCTCTGGACCCCAAAGTCCCCGCGTCCCTTTTGGACAAGCTCGTGTTCAAAAAGTTCATGTACACCCAGCAGGAGCGCTATGAGGAGCAGCTCCGGACCCTGGGCGTCACCGGCGACGAGGGCTACACCTGCGCCTGTTATCTGGACCAGGTGGGCAACCGACCGGAGAAAGGGGAGATCCTCTCCTGGGCGGAATCCTCCGCCGTGATCTATGCCAACTCCGTCCTGGGCGCCCGCTGCAACCGGAATTCCGGCATCCTGGAGCTGATGGGCTCCATCGCGGGCTTTGTGCCGGAATTCGGCCTTCTGACCGACGAGGGCCGCCGGGCCTCCTGGGTGGTGGAGGTCCGGTGCAAAAAGAAGCCGGAGGCCCAGCTGCTGGGCTCCGCCATCGGTATGAAGGTGCTGGAGGACGTGCCCTACATCAAGGGCATGGAGCCCTGGCTGGGCACCGAGCTGGATGACGCCGCCTGCGCCTATCTCAAGGACATGGGGGCCGCCGCCGCGTCCAACGGGGCCGTAGGGCTCTACCATGTGGCAAATCTCACCCCGGAGGCCAAGGAGCAGGGCGAGGCGCTGATCCTGGAAGACGCCCGGACCTATGTCATTGACGACGCGGAGCTGGAGCGGGTGCAGCGGAGCTATCCGGTGATCTGGAAGGACCCCGGCGCCAAGCCGGAGCTGTGCTTCGTGGGCTGCCCCCATATGTCGCTCCAGCAGCTGCAGGACTGGACCGACGCTGTGGAGACCGGTCTTCAGGCGTCCGGCCTGAAAAAAGTGGCGGTGCCCACGGTGTTCACCGCTCCCGTGCCCATCATCCGGGCCTTTGAGGCCTCTCCCTACGGGGCGCGGCTGAAGGCCACCGGCGTGGTGCTCAGCTATATCTGCCCGCTGATGTACATGAACAATCCCCTCTGCAAAAAGAAGGCGGTTATTACCTCCTCCAACAAGCTGCGGACCTATACCAGCGCCCGGTACTATACCGAGGCGGAGATTCTGGCCGTGATCACCGGAAAGGAGGGCGGAAAATGAAGCAGTTCAAAGGCCGGGTGGTCGTGCCCGGAGAGTGCAGCGCCGAGGCCCTGGTGAGCCGGGGCGGCTTCAATACCCTGGCCAGCTATCAGATGGCCCTGATGTTCGGGGATAAGGAGGTCAAGTGCGGCGATCAGAACAACCAGGACCTCTATAAAAAGCCCATGCTGAACAAGGCCCTGTGCCTGCCCATGACCATCGGCTCCACCACCGGCGGCATGGTGCTGTATACGGCCTGCGCGCTGCATAAGCAGCCGGCCTGTATGCTCTTCTCCCTGCCCATTGATTCCCTGGCCGCCTCCGGCGCCATCCTGGGCTCCGTCTGGACGGACGGGAAAATGCCCGTGGTGGATTCGCTGGGCCAGGAGTTCCTGGACGCGGTCCGGACCGGGGATACTGTCACCGTGGGCCCGGACGGGCTGGTTACCATCAACTGAGATAAATCTTACATCCCGCCCTGCTTTTCAGGGCGGGATGCTCAAGGTGAAGACAAAGTGTCTTCACCTTGAACTTATCCAAGAGCATTCAAAATGCTCTTGGATAAGAGCAGATTGAACGCTGAAAGGGGGCTCCCGCCCCCTCTCTGCTCTCTCCCCCTGCATGTTTATACATGGTTCTTCTGTTTGTCTACCTCTTTGCTCGTCTTGCTTGACACATTTTCCCGGACGTGGTAAAGTAAACGGGACAAAAGCCGGTGTGGTGGAATGGTAGACACAAGGGACTTAAAATCCCTCGCTGGCAACAGCGTACCGGTTCGAGTCCGGTTACCGGCACCAAACACCTATAATCCGAACCCGTTTCCTGTGGGAGACGGATTCGGATTATTGTTTTTCTTCGACCGGTATGAGGATGTCTACTTCCCCAACGGTGTGAAGAAGCGGTCCACCTCCAAACCGAGTGGACCGAGGAAAAAGCGTAGATAATACTAAGTTTCAATAAGATGAGGACAAGGATTTCCGAGGCAGAATCGCGCCAGGCGAGGCGGCTTCCGCAGAGCATAATGGATATATATGGTCAAGGAAGCCAACGAAGCATGGCACGGTTCTGGCCGGAAAGACTGTCTGATTTCTATTGAAACTTAGTATATGGTTTGCGGCGGCAGTCACCTGACTGCCGCCGCCTCCTTTTAGGCCGGGGTTGCCTTCCGGCTCTGTTCCGCATCCCTTTTCTTCTTCCACTCCGCAAATTCCTTCTGTCCTTCCTCACTCTCATAGAAGGCTTGAAGTTCCGGCAGAAGGCAGCGGGCTATTTTTTCGATCTCATGATCCGGGATGCCGGAGTTGTTGATCAGTTTCTTTTTGCGGCCCAAGTCTGCCCTCCTGTGTTCTGCCTCAGATCCTTCCTATAAACCATCCTCCTTTTTGCTGTAGGAAAACCGAAGAGCTCCTGATGTCAAGAAGACTTTCCTTGCCGGCGGGTCAGAGTTTCGATCAACTCTCTGCCCCTGCGGCTTAGGAGGACTTCTCAAATCAGCAGCTCCACAGCACAGCTCTGTATTCAGTTTAAGCCGGGATTTCCTTTTGTTCACACTTTAAGTATAGCAGAAAGGGGAACTTTGTCAATGCGTTTTGCCTGCAAATTTTTCTCTTGCTGGATAACAGGGAGACCTGTAAATGTTAGAAAATAGAACGCGAAATCGGGCGTTCATGTCAAATCATATTACCCTCGCAAAAGGGCGCTGAAAAAGTCTTGAAATGGCGGGCTTTTTCAGCGCCTAAATTCTAACGCCCAAGCTCGAAAAGGAAAGCTCTCCTGCGCGATTGGCATTGTGGCTTTGGACGATCAATTTAGTCACACAGGACCATTTGCAGCCCGACCACGGTGATTCTTGTTTCTTTTTTGTACTTAGGGCAAAAGAGGGGGAATTTTACGAGGACTGTGTCCTCGCACACCTTTGTCCGGGTCTTACCTCTGCATATTGGACACCGGACCCATAAGGATCGTTTCTGTTGTTCCATGTCTATTCTTCCTTGCTTTGAATAGTGCGCTGCGTCATGCGCCTGGCTCTTTAATTTTTAAGATTGAAGGCTACTCACAAAGTTTCCTCATTTATATATCGTCCTGAACGCGGCAAATCTGGACAGATTTAAGAAAAATTAAGAGATTTCGGCAGGAAATTTTGACTTTTTAGTTGATATGTCTATATAAAAAATTTCTGCTGCACGATACAATTCCTTTAAGACGTCACCTTTACAGAGACGAAAGTAAGTGAGGATACGCCATGAATTCCGAACAGAGATAAAAACTTGGGTTCCTGTATGAAAGCTTTTACAGGGAACTGCTCCGTTTTGCCTATGGCAAGGTAAAAAGCTGGGCGGACGCCGAAGATTTGGTTCAACGCAGTTTTGAGATCGCCTGCCGTAAAGCTGATACAGTCCCGGAGGGCCGGATCGACAAGGCTTGGCTGACTGAAATATTGTTTTTTGAGATCAAAAATCACTGGCGGGCAGAGGCACGGCGTGAGGCTCACACCGAGACCCTTGACCCCGAAAAAGAATACATTGCGTCCGGGGCGGATGTCCTTCTCGACCGTCTGGACGAGTTGAGACCGGCAGAACTCTCCGAAGAAGACTTTCAGCTCCTAAAAGCCGTGTCCGTCTATGGCCTCACCTATGCCGAGGCTGCGAGAGCCTTTGGTCTAAGTGAGGCTGCCTGCGCGAAACGCTGCCAGCGAGCAAAGAAAAAAATACGAAAATTTTTCTGAAGGTTGTCCAGTTTTGGGCATTTACAGACGTTAATAAAGTAGAGGGGTGCTTCTCATGGCTAAGATTAGCAAAGAGGATTATAGGGAAATCGTTTCCCTGACCACGGAAGAACTGGAGCGCCGGCTGGACCGTTGGTTTTTGTTCCCCGAGGAAGAACAGGACAAGGACCTTTTGGTTGCCGTTATGGAGGTCCTGGCGGAGAGAGACCAAGCCGAGATGGAGAAAAACAGAGTCAACACCTCCACTTCCTGGGAGGCGTTTTTGGCCGGCCATCCCGATCTGGCCGGGCAAGAGTCGAATGCTTCGGACCGGAGCAACCTTGCCGAAATTCCTGGCGGGAAACAGAAGCCGGGGAAGATATCCGTTCTCCATCGGGCCGCCGGTATCGCAGCGGCCTTCGTGTGCATCCTGCTGGCGGGGACCGTGACGGCCTACGCGGCGGGGGTCGACCTGTTCCGGGTCTTTGCGAAGTGGACGGACGACGACTTCTGGTTCCAGCCGGTCCAGACCGTGGAGCCGGGAGCGCTGCCCGCCGAATCGTTGCCGCTTTCGGAATCTCTGGAATCCCTGCAAGCTCTGAAGAATGCTTTTGCCAGCTGTGCAGAAAAGCCTCTTCTTCCCACCTGGCTGCCGGAGAGGTTTCTGTTGATCAGTCAGGATACTTTTTCCGATCCCACTAATCAGCATTTCTACTTTCGTTTTTCTGACGGAGAGAACTCCCTCACAATCTTCTATACCGTTTATCAAACCACGGAAGCCGTCAACCAATTTGAAAAGGACGAGGGGAACCCGGAGATCATCCAAGCGGGCGATACGGATGTCTATGTCTTTTCCAACTACGACGCATGGACGGCGGTGTGGATCAACGGAAACATCGAGGGCTGTATCGTCCTCAACGAAAAGGACGGGAAAGACGATTTGCTGAAGATCGTCGCGTCCTTAGAAAAATAGAAAAAGTCTTTCTATGATACAGTCGGTCCTTACGCATGGGGCAGAGGTTTATTGACATTTGGGTCAGCGCGAAAATGTTGGCTACATTGCCAATCAGTA
Source organism: uncultured Oscillospiraceae bacterium (assembly GCA_947626315.1). GTDB lineage: Bacteria > Bacillota > Clostridia > Oscillospirales > Oscillospiraceae > Limivicinus. The sequence goes on along the minus strand of CANQRQ010000024.1, from coordinate 2,956 downwards.
TCTGCCTAGAAGAAACAGAAATTTTCCCAGATTAAGTTGCTGCCTGCCATATTACCTCGTACTTGTTTAGATTCAGTATTATCGTGTAATTTTAACGGCGCAAGCCATCAAGTTAGGAGGAAAACAGCGTGAATTATCACTTCAAAATTATGATGATGCCCTTGCTCAATTAATTTTACCTCAAGTATTAGCAGCGCAAACTCTTATTTCTATTCCAACAACTTCCGAAGTGGATTGGGGCAACGGTCCTAATCCGGCTTTTGAGGTTCTTTCAAGGAGAAAGATCATGAAAAAAATAGTATCCATAGCTCTGATCCTTGTTTTATCAGGGTTGTCAAGTATTATCATCTTACGGCTTCGCGCCGGGTCAGATGTTATTGAAACACCTTCAGATAATAGGAATGATACCTCCGGTCTGATGCAAATTCCATCCGCTTCATCTCAAGACAGCCCTGCTCTCCCGGCAGGCGACCCCACGCTGCTGATAGACAGCGCATTGGACAGCGGGGCGGCCATGACAGTCCGGGTGGAGGACCGGGAGGAGGCCCATCCTTTTGCGGAGGACGCTTCCATCCTTGGCATGGCCCGCCAGGGCTCCTCCCTTCTCTTTCTCGCGGAGCGGAATGGTGCGGCTTTCCTGGGCCTTTCCGGCTATACTGTCTTAGAGGACGGGCGGCCATCTGTTGACCCCGCAAGGGAGCTTGCTGTCGCGTCCCTGCCCTTTGAGGGCGAGGCGATCTACTACGGACTCACCGCCGGAGGGGACGGAAACTTTTATCTGCTGGCGGGGAATAACGACAACAATGCCTCCACGCAGCTGGCCATCCAGCGCTACAGCCCCGCCGGGGAGTATCTGGACAGCATGACCATTCCCGACTGGAAGCTTCTCGCAGTCCGGGCCTTCAGCGTGGGGAGCAGCGGGGAGCTCGTCCTCGGGGAAGACTACACCGTCTGCATTTACCGCTGGCAGGAGGGGCTGCTGAACCAGGAGGAGCTGGGGCAGGCGGTGTACAGCGCGTCCCTGTGCAGCCAGGGGCTTGTTGTCTCCACCTACTCGGAGCGGGAATGGACTGCCCCCTATCTGCTGGTGGACAGCGGCACCGGGAAACTCAGTCCGCTGCCCCTGTCTGACCAGGACCCGGCCGGTGACCACGCCAATGAGATTAAGCGGAAAAGCGGCAGTCTTCTGCCCTGCCAGAGCTATGCCGGGGAATATCTTATCAACCAGGGCGACTGTATTTCTCTCATTGATTTTGAGACGGACACGCTGGAACCGCTAATCGAATGGAACAGTACGGGGACTTCTCCGGATGCCTGCGGGCCCTCCTGCCGCTTGGGGGAAAACTCATTTGCCTGCCTGGCGGACGGGAAGCTGATCCTGGCCTGGTCGGATACCGTTGAAAAGCGGGAGGGCGGCATCGTCCGCGTGGGCATGATCGATATGCGGGGAACCCTGGCCCAAAAAGTCCGGCAGGTAAACACGGCCGGCTGCCCCTATACCTATGAGATCACTCAGTTCGCATGGGGCGAGGGGGACAAGCTCCGCACGGAACTGGCCGCGGGCAACTTCGACCTGGTGATTTTTTACGGGGAGCTCAACACCAGCTCCAACAGCTTTGAAGATCTGTACCCATACATCGACGCGGACCCGGATCTGTCCAGAGCCTCTTTCCTCCCAAATCTGCTGGAGAGCAGCTCCGTTCACGGGGAGCTTCATCAGCTCTGGAACAGTGTGCTTATCCATACCATGACCGCGCCGGAGAGCGTCGCCGGGGACGGGCGTGGACTGACAGTTGCCGATTGCGAGCGGCTGGTGGAGGATACCCAGGGCCTCCAGTCCGTATTTGATAACAAATATTCTGACAGCAACGGACTAAAACAGGACACGCTGCAAAATATCGCCTATCTGGCCATGACCGCCTTCGTGGATAAAGAGAGCGCTACGTGCAGCTTTGACAGCCAGGATTTCAAAGATCTTCTGGCCCTGGTCAGCCGCATAAAGGCCAATCCGGACAGCAACGGGCACGACTGGCTCTTGAGCAACGCCACTGTTTCCTCCGCGGAGAGTGTCACATTCCTGGAGGAAAAGGGAGGCCCCCTGGCCTTTGTGGGTTATCCGGACGGCGGCGACGGCATCCACTACTATTCCCTTCCCAATGACTTTGAAAACTGCATGACTATGGCCATTCCCGCCAACAGCCGGAGCAAGGTGGGCGCCTGGACCTTTATCAAGACCATGCTGTCTCACAGCAATCAAAGCAGTCTCTCCTACGGGATGCCGGTGATCTACGATGTCGTGAAAGAGGAGACGGAACGGACTGTCAGCGAACAGGAGGCCGCCAAATTCTATGACCTGCTTGAGAGGACAAAATATGCCGAGCAGGCCACCGATGAAACATTGCTCGGCCTGATCACGGACAGCAGCCAGGCCTATCTCGCCGGGACTAAAACACTGGATGAGACGGCCAGACTGATTCAGTCCAAGGTCAGTCTGTATGTCTCTGAACAATACGGTTGACTATTGGGAGTATATCTTTCTTTAATGGATAGATTGAAAGCCTATTCGCATAATGAGTTTTCTACTTGCCGAAAATACTGCGGCTCATAAAGACGATAGAAGATACCGTTTCCGCCATACAAAGTCGAATTGGTATTTATGTTGCCGAGAAAATCGGCTGAACCCTTTTGGCAAAAATATTTTCCCCGCCCTGGGCAACGCCTTGGGCGGGGAAAAAGTGTAGGACGAAACTGGCAAGCAATGCAAGTGGTGCCCCATTCCGGAAAAACTCCGTTTTCCGCTTGCCCTGCCTGACGCTTTTTCAAACCGGCAAGCAGGGCAAGTGTATATACACCCTTGCCTTTTCTTGTTGAGGTCAGCGCCCCCCAATCCCCCTTGAACAGCGCCGGTGCCGGCGTTGGCTGCGCGTTTCTGCGAAACGCTTAGAGACTTTAAGCT
>CANQRQ010000023.1 GCA_947626315.1 uncultured Oscillospiraceae bacterium | reverse complement strand
CCACAAAAAGCAACACCGAGGTACTGTTTCTTCAGTCCTCGGTGTTGTTTTTTCCTGGGCCGTTTTGCTACAGCCCCGTTCATCAGTTGATACCAGAAGTTATAACTCATATCGCTTTGCGGAAACAATCGAGTTCTCGATTGCTTCCGCTGCCAAACTTGTCGTTTGGCAGCAAATGATTCTATGAATCATTTGCGCGATATTCGTTGTAATGAATATATGGCAAACCAGCCATGCTGGTTTGCTGAGCAGCTTTGCTGCTCGACGAAACGCTTTTTTAGCGTTTCGCCATCATATAGTCATTATAACTCTAATCATATGACCTTTTTCACCGCGTCCAGGAAACGGTTGACCGTATCGGAGGGCTGGGTGGGATAGAGCAGGCCGAATGGGATCGTGTGGTCCCAGTCCACCGGAAGGACCTTCATCATGGGGTGGACACAGTCCCAGCTCTTTATGACCAGCAGAACGCCCCGGTTTTGCTCGACCCGGTTGAAGATGCTGACGTTGTAAAAATCAAAGTCCGTGAGACGGATCTGCGGGTGCCGGTCCTGAAGCTCCCGGCGCAGCTCATCCACATAGTGGCTCCAGCCGGGGTGGATGATATACAGGTTCTCCCCATACAGATCCTTTACCGTCAGCCTGTCTTTCCTGGCCAGCGGGTGATAGATCGACACGGCGCAGCAAAGGGGCTCCCTGGTGATCTCCAGCCCCGCGCATTTGCGCAGGTCCAGCAGCGTGTCGTCAAAAACGCCGGTGACCACGTCGATGTTTTTCCCCAGGTTCTGGAGGATCTCCCTGGCATTCTCCGGGGTGTTCTCAAAGGGGACGAGCTGAAAGCTGATGTCCGCGCAGTGTTCATGGATCTTCGGCCACAGGTCGGTGAGCAGCTGGGCGGGCGTCATAGGCGATGTCCCGATGCGGACCGCCTGCGTCTCCCCCTGCATGGCATCCCTGGCCCGGTTGATCGCCTCCCGGCAGTAGGCCGCCATATATCTGGCGTCCTGATACAGTGAGCTGCCGGCCTTGGTCAGCGTCAGGCCCCGGTGCGTCCTGTCAAAGAGCCGGACCCCCAGATCTGTCTCCAGCGTGTTGATCTGCTTGATGACGGCGGTAGGCGTGAGGAACAGCACCTCGGCGGCCTTGTTAAAACTCCCGGACTCCGCCACGCAGAGAAAGGTATCGAAATTCAGGTTGTTCACAGCCGCTTATGCCTCCTCCGTGATCAGGTCACTGAAATACTTGGTTTTTCCGGCGAGAACCTCGTCGTAGAAGTTCTGCTTTCGGTCGATGTAGTCGATAGAGCTCTGGATCTCCCGCATCCGCTGCTCCAGATCCTCCCGATGCCGTTCCAGAATGGCCTTGCGCTTCGGAATGCTGGCCTGTCCCTGCAGGCACAGCGACAGATATTCCTTCATCTCCCCAATGCTCATGCCGCAGCTTTTAAGGCAGCAGAGACTGTTGATCCACTTGATGTCGCGTTCGTCAAATAAGCGATAGTTGCTCTCACTGCGCTTGACGTTGGGCACCAGGCCCTGGTTGCAGTAAAACTTCAGCGTTTCATAAGGCAGCCCGGTCAGCTTGCAGGCTTCTTTCATTGTGTACATGGCCGCGCCTCCATTTACTTTCATTGTTTTAATTATACAACCCGGTAGCTGCAACCGGTCAAGCCGATAGCGCAAAATTTACTTTCTGTTCACAGCTTCTGCATCGCAGACGCAGTTATAACTTTTGGTATGTACTGATATACAAACCGGAACTTCTTATTTTGTCCCAGCTCGTTTATAATGCTTATATGATGGCGAAACGCCAAAAAGCGTTTCGCCGAGCAGCTATGCTGCTCAGCAAAACAGCATGGCTGTTTTGCCATATAATCATTGCAATGAGCATCGCGCCAATGATTCTTTGAATCATTGGCTGCCAAACTTGCCGTTTGGCAGCGAAAACAATCGATCTGTCGATTGTTTTCGCCATACGATGATCATTATGATATGAGTATGAGATTCCCAAATCAGCCGAAAGGAGCAGACAACATGAGCGAGTTTACCTATAAAACACTGGACGAGATCAAAGCGGAGAACACCTATAATGACAACCTGTTCGGCCTGGTCTACGACGGGGCCATCACGGAGAACCGGGAGGGCGCGGTCAATATCCGTCCCATCTCCTACACCCTGAACGGCCTGAAGATCGCCGCCAATCTGTACACTCCCGCCGGATACAGCGAGGACGGACACTATGCCGCCATCGTGGTGGCCCACCCCAACGGCGGCGTGAAGGAGCAGGTGGCGGGGAAATACGCCCAGCTCCTGGCGGAGCAGGGATATATCACCCTTGCCTTTGACGCCGCCTACCAGGGCCGCAGCGAGGGGCAGCCTCGAAACACCGACAAGCCTGCCAACCGGGTGGAGGACATCCACCGGGCGGCGGATATTCTGCTCCAGGTCCCCGGCGTGGACCGTGAGCGGCTGGGCATCCTGGGCATCTGCGGAGGCGGCGGCTATACCGCGAAGGCCGTTCAGACGGACAAGCGCTTCAAGGCGGTGGCGACCCTCTCCGCCTTCAACACCGGCCTGGTCCGCCGCAACGGTTTCTTGGACAGCCAGACGGCCACCATCCAGGAGCGGCTGCGTCAAGCCTGCGCCGCAAGGCAGCAGGAGGCCGAGGGCGGCGAGGTCCAGTATACCGCCAATATGTGCGACGCGCCGGAGAGCATCGTGGAGACCCTGGCTTATGACCTCTACCGGGACGGCTATTATTACTACGGCAAGACCCACCGCCATCCCTGCTCCACCTTCAGCTATACGGTCAGCAGCAACGTGGAGCTGATGAGCTGGGACGCCGCCGAGGGTGCCGACCTGATCGACCAGCCTCTGCTGATGATAGCGGGCAGCATCGCCGACAGCCTGTACCTGACGGAGAAGATCTTTGCCGCGGCCACAGGGACAAAGGACAAGGAGCTGTATCTGGTCCCCGGCGCGACCCATATCCAGACCTACTGGAAGCCGGAGTATGTGGAGAAGATCATGGCCAAGCTCACGGCGTTCTTCGGAGAGAAACTGTAAAGGAAGCTGATAATATGATCTTTTATTTTACCGGGACCGGCAACAGCCTCTATGTGGCAAAGCAGCTGGACACGGAGCTTGTGAGCATCCCCCAGGTCATCAAGGGCGACCTGCATTTCCAGGCGGACACCATCGGCGTCGTCTGCCCCATTTACGGCCACGAAATGCCTTCTATGGTCAAGGATTTCCTCCGCCGGGCAGAGTTTCAGACCGGGTATTTCTATCTTGTGCTGACCTACGGGATGCTCCACGGCGGCGCGGCGGAGCTGGCCCGTGACTATCTCCAGTCAGTCGGCAAGAGCGCCGATTATATCAACACCGTCATGCTGGTGGACAACTTCCTCCCCGCCTTTGACATGGCCGAGCAGGTCAAACAGGACAAAAAGGTGGAGGAGCAGCTGGAGAAGATCAAAGCCGATCTCCGGCAGAGGAAACACTGGGTCCAGAAGGCGGATCTGAAAAACCGCATGGTCCACAAGGGGTATTTGAAGAGTGTCAACAACCAGCCGGAGACTATCTGGGCGGCCTATACGGTGACAGACAGCTGTGTGGGCTGCGGCATCTGCACCAAGGTCTGCCCGGCCGGATGTATCCACCTGGAGGACCGGCGGCCGGTCCATGACCTGAAAAACTGCCAGGCGTGCATGGCCTGCATCCACGCCTGCCCCAAACTGGCCATCCAAATGACCATCTCGGAGAAGAACCCCCGCGCCCGTTACCGCAACGAACACATCTCCCTTCAGGAGATCGTGTCGTCCAATAATCAAATGAAATAAATGAAGGAGGAACAAGTTATGGAATATGTCACTCTGAATAACGGCATGAAAATGCCCCAGCTGGGCCTTGGGACCTACAATATGCCCGGCGACGAAGCGGCGGCCAAAGCCGTCTGCACGGCCCTCCAGTCCGGCTACCGGCTCATCGACACCGCCCACGCCTACATGGTGGAGCGGGGCGTTGGCCAGGGCATCAAGGAAAGCGGCGTACCGCGGGAGGAGATCTTCCTCACCAGCAAGGTCTGGCCCACGGAGTTCGGCGAGGGCAAGACCTTAGCGGCCATCGACAAAATGCTGGCCCGGCTCCAGACCGAGTATCTGGATCTGCTGCTGATCCACCAGCCCTTTGGCGACGTGGTGGGGGCCTGGAAGGACATGGAGAAGGCCGTCGCCCAGGGGAAGGTCCGGGCTATCGGCCTGAGTAATTTTGAGAAGTACAACTACGACAAGGTGATGGCGGCAGCGGCCATCAAGCCGGCGCTGCTCCAGGTGGAGTGCCATCCCTATTCCCAGCAGCGCGTGATGCGCCAGAAGATCGCCCCCGAGGACATGGCTCTGGAGTGCTGGTATCCCCTGGGCGGCCGGGGCGAGGGCGGCATCGACATTCTCTGCGCCGATCCTGTGATCCGGAGCATCGCCGACGCCCACGGCAAGACGCCGGTGCAGGTGATCCTCCGCTGGCACATCCAGGAGGGCTTTGTGGCCATCCCCGGCAGCCTGAATCCGGAGCATATCCGGGAGAACATCGACGTCTTTGACTTCGCCCTGACAGCGGAGGAGATGGAGAGCATCCGCGCCCTGGACAAAGCCAGCCGCTTCTTCGTGGCCTTCGAGTCCTTCAGCTATGAGCAGTCCGAGGCCATGCTCCTGTCCAGAGCCCTGCCGGACTGAGAGAAAAGAAAGTAAAAAACGGATCAAGTCATTTTGACTTGATCCGTTTTTTGCTGCTTTCTCAGTAAAAAGTAGCAACGGTTTGCTCGGGTGCGCTGCAGCGCTGCGCACTTTCAAATTGAAACACTGGACCACGCTTCCCATAAACCTTGTGGTATTTCATTCTGATCGTGCCTGTCAATTCTAACCATTCGTTGCTGCTGACATCTATATTGACTCCTTCACACATAAAGCCCACAAACTGAATGTCATTTTCACAGCAGACCATGACATACCGGCCAAAACCCATTTCTCCAGCGGCCATATCTTCACGAAGAACGGTACGGCCCTTCAGCTTCAAGGTCTTTCCATTGTATTTTTCGGGCTCATCCGTAATGTCCCTTGACCAAATGGCAAAATCATCCTCTCCAATGTTCACGACCGGTGCAAATAAGTCAAATGGTTCTGTATCTACCGTCTGATCATATTCTACTCTGCCATCGTAATATTGATAGGCAATATCCGCCCGGCGGGACGCCCCCCGAACGATCTTGTGGACCAGAACACGATCCATATCTCCAGGAGGATCATTAAAGACCGCTACTGTACAGCCCTTTAGTTTGTCGTACATCAACTGGCGCATATTCGTATTGTAAGTAAAAAAGGTCTTGCCGTCGATAAAAAGCATTTCCCGAAGGACGGTCCAGTTGTCAGGCAGCGCCTTATACAGATCTTCCAGCATCCACATTCCGTTGTACTCTATCAGTATGCGTGTTGCGTTGGCCTCTTCCTGAAGCACAAGTAAATGAGCCCGATTCAGTTCCTCTGGCTTTGTGATCTTGCGTAGGGTCACGCCACCATTGGCAAATCGTTCCGGATTATAGTCCTCGATCCCCTCCTCACAAACCAGAAGCAGTGTGGGCTCTCCGGTGCAGAAATTGATATTTTCCAGACTTTGCTGTATAAAAGAAGTTTTACCGGCCTCTAAGAAACCAGTGAACAGGAATACATTTATTTGAGAATTACGATACATACTGAAATTCCCCCATGCCTCAAAACGGCTTATAAATAGGTCATGCTGATAAAAAGCTCTCCTTGGTATGAACAAAAAGTTGATACTGCCGGTTCAAGAAAAGCCCTGTGGCAAAACACAGGGCTTTTACCTGAAACAAATGGGAAATTAAGGTTTGCGTATAAAACGGCTGAGGATCAAGGCTGCAATGCCCAATGCACAGACAAAAATGGCAGTGGACGCATAGCTGCCGCTGCTCTCATAAAGAATACCGGAGACCAGCGGGCCGCCAAAGGAGGACGGCCAAACATTGATATTGGCAATGGCCACATTGATGGCATAGAACTCCATGCCATAGAACCCAGCCATAACGGTTGTTGTGGTGGGGGTCACACTGCCGTAGGCAAAGCCCATTATAACAAAGGCAATGACCATCAGAACCATATTGCCAGTGCGGATAGAAGCGAACATCAGCAGAGAGCCAACAATGAAGAAAATACTGCCCATAGCCATTACCAGGCTGGTGCCTTTTTTATCGCTGATAAAGCCGAAAGAAACGCGGCCCAGGCCGTTAAAACCAGTCAGAACACCGGTAAGCAGTGCGGCATTCGCTGCGGAAAAACCTACATCCTGTGCAATAGGAGAAGCGTGGCCGATCATCAGAAGCCCGCAGCCACACATACAGGCGCCCCACAGGAAGAAGCAGATAAAAGACGGGCGCTTGATAAGCTGAAGGCCTGTGACGTTGAGAGGCTCAAAGTTGTTGCCTTTTCCAGCGGGGCTTGAGGCAGGAGGCAGGACATCATTCTCCGTTACCGGATGAATGAACAAGGTGCAAATGATTACAATGGCTGCATAAGCAATGCCGACTATGCGGAAAGCTCCGCGCCATCCGGCAGCATTGATCAGGGGAACTGCATAAAGTCCAAATACCATGCTGCAGAAGCCAAAGGACATAAACATCAGTCCGGAAGCCAGGCCTTTTTTATCAGGAAACCAGGGGACAACAATACCAAGCAGAGCATTATAACTCATGCCGGCGCCGCAGCCCACCAAAAAGCCATAGCCGATACAAAGGATGGCAACGCTGGTGCAGACTGATGCGACAACAAAGCCCAGACACATGACGACCATGCCGGAGATGAGGACTTTCCGACCTCCGATGCGTTTAGCAAGCCATCCGCCAAAGAGGGCCCCCATGGCGTGCATGGTTGTGCATATCGAATAGGCGAGAGATAATTGGTCAGAACCCCAACCCATTTCCTCCTGAATGGGGCGAACAAAGTTGGACCAGCCATAGATGATACCAAGAGCAAGCATCATAATGATGCCAAACACTTCATATCTCCATCGCTTATTTGCGACATTAGAGCTCATGTTTTTTCTCCTTTCTCTCCTTGTCGGTTTTCCAGATCTCATATGTTTCCTGCGGAGTGGGCCGCTTTCTGTACAGCCCACTCCACAGGCCCGGCTGTCAGCTTACAGGACCTTTACTCTGTCATAGCCGTCGCGGACAGCTGTCATGATCTTGCCAACCTTATTGACATCGCCGATTTCGACCACCCGGTCGAACTTGGACTCCAGCAGATCGCGGAGAGAATGGTCGGTATAAACGCCGATAGCCATAACAACTGCATCACAAGGAATTTCTTTAGATTGTTGTTCCTTCGTATCAAAGACAACAGCCGCGCCGTCCTTGACAGCATCCAGACGGGTGCAGGTCTTGATATCTACGCCGTGCTTCTCCAGGGCCCAGATCTGTTTGGTGACGTTGAAATTGAACACACCTACGCCCAGAACATCGGTCATCTCCAAAACGGTGACCTTGTTGCCGCGGACAGCCAGATATTCGGCAGTCTCCAGACCGGTCACGCCGCCGCCGGCTACCACAATGTTCTTGCCTTCAAAGACAGTCCTGCCCGAAAGAATGTCGTTCGCCAGAGCGGCCTTCTCCTTTCCGGGAACATTGGGAATGATTTGCTTGCCGCCGGAGGCCAGCAGAACAGCCACGGGATTATAGGCAGCGATCTCATCCAGATTCTCAGGAGTGACCTCATATCCCAGCTTTACCGTGATCTTGTCGTTCTTTTCAATCTGATGCTGGAAGTAATTGATGAGATTGTCAATACGGAACTTGTTGGGAGCCTTGTTGGCCAGCTGCAGAGAACCGCCATACTGATTGGATTTCTCCAGCAAAACCACGTCAAAGCCTCTTTCGGCGGCGGTGAGAGCCGCCTGCATCCCGCCGGGGCCGGCGCCTATGATCACCACGGTCCCCTCACCCTTAGGCAGGGTCAGATTGTCCTTCTCGCGGCCGGCCAGAGGGTTGACAGAGCAGCGCATAGGCTGATGCTCGATCGTGATCTGCTGCATACAGAAGTTGCAGGAGATACAGGGACGGATATCGTCCTCGCGGCCGGTTTTTGCCTTGTTGACCCATTCGGGATCTGCCGTATGCTGCCGGCCGAGAACCAGAAAGTCCTGGCAGCCGGAGGCGAGAACCGCCTCGCCTTCAGCGGGCGTCTTGACTTCATTGGGGCCATAGACAGGAATGTTGTTAACAACTTCCTTGAAATAGGAGTAAATGCCGTTGCGCCAGCCAGCCTTCAGTTCGGGAGTACCCACACGGTCTATGCTGGTCATGGTCAGATGGATGCCGTCCACCCCGTTTTCGGCCAGCAGCTTGCCCACCTGGCGCATCTCATCAGCGTCGGCCTCACCGGGAAGACCCTCACCCTCAAAGGCATTCAGGCGGACAGTGATGGGGAACTTGGGACCGACGATTTTCCGAATGGCCTGGACGATCTCGATCACAATGCGGCAGCGGTTTTCGCGGGAGCCGCCGTATTCATCGGTACGGGCGTTTTTGGCGGGGTTGATGAACTGATTGAGCAGATATCCGTGGGCACAGTGGATCTGGATGCCATCGGCTCCGGACCACAGGACGAACTGAGCGCCTCTGGCAAAGTAAGCAACGATCTCCTTGATTTGGGCTACCGTCAGTTCTCTGACAGAAGGAGTGCCTGCCGGCATAGAGGGTGTCAGAGCGGAGCAGGAGACAGGCTGATAGCCGTCATTATACTCGGCAGTAGTCTTGCGGCCCGGATGGTGCAGTTGAACAAACAGCTTCGCGCCGTAGGCGTGGACCCGCTCCACAAAGTGAGCCATGGAGAGTTCGTTCCCGATGTTGAGAAGACGGATCTGGCCAGGCATGGCGATCCCGCCCAATTCCGGGGGGCAGACAGCCACATAGGAGGTGACCAGGGCGGCGGTACCGCCTTTGGCTTTGGCGCAAAAATATTCCACGCAGCGTTCGGATACATTGCCGGAGTTGTCGCCAAGGGATTCGTCCATAGGGGCCATGATAACGCGGTTTTTCAGCTCAACGCCGTTGATTTTACCCCGGCTAAAGATTCTCTCGTACATAAGTTCTCCTTTCTCTTTTCGGTTCGGTTTATCAGTTCGCAAAATCGTTGCAGACTACCGCGCCGACTACATCGTTTTCATCCATCCGCTTGAAGATATTTTCCACTTCGCTCAGTTTGCAGGTCTCTGTCAGCAAGGGCTTGACATCCAGCTTGCCAGCGGCAACCAGCTCCAGCATGGGCTTGAAGCCCTGGATGGGGCTGCTCAGAGAACCGAGGATCTGGAACTCACCCTGCACCAGCGGATTGATGGGAATCGAAGCGTCGCCCTCGGGTCCTAACTGCGTCACGCCCAGCTGCAGGAGACGTCCCAGCTTGGCCAGGCTGTTGAAGCACTGCACGACGACCTGCTTGTTGCCCAGAGCTTCCACGGCCACATCCACGCCCTTGCCATTTGTGATCTTCTTGATCTCTTCTACTGGATCACAGGTGCTGGAGTTGATAATGTAATCGGCGCCGACCTTTTTGGCGATTTCCAGCGCAGCATCTTTGATATCCACCGCAATAACGAAAGCACCCATTTTGCTGGCAGTCTGAATGGCAGCCAGACCAACGCCTCCGCAGCCGTAAATAGCGACCCATTCGCCGATTTTAACTTTTGCGGTTTCGACAATTCCCTTAAAGCCGGTAATGTAGCGGCAGCTCAGAATGGCGCCTTCCTCAAAGCTCAGATTGTCGGGCAGATACTCGGCGTTCCTGTCCGCGTAAGGAACAGCTACATACTCGGCAAAGCCGCCGTCATATCCGATGCCAGGTACCAGATAAGACTCGCACAGATTGCCATGGCCGGCCTTGCACATATCGCAGGTACCTTCGCTTCCGGAAACAGGGATCATCACTCTGTCGCCGGGTTTAAAGCGAGTGACCAATTCACCGACTTCCTCGACGATGCCGCACATCTCGTGACCCAGAATCTTGGGGTAGTTACGAGAATAGTGGCCATGCCATTTGTGCCAGTCGCTGCGGCAGACGCCGTTGGCCATCACTTTCAGCAGAATGCCGTGAGGCTGGCATTCAGGTTTGGGAACTTCCCGCAGATTGTAGTCTTCTACGCCTTCCAGAACCATTGCTCTCATTGCATAATCCTCCTTGTAATTTTGTAGTTTTGAATTTTTTACGGACTGTTTTAGAAATTGAGGGGATTCTTTCTTTGAAGCCCCATTGTTTACTATAATTTTAACGATATTCCTCCAAGATAGGAAGTTCAACTTTGTTCAACGGTTTTGACCAAAAGGTTTAAGCCAAATGCCGCCCGAAAAAGGAAAATAGCGACACACTCTGTTGAGCGTATAACGCTTAAATTATTTGGTTATACCGCATAAACTAAAACGAACTTCTCATCCCTCGAGGAATTTGTTAAAATATTAATATCGGATAGGTCTAAATTGGATAAGTCTAAACGTCTAAGGATACATGCCGAAATCGAAAGGTATCAACAGATATATAGCTGGAAAGGAGATATAACCCTATGTATATTTTTGGTTTCCCTCTTTATACTTTTATTCATGCCTATGGTATTCCGGCAGTTTTAATGATCGTCATTGTCATTAATGCAATCAAGGGCAATTACGAAGGGAAAAAAGTAGAGCAGGAGTACGGTGTTGACGATTGGTATTGGACTTTTTAACGGCTGCCTAAGCGAATGTGATCTTATTTGATCTCATGTTAAGCAATTCGGGAATAGGGTATATAATGAAGGAGGCTTAACTTCATGGCAATAGCTGTCGTCCTTGTGTATCTCGTTTTAATGATTGTTATTGGAAATATATCTGCCAGGCATGCAAAAAACGGAAAAAACTATTTCGGCGGCTCCTTACCGCCGTGGGTTATGGCCACTGCTATTGTTGCTACAAGTATCAGCGGCGTAGGTTTCATCGGCACGCCTGGGACTGCATATAACCAAGGCTATGCTCCTTACCTTGGTACAACTATTTTAGGCGGCGGTTGGCTGGGCTTTGTACTCAGTGCATGGATCATTGGCAGACCCATGAAGCGTATTGCCGCCCGCCGTGGACATGTGACGGTAACGGACATTATCTGCGATATGTATTCTGAGCCAAAACTCCGGGCCGTTGTCATCCCGATTATCATAATAGGGGGTATCGCTTCCGCTGCCGTGCAATGGGTCGTTATTGGCACAGTTATGAGCAGCATGTTGGGAGTTGGATACAACACAGCCGTTTTCATCGGCGTTGGTTGTGTAGCGCTCTACAGCGTTCTCGGGGGAAATGAATCCACAGCATTTGTTGGCGGTATTCAATGCCTGATTGCTTTGTTTTGCAGCATTTTCATGGCCTCTGTAGCCGTCCGCCTCGCGGGGGGCCTAACAGCCATGAACGAGACGATCGCAGCATACGATTCAACCTTGTTTTATCCGGTTAATACCAACACATCCTTCGGGTATTTCTTTTCTCTCGCCTTTATATATTCGGTAGGCTATATGGGGCAGCCCTCCATAACCGTCAAATGGGCACAGTTGACTGACAATAAACTATATCCGAAAGCCATTCTTATCGGCGCCGTATCCTATGTGCTGACGACCTTAATGACTTATGTCGGAATTGCCTCCCGCGCTCTGGTCCAGACCGGAGCTATGGCCCCTATCACGAACACGGACAATTTAGTGATGATCTTTATTCAGACTTTCTGTAGTCCCTGGGTTGTTGGCCTCGTCGTAGCGGCCGCTTTGTCTGCCATCATGTCCACCGGGGCAGCGCATTTGATTTCATGTTCGTCTGCCTGTGTCAATGACGTTATGGCAAATTGGCTCCACATGGACATGAGTGGAAAAAGAGGAAAGCGCATTAGTCAGTTTGCTACGCTTTTGTGCCTGGCGCTCAGCCTGGCTATGAGTTTTCGCCCGGATTTTGGCATCCAGCAGCTTGGCAATGCGGCATGGGGTGCGTTCGCGGCCGTGATTGCTCCGGCGCTTATTCTTGGCCTTCGCTGGCGCAGAGCGACCAAACAAGGCGTATGGGCAAGCGGTATTTTTAGTTTGGCCCTGATCATAATTGTAAATGTTCTGAAATACACCAATCTTTGGGTTTGGCCGTTTGAGCTTACAATGGAAGCTTTTGCATTACTCGCGAGTTTCGTCATTATGGTTGTAGTCAGTCTCCTCACTCCGGCTCAGGATAAATCACACTTCATGCCGGAGACCAAAAAAATGCTTGCACAGAAGAAAAAGGAAATGATGTCTGCGACCTGACAGGCGGCAGGACTTTCTCTCCCGTTCAGCTTCTCTGCTTTATAAGACCGAATAGTATGAATTTAACATAGGGAATGAAGCTATGTATAATCAACACTTGGATACCTTTATAGTGGTTGCGGATACGGGCAGTTTTTCCAAGGCAGCCGAACAGTTGTTTATCTCGCCAACGGCAGTTGTAAAAAAGATCAACAGCTTAGAGCAGCATTTGGGTGTAACACTTTTTATTCGGACGCACCAAGGGGTTATTCTCACCGCCGCAGGCAAAGACATTTACAAAGACGCAAAAACAATCATCAATTATTCCAATACCGCCGTCGCCCGGGCCAAACGGTCCGAGCGGATGGACAGCGGTGAAATCAGAATTGGCAAATCTCTCAATACACCGGCGGATATGCTGGAGGATATATGGCCTAAGATCCATCAGTACTGCCCGGACCTGGCATTGAATATCATTCCCTTTGAAAACAACACTGAAGCCGTAGACAATATGTTTATGAATCTGGGGAAGGACATGGACGCTTACATCGGGCTCATTGACCCTACTATGTTGTCTTACCGAAAGTGTATAGGCCTGCGGCTGCGGACAGAGCCCTTAAAGGTGGCCGTTACAGCCGATCATCCTTTAGCCGGCAAAAAACACTTGCGCATTCGTGATTTTTACGGGCAAAAGCTGATGTTGGTTCAGAAAGGACGCTTTGCCTGTTACGACCGGCTAAGGGAGGAATTGACAGCTCACCATCCGAAAATTGAGATCCTGGACTGCGAGACCATTGAGATCAACGCTTTTAATGCCTGCAACTGCAACCGCTGTGGCATCGTGATCATTGACCCTTGGGAGAAGATCCACCCCCTTTTTCACACCATTCCAGTTGCCTGGGAGTTTACAGGGGATTGGGGAATCGTCTGCGCCAGAAATCCATCTCCGCTCGTCCAGCGGTTTCTTGACACGGCAGAAAAAGTCATGAATCTATCTCAAGAGGATCGTTTTTACGGAAAAAACAACTGAAATCGCTCAAGATAAAACCGCCAGTCCAAAATGAACCGGCGGTTTTATCTTGTACTGGGATGCAATTAATGGGTGAAATCGTTGCACACGATCACGCCTAAAGTGTCTCCCTTGTCCATCCTTTTGAAGACATCCTCTACCTGAGACAGGGCGACAGTTTCCGTCAGCATCGGCTTAATATCCAGCTTCCCGGCGGCAACCAGCTCCAGCAGGGGCTTGAAGCTCTGGATCGGGCCGCTCAAGGAACCGAGTATCTGAAGCTCTCCCTGAACCAGCGGATTAATAGGGATAGAGGCATCTCCCTCTGGGCCGTCCTGAGTGACACCCAACTGCAGCAGCCTGCCCATTTTCGCCAGGCTGTTAAAGCACTGTACAACAACCTGCTTGTTGCCCAGAGACTCAACGGCAACATCGACCCCGCGGCCGTTTGTGATCTCTTTTATTTTTTCGACCGGATCGCATTCCCTGGCGCTGATTACATAATCGGCGCCCATTTTTTTGGCCATATCCAGAGAAGATTGTTTTCTTGCCACGGCGATAACAAACGCTCCCATGGCATGGGCAGTTTGAATAGCAGCCAAGCCGACACCACCGCAGCCGTAAACAGCTACCCATTCACCGATTTTGACCTTTGCGATATCTACGACTCCATTAAAGCCGGTGATATAACGGCAGGACAAGATGGCTCCCTCTTCAAAGGACACGTTATCCGGCAGCAATTCCAGATTCCTGTCTGCGTAGGGGACAGCCACATATTCGGCAAAACCGCCGGCATAGCCAATGCCAGGCACCAGGTAGGATTCGCAAAGATTGCCGTGGCCGGCTTTGCACATATCACAGGTTCCATCACTGCCGGAAACCGGAACAAGCACTCTGTCGCCAGGTTTGAAACGAGTAGTCAGTTCGCCTACCTCCTCAACGATCCCCACGATCTCATGCCCCAAAATCATCGGGTATTTCTTTGAGTAATGACCATGCCATTTGTGCCAGTCGCTGCGGCAGATCCCATTGGCCATTACCTTTAAAAGAGCGCCATGCGGTTGGCACTCAGGCTTAGGTACTTCACGCAGATTGTAATTTTCTATGCCTTCCAAAACCATTGCTTTCATATGCAACTGCCTCCTCAGAAAATATATTCGGTTTAAACCCTAAAAGTGTGAATACGGAAGAACAAATTTACGTCTTTCTTTTCTGATTTGTTTATATTCTAACGGATAACCTTTCTTTTTTGAAGTCCAATTTTGTTACAGGGCATAAACCAAATGGTTAGCGCTCTTGTTTCATATCCATTCTAAGAAAACAGAGCATAAACTTTTAGTTATCTGCCCATCACTTTTTGACTATTCGATTCTTTTATAAAAGCTGTTAAAATATAATCACACGAAAATTGGTGCCAAACCGTTGGTGTCAAACCGAAAAAAATAATAGAAAGGACGGTATACTATGGAAATCAACAAAGATAATTGGCTAACCTTGGAAGACGGCACGAAAATGAATTATGTGCAGGCGGGTACCGGACGGCCTATCCTCATGATCCACGGTTGGACTGGAAACTCCAGCAGCTATGAAATGTTTGCTGAGCCGCTCGTTCATGCGGGCTATCGGTTCATTGCGCCCAATATGCGCGGCTCTAAGCCAACGGAACACAGTAAATATGTGCCGGCAACCATCATGCAGAATGCCGATGATATCCACTATTTTATCCAGCAACTGGGGCTGAAGGATGTCGTTCTGGCGGGGCATTCTCAAGGCGGCCAGAACATTATGATGTATCTGAGCAAATACGGCTGCGATAATCTCCACTCTGTTGTGCTGATCGATACCACTCCGGCCAATCACCAGGCGCCTGGTTTTATTAAGGAGTATGACGACTATACGGTTGCCACCGGGTACAAGGAGTGCGGCATGATTGCGGAAGATCTTGTTGGATATTTTTCCGGCTTCTTCCGTTCCGCGTTTCCAGATGCCTCTGAAGAAGAACTCCGGGCCTTTGCAGAAAAGAATTTGGAAGGGCAGTGGTTGGATGAGACGTTAACCCTTTATGCGTCTGCCATTATTTTGGATGCCCGGAATTTTGTTGACAAAATGACGGTTCCCCTGGGGTACTTCTATGCGAAGGAGGGGGTACTCATCCGGCCTCAAGTGAATGAATGGTTTGCCGAACGCATTAAGGACTATACTTCTTATCCGTTCCCAACTTCTTCTCATGGGTTCTTTACTGAGCCGGAACACATTGGCTCGTTTACCGAAAAGCTATTGGAGTTCTTGAAAAAATAAAGGGAAATAAATGATCAAAAGTATATTATGAAAGGGTGAGTTTCATTGACTGCTAATAAGCGTACTTCCGGCATTCTTGCCATGGTTGCAATTCTGAGCGTCTTTATTGTCGGTCAGGCTACTTTTATTGTAAATCCGGCCCTGAACAGCTTGGCAGAGCAGTTTTCTAACGTCTCATATTCAACTGTTTTATTGATCTCCACCTTGCCATCTCTCATTGTCCTTCCCGCATCCATTATCGGCGGCAGCATAGCCGGCACAAAAGTCAAATACAAGACGCTCTGCTTGTTCGCAATTGTCCTTGCTCTCGTAGCCGGTGTGATTCCGTATTTTCTGAAAAATTTCTATGCGATCCTCGTTGCCAGAGCTATTTTTGGCATTGGTTACGGTATTTCCACTCCGGTGGCAAACGCACTGCCTATCGCCTATTTTGACAAGAACAGAGCTTCAACCCTTTTGGGAATCGGTACGACTATTCAATGTGCCGGAGGCATGGCCATTCAGGCCATAGCGGGCATTATTTGTGCCATCAATGTAAACTATACTTGGCTTGTCCATCTGTATCTGGCCATTCCTCTGTTGCTGGTTCTTCTGTTTATGCCTATGGAAACCTTGAATCAGGATACGCCGGCTGATGCTGAGACAGCTTCTGAGGACGCCCCAAAATCAAAATCCAAGCTGCCGGCTTCTGTTTTCGTGATGTCCATTGCCTTTGGCTTACTGTTCATTGCTTTTTATCCTCTGATTCTCAATATGTCTGCCATTATCGTGGGAGAAAATCTGGGGACAGCCGCTGCTGCAGGAACAGTCCTTTCTATGTATTCCGTTGGTGGATTTGTGAGTCTTTTCTTTGGAGCAATTTATAAGGTGCTGAACAAAAAAACGATTCCTGTCTGCCTTCTTGTTTTGATCATTTCTCTTCTGCTGTGCTATTTTGGAACAAATATTGCGCTCCTCATGATTGCATCTATCCTTGGCGGGGCAGCGATGTATGTTATTATGCCTGCTCTTATGATGCAGTTTGGAGAAATGCTGCCTCCGAATGATGTGGCTACGGCTTCCGGTATTATGACGGCCTGTGTCAATTTCGGCGTGTTCCTGGCTTCTCCTTATATTGGACTGGTAGCCACTGTTACAGGAAATAGCAACCCCAGGCTCCCGTTGTTAATTGGTGCCATTATCACATTGATTATTGCAATTCCCTGGACCATCATGAAGCTGAAGGAGAAGCAGTGAAGTAGCCAAAAAGCATCTCTGCGACGGGCTTTGTGGCCATCCCCGGCAGCCTGAATCCGGAGCATATCCGGGAGAACATCGACATCTTTGACTTCGCCCTGACAGCGGAGGAGATGGAGAGCATCCGCGCCCTGGACAAAGCCAGCCGCTTCTTCGTGGCCTTCGAGTCCTTCAGCTATGAGCAGTCCGAGGCCATGCTCCTGTCCAGAGCCCTGCCGGACTGAGGGGAAATCTGAATTGTGTTTGCCGTATCCAAGTGCGTATTCTTCCTCTGTATTTATCGTAGCGTTTAAGTTATCTGTTCAGGGAGGTCCATCGTGAACCTCCCCTCGGTCCAACAACAAGGCGCAGTTATCCCTTGGCGGGAGCTGCGCCTGTTTTCAAAGCAATTTGTAGAGATTGGATGTGGAGCTGCCGTTGCCCCGGTAACGGCGCTCCTTTTCTATGTAACCGTGTTTCTCCAGGTCAACCAGAGCCCGCTTGACCGTGCTTCTGGACAAGGCCAGGTCAGCGGCGATCGTCCTGATCCCCGGCCAGCACTGGCCGGTTGAGACAGACATATTTTGCAGATACATGTATACTGTCTTTGCCCGGTGGGGCAGCGCATTGTCAGAGTAGATCGTGTCAAAAAAGCTCATTCATCCTCCATCGTTACCACATGGGACTTGTCCTCTGCCTGCTTCTCTGTGTTCTCAGCAGGCTGTTCCTTCTTCTCTGACGGTTTGGGGGATGTTGCGTCAGCTTGAGCGGCCTGCTGGATTCCACTGCCGTTGGGGGGCTTCCTGGCAGGGGGTTCCCTGGATGGCACCGAGCGTTTCTCACTTACGGTTATTGCCTGACCATGCTGCCGGTAGATACTTGCCTCCAGCTCACGGCGGCTGGCATAGGCTACCTGTCGGTTAGCCCGCTCCGGCACGGTGTATGGCTCCTCAAAGATGATCCCCCAATCCAGAAACAGTCGCAGCCGGGTCCGCATGGGGTGGCAGCCTGTTTTCATTACTACAAAGTGTCCCTTCGGAATGGACTTCAGCTCGTCCGCCGTCATCAGCGCCCGCTCCATCATCTGGAGGCTCTGGCTGGGGTCATTCTTTCCCTTGCTTACCGAGCCAGAGAGGACTGTACGGCTGCCCAGGGCTTTGGACAGCACCTCCGCCGTCTGGCTGTTGGGCGCAAATCCGCCGAAAATCGTGTCCTGGCAGTTGTCCGAAATTATTTCCGCCCCCTCTTTTCCGTAGTTTTTCTCCAGCTGTGCAAGGCTCTGGATAATGGGTACCAGCGTCAGTTTTCGGGAGCGTCCGGCAGAGAACAGAGGCAGAATGTCAAAGGGCGGCATGGTGCCCAGCTCATCGCAGAACAGCACCACGCGGTTCTTCAATTTGCCGCCGTTTTCATCGGCCACGGAGAACAGCTCACGGGATAGATTCTGGATCATCAGCCCCGCCATAAAGTTCTTTGTGGTATCTTCCTCCGGCAGGATGAGGAAGATGGCAGATTTCTCAGCAGCAAAAGTCTCTGCGTCTATTGCGCTGTCAAAGCAGAGGACCTGCTCCAGCTCCGAGTCCAGGAAAGCGTTGAGCCGTGAGAGGACCGTGGACATGACAGAGGCCATGGCCTGTGAGGATGCGTTGAGACCGGCTCCGGCAAACCATCTGGCCTTGTGATCCGGCGGCAATTTGCTCATGAGAAGCTGGAATTGACTCTGCCCGGAGATCTTGGACGGTTCCAGCAGCTCTTGCACCAGCGTGAACACAGACACGATGTGCCTCCGCTCCAAAGGCTGCTCCTCGGTCGGCGGCAGATACTCTGACAGGAGCAGGATCACCGAAGTGAGGACCCCCTCGGCAGAGTCATAGAAGAAGGCGTTCTGACCGTGGTCCGTGTCGTCGCCGGGGCTGATAATCGTCTTGGCGAGGATCTTGGCATACTTCTCCGCTTTGGCTCTGGCCGCCAGATTCTTCTCGTCTTTCCGGGCAATATCCATGTAGCGGTTGACCAAAGTCAATAAGTTGTTTCCGTCTGAACGAGTCGGATTTCTCAAGTCGATCACCGCCACATGGTAGCCATAGTATTTCTCCGCAATGGTACCGTAATTTCGTGCCAGATCCCCCTTGGTATCCAGGGCAAGAAAACTCATGCCGCAGGCGCAGGCGTACTCCAGATTGGGGTACAGGAAAAAGGCTGTCTTGCCTACACCGGAGGCGCCGATCATCAGACAGTGGATGTCGTCGCTGTCCACCAGGGCAAAGAGCTTCTTCTTGCTGCCGGTGCTCCCCAGGACAAGGCCCTGGGCAGTAGGCCGGTTCTCGCCCTTTCTCCAGTCGCTGACCTTGAACGGGACATGGGTATAGGTATGTTGGATCTCCTTGAGCGTGGCCCAACGAGCGGTACCGTACTGCCCGTCGCCCACGGTGCGGGACTTGATCCCGTTGAGAGAATATGAATTGGCAAAGATGGCGATGGTTCCGAAAATGAGAACCACTGCGCCGCCAAGTAACATTATTGGCCATAGATTTGGCATTGTTCTACCTCCTGTACATGATGCTCATTGACCAGATCCTCGTTCCAATCTTTCAGTTCCGGCGTGAGCCGGACGATCTTCAGCCCGTGGGCCTCCAGTTCCTCTGTCATTCGCTCGGCGGCCTTGTGGCCGGCCTTGTCGTTGTCCAGACAGAGGTACGCTGTATCTGCCTGTGGCATCCGCTCCAGCATCTTCAGTACCGGTTGAATGGATGTTCCGCAGCAGGCCACATAACTGCTTTCCTCCCAATCTGTGGGGCAGAGGGTCAAATAGGATAAGAGATCAATGGGAGCCTCAAACACGAAGAGACTCCCATCGGTTCCAATATGATGAAAACTGTACTGCGGGTCCCCGCCCTCCACGTTCAGACGGAAGGGCGGAGCAAAGCTGTTGGTGCTGCGCATATGGGCATGGCGGGGTTTCCCGCTCTCATCTTTACCTACGAAAACAGCGTTATGGTGTTCAGCGTCCTCGTAGATCAGGCCCTCTCTGGCAAAGGCGGATAAAACGTCCCGGTCAATATGCCGCTGCTTGATGAGATAGGCGAACACCCGATGCATATCTGCATTGGCGGGAGGAAGGACAAAGGGCTTTTGCTCCCGTTCTTCTCTCTGTGGCGATGGATATGTCTCTACCCGTGTGACGGGTGCGTTGCCCAGCAGTTCTGTCATGGCATCCTGAAAGCTCATGTTATATTGCCGCTGGAGGAAGCTGATGGCATTGCCGCCCTGCTCGGCGGCGTGATCGTACCAGCGGTGGCCCCGGACCGTGACGCTGTGATCGCTGGCCAATCGCTTGTCCTTGCCGGAGGCGATGAGTTTCTCGCCCCGGCGCTGCAGCCAGACTTCCAGGTCCGTGTTGGCTGCCTGGCGTTTCTGTTCTTCGGTGAAGGGGATATATGGTTTTGATCTCATGGCGCTCCTTTCTTCAATTTTTCTGTATAGATTTGTTGATTGCCGTATGCTATACTGAAACAGAAAATCTCTGTATTCTGAGGTGAAAATATGATCGAAGCAATAAAAAGCCGGCGCAGCATCCGCAAATACAAGGATGCCATGCCGGAGCGGGAGGATATTGAAAAGGTTATCGAAGCTGGCTTGTACGCCGCCAGCGGCAAAAATCTGCAAAGCTCCATCATCGTGGCTGCGACCAATCGGGATCTGCGGGACCGGCTCTCGGAGATGAACCGGAAGATTGGCGGCTGGGATGAGGGCTATGATCCTTTTTATGGCGCACCTGTGGTGCTGATCGTTTTGGCCGAACGGAGCAACTATAATGATTATATGATGGCGAAACGCAAAATGCGTTTCGCCGAGCAGCTCTGCTGCTCAGCAAAACAGCATGGCTGTTTTGCCATGTACTCATTGCAATGAGCATCGCGCCAATGCTTCCTTGAATCATTGGCAGCCAAACTTTCAGTTTGGCTGCGAAAGCAATCGAAAAATCGATTGTTTTCGCGTAGCGATGGTCATTATAACCACATCTACGACGGGGCCCTCACTATGGGGAATATGATGCAGGCGGCCTACTGTCTGGGGCTGGGGAGCTGCTGGATCAACCGGGCCAGGGAGGAATTTGACACGGACGAGGGCAAGGAGATTCTGAGATCCCTGGGTGTAGAAGGCGACTATGAGGGCATTGGCCATTGCATTCTGGGCTATATCGACGGCGAGGAGCCGGAGGCCAAGGAACGCCGTCCGGGGCGAGTATATTGGGCGGAGTGAATCTCTCAATTAGCGGAGATATTGACAAATCAGGGCTGAAATGAGGTAAAGAAAGATGAAAATAGTTGAGCATATTTTCACATAGCGAGACAATGATACCTTCCCTGGCGGATTTGTTACAAAGAAAAATGTATAACTTTTTTCCTTGAAAACTACATTTCAAGTTAATTGCAAGTATGGCAAAATAGTGTTTGTGCTGATTTTACAACTTGATGTTTGCTGACGGAGGTGGTGCTTTTTACATTTGGATCTTTCTTTTTCCCGTAATGGAGTCTCTGGCATTTCGCACAAACTGCCTGTAATCCATTTTCATCAGGTGTACTACAATATACCGTTGGACACCAAACAAAGGAACCAACAGGAGCAATGCAGCGCAACCCAATAATACCATGATACCGGTGCAACACTGAACAGATAATAGAATGTATATACATCCAGAGAAATCATAAAGATGACAGCTGTGATTAATCCCGGGGAGTATATTTTTGTTGCAGGGTTAGCTTTGCCAACGACAAAATGTGCGATTGGCTCAATTGTCCCAAGAACCAGCGGGCCTATCACAAGCCAATGGATGGATGAAAGGCAAAATGGGATCAGCATCATATACACTGTAATCATAAACAGACAGAAGCGAGGAATTGTCATATCTTTGACAGGCATTCCGGTTAGTTTGACAACCATCTCCACGAATCCGCCCGGAAACTTCATCTCTTCGATTTCATGAAGTGCGATCAAGAAATAGTAGATTCCTGTGATTCGCTGTGCCATTGGCATTGTATTCCAGTTGATAATCGTATATAACATTACGATCCCTGCCAATGTCAATGTGACATACAGGCTGTTCCTTACGAAAAAATTCTTGCTCATGTTCATTTCCTTTCGGCCTTTGGTGAATAGCACTTTAATAATCCAACATTTTGTTGTATTATTATGATAGCAATCAAAAATCGATGAAACAACCAACAATCCGGTACGATATGTTGGTTTATTGGTGGGTACATATTTATGAACAAAAAGCAGCCGGAACGAACAAGCCAAACCAGAAGGAATATTATGGAGGCTTTCTGGCAGTTGTATTGTGAGAAGGACATTCACAGAATCACTGTAGCAGAGCTTTGTGAGAGGGCAGGATATAACCGAAGCACTTTTTATCAGTATTATGCAGATGTCTTCGCAGTTTTGGAGATGCTGGAAGAAGACCTGATCAGCGAGTGGGTGAAAATGATTGAAGAGCAAAATCAGGATGATCAGCTTCAGATACTGCAATTGGTTGAGTTCTACAAAAATCATGGAGAGTATATTGCTCGCCTGACCGGACCGCAGGGGGATCCGGCATTCCGTTTCCGTCTGCAGGATGCGTTGCGCCCCTATGCTTATGTTTTGCTGGGGTTTCAAAGCAGAAACATTCAGCAGGAGATCCGATACGATTATTTATTCACTGGTATACTCACACTACTAACGGATTGGTATAAACACAGAGAGGACATTTCTGCGGAAGAGGTTCTCAATATAGCACGGAGCATAGCCTTGAGATAGGTCCTGCGTCGGTGCTGGCATTGCTTGCAGAATGAGTTATTAAGCAACAAATTCCAGTTTATCAAACAATTACATATGAACCCCAAGGCAGCTTCGGCTGTCTTTTTCATATCCGAATTCGCATATTTGCTGCATTAAGACCCGCATATTAAACTGAAGCAAATAATACAGAAAAGATTGGAGGAAAGAGTCATGAGATATCAAATGAAGCTTAAGCTGACACATGATGAGGTCAGAGTCCTGGTATTTGCCCTTAATGAGCTTAGAAACACCCTCATAGCAGAAAACAGATATACAGATCCTGTCGATGAGATCCTCGCAAGGCTCATTGCATGATTCATACGCCGTTTTCAATCGGCCTGTATGTTTCTCAGTACGGCCTGTATCTCAGGCGATTTGATCCTGGAAGCGATGCCCTGCGTATAATCTTCGATAATCACGATCAACTGACTGTCGCTCCCAGCTCCCAAACGAGCTTCGAAGAGCTGCTCTTCCTTCGTCTTGTAGAGAGCCGAGCATCCAGACAGTCCGTTCACATCGATAGGCTCTATTTCTCCCAACGGCGTCATCCCGGAGCCGGGAGAAAACAAATTGTTTATCCCATCATATGGGCTTATGTCGCATTCTTCTATCCACCAAATCACACGGCAGTGCATGTCCGGCGTCCAAGCTGACAGGCCATTTTCTTGTGTGGTTTCCGGCTCTAATTCCAGATAAAACCCATCTGGTATCGCAAAAGATATTCCAAAAGCATGAAACCGTCCATCTTTCCATTCAAGCATAGTTAGACCTCCTGTTCATTTTGTATATTTATATTAGAAATATTAGAACCTGGCAATTGGGGGGTCCCTTATGGATTACACCGTTTGCATGGGTCATATCCCATGGCAATCACTTCATCTCTGGTTCCCGTATAGAAATACTTGCTTTTTTCACTCATCTGCCCTCTGCGTCGCCTCTGCTCACAACAACGTCCAGGGCTTTTGAGGTCTGCCTCTGCGCCACATCGTAGTTGGCATAGACATTGATCGCTGTCCCGTCAGCGCAGGGCAGGCCAAAGACTTTTTGTGAACTGAAAGTGAGCGGCACATAGAAATTCACCAGATCCTTATCTGCGATGACCTCATTTTCAAAAGTGAGTTTAAATATATCCAACTTCTGCTCACCGAAAGTCATTGGGCAGAGTTCTCTGCCGTGTAACTCTTTGTGAGCCAGCGAGTCATAGAACTTGGTCTGCCGCTCATGCAGGGGACAGATGGATTTTCGGAAGGCTTTGCCTGCCGCGGTACTCAGATCCTTCACAGAGAATTCCAACAGGCCGTCCGCGAAATCTGTGGAAGAAAAAATACCCTTGTCCACGTCCAGACCGTACACGCCGGTCACACAACCGGGACGCTCCAGGTATTCCATGCCCGCCTGGTAGAATTGATGCTCCTTTATTTCTGTGCAGGCAGTTAATTGCTTTCGGAAGCTGCGCAGATCTCCGTCCTCTTTCAGACAACGGTTGAGTAAGAGCGCAGCCTGGAGCAGATCTGTTCTCCCTTCTACCGAGAGGAATGTGCGCTGCCCGTCCTGCGTGATCGAGTACACGCAGAACTTTCGCTGGGCTTCGGCTGCTTTGGCTTCCGCCCGACGCTCAGCTGCAATCATACCGTCGATGCGCTGCCGTTCCTCACGAGGCACCATGACCATATACATCTGCTTGAGGAAGTCCTGCAAATACTTCTCTACCGAACTGCCCTCGGCTTGCATGGCCTTTTCCAGAGCCTCCATCCTATGACTGTCCAGCCACAGATTTATTTCAGTGGTACTCATCTCGGCTCACCTCGCTGTAGGGATGTGGCGCACACCATGGGACTCTGCACAGAAAGAGCGCAGTTCCATCCCCGTCTGGCGAAAAAAGAAGCTGCCCATCTTCTCCGTAAATGCAGCTCTTTCTTCGCCGGTGAGCATATATTCGTAGCCATACTCCCGCCCGGACGTGGAGACCGTAACCTCCAGCGTGGGAAGAGGGCAGAGCCGGAGCATATCATACCGGGCGGTGAAGAGAACTACATCGGCAGAGCTCAGGGGCATCCCCAGGATCTCGCCCGCGCTGAATACATTCTCCAAGCGAAAGCCGATGGTATTCTCCCGGTCGAAAGAAAGCTGCGTGAATTTGATCTCGTCAGGACGCAGGCGCCGGGTAGGGGTGCTTTTTAAAAAAGATACGCTGTTCGGTGCGTTTTCCATTTTCATCTCCTCCTGTTATTTTTCTGTTTCCTGCTTTGGCGCATTCGAGGGCTTCGGCCTGGGCCGGGGCGGCGCGGCTTTTTTCTGGCGGCTTTCGACGTATTCCCGTACCTCCTGCGGTACCGTTTCCTCGTAGAGCTTTTCCAGGACTTTCCCAAGTTCCTTCTGCAAGAGGGCATTCTTTTTTTGTAGATAGTAGTTGAGCGCCTCCAGTTGCGCTGTCTCCATAGAGAGCTTGATCTCGGTCTTTTCCAAATCATTGTCACTCCTTTTTTAGTCATAGCGGATATAAGGCACCATTAGCCAGTGGGTCCAACCGCGCCCGGCCAGCTGCGTTTTGACCACGCCGTACATGGTACCCATGGCCTCCACCACCTCGCCGTTGCCTATGTACACGCCGATGTGCCCGTCGTGCCAGACGGCCAGGCCGGGGATCTCCGGGATGGTGTCGATGGGGCCGGACTCTGTGGCCGCGTAGTACATTTGGTTTGCGCCGGTATCCGGCATCCCATTGGCTCCGTAAACGAACTTGTCGTTCTCCGGGTCGTACCAGCAGTACCCCTTGAGGAGTCCCACGCAATCTGCGGTGCGCCGTCCGATCCAGTTGGCCTGAATAAAATCGGCGTACTTCCCAACGCCGTCCGGGTACTGCTCCAGCTTAGAGGCGAAGTTTCCCTGGTACAGCACCTGCCCGTATGTGCCCCACACATAGCCCCAGCCGGACTCCCAGGCGTTAATTGCCCATGCCGCCAGGTCCGCGCCGTTCTTGGTAGTCGGGTCTGAAAAGATGGAGGCATCTATCTCGGTGGCATAGCCGCCGCTGACAGAGTAGCTGCCGTCATAGGTCACGTCGCCCTGGTCGCCTGCGATCATGGTATAGATGTGGTCAATGTTGGCCCGGTCGTCGTCCGTCAGTTCCCGCCCAATGAGTGCGGCCACGTTTTCATATGCCACTCCCAGGGGGACCGGCACAGTGCGGGTATAGCTTTCTTCCTCTGTGACCGGATCACCGTTCTCGTCTGTTATCGGATCTCCATCCTCGTCCTCTTGCACGACTTCTCGTACCACATCCTCGATTGTAAAAAAGCAGTCCACGAAATGCCCGGCGGCCCGCGCCGATGGCGCGTCCTCGCCAAAGCAGAGGGCAAGAAAAACAGCCTTGACCCGGATGGGGTCAAGGCTGTTGCCGTCCTCCGCCTGCTCGTTCGCGGCGGCGACGGCGGAATCCAGAAGGGAGAAGGCCCGGCGCATCTCAGCAATGTGATCCCGAAGCTCATCCGGCGCTTTTTCGGAGAGCTCTGTCCCATAGAAGCAGGCTTCCACCGTGCTGACATTGTGCTGGGCCTCGCCGGAGGCCAGGGCAGAAATCGTCGCAATGAGCAGAATGAATGGAGCGAAGATCGCCACCAGCATCCAGCCCACACCCTTTCTGCCGTCCTCGCTGCCCAGGACGAGAGCGGCCAGCTTCAGTAGAGCGGCGTTCATCGGCCACCCGCCTTTCCGAACAGGGCGGATTTGTAGTCCGGCGCGTGGATGTCCAGAAGGTATCGTTCGTTGCCGCACTTAAAAAGGCATTGCCCTTTCCCTGCTGCTTTGACGTGCTCATACTCTGCGTCCTCCAGTTGGAGCATATCCTTGTAGAAGCTCCTGTCCACCGCGCCTGCGTTCATGAGAAAATGATAAGGCGGGATGGCGAAAAGCGGCCGGGTCATGTCCCGGACCTTGGGCTGATTGAAATCCTCCAAATTTTGCGAGGCCATGATGAGGGCGGACTCTTTCTTTCGGACACGCTTGAGGCTGTTTCTTATGTACTCTATAGCGATAGGGTTATTCAGCCATAAGTACAGCTCGTCCAGGGTTGCCACGGTATTGCCCGCAGCCAGCAGCCGGTCGGACATGAAGGACAAGAGGTTGAAGAGCATGGCGCTGACCACATTGCCTGCGCCGCTCAGTAGGTCCTTCACGCCGAAGACAATAAATCTGTCTGTACTTACATTGGTATGCCCATTGAAGAAGCGGGCATCGGAACCCTTGCAGATGGAGTGGAGCCCTAACAGTACCTCCTGGAGCAGCTGCTTCGTGTAGAGCCGGAACTGTCCTCCGTCATAGTCCCGGTATTCCTGAGCTACCAGATCGTACAGGTCGGAGAGAATGGGATATTGATCCGGAGGGCAATTCGTAAAGTCTGTTTCCTCGGTGATTCCCCATTTGGCATAGAGTTTGGACAGCATGATCTCAATGGTGTCTATGTGGGCATCTGTGAAACTTTTATAGGAGCGGAAGAAATCCTTGAGGAAAGAGATGTGCTGTGCCAGGGTGGTGTTTTTTCGGAATGCGGCAGGGGCGTTTGGTTCAGGTCCCTCGTCGCTGTCATCTGTCCGGCCCCAACACTTAGGTTGGAGCACATTTATATAATGTGTCCCGGCCATCACGTCAACATAGCACCCGCCCACGCTCCGGCACATCTCCACCAGCTCGTGCTCCGCATCCAATGAGATCACGTTTTTCCCGGCCTCCAGCATATTCAGCATAAGGAGCTTCAACAAATAGGACTTGCCCATGCCGGAATTGCCCAGGATGAGGATATTGGCGGAGGTCTTGTCATCATCTCTGCGGTCAAAATCCACCACAACATTTGTGCCGAAGCGGTCTGAGCCAATATAAAAACCGCGGGGATCGGCCTTGCCGGAATAATTGAAGGGAAAGAGGTTGGCTACCGAACTGGCCGGGAGGATGCGTTCAAAGCAGGTACCCAGCACATTCTTGCCGGCAGGGTTCACACAGAGGAAGCCCTGCTGTTGGCGCATGAGCAGTTTGTCTACATTCATCTTGCTCCTGGCCAGCTCCGTTGACACATCCATCTCCAAGAGCAGCAGATCCTCATAGTTTTGGGCTATAAGCTCCAGATACACAGCGCAGTGCAGGAGGCTCTCGCCCTCTCTGCCGATGGTGCTGATCAGGGCTTTCACATCGCTCAGGTTATCTGCCGCAATGACCTGCTGCTGCAGATCGTTCGTGCTCTGGACATTCATCCGGTTTTTGTTTGAGGCATTCTTGATGATCGCTTTCTGCTCTGTAAGAGAGACGCTGCGGGCATAGATCCGCAGTGTAATGTTATCTTTCTCCCCCAGCCGCCGTAGGAGCGCCTGCTCCTCCGTGCGGGTGGGGTACTCACGAATGGCCCAAACGCAGCGATAGGTATTGCCGCAGATATAATGATCGGTGTCGAATTTGATGACTGACGGCGCGATGTTTGACAGAAACGGTTTTCGGGCAGGACCGGTTTTCGTTCTTGCGGAATGCTTGCCGGCCTGCTTTTTCCCGGACGGAGCTTTTTCTTCTTCCTGGGGTTTGAGCGCAGCTGCCTTATCCCAGCGCTGGCCGTCGTAGTCCTCCAACTGTTCGCTGGTGACGTTCTGCTCATAATAGACGGCAAGCATTCTTTTCAGATCTTCCCGTTCAGCCAATCGCGCAGAAAAACCTACCCGGCTCAAGGCTTCCTCCATGGCGTTGAGACGGCGGAACAGATCCCGTTCCTTCTTCTCCTGGAGCCGAATTACGAGATAGAATTCCCGCGACCCTGCCATTTGGATCTGCCGTTCTTCCAGATCCCTCATATCCTTTTTGAGCAGATCCCGGACAGCGGGCAGCGTTTCCTGCTCCAGCCGGTCCCGATAGAAAGTCTTATTGCTCTCAAACACATCACGGGAATTGAGCGCCAGCATATCTATATCCGGGTATGTGGCAAGAATGTTCTGCAGAGCACGGACTCTGGCGGTGATGCTGCTCTCCGGCAGCACGCCCAAATTATATGGTTTGAGGACAAAAAAGATCATCTCGCCGGACGGTGTCAGCAGAGAATAGTTGCTGATGTCATCCACTCCCATGAGCTGTCTGGTTGTGTCTTTTCTTCTAAACAGCATCGTCAGGCCCCCACTCAAAGTATTGCTGTTTCCAAAACAGGAAAGATGCCGAGAAACGCAGAAAATCTAAAATGCTGATGTCATCGAAGCGGATACTGAGGAAGGCATAAACCGCCGCCGCGATCAGCGGGAACATGAGGCCGGTCCGAATGAGGGCAAAGACGGCGATGATGAGCGAGACGCCGATGATGGCCAGATCCCGCAGCTCCCACAGCCAGAGCGTCGCCTTTGCGGCCATGTTCTCAGGGTAATAATACATTGTCATTCACCTCCAGGATTTGTAGGTTCCGTTACCCGGTCGCAGTAAACCAGGTATCTGTATTTACCGCCCGAGGCATAGGGGTGGCAGGTCAGCAGGGTGATCATGTCTTTCCCCGGCTGAATGAGGATGGATTCAATGTCGTCCGGGGAGATGATCTTGATCTCGCGTACTTTGTAGGTCAGCTTCCCCCACAAATTGGTGATGGTCACTTCGTCGCCTGTCTCCAGCAGCTCGATCTGCTTGAAGTAGTCGTAGCCCTGCCA
Source organism: uncultured Oscillospiraceae bacterium (assembly GCA_947626315.1). Classification (GTDB taxonomy): domain Bacteria; phylum Bacillota; class Clostridia; order Oscillospirales; family Oscillospiraceae; genus Limivicinus. The sequence goes on along the minus strand of CANQRQ010000023.1, from coordinate 6,827 downwards.
CCCGCGGTGCCCGGCAATAACGGAATTTGTGTTAATCCCCCCGATGGGGATGCTGGTCTGGGAGAGGACAGCGGCCCCCGCCGACATATTTTCTTCGCTGGCCCCCAGATACAGGGGCATCTTCAGTTCCAGTTTGGGAATGTTGATTACTCCGAAGGTTTGGTCGGGCAGGCCATAATCGGTCAGGTCAAAGAGGCTTTCCGCATAGGATTCCGGTCCGGTCAAATTGCCCTGCTTCACATCGAAGAGCCACTCGTTATACCGCTGAAAGGCGGTAAGCAGTTGCTCATAGGGGATCTCCTCCTGTTTCACCAGTTGCTTTTGGGTTTGTTCCGCCATCGCATAAAATTTCCGCGTCTCCCGTTGGATCTCCTGTGTTTTTTCGGCGCGGAATACAAGTGGACGCAGAGCGTAAGCAGCGCTTGCAAAAGCCAGAACGATCAGCCCGAGGAAGGCCATCAGCCGAAGATCTTTTATTAATTTACTTAGCTTCATGGCGGCCTCCTTTTGCCCGGCCACTGTTAGGCTTTTGGGATACGGACCGGTTCTCTTCCTTGGCCTTCTTTTCTTGTATCATCTCCGCTCTGGCCTGTTTCATTATCCGGATATACCAGCGCAGAGCGCGGGAAATGAGGAAAAGTCCGGCGATCCCCAGTATCCCATAGGCGATCCCATGGAGATACTCAGAAGTCCAAGTGGATTTTCGCTCCTCGCCATTCTGCTGGGCCCGCGCTATCGTCCTCTCAGCCATAGGGACACTGATGCGCTCCCCACGCACCAACAGTCTGTGCGTGTTTACTCCGTAGGGGGTGCAAGTGACCAGGGTGCAGCTGTCCCGCACCGGATCAATAGCCAGCTCCGAAGTGTCTTCCGGCAGAACTTTGTTGATGTCCAGCACCATGTAGGCCAGAGTCTCATCCAAGATATGCAGATAAAAAATATCTCCAATCTCGACCTGGTCAAGATCCGAGAAATATTTTCGTCCGGCAAGGCCGGAGTGAGCGGAGATCACTGAGTGGCAGCCAAGGCCGCCCACGGGCAGGGAGGAGCCTAAGAGATGTCCGGCTCCCTGTGCCAAGGTATCTTCGTCTGTGCCGTGGTAGATGGGCAAAACTACACCCAGCTCTGGCAGCTCTACAGTTCCCATGACACTGTCAGAGTTTATATTAAGCAGTTCATCATAGCTCTCACTTGCCTCTTCCAGCGCTTCTTTAGAATAAGGGCTGACTGTACTGTTGAGCAGGGTAGCATTATAGTCCTGCGCGGCTTTCCGGGCCTGTTCCAGCGCCGTGTTGTCCAACTGCTCCACAGCCTCCGCATACTGAGCTTGGATCATGCTCTGATGCTTCTCGTTGTAGCGATTGCTGACCAGAGGGTAGACGGTGATGCCCAGGGCAAGGAGCGCGGCTGCGATACATAGATAGATCTTCTTTTTTCTGTCCATATTCCTTCCTCAATGCATGACGGGGAGGCAGGAGCCTCCCCGTCAGATCTACCTTGATTACTTACCACTACTCTCAGAGGGCCGTTTCTTCAGCAGAAGCCAAATACCGCCCAAGGCCAGGGAAAGGCCGGCGATTCCGATCACCGGGAACATCCAGTTGCCATAGGAGCCAGTCTGAGGCAAATCGAAACCCCTGCTGTTGACCACGGTAAAGGGAACGTATGCGTTGGTTGATTCCCCGTCTGCTGTCAGCTTGGCCTGCTTGCCGTCCACGGTACCGGAGGCAGTCAGAGGATGATGCTCCAGATGCTTCTGCGGAACATTGTTGAAGAGGCCAGGCTCCACATCCGCATACCTGGGGTCATTCTGGAGAAGCCCCAGCACATCGCCGGAATATACGTCGCAGAGACCTTCCTTTTCCGCTGTGCTGATCACGATCTTGATGGCGTGTTTGAGCAAGGTGTAGGAGCTGTCGGTCTGTACCTCGGTCATGGTATAGGTGTCATCCTCCACGCCCTTGATGGTGAGTTTGCCATCCTTTGTGGGCTTGAAGTGGGTGGCTTGGTCCTCCTGATCCGTGTGGCCGGTGACATACCAGACCCCTTCGTCACTGTTCAGTTCTGCGGTCACGAAGTAGTTATCCGTGTCATTGTGCAGAATGAATTCCACTTTGCTGAAGTCACCCTTGCCGTCCCGGAACTGTTTGAGCACATCGATGCCAAAGGTATAAATGTGAGCGTCATCCACCAGCGTGTCATAGTATTCGCTGCTGCTGCGCCGCCAGCTCAAAACCACATCATTCGGATTGCCTGCGTCGCCATAGGTGACGGATGCATCTGAGTGGACAGTGGCCTTGTAGGTAATGCGCAGGGTGCAGTCGGAGTAGCCCACATTCACCGTATTGGAGTAAACCGTCTGGCTCTCGTTGATCTCCTTCAGCCCCTCGGAGGTCATGGCAATTGTCATAGACGTTCCGCCATCCTCCAGAGCGTTGTAGTTGACAGTGAACTTCCCATCCTGCTCTGCCCAGGACACGATTTTGTCTGTACAGGCGGCGTCCTTGAAAAACTCCAAGACCACATCTCCTTTGTTATACGACAGACCCTTGGAGAGCGTATCCACAAAGCTGTATTCGCTCAGGTATGTGGCAGCGGAGGTGATGCTGGGCAGGGTGGACACGATCTGGTAGTCTATGACATCCCCGGCGCTGGCCGTGCCGGTGTGGGCGTAACCATCCGTAACGGCATCACTGCCATCATTCTTTCCGGTGTCAGCTTTGTCCTCCCGGAGCGTTTTTTCCAGAGTGGGAATACCGGTCAGGTTTTTGGGGTAAAGGACCGCGTTATAGATCCAATGGGTCCCGCCGTCTGTGGCATTGGTCCCGTCCACAGAGGTCATGGGCAGGCTGATCAGGAAGGGAGCGGTGGTGTCCGTGACCATCTCGGGCACCTCAGTCTCCACCACCAGATACAGACCCAGGGGCAGGTCCTTGGCGGAGGTGTGGCCATACTCGTCGGTGAGGGGCATGGGTGTACCGCCATTGGAACGAACGAAAGTTTCCAGAGCATTCTTGACGGTGGTGGAGTTTGCCTCCAGGGCAGCCTCCAAGCCATTGATCAGGACGTCCGCCTCGTAGTAATAAATGAGGTCGCCATGGGTATCGTCATCGGCGGGCTGGTACCTGGACTCGCTGCTCAGTCCAAGAGCGGAGAGAAAGGCATCATTGGCGGAATTGGCCGGGATGCCGTACAGCACCTCCGCATGGGAGGCGTTGTCCTCCAGTTCGGAATAAGTTCGGATGTCCGCGACTTTAAGATAAGTGAACTGGACGCCCTTGACAGCATAACCGTAAGCATCTCCATTCTCGTTGAGGGGGCTGACACGGTCAGGATCACCTAAGAGGCTTTCCACACCGTCCTCATCCCGGACGCCGGTGCTGACGTAGGAGCTGTCCCATATACCGTCTTTCTTAGCCGAGGAGAGGTCGTATTTGTAAATGTCCAGAGATCCGGTGCGGGAGGTATCGATGGTGGCCTCGTCCACCGGAGCGGCGAAAGCGGTCACCGAAAAAGAAAAGATCATGGCAAGGACCATGACCATTGCGAGGAACTTATGCAAGAGTTTCATGTAAAATCCTTTCCACAAAAAAGACAGCCCCATTTTTAGGCTGTCTTTCCTGTTCATAATTTGTTTTTTAGAATTGGTTTGGCGCGTATCGCACCGTTACGATGTGGGTCTCTGCCCAAAATGCTTTTTCCAGAGTTCAGGCATAGCCTTTCTTGCGTCTAAAAGGCGGCCTTCATTTTCAAATTCTTTCTCAGCCTCTCGGATCGCGTCATCCGTTTGGTTGATGGATATATCCTCACTGTCTGCCTTGATGTCCATAGATATTTTCCTTCCTTACACGAGCAGCAGGAAACTCCGAGCCGCTATTCCTTATGGTCTATCACCCACTGGAGCAGCTCCTCGTATCCCATCCGCCCGTCTGCGATGGAAAGCCCAACACAGACTAATTCCTCGTCGGAACAGCGGAGCCTGATCCCGTTCATTTCAAGGAAAGAGAGCATCACATAGACGCCGATCCGCTTGTTTCCGTCCAGAAAGGCATGGTTTGAGATCAGAGCATATCCCAGCCGGGCGCCCTTTTCCTCCTTGCTGGGATAGAATTCCTTGTCCCCGAAGCCTGCAAACGCGCTCTCCAGGGCAGAATCCAGCAGTCCCTCATCACGGACACCGACGCTTCCTCCGGTGGCCTCCGCCAAAATTTTGTGGAGCAGCAAGACCTTTTCCCGTGAGAACTTGATCATTTTGCCAACTCCTCAAAAGCCGCCTTGTGCACACGCAAAATTCTCGCCGCGACAAAATCCAGCTTTTCATCCTCTGTCATTTCTATCTGCGGTTCTGTGTCAAGGTCAATGACAAGCAGCTTTGGCCTGTTGTTCTTGAAAACAACGACCCGGCCCTTCTTTTCGGCCAGCTTGGCCACTCTGGAAAAATTCTGGTTTGCTTCGGTAGCAGTTACAATGGCGTTTGTATCGATGGTCACATAAATCGCCTCCATCGATAGTATACACGCATTTTAGGTAAAAATCAACCTATAATAGCTCCCGATTTTGAAATCAATAGGTGGAAGGAAAACCTTGACTACTACCATTATATAATAGGATGTCTGCCCTCCTTCCTCCTGCCCGGCAGGAACGGGAGCGGCACAGCGGAGAGTATCATGGCAATGGGCAGCAGGGCGAAACCACCGCCGCCCGTTTCGGGGAGGCGAAAGACAGAGCTATCCGTGGCGGTGACGTAGAGGCTGTACACATAGGCGGTGTCATTGAATACCTCCGCGTCATTAGCCAACAGATCTTTGGACTCTACCGGTAAGGTGCCCACATACAGGAAGCCTCCGATGAGGGACATCCCCTCCGGGGCCTTGGTTTCGGTCAGCCTGTAGAGGATATCGCTGTCGGCCCGCAGGCCGGTAAATATGGCTTTACCGTTCTCGCCGGTGGTGAGCTGTCCGTCTGTCAGGCCCTGGCTGGTGCAGCCGCCGCGGGGGACTTCATCCCCTGCCTCCCGGTATGTGACAGGGGACCAGCTGCTGCCGTCATCGGTGGAATATTCCAGGAGGAATGTGGCTCCACTGAGAGGCTTGCCCTCTGCGTCCTGTTTTTTCACCTGGATGGTGCCCTCGCGCCGGAGGTCGGTCATCTCCTTGGTTATCGTAACGCCGTTTTCAGTAATTGCCAGAGGGTACTCTGCCTCATCCAGCTTGAACCCCATCGGAGCCTTAAATTCCTGTATGGTATAATCCTTCACGTAAGGAATGTCCTCCAGAAACAGTTCACCGTTGTGGTCTGTGTAGCCCTCGGCTACGGTCTTTCCATCACTGTCCAGTATGCGAAAACCAGCGCCGGACAGAGCGATCTCCTCATAGGCATCCTTCTTTATTATTTTGAGGTGGCCCTTGATCTGGTCGTTATGGATATAGGCCACATCCTCCACATACCGGATAGTCCCATCCGCCTGGGAGGTCCAGGCAAACTCCGCCCGCGCTCCTGTAGAGGGCTGAGTGACCTTGCCGTCCAAGGTGAAGTCTGAGCGGAGATAGCCCTCCGGGGCTTGGGCCTCTGTCACTCGGATCGTCCCCAAGGGGATCACGGGAGCGCCCAGAGTGTTTTCATACAGAGGGTCGCTGGTGCCATAGGCACAGGAGGCCAGGTAATGGGCTTTATCCCCCAGCCAAGCCTCACCGTCCACCGTCTTGTAATACCATGTCCGCGTCGGAGAGCCGGACCAGGAATCGTTGGCGAAGTATTCTACTTTGAAAATAGCCTCGCCATCCGTGATCGTTTTGCCGTCGCTCTCTTTGACGATACGGATAAAGTCCGGGTCCGTGGTGGGCTGCTCGGTCAGGGTGACAGTACTGTCCGCGAAGGCTTTTACCGTGGGGATTATCCCAACCAGAAGCAGTACCACCATGAGTACCGACAAGCCTCTTTTTAATTCTGTCATAGTCGATTCTTCCTTTCCTTTTGGTTTTTGCGGCTTTGGCCGCATTGAAGCTTCAGTGGAAGTAAATAGTTTCCATTTTGATCACCGCCTCTCTCACTCCTTTCTCACAGAAAAAACCAACAAAAAACCACAAAACACTTGAACAGCTTCGACCCGTATGCTACTATCCAAAACGACTCCAGAGGTTTTTGAATCTCTATTATTTCGAAAAAGGAGCGCATTATTATGAAGAAAATGTTCCCTTGCCTGAATGCTGTGTTGATGCTTGCCTGCCTCGTTTCCTGTGGGGATCAGCCGATAGAGAATGAGCCGATGCCGGTAGAGAACACAACGCTTTATGTGTCGGAGTCCGTTCCAGCGCCTGTTCCCGCAGCTGTGCCGGTCACCGCAGAATTGCCCTCACCAGAGCCGCTGGAGGTTCAACTGCCGGTCATGGCCGAGGTATTGCCGGAGAGCTCCGAGCTGCCTGTGCCAGAGGCCGATCTTCCGGTGGCAGAGCCACTCCCGGCACAGACTCCAGCCCCTGTCCATGTCCACGACTGGCAGCCTGTCACTGAGGTCATCCACCATGAAGCCGTGACCGAACAGGTCAAGGTGGTGGATGCGCCGGCAACAGAAGGACATTTTGAAGGCGGCTCTTATGAGGTGATGATCTGCCGCTGCGGGGGAGAGTTTACTTCTTATGATGGCTGGCTGATACACGCCCACGCCGGGGGCTCTGATGAACACGGTGGATTCACTACGGATGTCCGTTCAAACCAGGTGTGGGTCGAGGGAACGCCGGAGGTGTCCCACTATCGAAGTGTTGACAAAGTAGGAGAAAAGGAGGAGGAAATATGATAGAATAAAGGAAAGGAGAAAAAGGAGAGGGTGT
>CANQRQ010000022.1 GCA_947626315.1 uncultured Oscillospiraceae bacterium | reverse complement strand
TGGTCGCCGATGATCTTGATGGAGTTCTTGTTGGCGCCCACGGTGCCGTCGCCGCCCAGACCCCAGAACTTGCACTCGATGGTGCCTTCCGCGGCGGTGTTGGGCGCGGCGGTCTCTTCCAGGGACAGGTTGGTGACGTCGTCCACGATGCCGATGGTGAAGGTACGCTTGGGCTCGTCCTTCTTCAGCTCATTGTACACAGCGAACACAGAGGCGGGCGGGGTATCCTTGGAGCCCAGGCCGTACCGGCCGCCGATCACCTTCACGTCCGTCTTGCCGGCGGCGGCCAGAGCGGTCACCACGTCCAGATACAGAGGCTCGCCCTGGGCGCCGGGCTCCTTGGTCCGGTCCAGAACGGCGATCTTCTTGGCGGTGGCGGGGATGGCAGCCAGGAGCTTGTCCGGGCAGAAGGGGCGGAACAGGCGGACCTTTACCAGGCCGACCTTCTCGCCCTGGGCGGTCAGGTAGTCAATGACCTCCTCAGCCACGTCGCAGATGGAGCCCATCGCCACGATGACCCGGTCCGCGTCGGGAGCGCCATAGTAGTTGAAGAGCTGGTAATCGGTACCGAGCTTGGCGTTGATCTTGCCCATGTACTCTTCCACGATAGCGGGGACAGCCTCGTAATACTTGTTGGAGGCCTCGCGGTTCTGGAAGAAGATGTCGCCGTTCTCGTGGGAGCCGCGCATGACGGGGTGCTGGGAGTTCAGGGCCCGGTCGCGGAAGGCCTGGACGGCGTCCATGTCTACCATGTCCTTCAGATCCTCATAGTCCCACACTTCGATCTTCTGCAGCTCGTGGGAGGTGCGGAAGCCGTCGAAGAAGTTCAGGAAGGGGACGCGGCCCTTGATGGCGGCCAGGTGGGCCACCGGCGCCAGGTCCATGACCTCCTGGACGTTGGTCTCAGCCAGCATGGCAAAGCCGGTCTGCCGGCAGGCCATCACGTCGCTGTGATCACCGAAGATGTTCAGAGTGTGGCTGGCAACGGTACGGGCGCTCACGTGGAACACGCCCGGCAGGAGCTCGCCGGCGATCTTGTACATGTTGGGGATCATCAGCAGCAGGCCCTGGGACGCGGTGTAGGTGGTGGTCAGGGCGCCGGCGTTCAGCGCGCCGTGCACGGAACCGGCCGCGCCAGCCTCAGACTGCATCTCCTGCACCTTGACGGTGTTGCCGAAGATGTTCTTCCGGCCCTGAGCGGCCCACTGGTCCACATAGTCTGCCATGGGGCTGGACGGAGTGATGGGGTAGATAGCTGCGACTTCGGTAAACGCGTAGGATACATGGGCGGCCGCGTTGTTGCCGTCCATCGTTTTGAAGTGTCTCTGCATGTCTATTGTCATCTCCATAAAAAAAATAATAAACCTTCTGTCCGCGCGGCAAGACCGCCCGGCGCTCCCGTGCCAGACGTCATGCGGTTGGACATTGCAAGTTTATCATTCTTTCGTCAAATTGTAAACACAAAAGTCTGAGAAAAATTTCGCAAATTTGTTAAATTTCCTGCCGGATAGGGTGCGAATATACAAACTCTCTCTTTTGTCAAAAAAAGCTGCATTTTTTTCTTGTGCTTTTCCCGATCCTATATTATAATGAAGCGATCGGCCTGGGCCGCGGAGACCGCGCCGGGCAGATTTCCCATCTTTGAAGAAAGGAACTCGTCAGCCATGGTGAACATTTCAAACGAGAAAGGAACGATCAGCATCACCAGCGAGGTCTTTACCAATCTCGCGGGCGACGCCGCCACCAGCTGTTTCGGCGTGAAAGGCATGGTCGGACGCAGCAAGGACAGCGGCCCCTTCCAGCTTCTGCGCAGGGAGTCCATGTCCAAAGGCGTGGAGGTTCATTTCAATGACGACGGCAGCCTGTCTCTGGAGCTGCACATCGGCGTGGATACCGGCGTGAACATCAGCGCGGTCTCCCGCAGCATTATGAAAGAAGTGAGCTACAAGCTGTCCAAATCCACCGGCGTGCCGGTGCGGAGCGTAGACGTATATATAGATTCGATCATCGGATAAGCTGAGGAAGGCCCGCGCCCTCCGCCGCGCTATGCAAGGCGGGGCAGGCGGCGCTTCCCTGACGCAATCCCTCCTGGAGGTGCTCTTTTGAAGGACTATATCGACGCCGCGGCATTTAAAGAGATGATTTTATGCGCGGACGCGGCGCTGCACGCGAATATCCAGCAGATCAACGAGCTGAACGTTTTTCCCGTGCCGGACGGGGACACCGGCACCAATATGGGCTTGACCCTCAACAACGCGGCCGCCGAGCTGCGCAAGCGGGAGTTTGACACCATTGCCGCCGCGGCGGACTGTGTGTCCTCCGCCACGCTCCGGGGCGCCCGGGGCAATTCCGGCGTGATCCTCTCCCTGCTGTTCCGGGGCGTCTCCCGCCGCCTGAAAGGCACCGAGACCGCCGGGGCCGCAGAGTTTGCCGGCGCTCTGAACGACGGGGTCGCCGCCGCCTACAAGGCGGTGATGAAGCCCGCCGAGGGGACCATTCTCACCGTCTCCCGCCTGGCGGCTGCGGAGGCGGCCGCCGCCGTGAAGGCGGGCGCCGACCTGGAGGACATGTTCCTCCACGCCATCGCCGCGGGAGAAGAGGCCCTGGCCGATACGGTGAATCTGAACCCGGTGCTGAAAAAGGCCGGCGTGGTGGACGCCGGCGGCATGGGTTTTCTGGTGATCCTCCGGGCCTTTCTGGCCTCCCTGCGGGGGGAGATCAACTCTGCCGATCAGGTGGAAAAGGCGGAGGCCGTCTCCGTGTTCGAAAGCTCCGGGGATGTGCTGCTGGAGGCCATCACCTTTGCTTTTGATACGGTTTATATCGTGCGCAAGAGCGCGCCGGACGTGGATCTGGAGCCGCTGCGCCGCTATCTGGACAGCATGGGGGACTCCCTGGTGCTCAGCGAGGACGACGAGATCTTCAAGGTCCACGTGCACACGGACGAGCCCGGCCGGGTCCTCACCGAGTCCCAGAAATACGGCGTGCTGGAGCTGGCCAAGATCGAAAACATGGTCACCCAGGCCGAGCAGCTGAAGGCCGGCCGGAAGGCCCAGTCCACCGACGATCTGGACCAGGTGGAGGCGGACTTGGAGGCCTCTGCGGAGGAGGACGCCGTGGCCGAGCCGGAGAAGGAATACGGCATTGTGGCCGTCTGCGCCGGCGCGGGGATGGAGTCTCTCTTCAAAGAGCTGGGGACCGATTACGTGGTCACCGGCGGGCAGACCATGAACCCCTCTACCGACGATATTCTCAAGGCCGTGAACCGCACGCCGGCCTCCACGGTGTTTGTCTTCCCCAACAACAAGAATATCATCATGGCGGCGGAGCAGTGCGCTCCGCTGACGGAGAAGAAGGTCATCGTGATGCCCACCAGCTCCGTGCCCCAGGGCGTCTCCGCGCTGCTGAACTTCAACCCGGACGAGCCGGAGGATGCGCTGGTCGCGCTGATGACCGAGGCCATGAACCAGGTCCATACCGCCATGGTGACCTATGCCGCCCGGGATTCGGACTTTGACGGGCACTGCATCCGGGCGGGCGAGCATCTGGCCCTGCTGGACGGTGCCCTCATGGGCAGCTACGGCGGCGTGGACGAGCTGATGGCGGATCTGGTCAAGGCCATCGGCTCCTACTCGCCGGAGTTTATCACCATCTATTACGGCGCGGACGTGGTCCAGGAGGACGCGGAGCAGGCCGCCGCGGTCATTACCGGGCAGTTCCCGGATGTGGAGATCAGCGTGGTCAACGGCGGACAGCCGGTGTATTATTACATGATCTCCGTGGAGTAAGGCGAAAGCGGGAGGAACTGCGATGGAAAACGCTGCTTTTACCCATATGGACGCCCAGGGCAACGCTTTGATGGTGGACGTAGGCGGCAAGCCCGTCACCAGCCGGACCGCGGTAGCCGTAGGGCGCATCGCCATGAGCGAGGCCTGCTTTGCCGCCGTGCGGGACAAGACCGCCAAAAAAGGCGACGTGCTGGGCGTGGCCCAGGTGGCCGGGATCATGGCCACCAAGCGCACGGCGGAGCTGATCCCCCTGTGCCATCTGCTGAACCTGACGAAAAGCCAGGTGAGCTTTCAGCTCCTGCCGGAGAGCCTGGAGATCGAGGCCCGGTGCACCGTCAGCTGCGAAGGGAAAACCGGCGTGGAGATGGAGGCGCTCACCGGCGTGAGCCTGGCCCTGCTCACGGTCTACGACATGTGCAAGGCCATTGACAAGCGGATGGTGATCCGGGAGATCCACCTGGTGGAAAAGCACGGGGGCAAGAGCGGCGATTTCCAGTTTTAACCAGTTTTTGCCAATTGAATAAAAAAGCAGTCGCTGGAAGAAAATCCAGCGGCTGCTTTTTTCAGTTTTTGTCCTGTTTTCTGAGTTCCTCCAGGATCTCGCCCAGCAGCTCCTCCGCCGTGGGCTTGGGGGGCTCGGCGGCCTCCGCGGCCGCCTCTTCGGCCGCTTCCTTATGTTCCAGAAGGTCCCGGGCCTTGTTCATGGCCTTGATCAGCAGGAACACCACCAGCGCGATCAGCAGAAAATCAATGATCGTGCCCAGCAGGGTGCCGAAGCCCAGCACGATGGCCTCGCTGGCCACGCTGCCGTCCGGGTTCATCTGGGCCTCCCGGACCACCAGGTTCAGCACGCTCATGTCCCGGGTGCCGCAGATCCAGCTGATGAAGGGCATCAGCAGGTCGTTGACCAGGGAAGTGCTGATTTTGCCGAAGGCGCCGCCGATGATGACGCCGATGGCCATATCCATCACATTTCCCCGCATGATGAAGGTCTTGAATTCCTCGATAAATCCCTTGCCTTTTTTCATCTGGCTCCTCCTTTATTTGTTGGGCGTCAGCACGGTCTTGCCGCCCATGTAGGGCTGAAGCACCGCCGGGATGGTCACGCTGCCGTCGGCCTGGAGATGGTTTTCCAGGAAGGCGATCAGCATCCGGGGCGGGGCCACCACGGTGTTGTTCAGGGTGTGGGGCAGGTACATTTTCCCGTCCTCCCCCTTGACCCGCATTTTCAGGCGGCGGGCCTGAGCGTCGCCCAGGTTGGAGCAGGAGCAGACCTCAAAGTATTTCTGCTGCCGGGGGGACCAGGCCTCGATATCGCAGGACTTGACCTTCAGATCCGCCAGATCGCCGGAGCAGCACTCCAGCTGCCGCACGGGGATCTCCATGCTGCGGAACAGCTCCACCGAATAGCGCCACAGCTTTTCGTACCAGGCCATGGAGTCCTCCGGCTTGCAGACCACGATCATCTCCTGCTTTTCAAACTGGTGGATGCGGTAGACGCCCCGTTCCTCGATGCCGTGAGCCCCCTTCTCCTTGCGGAAGCAGGGGGAATAGCTGGTGAGGGTCTGGGGCAGGCTGGCCTCGGGGATGATCTGGTCGATGAACTTGCCGATCATGGAGTGCTCAGAGGTGCCGATCAGGTACAGGTCCTCCCCCTCGATCTTGTACATCATGGCGTCCATATCCGTCTGGCTCATGACGCCCTCCACCACGTTGCCGTGGATCATAAAGGGCGGGATGCAGTAGGTAAAGCCCTTGCCGATCATAAAGTCCCGGGCATAGGCCAGCACCGCCGAGTGCAGCCGGGCGATGTCCCCCATGAGATAGTAGAAGCCGTTGCCGGAGACCCGGCCGGCCGCGTCCATATCCACGCCGTTAAAGCTGGCCATGATCTCCGTGTGGTACGGGATGGGGAAGTCCGGCACTGCGGGCTCGCCGAAGCGCTGCAGCTCCACATTGGCGCTGTCGTCCGGCCCCAGGGGGACGGAGGGATCAATGATGTTGGGGATCTGGAGCATGACGGCATGGAGCTCGGCGGAATACGCGTCCTCCTGCTTCTCCAGCTCCGCCATCCGGTCCGCGTTGGCCTTGACCTGGGCTTTCATGGCCTCGGCCTCCTCCTTCTTGGAGGGGTCCTTTTTGGCCTGGCCCATCAGGACGCCGATCTGCTTGGAGAGCTTATTGCGCTCCGCCCGCAGGCCGTCCGCCTCGGTCAGGGCGGCCCGGTACGCCCGGTCCAGCTCCAGGGCCCGGTCCACCAGGGGCAGCTTCTGCTCCTGGTACTTTTTCTTGATGTTTTCCCGCACAGCGTCCGGGTTTTCCCGCACAAATCTGATATCCAGCATGTTATTTTCCTCCTTGTATCCTCCGCAGCGCCTGGATCAGGGCCTCCCGGTCGTCCGCGCCGTAAAATTCCAACTCGATCTTGCCGGTCCGCCTGCCGTCCGTCAGCCGTACCTTACGGCCCAGCAGCTTTGTGAGCTCCTCAGAGACCTCCCTGGCGTAATCCACCCGGACGCCGGGCTCCGCCTCCGGCCCCTTCCGGGGCTCCTTTATCAGCCTTGCGGCCAGCTGCTCCGTCCGCCGGACGGACAGGCCTTTATCCGCCACCTCTTTCGCGGCGGTCAGCTGCCGGTCCGGGTCCCCTACGGAAACCAGGGCCCGGGCATGTCCGGCGGAGAGGCTCCCCTCCTCCACCATTTTCAGTACTGGAGGGGACAGGCTCAGCAGCCGCAGAGCGTTGCTCACCGCCGGCCGGGACCGGCCCACGCTTTTGGCCGTCTCCTCCTGGGTCAGGCCGTACTCCTCCATCAGGGTCTTATAGCCTTTGGCCTCCTCGATGGGGTTCAGATTCTCCCGCTGGAGATTCTCCACCAAGGCCAGTTCCGCCGCGCGCCGGTCGTCCGCCTCCAGCACCCGGACGGGGATCTCGCTGAGCCCCGCCATCCGGGAGGCCCGCCAGCGGCGCTCTCCGGCGATGATCTGATAGAAGCCGGAGTCCAGCTTTCTGGCTACCACCGGCTGGATCAGCCCGTGCTGCCGGATGGATTCGGCCAGCTCCTCCAGCGCCTCCTCGTCAAAGCGCTCCCGGGGCTGGTCGCTTCTGGGCTCTACCTTGCTGACAGGCAGGGTGATCAGCTCCGCGCCCGGCTCTTCCTCCAGCTCGCTGGCGCCGAACAGCACGCCCAGGCCCGCGCCCAGGCCTTTTTTCTCTTTTGCCGCCATGGACCCTCCTTTTAAAGCCCGCAGCGGGCGGCAAACTCCGCCGCCAACGCCATATAGGCTCTGCTTCCCTTATTTGTCCGGTCATAGACCACGCCGGGCAGGCCGTGGCTGGGCGCCTCGGAGAGGCGCACGCTCCGGGGGATCACCGTCTCGTAGACCTTTTCCCCCAAATACCGCCTCAGCTCTCCGGCCACCTGTCCGGTCAGATTGGCCCGGGCGTCGTACATGGTGAGGACGATGCCCTCCACCTGCAGCCGCTTGTTCAGACGACGGCTGCACAGGCGGATGCTGGTCATCAGGTCCACAATGCCCTCCAGCGCGTAATACTCGCACTGCATGGGCACCAGCACGCTGTCCGCCGCCACCAGGGCGTTTACCGTCAGCAGCTCCAGAGAGGGCGGGCAGTCGATGAAAATCGCGTCGTAATCGCTGTACAGGCTCAGCAGCGCGTTCTTCAGCACAAACTCCCGCTGGGGGCGGTCGATCAGCTCCACGGAGGCGGCGGCCAGCTCATTGCCGGTAGGGATCACGTCCCCGTATTTCGTGCGCGTCAGGCAGTCCTCCGCCGGCACCTGGTTTACCAGCATATCGTAGGTGTTGGGACGGCTGGTCTTTTTCACGCCCATGCCGGAGCTGGCGTTGCCCTGGGGGTCCGCGTCCACCAGCAGCGTCCGCTTCCCCATCAGGGTCAGCGCCGCCGTTAGGTTGACGCAGCTGGTGGTTTTGCCCACGCCGCCCTTTTGGTTTGCAACCGCGATTATTTTCGCCATATTCTCTCCTCTGCTTCCGGCCCGGTTCTCGATTCGCTGAGTATTATATCAGCTTGTCCCTGACTTTTCAATGGCCAATTTGTTTCACGTGAAACGGCAGATGGAGCGGGCAAGTCTTCGTGCTTGCGCGGAAGCGAGACGATAGGGAGCGCCTGTGCCCTGTGGGTATGCGCCGACGCCGTTTCACGTGAAACATTCAGCCTACCAGCATGTCGATATCCGCCACCGTCAGGCCCGGATGCAGCGCCAGATTCACCCCGTAGCCGATCAGCCGCGCCGCCGCCCGCACCGCGCTGTCGATGTTCCGGGGGGTGACAAACATGGAGGAAAGGCCTGGATCGGAGGAAATGCTGGCCGCGTCGATCACCGTAGGCACGCCGATCGCCACCACCGGCACCCCCATGGTCTCCCGGTTAAAGGCCTCCCTGTCGTTCCCGACGCCGGAGCCGGGGGCGATCCCGGTGCTGCAAACCTGAATACAGCGGCACAGGCGGCCCACATCCGACCCGGCCAGGGCGTCGATGGCCAGGACAAGCTGAGGTTTGATCTCCCGGCACAGGGTCCGGGCCTGGACAGCGCTCTCCATCCCGGTAGTTCCAAGAACGCCGGTCCGGCAGAGAGCGGTGGACCGGAATTCCCTGAATTCATCAGGCGAACTGCGTTTTAAATGCCGGGTCACCAGAATGCTGGACGCGGCCAGCGGTCCCACCGCGTCCGGCGTAATATCAGGGTTTCCCAGGGCGGCGATCAATACCGCCGCCTCTTCCTCCAGGGGCGCGCAGCGGCCGATCAGTTCCCCCAGGGCCTCCGCGGCCCGGGGGAAATCCTCCGCTCCCCGCTCAATGCGCTCCCCCAGCGCCAGGGTGAAGTATTTCCCCACCGGTTTTCCCAGGGCGGCGGCCCCCGCCGCATTCAGGATCTCCACCTCCGTGACCGGCAGCCCGTTCATCGTGTACTCCGATGCCCGCACACCCTCCAGCTCTCCCGCGCGCAGCTGGGCCTCACTGGCCAGATCGGTTCTTCCATTTACTTCCATTTTCAGTTCTTCCCTTCTTCTTTTTCGTCTACATCTTGTGTATTTTCTCCCAAAATGCCGGGAATGATAACAAGGCCGGAAATGTCAGGAAAAAACTTGAGTTTTTTCTGAAAAAATGCTTGATTTTTAGTCCTTCGTTTGCTATAATCACAAAATGCGAGTTGCTGTAAACTCAATTTTATAGGAGGAGGTGGCGATTCAAGCATGGCCAACATCAAGTCTTCCGCGAAGCGGGATCTTAAGTCCAAGGAGCTCAGAGCTAAAAACCGCGCTGACAAGACCGAGCTTAAAACCATGATGAAAAAATTTGACGCCGCAGTTGCCGAAGGCAACCGCGAGACAGCCGTCAGTGCCTATAAAGTTGCTGTTAAAACTGTTGACCGCGCTGCCGGCAAGGGCCTGCTGCACAAGAACAACGCAGCGCACAAGAAGTCCGCTATGGCAGTCAAGCTCAATAAGATGGCTTAACGCTTTATCGACCGAGGGACGCAGTTTTCTGCGTCCCTCAGTCCATAGGAAAAAGAACGTTCATGAACAAAACGGGGGGCGGCAGCCCCCTTTCAGCGTTCCTCCTGTTTTTCTCCTGAAGGGCGCTGGCTTTCGATAAGCACGATGGGAGAGCGACATGGAAAAAAAGCTGATGCTTGTTATCAATCCGGCGGCCGGCCGCGGGGGCTACAAGCTGAACTTCGGCGAGGCGATGCACGTTCTGGACCGGGGCGGCTGCCGCACCACGCTGTTTTTCACCGCCGGCCGGGGGGACGCCACCCGCTTTGCCGCCCGGTACGCAGCGGATTATGACGTGGTCGCCTGTGTCGGCGGGGACGGGACGCTCAGCGAAGTGATCTCCGGCCTGATGCAGATCAAAAATCCGCCGCCGCTGGGCTATATCCCCATGGGGACCGCCAACGACGTGGCCACCACGCTGGACCTGCCCAAGAACGATACGGCGGCAGCCGCCAGACGGATCCTCAGCGGCGTCCCCCACCCCTTTGACGTGGGCGGCTTTGGGGAAAACCAGTATTTTGCCTATATCGCCGCGTTCGGTGCCTTTACCGAGGTCAGCTACGCCACACCCCAGAACCAGAAAAAGGCGCTGGGCCACTTGGCCTATGTGCTCCAGGGGGCGGCGCAGCTGTCCAAAATTGAGAGCATCCACACCCGGATCGAATATGACGACGGCGTTCTGGAAGAGGACCTTCTCTACGGCAGTATGTCCAACTCCACCTCCGTAGCGGGAATCGTCCGCCTGCCGGAGGCGCTGGTCAGCCTGGGGGACGGCCGCTCGGAGCTGGTGCTGGTGAAAAAGCCCCTGAGTATCGAAGATCTGGGCGACATTGCCGCCAGCGTTCTCACCCAGCGCTATGACCGGGACGGGCTCACCATTCTGCACACGAAGAAAGCCCGCTTCCTGTTCGACAAGCCCACCGCCTGGACTCGGGACGGGGAGGCCGGCGGCGAGGTGACGGATATTCAGCTTTGCAACTACCAGGCCGCCATCAACTTTATCTTTTAATGAGGGGACAGATATGAAAAGGCAGAGAATTTCTGGAATTTTTGCCTCTCCCGAGGCCTTCTCCGGGCAGACGCTCACCGTCTGCGGCTGGGTCCGCACGGTGCGGGACATGAAAAATTTCGGCTTTATTGAGCTCAACGACGGCAGCTGCTTCAAGTCTCTGCAGGTGGTCTTCGCCCGGGAGAGCCTGGCCAATTATGAGGAGATCGCCCGGCTGAACGTGGGCGCGGCCCTGATCGTCCGGGGAGAGCTGGTGCTGACGCCGGAGGCCAAGCAGCCCTTTGAGCTGAAGGCGGCGGAGATCAGCGTGGAGGGCCCCTCCACGCCGGATTATCCGCTCCAGAAGAAGCGGCACAGCGTAGAATTTCTGCGGACCATTCAGCATCTGCGGCCCCGTACCAATCTGTTCTCCGCGGTCTTTCGGGTGCGCAGCGTGGCCGCCCAGGCCATTCATGAGTTTTTCCAGAGCCGGGGCTTTGTTTATGTGCACACCCCCATCATCACCGGGTCTGACTGCGAGGGCGCCGGGGAGATGTTCCGGGTCACCACGCTGGATCTGAACAACCCGCCCCGGAAAGAGGACGGTACGGTGGACGACAGCAAGGACTTTTTCGGCAAGGTCACCAGCCTCACCGTTTCCGGGCAGCTCAACTGTGAAAACTTCGCCATGGCCTTCGGAGATGTGTACACCTTCGGCCCCACCTTCCGGGCGGAGGTCTCCTATACCCAGCGGCACGCGGCGGAGTTCTGGATGATCGAGCCGGAGATCGCCTTTGCGGACCTGGAGGACGATATGGAGCTGGCCGAGGCCATGGTCAAATTTGTGATCAACCGGGTCTTTGAGCGCTGTCCCCAGGAGATGGAGTTTTTCAACTCCTTTGTGGACAAGGGCCTGGTGGACCGTCTGCGCAATGTGGCCGGCAGTGAGTTTGGCCGCGTCAGCTACACCGAGGCGGTGGATATTCTCCAGAAGAGCGGGCAGAAGTTCGACTACCCGGTAAAATGGGGCATGGACCTGCAGACCGAACATGAGCGCTACCTGACCGAAAAGGTTTTCCAAAAGCCGATTTTTGTCACCGACTACCCCAAGGAGATCAAGGCCTTTTACATGCGCCTGAACGACGACGGGAAGACCGTCGCCGCGGCGGACTGCCTGGTGCCCGGGATCGGGGAGATCATCGGCGGCAGCCAGCGTGAAGAGCGGCTGGAGGTGCTGCAGCAGCGGATGGCGGAGCTGGGCCTGAAGGAGGAGGACTACTGGTGGTATCTGGATCTCCGGCGCTACGGCAGCTGCCGCCACGCGGGCTTTGGCCTGGGCTTTGAGCGGCTGGTCATGTATCTGACCGGCGTCTCAAACATCCGGGACGTGGAGCTCCACCCCCGCACCACCGGCAACGCGGATTTCTAAAGATCACGCGGAAAAAGGGACCCACTGCAGGGTCCTTTTTTCCGTCGAAAGAGGGAACGGTATGCACCAAAACCGAAAAAAGAAAAAGCTTTGGCTGAAGGTCCTTCTCTGGTTTCTGCTCCTGCTCTTTCTGGCCCTGGCCGCTGTGGGGGGTCTGTTTGGTCTGAAGCTGCATAAGAGGAACGCCTCTCCTCCCCCGACGGAGGGGATCACGGATTTTCTGGCGGGGCTCCGGTCCCCGGCGGCGGAGACCGACTGGGGCCAGCTTCTCTCCCAGGCCGCGGAGGACGCTCGGGCTTTTCAGTTTGGAGAGACGCAGGAGGAGGGGCTCTGGGCCTGCTCCGTGCCCCTCTCCCTGTCCTTTCTGGACCCGGAAAAGCTGCCCCAGGGCCTGGAGGAAGAGATGATGGAGACTCTCACCCAGACGGCGGCAAGAGCTGTCCGGCTTGACGAGCTCTATGACGACAGCCTGCATTTTAAAGAGGAGCTGACCGCCGGGGCCTTTGAACAGCTGCTGAGGACCCGGCTGGAGGCACCGGAGGCCTTTCTATCCTCCAGGCATCTGACCCTCCGCTTTTCCTTTGAGGAGGATTCCTGGCAGCTTCTCAACGGCAGTGAAGTGGAGGCTCTTCTGCTCTCGGACCTGGCCTTTGACTGGGACCAAATCGCCGAAGAGCTCTATGCCGGCGCGACGGAGAACCTGCCCTTCCTCCCTCTTCATTACCATATAGCGGAAGACGCCCTGGCCGGCCCCGTTCCGGATCCGAGCTGCTTTGGCGAGACGGAGGACCCGGCGGTTATTGAAGAACTGCTCCAATCCCCCCTCGCCCAGCTGCTTCTGGACGGACAGAAGACCGCCTGGAACCGGGATCTCCCCTTCCTGACCGGCCGGCCCATCCGCTATTATCTGGATGAATCGCTCCTGGTTCTTGTCTGGCAGGAGGATACCGAACGGGCCGTAGGAACCTTCTCGGAGGTCGTAGTGGCGGACGGCTCCCAGCTCCGCCGGCGGATCGCAGGGGATCAGTTCGGCAGCCTGGAATTTGAAACTACATCCGCCTTTGCCGCCAAGACCAACGCCGTGCTCGCCCTTGGAGGGGACATGTACTGTCACGGCCGCGCCTGCGGGATCTCCGTCTATGACAGGACCATTTACCGTTTTGAGCCCAACACCTGCGATACCTGCTATATCACCTCCGGCGGAGACATGCTCTTCTCCTACCGGGGGCAGTTTGAAACCCAGGAGCAGGCCCAGTCCTTTATTGATGAAAACGACGTGCTATACTCTCTCTGTTTCGGCCCCGTGCTGATCGACGGCGGCGCGGACGTCACGCCCTATACATACCCCTGGGGAGAAATCCAGGACCTCTACGCCAGAAGCGCCCTGGGCATGCTGGGGGACCGGCACTATCTGAGCCTGAACATCAACTGCGAATTGCCGGATCACTACTATCTGGTGACCCTGCGGGTGGCGACGGACGCCATGCTGGCAAAGGGCTGCGTCAAGGCCTACACCCTGGACGGCGGCCAGACCGCCACTACCGTCTTTAACGGCAAGCTTATCAACCCCGTCCAGTTTGGATGGGAGAAAATCATCAGCGACGTGCTCTATTTTGCATCCGCCGTTCCAAACTGAAAATTTTGAAAAACAGCAGGGCCTTCCTTTTAACGGTCCTGCTGTTTTTTTCATTCATTTTCCGCCAAGAATATCTCAGACTGTAGACAAACAGAAGAACTGTGTATAATCACGCAGGGGGAGAGGGCAGAGAGGGGGCGGGAGCCCCCTTTCATCGTTCAATCTACTCTTATCCAAGAGCATTTTTGAATGTTCTTGGATAAGATATCTAGGTGAAGACACTTTGTCTTCATCTAGATATCTTCTATATTATATTTATATCTTCTTTTTATCTTGCAAATATACAGGGGATTTGCTATAATGTTTACATGTTGGCTGTTTTCGGAAAGCCGCGCGGCCAGGCAGCCTTATTTCTGTTTTTTACTCCCTGGGGCGGAATTAAACCTTTTGCCGAGTGAGGTAATCCAAAGATGAATTCTCTCAGAGATATATGGAACGAAGTCTTAAAGATTCTCTCAAAGCAGCTCACGCCCATCGCCATCACCACCTGGTTTTCGGACTGTGAGCCGGTAGAGGTGGAGGACTGCCGCCTGGTCCTGCACACCAGCACCGATTTTAAGCGCAGTATTCTTCTCTCCCGCTTCGCAGACATTATAAAGGCCGCTCTGTACGATCTGTTCTCCTGCGAATTTGAGCTGACCATCCTGGCCGGAGACGAGATCAACGACTATTCCTCCGCCAAAAAGGAGGAGGACAATCTTCTGCCGGAGATGGCCGGCTACACCTTTGACCGTTTCATCGTGGGCACCTCCAACAAGTTCGCCCACGCCGCGGCGGTGGCCGTGGCGGAAAATCCGGGGAAAAACTACAATCCCCTTTTCATCTACGGCAACTCCGGCCTGGGAAAGACTCATCTGCTCCTGGCCATCGGCCAGGCCATCCACGAGCGGGACAGGACGAAAAAAATCGCCTACATCAAGGGGGACGAATTTACCAATCAGCTGGTCAAATCCATCAAAGACGGCACCGCAGAGGAATTTCGCACCAAGTACCGGAATGTGGACCTGTTTCTGGTGGACGACATTCAGTTTATCGCCGGCAAGCAGCAGACCCAGAACGAATTTTTTCACACCTTCAACAACATCTATGAGGCCGGGCATCAGATCGTTATTACCTCGGACCGGACGCCCATGGAGATGTCCCTGCTGGACGACCGGCTCCGCACCCGCTTTGAGGGCGGCCTGATGGCGGATATCCAGCCGCCGGATCTGGAGACCCGCATGGCCATTATCCGCAACAAGGCCGCGCAGCTGGGGCTTCTCCTCTCCGACGAGGCGGTGGAATACATCGCCTCCAACATCACCGCCAACATCCGCCAGCTGGAGGGCGTGATCAAGCGCCTGACCGCCTACAAGGAAATCCTGGACGACGTGATCACCATCGATTCCGTCAAACGCGCCATTAAAGACGTGATTCGTACCGGGACCTATATTCCCACGCCGGACAGCATCATCCGGGAGACCGCCCGGTACTATTCCCTGAAGGAGGAGGATCTGAGGGGGCAGAGCCGCTCCAAAAACACGGCTATCGCCCGGCAGGTCTCCATGTACCTGATGCGCTCGTTGACCAATCTCTCCCTCAAGGATATCGGCGCCCAATATGAGGACCGGAACCACGCCACCGTCCTCAGCTCCATCCGAAAGGTGGAGGATCTGTTAAAGACAGACCCCTCCATGGCGGCCACCGTGCGGGACATTACCTCCAATATCAACTCCGTCTGACTTTTCCACAAAAGCGCAAACAAGGCGGAAAACAAGCTGTGGAAAAGAAAAAACGCCGCCGCTCCTGTGGAAAAGAAAAAAATTTTCCACATTTTCCTTAACAGCGTTTTTCCCATATTCTTGGGCTTTTTCCGCGTTTTCCACAATAAATTTTTCTACTACTACCAGCACTAAAAAAATTAACCTCTTAATAGCTAGATAAAAAAATTCCAGGGAGGAAAAGATATGAAATTCTCTTGCGAAAAGCACCTTCTCCAGGCGGCCAGTACCGTCGCCGCCAGAGCTACCGCGGGCAAGAGCCCCATCAGCGCGCTGGAGGGGCTTCTGATCGAAGTTGGAGCGGAGCTGAAGATCACCGGGTACGACCTGAAAAAAGGCATTTATACCAAGCTGGCAGCGGACATTGAAGAGCCGGGCGCCATTGTGGTGGGGGCAAGGCTCTTCGGCGAAATGATGCGCCGGATGCCGGATGGGATCGTCACCGTCACGGCGGACAGCAGCCTGAATGTCAGCGTGAAATGCGGGAAGAGCGAGTTTCATTTCATGGGGATCAGCGCGGACGACTATCCGGAGATGCCCCAGGTGGACGAACTGAACGCCATCGCTCTGCCCGGAAAGATCCTCAAGAGCATGATCAACCAGACCATCTTTGCCGTCTCCGACAACGATGTGCGCCCCATCTATACCGGGACCCTCTTTGAAATCAACGGGGACGAGTTGACACTGGTCTCTGTGGACGGCTACCGGCTTGCCAAGCGCAGCGAGAAGCTGGACAGCGCCAAGATGGAGAACTGCAGCTTTGTGGTCCCCGGGACCGCGTTGTCGGATATTGAGCGCATCTGCGGCGATAACGACGACGAGGTAAAGATCTCCGTGGGAGCCAAGCACATCGCCTTCTTCATCGGCGAGACGGTGGTGATCTCCCGCCGGCTGGACGGGGAATTTCTCAATTACCGTCGGTCCATCCCGGAGAACTTCCGGTACACGGTCCAGATCGACCGGGCGGAACTCATGGCGGTGATCGACCGGGTCTCCCTGATCGTCAGCGAGAAGAACAGCAGTCCAGTCCGGATGATTTTCCGGGACGGGGCCATCGACTGCCTGTGCGTCACGCCCATCGGCAAGGCGGAGGACATCTGCACCTGCGAGGGCAGCGGGGACGGGCTGGAGATAGGCTTTAACGACCGGTACCTGACGGACGCGCTGAAGGCCGCCGGGAAAGACAAACTCCTGGTCTGCCTGAACACGGCCTCCTCCCCCTGCGTGCTCAAGGCGGCCGACGGCAGCGAGGCCTTCACCTATATGATCCTGCCGATCCGTCTGCGGGCGGCGGACTGAGAGACCGGGCCCGGAGGGTTTCAGAAATAAAAGTATGGAAAAAATAAGCATTGATACGGACTTTATCAAGCTGGACGCGCTGCTGAAATATGCCGCCCTCACCGGCTCCGGCGGGGAGGCGAAGGCGCTGATCCGGGAGGGGCTTGTGACGGTGAACGGCCAGGTCTGCACCATGCGGGGGAAGAAGCTCTACCCCGGCGACCGGGTGGGCCTTGAAAACGTCCTCCTGGAAATCACAAGGAAATGAGAATAAAAAAGCTGGCCCTCAACGGCTTTAGAAATTATGAGTGGGAGACGGTGGAGTTCGGCGAAGGGACCAATGTGATCGCCGGGCGAAACGCCCAGGGAAAGACCAATCTGCTGGAGAGCGTGTACCTTCTCTCTACAGGCCGCAGCTTTCACACCCGCTATGACCGGGAATTGATCGGCTTTGACTTTTCCTCGGCGCAGCTTTTGGCGCTGGTGGAGAGTCAGGGCCGGGAGCAGCAGATCGAGATCGACCTCAACCGGGGAAAGTCCAAAAGAATCCTGGTCAACGGCGTTCGGAAAAACGCCTCCGAGCTGCCGGAGGTGCTGAACACGGTGCTCTTCTGCCCGGACGATCTGAACCTGATCAAAGAGGGGGCGGCCGTCCGCCGCCGCCTGCTGGACAATGCCATCAGCCAGATCCGCCCCCGCTACGGGGAGCTGCTCACGGAGTTCAACCGTCTTTATGAGCATAAGACCCGCATTTTGAAGGACTGGCGGGAAAAGCCCTCCCTGCTGGAGCCGCTGGACGAATTTTCCGACGGCATGTTTCGGGTCTCGGCCCAGCTGATCCGCTACCGGGCCTCCTACGCGGCCCGGCTGCAGCAGACGGCGCCGGCCATCCACAAGGCCTTTTCCGGCAGCGGGGAGGAGCTCTCCATCCGCTACAGCACCGTCAGCACGGTGAAGGACCCCTTTGCCCCGGCCAAGGAGATCTATTACGCCATCTGCGAGCACCATGAGAGCCACCGGCAGGCGGAGCTGGACTCCGGCCAGTGTCTCACAGGAGCCCA
Source organism: uncultured Oscillospiraceae bacterium (assembly GCA_947626315.1). Classification (GTDB taxonomy): domain Bacteria; phylum Bacillota; class Clostridia; order Oscillospirales; family Oscillospiraceae; genus Limivicinus. Next base: position 26,622 of record CANQRQ010000022.1, on the reverse strand, counting down.
TAAGGACGATCTGGAGATCTCCATTAACGGGATGCCAGCCAGGAGCTTTGCTTCCCAGGGCCAGACCCGGACGGCCGCCCTCTCCCTGAAGCTGGCGGAGCGGGAGATCATGCTGGCGGAGACGGGGGAATATCCGGTTCTTCTGCTGGACGATGTGCTCTCGGAGCTGGACGAGAAGCGGCAGGAGTTTGTCCTCAACCGCATCGGCGGCGGGCAGACCTTGATCACCTGCTGCGAGGACGGAGGAATCTCCAACCGGACCGGCGGCAAGGTTTTCTTTGTGGAAAAAGGCAGGGTCCGCTGATGTATCTGCATATAGGCAAAGGCACGGTAATCGAAGAAAAGGCTGTGGTGGGGATTTTTGACCTGGATATCTGTTCCCAGTCCCACCTCACCAGAAAATATCTGACCATGGCGGAAAAAACCGGCCTGGTCGTCAACGCGGCGGAGGATATCCCAAAATCCTTTGTGATCGTTCAGGACAGGGAGAAAACCGCCGTCTATTTAAGCCAGATGTCCGCCGCAACGCTGCTTAAACGGGCGGAAACCGGCGCGTTGTAAAAAAGCAATCCAATATATCACTGGCAAAATCACGTGGAGGAAGCTATGTCCGATCAAATTGAAAAAGTCACGCAGGAATACGACGCATCGCAGATTCAGGTTTTGGAAGGGCTGGAGGCGGTCAGAAAACGCCCCGGCATGTATATCGGCTCCACCTCGTCCTCTGGGCTGCACCATCTGGTCTATGAGATTGTCGACAACTCCATCGACGAAGCCCTGGCCGGCTTCTGCACCCATATTGACGTGGCGATCGAGCCGGGGGACATTATCCGTGTGTCCGACAACGGCCGGGGTATCCCGGTGGACATCCAGGAGCAGACGGGGAAATCTGCCCTGGAGGTGGTCTTTACCGTGCTCCACGCCGGCGGCAAATTCGGCGGCGGAGGTTATAAAGTCTCCGGCGGCCTCCACGGCGTGGGCGCCTCGGTGGTCAACGCCCTGTCCGAGTGGCTGGAGGTCCAGGTCCATAAGGACGGAAAAATCTATCAGATGCGCTTTTCCCGGGGAGATATCACGGAGGAGATCCATGTGGTAGGCGAGACCGACCGTACCGGCACCACGGTCCGCTTCAAGCCGGACCCGGAGATGTTTGACGACACGGTTTACGACTATAAGACCCTCCACACCCGTATGCGGGAGCAGGCGTTTTTAAACGGCGGCCTGGCCATCACCATCGCCGACGAGCGGCCGGGAGAGGAGCAGAAAGAGCAGCTGTGCTATGAGGGCGGCATCCGGGAGTTCGTCTCCTTCCTCAACAAGCACAAGACCCCCGTCCACAATGAAGTGATCTACATCAGCGGCGCCAAGGGCGACGCCATGGCGGAGATCGCCCTGCAGTATAACGACGGCTATAACGAGACGCTGATTTCCTTTGCCAACGACATCCACACGCCGGAGGGCGGCATGCACGAGACCGGCTTCAAAACGGCCCTGACCCGGGTCATCAACGCCTACGGCCTCAAGAACAACACCCTGAAGGGGGAGGACCGGGTGTCCGGCGAGGACGTGCGGGAGGGGATCACCGCGGTGATCTCCGTAAAGCTCCCGGAGGCCCAGTTTGAGGGCCAGACCAAGCAGAAGCTGGGCAACGCCTATATCCGCACCCTGGTGGACGGCCTGGTGACCGAGCAGCTGACGGAGTATTTTGAGGAGCACCCCCAGGCCGCCAAGGCCATTCTGGAAAAGGCCCTGATGGCCAACCGGGCCCGCGAAGCCGCCCGCAAGGCCAAGGAGTCCGTCCGCCGGAAGACTGGGCTGGAGAGCGGCCAGATGCCGGACAAGCTCCAGGACTGCAACGAGCGGGACCCCTCCCTCTGCGAAATCTACATCGTGGAGGGCGACTCCGCCGCCGGCTCCGCCATCCAGGGCCGGGACAGCCGCTTCCAGGCGATCCTGGCCATGTGGGGCAAGATGCTGAACGTGGAGAAGGCCCGGGCGGACAAAATCTACGGCAACGACAAGCTCTATCCCCTGATCGTGGCCCTGGGGGCCGGCATCGGGGATGAGTTCAACCTGGATAAGCTCCGCTACCACAAAATCATCATCATGGCCGATGCGGACGTGGACGGGGCCCATATCCGGACCCTGTTGCTCACCTTCTTTTTCCGCTATATGCGGCCGCTGATCGAAAAGGGCTATGTGTACTCCGCGGTGCCGCCGCTGTTCAAGCTCACCCGGGGCAAGACCCAGCGGGTGGCCTACTCCGAGCCGGAGCGGGACAGGATCAGCGCCGAGCTCCGGGGCGGCAATCCCAACGTAAAGGTGGATATCTCCCGCTTCAAGGGCCTGGGCGAGATGGACCCCCACGAGCTGTGGGAGACCACCATGGACCCGGAAAAGCGCACCCTGCGGCGCATCACCCTCAGCGACGCCATCCGGGCCGACCAGGTCTTCACGGTGCTGATGGGCGAAGAGGTGGAACCCCGCCGGGAGTGGATCGAGCAGAACGCCAAATATGTGGTAAACCTGGACATTTAACGGAGAGTTAGAACAAGATGGCACATAAAAGAGACTATTCCCCTGAAGATATCAGATTTCCCAATCAGCAGATCACCGAGTCCGAGCTAGTGGGGGAGATGCAGAAGAGCTACATCGACTACGCCATGTCCGTTATCGTGGGCCGGGCCCTGCCAGACGTGCGGGACGGGCTGAAGCCGGTCCACCGCCGGATCCTCTACTCCATGTATGAGACGGGCCTGACCAGCGACAAGCCTTTTAAAAAGTCTGCCACCTGCGTGGGCGAAGTGCTGGGCAAATACCATCCCCACGGGGATGCCAGCGTCTACGACGCCATGGTGCGCCTGGCCCAGGACTTCTCCATGCGCTATATGCTGGTGGACGGGCACGGCAACTTCGGCTCCGTGGACGGGGACCCTCCGGCGGCCTACCGGTATACCGAGGCCCGCATGTCGAAAATCTGCAACGAGATGCTGCGGGATATCGACAAGGAGACCGTGGACTGGGACCCCAACTTTGACGAGAGCATCAAGGAGCCCCGGGTGCTGCCCAGCCGCTTCCCCAACCTGCTGGTGAACGGCTCCAGCGGCATCGCCGTGGGCATGGCCACCAATATCCCGCCCCACAACCTGACGGAGGTGATCAACGCCTGCGTCTGCGTGCTGGAAAACCCGGAGGCCGGGCTGAACGACCTGATGCAGCACATCTCCGGCCCGGATTTCCCCACCAGGGGTATCATCATGGGCCGCAGCGGCATCCGCCAGGCCTACGCCACCGGCCGGGGCAAGATCGTGGTCCGGGCCCGGACAGAGTTTGAGGAATACGGCCAGAACCGGACCCGTATCATTGTTACGGAGCTGCCCTATCAGGTCAACAAGCGGCAGCTGATCAAGAATATCGCCGACCAGGTCCACGACAAGCGGCTGGAGGGCATCTCCGACCTGCGGGATGAGACGGACCGGAGCGGCATGCGCATCGTCATCGAGCTGAAGCGGGACGCCAACCCCCAGGTGGTGCTGAACCGGCTCTTTGCCCAGACGGCGCTGCAGACCAGCTTCTCCATCAATATGCTGGCCCTGGTGAACAACCAGACCCAGCCGAAAATCCTCTCTCTCCGGCACATTCTGGACGAGTATCTCAGCTTCCAGGAGGATGTGATCGTCCGGCGCACGAAGTACGACCTGCGGAAGGCCCAGGAGCGGGCCCACCTGCTGGAGGGGCTGCTGATCGCCCAGGACAACATTGAAGAGGTCATCCGCATCATCCGCTCCAGCTATGACAATGCCCGGCAGCGGCTGATGGAGCGCTTTGGCCTGTCCGAGATCCAGGCCCAGGCCATCTGCGATATGCGGCTGATCCAGCTGCAGGGCCTGAACCGGGAAAAGCTGGAACAGGAGTATAAAGAGCTGAAGGAAAAAATCGCCTATTATGAAGGGCTCCTGGCGGACCCGGAGAAGATCAAGGGCGTTTTGAAGGACGAGCTGCTCGCCCTGCGGGACAAGTACGGGGACGAGCGGATCACCGAGATCCAGGACGTGGCCGATGAGATCGACGTAGAGGACCTGATCGAAGAGGAGCAGTGCGTCTTTACCCTCACCCACGGGGGCTATATCAAGCGCCTGCCGGTAAGCGAATACAGAGCCCAGGGCCGGGGCGGCAAGGGCATCCGGGCCATGGCCACCAAGGAAGAGGACTATGTGGAGACCGTGTTCACCGCCTCCACCCATGACAACATTCTCTTCTTCACCAGCAGGGGCCGGGTGTTCATCAAGAAGGGCTATCACATTCCGGAGGCCGGCCGCAGCGCCCGGGGCACCAACTTGGTCAACATTATCCAGATCGAAAACGGAGAAGCGCCGGAAAAGGTCAGCGCCATGATCCGGGGCCGGGGCCTGGAAGAGGAGAGCTTCCTGGTTTTTGTCACCAGGAACGGGACTGTCAAGCGTATGAGCCAGTCCGCTCTGCGGAACATCCGCTCCAACGGCATCCGGGCGCTGGTGCTGGACGAGGGGGACGAGCTGATCTCCGTTATCCCCACCGCCGGGAACGAAAACATCCTCATCGCCACCCACCAGGGCATGTCCGTCTGCTTTAAGGAGACCGACGCCCGGGCCATGGGCCGCATCGCCGTGGGCGTGCGGGGCATCAAGCTCCGGCCGGGGGACTATGTGGTAGGCGCGGACAGCACCTCCGCCGGTTCCGCGGTGCTCAGCCTCACCGAGAAGGGCTACGGCAAGCGCACCCGGGTGGAGGATTACAGCGTCCACGGCCGGGGCGGCATCGGCATCAAGAACTATCAGGTCACCGAGAAGACCGGGCCTGTAGCCGCGGTGAAGATGGTGGACGAGACGGACGATATTCTGGTCATCACCGACGACGGCACCATCATCCGCATGGCGGCGGACCGGATCTCCCTGCTGGGCCGGTCCACCCAGGGCGTGCGGGTCATGCGCCTGGGCGGCGGCAACCGGGTCATTGACCTGGAGAAGACGGAGCGGGAGAGCGCCGGCGACGAGCCGGAGCCGGAAGAGTAAAGCCTGACACCGCGTAAAGGAGGCGGAGGCATGGATGACAAGCGGCAAAAGAAAAAGGGCGCCGGGGCCTGGATCTGGGTCATTGTGATCGCCTACATCGTCATCATGGCGGTGAAGGACGAGGGATTCTTTGATTTTGACTGGCTGATGGGGGCCTTTACCATCGCCGGCGTTGTGATCGCCATAGGGGGCTTTTTGGCGGCGCTCCGGGTCGCCCGGAACGTCAAAAAGACAAACGCGGGACAGGAGCGGGCGTTCCGGGGCCGGACCCGGGCCGGGAAGGGCGCCGGACCCGTCCGGCGGGAGGACCGGCCCCTGCCCGCGCCTCAGAGGACCTTTTCCCCGGCAGTCTATGACGAAAATCTGCGGGAGGACAGCGCCTGGCGGGACCGGGAGCGCCGGCTGGCCCAGCTGGAGACCTTTTATAAAAACGGCATTGTGGACAAGGACGAGTACCGCCGCCTGTGCCAGCGGTACGGGCAGGTTGCCCGGTAAAATTTTCCAATAGCCGGCGGGACGGAGGGAGGCCAGGAACGTGAAACGACTGAGCGGGTTGATTCTCACAGTACTCCTGAGCCTGGCCGCCATTGTCTGCCTGGCCTGGGTGCCGGCAAAATATCAGTGGGCGGAGCTTCTGTTTTCCCAGGGCCGGTATACCCAGGCCGGCGCCCTCTATGAGAGCGTCAACTACCGGGATTCCCGGGAGAAGGCCGACGAATGCGGCTACCGCCTGGCCCAGGGGCTGTTCGCCGCGGAAAATTACGCCGCCGCCGGGCAGCTGTTTCAAAGCCTGGGCGGATACAGGCAGGCAGCCCTGCTGACCGCCGCATGCGAATGTCTGGCAGACGGCACCGGGACGGACAGTCTGCGGCAGATCGCCGCCTCCCTGGAGCAGGAGCGGAGCGCGCCGGAGATCCTGCGGAAGACCCGGTACATACTGGCCTCTCTGGACCTGAACCGGGGCGAAGCGGCAAGGGCCCTGGAGCGCTTTACCGCCCTGGGGGATTTTGCCGACAGCGCCGGACGCCTTGAGAGCTGCCGCGCCGTCCTCTACGGCCAGGCCCTGGAGGAGATGAATACGCGCCGCTTTCAGGAGGCCCTGGAGGCCTTTGACGGCGCGAACCGGCACGAGCAGAGCGCCCTGCTTGAAAAATACTGCCGCCTCCGTCTGGCGGGCAGCGATTATTTTGACCCGGAGCGGATCCTGACGGAAGAAAACTGCCTGCTGGAGCTGTTTCACGGGAAGATGTACTACTATCACCCGGTCTATGTCTATGTCCCCAACGAGCGCAGCGCGGACACCGGCTTCATGGTCTACTTCGCCGGAGGCAACGGGGAGTACATGCTCTATATAGACGATGTGTACGACTATCTGTGGAACTACGCGCCGGACGCCGTGATCGTGTTCTATGAAAATTCCGGCCTGCCGGATTTGGACGGCGCCTGCCGGAACAGCATCCGCATCGCCAATCAGGCGGCGGCGGAGTGCGGCATCGGCATCCACGACCTGGTGATCGGCGGGTCCAGCAACGGCTGTTACACGGCGCTGCGGGCCGCAGCCGCATTTTATACAGACAACGCCGTGGCCGCGAAGGCGGTCCTCACCCTGGACACGGGGCAGGACTGGGCCAGCACCTCGCTGAGCTTCCCGGCCTGGCAGCGGGAGGAGACCGCCGAGGCCGGCATTCCCTTTTACCTGTTTGAGCAGGCCTGGGAAGGGGCGAACGTTGAGGGGATCCGCGATCTGATCGCCAGCGGCAACAGCGTGACCGCCGTGTACTGCGCCCATGACGAGCACAACGAGATCACCACCCTGGCCTTTCAAAACGGGGTGTTCTCCTGGGCGCTGGGAGAGACGGCGGAGTTGCAGAGCAGCGAATATTCCCTGGTCCCGCTCAGCTGGTGAGCGGCGGAGAAAACGGATGAAAACAGTTGAAATTTATACGGATGGGGCCTGCAGCGGAAACCCGGGCCCCGGCGGCTGGGGGGCCATATTGCGCTATAACGGCGCGGAAAAGGAGCTCTCCGGCGGGGAGCGGCAGACCACCAACAACCGCATGGAGCTGACAAGCGTCATCTGCGCCCTACGGGCGTTGAAGGAGCCCTGCCGGGTGGAGCTGTATTCAGACTCCAAGTATGTGATAGACGCCCTTGAGAAGGGCTGGGCCCTGGCCTGGCAGAAAAAGGGCTGGATCAAGAGCGACAAAAAGCCCGCCCTGAACCCGGACCTGTGGGAGGAACTGCTGAGCCTCTGCGCCCGGCATGAGCTGCACTGCCACTGGGTCAAGGGCCACGCGGACAACGCTCTGAACAACCGCTGTGACGCTCTGGCTGTCCGGGAGCGGGACAAATACGCGAAATAAAGAAGCGGGAGCCGTATGAACAGCAAGAAAAACTATCAGGACAAGGCGCTGAAAATTTTCCTCTCCTATATCGCCGGGCATAAGAAGCTCTTTTTTATCGACATGTTCTGTGCGGTGGCGGCCTCGGGGATCGACCTGGTCTTCCCCTACGTGTCCCGCCGGTCCATGACGGTGCTGCTGCCGGACCGGCTCTTCACCGCCTTTTTCACCGTGATGGGCCTGATGGTGCTGGCCTATGTGCTGCGCGCGGCGCTGTACTATGTGATCACCGTCGTGGGGCACCGGATGGGCGTGCTGACCGAGTCCGACATGCGCAAGGACATCTTCACCCACATGCAGGACCTGTCCTGCAGCTTCTATGACAAGAACCGGACCGGCGTACTGATGAGCCGCATTACCAGCGACCTGTTCGAGGTCACGGAGCTGGCCCATCACGGGCCGGAGAACATCCTCACCTGCACCCTGACCATTGCGGGGGCCCTGCTGCTGATGTTCTTTATGGAGTGGCGCCTGGCCCTGGTGCTGACGGTGGTGCTCCCCCTCTGCCTGTGGTTCACCCTCTCCCAGCGGCGGCGGATGAAGGAGGCCAACGTGGAGGTCAAGCGGAAGACCGCGGAGATCTATGCCGCCATCGAGAGCAGCATCTCCGGCGTCCGCACCGCCAAGGCCTTTGCCAACGAGGAGCAGGAGGGCCGGAAATTTGACGGGGCCAATGAAGTCTTCCGGGGCGCCAAGGTGGAATATTACAAGAGCATGGGCCTGTACATGAGCGGGATGGAGTTCACCACCGGCATCATGCAGGTGCTGGTGATCACCGTGGGCGGCCTGCTGATCATGCAGGGGGAGATGGACTACATCGATCTGGTGACCTTCTCTCTCTATGTGTCCACCTTTGTCTCCCCGGTGCGAAAGCTCACTCAGTTCGCGGAGATGTACATGCAGGGCACCGCCGGTTTCAGCCGCTTCCTGGAGATCATGCGCACCGAGCCCACGGTCACTGACGCGCCGGACGCGAAGGAGCTGGGCCCCATCGAGGGCCGGGTGGACATCAACGACGTGAGCTTTGCCTATGACAACGGGGTGCCGGTGCTGAGCCATGTGGATCTGCACATCCGGCCCGGGGAGCGCTTCGCGGTGGTGGGCTCTTCCGGCGGCGGCAAAACCACCCTGTGCCAGCTGATCCCCCGCTTTTACGACGTCTGCGGCGGCAGCGTGACCGTGGACGGGATAGACGTCCGCACGGTCACCCAGTCCAGTCTGCGCCGGAACATCGGCCTGCTGCAGCAGGACGTGTTCATGTTCGCCGGGACCATCCGGGAGAACATCCGCTACGGCCGGCCGGACGCCACGGACCGGGAGATCGTGGAGGCCGCCATACGGGCGGAGATCCACGAGGAGATCATGGCCATGCCAGACGGCTACGACAGCTTTATCGGCGAGCGGGGCGTGATGCTCTCCGGCGGGCAGAAGCAGCGCATCGCCATCGCCCGGGTATTTTTGAAAAATCCCAAGGTGCTGATCCTGGACGAGGCCACCTCCGCCCTGGACACGGTCACGGAGCAGCACATCCAGGCGGCCCTGAACCAGCTGAGCGTGGGCCGCACCACCATCCTCATCGCCCACCGGCTCTCCACCGTGCGGGACGCGGACTGCATCGCCGTCCTGGAGGGGGAAGGGATCGCCGAGCTGGGCAGCCATGAGGAACTCATGGCGAAAAACGGGATTTACGCCAGGCTCTGCCGGGCGCAGTCACTGGAGAAGGAGGCCGATTAAATGCTGAATATCAGAAAAGGCGGACACCGGGAACTGGAGCGGTATTACAGCCTGATGGAGCTGGACTTTGACAAGAAGGAGCTGCTCCCCAAGCTGGCGATCCACCGGGCCATGATGAAGGGAGAAATGGAGCTGCTGGTCTTTTCGGACTCCCAGGCCGGGATGGACATGGCATATGCCCTGGTCTTCTGCCGGGGGCTCTATGGCTACGTGCTGCTCAAGTATATCGCCGTCATGCCCTGGTGCCGGGAACAGGGTCTGGGCGTGGAGGCCATGCGGGCGCTCAACAAGCGCTACGCAGACCGGCAGGGCATTCTGGCCGAGCTCACTACCTTTGAGGACGAGGACGGCAGCTATCTGCGGAAGCTGCAGAAGTTCTTTGCCCGCTTCGGCTATGTGCAGGTCCCCTGCGATTACCGCCTGGGCGGCGCGCCGGTGTTTTTGATGGTCAAGCCCATCCGGGGCACCTGGGAGCTGGCTCCGGTGGCCCACCGGATAATCCGGGATTTCTATTCCCGCTGCCTGAACCTCTTTGCCGTGGACAAGATGGTGGATATCCGCCCATTGGGGGAGAACTGAAACCAAAAAATTGCCGTCCCGTTTTTCGGGACGACAATTTTTATTTATTTAAGTCCATCAAGAATACGCCGGTCTCTCCGTCGTATTCCGGCAGGCGGACCTCCACCAGCTCGCTGTGGGAGGTTGGGAGGTTTTTCCCCACAAAATCCGCCCGAATAGGTAGCTCCCGGTGCCCCCGATCCACCAGCACGGCGAACTGAATAGTCCTGGGCCGGCCGCAGCTGAACACCGCCTCGATGGCGGCCCGGGCGGTGCGCCCGGTGTAGAGCACGTCGTCCACCAGGATCACATCCCGGCCTGTGACCGGGAAGGGCAGCTCCGTGCGCTTGACAACCGGCTCCCCCGCCTCCACCGTCAGATCATCCCGGTAAAAGTGGATGTCTATGCTGCCGCAGGGCGGCCGGACGCCCTCGTTCTTGTTGATGTTTCCCTGAATGCTGCGGGCGATAGGCTCGCCCCGGCGGCGAATCCCTATCAGAACCAGGTTTTCCGCCCCTTTGTTCCGCTCGACGATCTCATGGGAGATGCGCATAATGGCCCGGTTTGTGGCCGCTTCGTCCATGATCTGGGCTTTCAGCTTCAAATGAAGAGACCCCTTTCAGCGTTCAATCCAAGCTTCTGCAAGAGCATTCAAAAATGCTCTTGCAGAAGCTTTCAAGTCCCCTTGAGTATATAACAGCTTTTCGCAAAAAACAAGCCCGGACAGGCATTTATAGGAAAGACAAAAGGAAAGACCGCGGCGGTTTTTTCCCGCCGCGGTCTTTCCGTTATGCCGCTGTATCTACGCAAAGCCCCGCGTCGTCCAGCATGTCCTGGATGCTGATGCCGTATCCCCGGCAGGGATCATTGACGAAGACATGGGTAACGGCGCCCACCAGCTTTCCGTTCTGGAGGATAGGGCTGCCGCTCATGCCCTGGACAATGCCGCCGGTGAGGGTGCGGAGCTCCGGGTCCGTGACGGTGAGGATCACGTGCTCCCCGTCCGTGTCCTGATAGACCCGGTTGATCTCCACCTGGTATTCCCGGGTCTCCCGGCCGCTCACCGTGGAGACGATGCTGGCCCTGCCGGTGCAGATCTGGCCGGTCTCCACCGGCGCGCCGGACAGAGCGGCGTAGCTCTTGCCGTAGATGCCGTGGTCCGTGTTGCCCAGGACGCTGCCCAGCACCCGGCCCAGATCGGCGCAGCCGTTGAGCTCGCCCGGCGCGCCGGCGGCGCCTTTGGTGATGCTGACGATCTGGGCGTCGGTGATGCTGCCCTCGCCCAGGGGCACCGTCACGCCGGTGTCAAAATCGCTGATGCTGTGGCCCAGGGCGCCGAAAATTCCGGTGGCCGGGTCATAGTAGGTGACGGTGCCGATCCCGGAGACCCCGTCCCGGAGCCACATGCCCAGCATCCAGTGGCCGTCGGCGGATTTGGCGGGCTTGATCTCCAGACGGAGATTTTTGTCGTTTCGCCGCACCGTCAGGGCCACGCTCTGGCCGTCCTTCGCACTCACGCCCTCGATAAGAGCCCGGGCGGAGAGGACCTTTTGCCCGTCCAGCTCCGTGATGAAGTCCCCCTCCTGGATCCCGGCGTCCATCGCCGGGCTGCAGGCGCCCTCCGGCGTCTCCACCTGGGCTACGCCCGCCACCATAACGCCCTCCGTGCTGATCTGAATCCCGACCACCTGGCCGCCCACCAGAAGCTCCTGGGCATAGGCCGCCGTAGGCAGCGCCGTCGCCAGAAAAAAGCCGAAAAGCGCCGTAAGAACCGCTTTTTTCATAAAAATTTCTCCCTCCCACGCAATGTCGTCGTCAAACGCACATTGGCTAGTATGCGCGGCTGGGGAGAAATTAAAGGAGGAACATTCCGGTATCCAGAATCAAGAAGAATTTTTTAACGCGAAAAGCGGCAAAACAACAGGTGCAAAAAAATCAGAGACTGCCCAGGTAGCCCTCCAGGATCAGGCTGGCCGCCACCGCGTCCACCGATTTGCGGTGGTTCTTCTCCCTCTTTCCGTTCGCGTGGAGGATGGCGTGGGCCTCAATGCTGCTGCGCCGCTCGTCCCAGAGCAGCACCGGCAGGCCGCTGTCCCGGAGCAGCAGCTCCCGGAGCGCCCGGCTTTTCTCGGCCCGGGGGCCTTCGCTGCCGTCCATATTTTTCGGCAGGCCCAGGATCAGGCGCTCTGCGCCCCGCTCCCGCGCCGCCTGGCTGATCCGCAGGGAGGCCCGCTCCATGTCCCATTCCTCCATGGTCCAGGCCTCGCCGCAGATCAGGCCGGTGGGGTCCGAGACCGCCAGGCCGATCCGCCGGTCGCCGTAATCGATGGCCAGTACGCGCACGGTTTTTCGCCTCCTGTTTTCGTAAAAGTCTTCATTATTATATAGTAGGTTTTGAAAATCACCGGAGCCCGAAGCAGGCCCGGATCCGGCCCGCCATGTACAGCGAGCCAACCGCGCAGGCCACGCCCTCTTCTCCGGCGGCCTCTTCCGCCGCGGCCACGGCCTCCTCGATGCTCTGGCAGGCGGTGACGGGCTTGCCGTAGCGGCGCAGATGCTCCGCCAGCGCTTCCGCCGGCAGGGCTCGGGGGCTGTCCGGCGTGGCGCAGACAAAAGCATCCGCCGCCGGGGCCAGGATCTCCGTCAGCCCGGCGTAGTCCTTGTCCGCCAGGACGCCCAGCAGCAGCACCCGCCGCCTGCCGGGGAAATAGGTCTCCAGGTTGTCTGCCACCGTTTGGGCGCACTGGGGATTGTGCCCGCCGTCCACGATGAAGCAGGGCTCCTGCCGGACGATCTCAAACCGGGCGGGCCAGGACACGGCGTACAGCCCACGCTCCAGCGCCTCGGGCGAGATGCGCCAACCCCGGCTCCGGAGGACATTGACCGTCTCGATCACTGCGGCGGCGTTTTGCAGCTGGTGAGCGCCCAGCAGGGGCAGGGCGTAGTGCTCCCCCCGGTAGGAGAAGACCTGGCCCTCCAGGCTGTCAAACTCCGGGACAAGCTCCTCCGGCCGGGTGACGGTGAGGGGTGAGCCGGTCCGGGCGCAGCGCTCCCGGACCACCTGCTCCACGCTTTCGCTCTGGCTGTAGAGCACGCAGGGGGCGCCGGGCTTGATGATCCCGGCCTTTTCCGCCGCGATCTGCTCCACCGTGTCCCCCAGGATCTCCGTGTGATCCAAACCGATGTTCATCAGCACCGAGACCTCCGGGGCCTGGATGATGTTGGTGGCGTCCAGGCGGCCGCCCAGACCCACCTCCAGCACCACGATGTCGCAGCGCTCCTCCGCGAACCAGAGCAGGGCCGCGGCGGTGATCAGCTCAAACTCGGTGGGGTGCTCCTCCATGGCGTCCGCCAGGGGCGCGATCTGGGTGACGAGTTCGGCCAGGGCCTGGTCGGAGATCTCCTGCCCGTTGATCTGCATCCGCTCGTTGAAGCGGAAGAGATAGGGGGAGGTAAAAAGCCCGGTCCGGTAGCCCGCCGACTGGAGGACGGAGGCGGTCATGGCCGCGCAGCTGCCCTTGCCGTTGGTACCGGCGATGTGGACGAACTTCAGCCGCTTCTGGGGCATGCCCAGAAGCCGGAGCAGCTCCCCCACCCGCTCCAGGCCCGGTTTGGAGCCGAACCAGAGCGTCCCGTCGATATATGCCATTGCCTGTTTATAATCCATAAAAGTTCCTGTTCCCTTCCTGCGGCAGTCTACCGTCCATTATAGCCCGGACGCCTCCGCCGCGCAAGGGAAAATCCCGAAACAGCGCCAAAAAAGAGCTTGACCTCCCAGCCGGACTGTGGTATAGTATGTTTTACCTGTCAGCCGAGAGGTTTGTTTTTGTGCGCTTTTTTGGGCGCAAAAATCCGTCTCGCGCCACACAGGGAGGCAATGCCCGCCCCCGGGCGGGTAAATATGATTAGGAGGTGCCGAAAATATGGCTGCAGGCGCAAGAGTAAAAATCACACTCAGATGCGAAGAATGCAAGCAGAGGAACTACAACACGGTCAAAAACAAGAAGAACACGTCTGACCGTTTGGAGCGGAGCAAGTATTGCCCCTTCTGCAGGAAGCACACCAAGCATGTGGAAACCAAGTAAGGGCGGAAAGGAAGCGTAAGAATGGCTGAACAAAAGAAGACCAAAGCGGCCCCCGCCAAAGCTGTCACCGCCGTCAAGAAGGACGATTCTAAGCCCGGCTTTTTCAAGCGGGTCGGAAAGTGGTTCCGGGAGATGAAGAGCGAGCTGAAGAAGGTCATTTGGCCCACCCGTAAGACGCTTGTCAACAACACGCTGATCTCTCTCGGCGCGATCGTGGTTTCCGGGATTGTGCTCTGGGGGCTGGACCTGCTGTCTCAAGGGCTGATCAACGTCATCTTCACCCTGGTAGGTTGAGCAGCATGGCCGAAGAAGCGAAGTGGTACGTAGTTCATACGTACTCGGGTTATGAAAACGCGGTGGCCGCGGCGGTGATGAAGGCCGCGGAGAACCGCCGGATGACGGATCTGATCAAGGAAGTCAACATTCCCATGGAGACCGTCACCGAATTTACAGACGCGGGCGAGAAGACCGTGGACCGGAAGGTGTTCCCCGGCTACGTGCTGGTGAAGATGATCCTCACCGACGACAGCTGGCACCTGGTCCACAATGTCCGCGGCGCGACCGGCTTCGTAGGGTCGGACGGCAAGGCCATCCCTCTCACGGAGCAGGAGGTATACGATCTGGGCGTCGAACGCAGGGAGATCGTCGTGGGCTACTCTTTGGGCGACAGCGTAAAGGTCATCGACGGGCCTTTGTCCGGCTTTATCGGCGTAGTGGACGAGCTGGAGCCTGAAAAGAACAGGGTCCGGGTGGTCGTCTCCATGTTCGGCAGGGAAACTCCGGTGGATCTGGAGCTGGACCAGGTCGAGCAAATCACAGAATAATTGAAGAAAGAGGTGCTGTAAATGGCACAGAAAGTAGTTGGATACGTTAGATTCCAGGTTCCCGCCGGCAAGGCGACCCCGGCCCCTCCCGTAGGCCCCGCTCTGGGTCAGTACGGCGTCAACATCGGCCAGTTTACCAAGGATTTCAATGAGCGCACCAAGGGCGATATGGGCCTGATGATCCCCGTGGTCATCACCGTCTATTCCGACCGCAGCTTCACCTTCGTTACCAAGACTCCTCCCGCCGCCCTTCTGATCAAGAAGGCCTGCGGCATCGAGACCGCCTCCGGCGTTCCCCAGCGGGACAAGGTGGCCACTATCAGCAAGGAAGACGTCCGCAAGATCGCCGAGCAGAAGATGCCCGACCTGAACTGCACCGACATCGAGTCCGCCATGAGCATGATAGCCGGCACCTGCCGCTCCATGGGCGTCATCGTCGGGGACTGAGCGGGAAGCCGAATTCCGCTTCCGGCGGGCGAAGCGGGCCCGCCAACGTGGGAGGATTGAAAAACATCCGCCTCAACCACATGATTAGGAGGAAACGAAATTGTTTAGAGGAAAAAATTATAAAGAGAGCGCGAAGCTCATTGACAGGCAGACCCTTTATGATCCCATGGACGCCCTGAATCTGGTGATCCAGGCCAGCAAGGCCAAGTTTGACGAGACCGTTGAACTGCATGTAAAGCTGGGTGTCGACGGCCGTCACGCAGACCAGCAGGTTCGCGGCGCCATCGTCCTGCCCAACGGCACCGGCAAGACGGTCCGGGTGCTGGTCTTCTGCAAGCCCGAGCGGGTGGACGAGGCCCTCCAGGCCGGCGCCGACTATGCCGGCGGCCAGGATCTGGTGGAGCGCATCCAGAAGGAGAACTGGTTCGAGTTCGACACCGTTATTGCCAGCCCCGACATGATGGGCATTGTGGGCCGTCTGGGCAAGACCCTGGGCCCCAAGGGCTTGATGCCCTCTC
This sequence comes from uncultured Oscillospiraceae bacterium, assembly GCA_947626315.1. GTDB lineage: Bacteria > Bacillota > Clostridia > Oscillospirales > Oscillospiraceae > Limivicinus. Next base: position 11,003 of record CANQRQ010000022.1, on the reverse strand, counting down.
CCAAGGCCGGCACCGTCACCCCCAACATTACCCAGGCCATCAAGGAGGCCAAGGCCGGCAAGGTGGAGTACCGTCTGGACAAAACCAACATCATCCACTGCCCCATTGGCAAGGTCAGCTTTGGCGCGGAGAAGCTGTATGAGAACTACGTGGCCCTGATCGGCGCCATCAACCGGGCCAAGCCCGCGGCGGCGAAAGGCCAGTACATCCGCTCCTGCGTCACCGCCTCCACCATGGGCCCCGGCGTGAAGATCAACGCCCAGCGCCAGCTGTAAAAACTGCTCATAAAAGGACCTGCCGCAAAATTCCGGTTTTGCGGCAGGCCTTTTTTTGACAGAATCTTAAAGAGAATTTAAGGCGGGCCTTTCTGGACTTTTGCCTATGGATAGATTATAATGCTTATATGATGGCGAAACGCCAAAAAGCGTTTCGCCGAGCAGCTTGGCTGCTCAGCAAAACAGCAGTGCTGTTTTGCCATATACGCATTGCAATGAGCATCGCGCCAATGATTCAAAGAATCATAGGCTGCCAAACTTGTCGTTTGGCGTAGCGAAAACAATCGAACTCTCGATTGTTTTCGCTTTGCGATAATCATTATAATAATAATCAATCAAAAAAAGGAGTTCTTCACCGATGAGAGGAAAAGCGGCCGCCGTGCTGTTTGTCGTTTTGTTTTTGCTGATCGCCGCCGTTGTGGGCACGGCCCTGGGCGAGCTGAGGGACGGGCCTGCCGCCGGAGAGGAAGCCGGCCTGCCGGAGACGGAGGCGCCGGGAGACGAGGGCGTTGTCGTCGTCCCGCCCACGAGCAGCACCGCGCCCGCCGCTCCCGCGCCGGCGGCCACCCCTGTCCCCACGCCGGTGCCCACCGCGGCCCCCACACCCGCGCCTGCCCCTACTCCCACGCCTGCCCCGGCCCCGGCGGACATGGCGCTGGGCACCGGAAGCTTCCAGTCCGACACCGGCGTTGGCCTGAACCTGCAGGCGGACTGGGGCGCCAAAACCGCCGGAGGGGACAAGGCGGAGATCACCGTGTCCGTGTCGGTGAACTCGTACAGCCTGCACCTGGCGGCGGTGCCCGGCGCCATCAATCTGAACCTGGACGGGCAGTATCTGTCTCTGGACGCCCCCGCCGTGGACTATGACGGCCCCTCCGCCCGCAACACCCCCATGGCCAGCAAGACCTTTACCGTGAGCCTGGCCCCGGGGGAGAGCAAGAGCTTCCACCTGGATGTGGTGTGGAACTTCGGCGGGACCTATCAGGAGGAGGAGCTGCCCGCCATCGAGTGCGGCGGCGATATCAGCCTGAGCAGGTGACTTATGAATAAAAGAACAGCGGCTTACCAAAAGGGCAAGCCGCTGTTCTTTTATGCGCTTTTTATTTCGTGTATGAACAACAGACCCAGCGAAGCGCGCTGGGAGCTTATCCAAGAGCATTTTTGAATGCTCTTGGATAAGGAGATTGAACGCTGAAAGGGGGCTCCCGCCCCCTCTCTGCCCTCTCCCCCTGCAGTTCTATACACTGCCGATAGGCATGTCTACAATCTGTTTTTATTATTGTTCGGAGTTTTATTGATGTTATTGTTCCCGCCCCTGGGAGGCGCTCTCCTCCCTTTTCAACTGCTCCAGACCCCGGCGAATGAGCTCCACGGTCGCCTCAGAGCGGGTTTGATAGCGGTGCTCAAAACGAAAGTCCTCAATCTGACGGAAAAGATCTTCATCCACGGACACGGTATATCTTGCGCGGTCTGTCGCCATCTGTATCACCTCTAAAGGAATCATACATCAGTGAACCAGAAATGTAAAGAACCATTTTTCGGAACTGATCCGGTCGAAACCGGCCGAAAAACCGTTGACAATGAACCAGTGAACCACTATAATAACTAAGAATACCGGTTCAGTGAACCACCGGACGAAAGGGAGGGATGCCTATGGCGGCGGAGCGCAGGCGCTACACCGTAAGCGTCACGGAGAGCATGGCGGCGGAGCTGGAGGCCGTGAAGGGGCGGCGATACCCTGAGAGCACCCAGAACGCCATGCTGCAGGATCTGATCCGCCGGGGCCTGGAGGAACTGCGCGGGGAGACCCGCCTGCCGGAGCCCGGAGAGGGCCGCGGGGCCTGAAGCTTTCCCGCGGAAAAATTTTTTGAAAAAAACGGAAAAAACTGAGCCGTTTTTTCCCCGGTGGGCGTCTTAAGGAATGAAAGGCAAAATAACCGGGGTTTTTCCGCCCGGCTTTCGCCCTGACGATCACCTAGAAATCCAAAAAAGAACCGCGTTGGAACACGACCTTTTCAAAATGGAGGAACGAAAATGCAGAACAAACACCGCAAGCTCCTGGCCTTCCTGCTGTGTGCCGCCCTGGTTTTGACCCTGGCGGGCGTCGCCCTGGTGCAGGAGGAGCATGACCATGAACACGAGTACGAGAACGAGGCCCTGAACGCCGTTCTGGCTTCGCCTATCGTCACCACCTTCTCTTCGGAGCTGGTGCCTCTGGCGGCCGGCGGTGGTGCGCTGGCGGGCGCGGAGGGAGCCCCGCAGGGCGATCCGCCCGCGGATCCCGCGCCTGTGGAACCCGCGCCTGTGGAACCAGCGCCCGCGGATCCCGCGCCCACAGAGACGACTACCCAGCCGCCTGTGACGACAGAGCAGCCCGCGAACACCCAGGCTCCGGAGACGACTACCCAGCCCCCGGCGACGGCTGCCCCGGCTCATGTGCACAATTGGGTACAGAAGATCGAGTCGTCCACGTATGACTGCTACTACGGCACAACCCAGCGCGGCTATTACGAGTGCAGTATTTGCGGCGAGAAAGGCGAGTCCAACATGTGGCGGCCCGACGAGGGCGCTTGGCCGAAGGGAAATCACAACTATACGATAGTAACGGAGACGGACAGCGGCTGCCCCAGCCATCCGAATGTTAGAAAAGAGTGCGGCACCTGCCACAATGTCGTGTTCGAGCAAGGCGGCCACAACTGGAGCGGCTGGACCCAGGGAGGAACCGCTTGCGAATCCTATCAGGAGCGGCACTGCTTAGACTGCCGCCAGACGGAGAGGCAGGTACTCACTTCCGGCCACAACTGGGTCTGGAAGGAAGAGCCCGCCACCTGCTCCAAGCCCGGTTCCAAGTGGCAGCAGTGCTCCCGCTGCGGCGCGACCCAGAACCGGCAGGCCATCCCCACGAAACCCCACAAGTGGGAAGCGGACGACGGCAACTGCATGACGCCGGTCAAATGCGCGGTCTGCGGCAAGGTCGTGCAGGCGGCCATGACCCATAAGTGGTCCTCTACTTACAGCCACGACAATACCCAGCACTGGAAGCAGTGCACCAACCCCGGCTGCACCCAGCGCAGCGAGGTGGGGAAGCATACAGGAACCACATCCAAGGACTGCACCCGCCTCTCCTCCTGCTCCGTCTGCGGTATCGCCGGCGGCGCGTCCGGCATGCAGCACAATTTTGACGGCAGCGGCGGCTACATCATTGCCTCCAACGGCGGCCACCAGATCCGCTGCTCCAACCCGGGCTGCACCCAGGTTTCCAGCATCATCCCCCATGATAAGCCCAGCGCCTCCGCTACCAGCTGCACCGAGGGTCAGGACTGCGTCTGCGGTTATCCCCTTGTTCGCGCCCAGGGCAACCACGCTTTCGGCCCCTGGACCTCTACCTCCACCGGCCACAGCCGGACCTGCACGAAGTGCGGCTATGTGGACAGCGGCTCCCATACCGGCAAGGCCTCCAGCGGCGGCTGCACCGGCTCCGTCATCTGCAGCACCTGCGGCTATGTGCTGAGCCAAGGCTACAGCAGCCACTCCTTCGGCGTCTGGATGTCCAACGGCAGCACCCATTACCGGACCTGCACGCACCCCGGCTGCACAGCCATCCAGAGCGCGGCCCATACCGGCGGTAAGGGCAACTGCACCACCGCCCCCGTCTGCTCCATCTGCGGCGCGGCCTACGGCAGCAAGGTGGCCAGCAGCCATGTTGGCGGCACGGAGCTGCGCAACGACAAGCCTGCCGAGCAGGGTAAGGACGGCTACACCGGCGACACCTACTGCCTGGGCTGCGGCAAGAAGATCAGCTCCGGCACCACCATCAAGGCCCTGAGCGCCAGCCACACCCACAGCTATACCGGCAGCTGGAAGAGCGACAGCGGCAGCCATTGGCATCAGTGCTCCTGCGGTGAGCACGGCGATGTGGCGGCCCACAGCTTCGCCAACGGCAAGTGCACCGTCTGCGGCGCGGCCGATCCCAACTATAAGACCTGCTTCGGCGGGAACCATGTAGGCGGCACCGAGCTGCGCGACGCCAAGCCCGCCTCCGTGGGCAAGGACGGCTACACCGGCGACCTGTACTGCTCCGCCTGCGGCAAGAAGATCGCCACCGGCACCAAGATCGAGGCGCTGGATAAGAACCACGAGCATGAGTACTCCGTCGCCTGGCGGTCCGATGGCACCAGCCACTGGAAGGACTGCACCTGCGGCGAGATCACCCGCAAGGCGAACCACAGCTTCTCCAAGGGCGTCTGCACCGTCTGCGGCGCGGCCGATCCCGAAGCGGAGACCGCCCATACCCACAGCTATGGCAGCTATCACTCCAACGGCCAGTACCACTGGCGCGAGTGCACCATCTGCGGCTTCCAGGCTGAGAAGACCGCCCACGTGGTGCTCAACGGCTCCTGCATGACCTGCGGCTACAAGATGCCCGTTATTGAAACCGTCAAGGACGTGTCCACCAAGGACTGGTACTACAGCTCCGTCAAGCAGGTCCTGGAGGCCGGCCTCCTCAGCGGCGGCAAGGAAGCGGATGAGAACACCAGCTTTAAGCCCGCGGAGAAGGTTGTCCTCTCCGACGTGGTGGACGCCATCTACCGGATGGCCGGCAGCCCCGCCGCCAGCACGGAGACCAAGTTCAAAGACGTGAAGACGGACGACTACTATGCCAGCGCCGCCTCCTGGGTCACTGACAACAACATCGTGGATATCTACGGTGACAGCTTCGATGGCGACAAGGTCACCACGCTCCAGGAGATGGTCACGTTCCTGTGGCGCTTTGCCAAGACCGCCGGCTGGAACGTGGACGCCAACGGCCAGATCGACATTGAAAACGCCGATGAGATCGACGAGTGGTCCGCCGATGCCATGGCCTGGGCCGCGAAGGTGGGCCTGATCGAGGGCATCGACGGGAACGTGAGCGAGGCTCTGACGCCGGACGGCGTGGTCACCAGAGCGGAGGCCGCCGCCATCCTGGGCAACTTCATGAACATGATCAGCGAGAACGGCCTGCCCGAGATCGAGAACGGCGTGGAGGAAGTCGCTGTCTGAGCACCTCCTCGCGGAAGAAACCGAACAAAGCTATAACCATAAACAGAAATCTCTCTCCACCGGACCCCAGTGGAGAGAGATTTTTTTATGGCTTATTGCTTCCTCGGCAGCGTGACGGTGAAGGTCGTGAGCCCGCTGCCGCTCTTTACGGTCACTTCCCCGTTATGGAGCCCGACCACTTTTTTCACAATGGCCAGGCCGATGCCGTTGCCCTCAGAGGAGTGGGATTCGTCCGCCTGATAGAATTTGTAAAAGACCCGCCCCAGGCAGTCCTCCGGGATCTCCTTTCCCCGGTTGGAGATGGCGACGGAAATCTCCTGTTCCCCCTCGGCAATTGTCACGGTGATCTTCCCGCCCGGCGGGGAGAACTTCACCGCGTTGTCCAGCAGATTGATCCAGACCTGCTTCAGCAGCTCCTCGTTGGCGGAGATCAGATGCTCGCCGAAGTCGATATCCATCTCCAACTGCTTTTTGGACCATTTCTCCTCCAACATGAGGATGGCGCCGCGGATCTGCTCGGAGAGGTTAAAGCGGGACACGTTGGTGAGGATGGTCTGGCTCTCGACCTTGGTCAGATTCAGGACATTGATGGCCAGGGAGGAGAGGCGCAGAGACTCCTCCTCGATCACAGCCAGGTATTCCTGCTGTTCCTCCTCCGGCAGATTGCCCCGGCGCAAAAGCTTGGCAAAGCCGGCGATGGAGACAATGGGGGTTTTAAACTCATGGGAAAAATTGTTGATAAAATCGTTTCGCAGCGCCTCCGTGTGTTCCAGTTCCTCGGCGGCCCGGTTGAAGCTCCGCTGGATCTCCTGGAAAGTGGGATAGTCGCCGATGGGATTGCCGAAGGCCAGCCGCGCCTGAAAATCCCCCTTTGACAGGCGGTTGAGCTGGTCAATGACCCGGTTAAAGGGCTTCAGGTAGATTTTGCTGGCGGGCAGCGTCAGCAGAAAACCGATCACCGTGCTGATCACCAGCAGGAAAAGCAGGACCTCGCTGATCCCCAGCTGCCCGTCAGGGGCGCGGAGCACGCCAAATTTGACGAGAACATAGAGAATGGCGATGGCCAGCAGGATGGCCACGGTGATAATGACAAATACGAAGAGCGACAGAAGTAAAGTGAGCGCAAAGCGCGGGTGTTTGTCTCTTTTCATACCTTTTTGACCGCCTTGTAGCCCAGCCCGCGCACGGACTCGATGCTGAATTCATCCCAGCCCTCAAAGCGGCGGCGCAGCCGCCCCACATGGACGGTGACCGTCTCCCAGCCGGTCTCGCTGTCCGCGCCCCAGATTTCGTCCATCAACTGGATGCGGGTAAAGATCTGGTCCGGATAGGACAGCAGCTTGTACAGCAGCAAAAATTCCTTCTGCGGCAGCTCCTGCTTCTCCCCCCGCCGCGTCACGGTGTGGGAATTGTAGTCCAGCGTCACATCGCCGATCACGATTTTCTGCTCGCTGACGATCTGCGCCCGGCGGAGCAGCGCCTTGATGCGCAGCAGCAGCTTGTCCTCGTCGACGGGCTTGGTGATGTAATCGTCCGTCCCCACGAGAAAACCCTTCTTTTCGTCGGCTGGCAGCTGCTTGGCGGTCACCATCAGGATCGGGAGAGCCGGGTCGGTCTCCCGGATGCGCCGGGTGAACTCATAGCCGTCCATTTTCGGCATCATCACGTCCAGCACCACCAGGTCGATGTGCTCGTGGTCCAGCAGTTCCAGAGCCTCCTCGCCGTTGTTGGCGGTGCTGACGGTGTAATTCGCGTTCTGCAAAAGCGCGCGCAGAAGCTTTCGGGTGTGCTTATCGTCGTCCACAACTAGAATATGAAACATGGTCTGCCCCTCCGGCAATTTCATCTTTTACAACATTAAATTCTTTTATCAGACACAAAAAGTTTCGTTTCAGTTTAGAAATGGATGCTAAGCTCTTTAAAAATTTGAAGCAGCAGAGGAGACGTGCCATGGGTTTTCTCAAATGCGCCTGTTATCTGGCCCTGATCGGCGTCCTCGCCTTTCTGGCCGGGCGTATCGTCCCCAAGCGCTGGTTTCACCCGGAGCGCTTCCCCTACCGGGGCTTTCCCTTTGAGGAGGAGGGCCGGTTCTACAACCGGTTCCGGATCCGCGCCTGGCAGAACAAGGTCCCCGATATGAGCAAAATTCTCCCCGGCTGCATCCCGCCGAAAAGCCTGTCCGGCAATTACCGGGAGCGGCTGCCCCGGATGCTGCAGGAGACCTGTGTCGCCGAGCTGACCCACGCGCTGCTCTGCCTGGCGGGCCTGTACTGCATCCGGCTCTGGCCCGGCGCCGGGGGCCTGCTGGTGGCGCTGGTCAACATCTTCCTGCTGAATCTGCCCTTCATCCTGATCCAGCGGTACAACCGGCCGCGCCTGCTGAAGCTGTCCCGGGAGCTGGGCCGGTCCCGCTCCGCTGATTCCAGTTTAACATAAACGCACGGGGGATTCCATGAAAATAAAGAGAAAATTTTCCGCGCCGGCAGTCGATTACCGGGCGCTCCGGTTCAACAACTTAACAAGCGAAGAATACCGGCATTTGCTGTACCTGCTCTATTGGCCGGTCTACGGCCTGCTCTTCCTGTTCGTGGAGCGCTTTTATCAGGTGGGCAGCTACCACGTGGTATACTGCCGGGCGGACGACTGGATCCCCTTCTGTGAGCTCTTCGTCCTGCCGTATCTGCTCTGGTTCGTCTGCCTGGTGGGGATGCACCTGTATACGCTGCTGTATGACGTCCAAAGCTTTAAGCGCATGATGCGCTTTATCATGCTCACCTATTCCGTCACGATCCTGGTGTATCTGCTGTATCCCACCTGCCAGGAGCTGCGCCCGGCCGTGTTCGCGCGGGACAATCTGCTGACCCGGTTCATGGCCGCCTTCTACCGCTTTGACACCAACACCAACGTCTGCCCTTCCATTCACGTGATCGGCTCTCTGGCGGTGCTGTTTACGGCGCTGGACTGCCGGCGGCTGGGAGCGGCGTCCAAGGCAGGGATCGCCGTGCTGGCCGTCCTCATGAGCCTTTCCACGGTCTTTCTGAAGCAGCACTCCCTGATCGACGTGGCGGCGGCCCTGCCGGTCTGTCTGCTGGCCTACGCGCTGTGCTTTCGCACGACGGAAAAGCGCGTAAGGCTCCAGGCGGCAGGGGGCGTATAACCGGGGAAGAGAGGGGGAGCGAGCATGCGGATTTTGATCCTGAGCTGCAACACCGGGGAGGGGCACAACTCCTGTGCCAAGGCCTTGAAGGAGCTCTTTGACGGCAAGGGGCACTACTGCGTCATAGAGGACGCTCTCAACTTTATTTCCCCCCTGGCCTCCCGGGTGATCTCCCGGGGCCACACGCTGATCTACCGATACTTTCCCGGGCTGTTTCGCCGGGGCTACGCCTTTGCGGAGCGGCACCCGGCGGCCTACCGCGGCGGCTCCGTGCTGAACCGGTTTTTCTGCTCCGGACGGCAGCGCCTCACGGCCTATCTGGATTCTGAGGACTTTGACGTGGTGATCTGCACGCACACCTTCGCCGGGATGATTTTGACCGGGGCGAAAAAGGCCTGCAAAACGGCGTTTTACACCGCCTTTGTGGGCACAGATTACACCTGCAGCCCCACCACGGAGATCTGCGACCTGGACGTGTATTTCATTCCCGACGGCACGCTGAAGGAGGCGTTTACGGCTTACGGCATCCCCGAGGCGAAGCTGGTGCCCAGCGGCATCCCCATCCGGCAGATGTTCTACGAGGACATGGAGAAGCCGGCCGCCAAGGCGGCGGAGGGGGTCGGCCGGACCCACAAGCACCTGCTGATCATGGGCGGGAGCATGGGCTGCGGCCGGCTGGACCGGCTGCTGGACCTGCTGGCCGGCGCTTTGCGGGCGGACGAGGAGATCACCGTCATCTGCGGCACCAACCGGCATATGCAGAACAAGCTGGGCCGGCGGTATCCCGACAGGCCGAACATCCACATCCGGGGCTACGCCGAGGACGTCCCCTGCCTGATGGACAGCGCGGACCTCTACCTGACCAAGCCCGGCGGCATCAGCGTCACCGAGGCCAAGCAGAAGCACCTCCCCATGATCTGCCTGAACGCGGTCGCCGGCTGCGAGGCGTACAACTGCCGCTTCTTTGTGGAGAAGGGCTGCGCGGTCTCGGATGACAACACCGCCGCCCTGGCGAAGCAGTGCCTGGCTCTTTTACGGGGCGAGGAGGAGCGCGAAAAACTGGAGCGGAGCTACGGCGCGCTGGAGAGCCGGAATTCCGCCCAGGTGATTTACGACTATCTGACCAGTAAGGTGTTGTTCAAAAGCGCGGTATAGCAGACAGGAACATTAAAAATGGAAAATTTTATTAAAAACGGCATCGCGGCCGTGTGCGGCCGGTTCAAAGGCCGGTCGGCCGGCTCGGAAAGCGAATACGCCTGCCAGCGCTATTTCGCCGAAGAGCTGGAGCAGTGGTGCGACCGGGTGGAGATGGAGGCGTTCACGCTCCATCCGAAGGCCTTTCTGGGTTGGATGATCCTCTGCGCCGCGGCAGAGCTCCTGGCGGCGGCGCTCCTTTGGGCGGGCGCCGTCACGGAGCGCGCCGGCGCGCTCTGCGCCGCCCTGGTTTTGACCGTGTTTGCGGCCTGCCTGGCCTGGTTTGAGTTTTTCCGCTACAGGGAATTCATTGATTTTCTGTTCCCCAAGGCGACCTCCCACAACGTATATGCCGTCCGGGAGAGCGTGGAAGCGCCGAAACGGAGGATCATTTTCGGCGGCCACGCGGACGCGGCCTACGAGTTTACCTATATCCGCAAGGCAGACGGGGCCTTCTGCATCCCTCTGATCGTCCTGTCTGTGGCCGGCGCCGTCTTTCTGCTGGCGGCCTCTGCCGTGTCAGCCGGGACCGCCTGGACGAGGTCCTCCGTCTCCCGGCGGATCCGGTTCGCGGCGGCCATTGTGGCCAGCGTCTTTGCGCCGGTGTTCGTCCTGCTGTTTTTCTTTACCAACTGGAAACGGGTGACCGACGGGGCCAACGACAATCTCTCCGCCTGCTACGCGGCTTTCGCCGTCATGCGGCAGCTGGAGGAGGACGGGGTCCGCTTTCGGAACACGGAGGTCTGCTGCCTGATCAGCGGCTCCGAAGAGGCCGGCCTCCGCGGCGCGAAGGCCTTCGCCAGGCGGCACCGCCGGGAGCTGACCGAGACGGAGACGGTCTTCATCGCGCTGGACACCCTGCGGGAAACGGAGCAGCTGCAGGTGTACACAAGCGGCATGTGCGGCACCCAGAAGGCCAGCGGCGCGGCCGGCGCCCTGGTGATGGAGGCGGCCCGGGACTGCGGCGTGGAGCTCCGCTATGCAGGGCCGTATCCCGGCGCGGTGGACTCCGACGCCTTCGCCAGGGAGGGGCTGCCGGCCTGCGGGCTCTGCGGCGTGGACCATGATCCGAAGCCCTATTACCACACCCGGCTGGATACCCCGGAGAACATTGACCCCGCCTGCATTGCCCTGTGCGCGAAGATCTGCCTGCGGGCGGCGGAGCTCTACGACCGGCGGGGGATCGGGCAGGACAGCTAAAAAATATAAGCCCCCGGAAAACCATGCGTATTTGCAGGTTTTCCGGGGCTTTTTTTGGGCTCTATGTCAATAGTTGGGGTAGAGCAAGAGGGAAAAAATTAAGACCTAATAAAGGGGAACATGTGGCGCGCCAC
>CANQRQ010000021.1 GCA_947626315.1 uncultured Oscillospiraceae bacterium | reverse complement strand
GCCCCTTTGAAAACCCTTCTCTGGTGCTTATTTGCATAAGCTTTCTTGTATTGTTCAATTTTCAAGGTACCCCGCCGCCGCGCAGTCCCCCGCGCGTCAGCCTGATTAATATAGCACAGCGATTCCCAATTGTCAAGCAAAAATTTTAGTTTTTTTCAAAAATTTTTTCGTGTACTTTCGGCAGAATATTTCTCCATGGTTTCATTGTATCCTATCTAAACCGGGTACATTTTCGCTTTCTTCCTTTTCCTGGTTATGGATAAATAATCCGCCCGTTTCTGGAGATAATAGGCAGTATGAATAAGAAAAAAACTTCCAAACCGGGCCCGCATCCGGCGCAGTCGCCGGAGTACCGGGGCCCGCTCACAGCCCAAACTCTGTCTGACGTGTTCGCCAGCTGCGGGGATTACGAGGCCCGGCCGATCGACTTTGGCCTGGAGGGCCTGGTTTTTCCCACGGTCTGCTGGCTGGACGGCATTGTTTCCGGGGGCGAGGTGGCGGAGAATCTGATCCGCCCGCTCACCCAGAGCAGCCGGGCCCAGGGGGTGCGCACGGAAAAGGACTGCCTGGAGCGGCTGCTCCGGGGCGCCGTATACAGCTACTCTGTCCACCGGCGGACGGAGCTGGACGAGCTCATCTCCGATCTGACCCACGGCTGCTGCGCGGTGATTTTTGACGGGCTCCAGGAGGCTCTGAGCTTTGAGATCCGTTCGGACAAGGCCCGGGCGGTCTCCGAGCCCACCCTGGAGAAATCCCTCAAGGGGGCGAAGGAGTCCTTCGTGGAGACCCTCCGAGTCAACACCGCCCTGGTGCGCCGGCGTATCTGCTCGCCCCGGCTGAAGCTGATCGAAAACTGCGTGGGCCGCAAAAGCCACACCCGCGTAGCCGTTCTGTTCGTGGACGGTGTGGCCGCGCCGGACACGGTGCGGGAGCTGGCCCGACGGCTGGACCGTCTGGACGTGGACGCCCTGCTGGCCACCGGCACCCTGGAGGAATATATCGTGGACCGGCCCCTCTCCCCCTTCCCCCAACTGATCCACACGGAGCGGCCGGACCGCTTCGCCATGTATCTGATGGAGGGCCGGGTGGGCCTGCTGGTGGACGGGCTGCCAGTGGGGATGGTGCTGCCGGTGACGTTGGCAGAATTCATGAAGGTGACCGGCGACAGCAGCAGCCATTTCACCGTGGCCACGGCGCTGACGCTGCTGCGCTATCTGGCGCTGCTCCTGAGTGTGCTGCTCCCGGCGCTGTATGTGGCCGTGGCGATGTACCACCAGGAGATGATCCCGACGAAGCTCCTGCTGTCCATCATCAAGGCCAAGCAGGACGTGCCCTTCTCCACGGCCACGGAGGTACTGAGCATGATCATCGCTTTCGGCCTGCTGCAGGAGGCCGGCCTGCGCCTGCCCAACCCTATCGGCGACACGGTGTCCATCATCGGGGCACTGATCGTGGGCCAGTCCGCCGTGGAGGCCCGGGTGGTCTCCCCCATCGCCATCATCGTGGTGGCGGTATCCGGCATCGCCTGCTACACTCTGCCCAGCCAGGACCTGGGCTCCGCCGTGCGGCTGACCCGCTTTGTCCTGCTGTTGGCGGCCATTGCCGCGGGGCTTTTCGGCATGGGGCTCGTGCTCTGCCTGGTCCTGCTGCATCTGGCGGATCTGGACAGCTTCGGCGTCAACTATACCGCGCCTCTCAGCGAGGGGCAGGACGGCGGCCTGCTGCGGCTGTTGATCCGTCTCCCTAAACCACTTGACAAATTCCGGGACCCGCTCTTGCGGACCCCGGACAAAAGGCGGCAGAAATGAAAAACCTTCTCTCTTTTCTTCTTATAATGGGCGCCCTCGCCTCCACTCTGAGCGGCTGCGGCAGCATCTACTCCAACTACCGGGAGGTAGAGCAGATCCTGGCGGTCCAGACCATGGGGCTGGACCGGGGCGCCCTGGGGGTGCGGCTGACCCTGGCCGCGCCCTCCACCACCCGGCCCGACGGCAGCCCGGTCTCCCTCTGCGGGGACGGGCAGAGCATCACCAGCGCCATCCAGCGGATCCGCAACTACTCCACGGAGGAGGACCTGTTCTGCGCCCACATCAACCACATCGTCCTGGGCGAGGCGGCGGCCAGGCAGGGGATCGAAGGCGCCCTGTCCTACATCTGCCGCTCCCCGGCGCTGCGGATCGACACCCCCCTCTATGTGGTGCGGGACCGGACGGCGGAGGAGCTGATCTCCGGCGTGGTCAAGGGGGGCACCGGAATCTGCGAGGTGCTGGACGCGGTGAAATCCAACGCCGACGAGCGGGGAGACAGCACCGTTTTTACCGCCGCCCAGGTGATCCGGGCCCTGGCCCGGCGGGGCAGCGCCCTGGTCTGCGCGCTGGAATACGGGGATTCCGATGAGATGACCCGGGAAGCCCAGGACAGCTCCGGCGGTGGGAGCAAAACCGCCGTGATGGCCGGCTACGGCATTCTCAAGGGCGACAGGCTCTGCGGTTACATTGACCGGGAGGACGCCGTCGGCGCCGGCTTTCTGCTGAACCTGGTGGGCGTCAGCGACCTGGTGCTCCGGGACCGGGACGGGGGCCGGGTGACCCTGGAGATCACCCGGGGCGGCTCAGAGATCACCCCCGTCTGGGACGAGGAGGACGGCAGCCTCCGGGGAATCGATATCTACGCCCAGGTCAGCGCGGACCTTCACGAGGTGGAGAGCGCGGAGGCGGACCAGGAGCGGGCCGACTACATCACCTCCCAGCTGGAAGCGGAGGTCTCCGAGCGGATCCGCGCGGTGCTGCAGACCTCCAAGCGCCTCCAGGCGGACTTTCTCGGTCTGGGCGACCAGGTGGAGCTGGCGGACCCGGGCCGTTATGCCGGATTGGCCGAACCCTTTGACCGGCTGCTGCCCACCCTGGAATTTCGCATCTCCGTCAGCGGCAAGCTGACCCACACCAACAACCTGAAGGATGTCTGACCGTGAACGCAAAACACAGTTACGGCCGCCGCCAGCTTCTCGCGCTGGCCGCGGTGATCTTTCTCTCCCCCGCGCTGCGGCTCTTTCCCGCAGGGCCCGCCCGGGTCCTGGGCCGGGCCGCCTGGATCTCCCCTCTGGCCGCGGCGCCCTTGCTGCTGCTCTACGGCTGGTTCCTTTTCAAGCTCATGGCGGCCCGGCGGGAGGGGGAGGGTCTGGCGGACCTGAGCCTCCGGATCCTGGGGGAAAAGCCGGGCCGGGCGGTGCTCTGTCTCTTCTCCGTCTGGCTGCTGCTCTACGCGGGCTTTGTGCTCCGCTCCGGGGCAGACCGCTTCATTACGACGATCTACCCCCTCAGCGCCCCGCCCTTTTTCACCCTGTGCATGGGGGCGGCGGCTCTGGTGGGCGCGCTGGGGTCCTGCCGCTCTCTTGTGCGGGTGGCCAAGCTGGTCCTGCCCATTGTGCTGGGCGTCATCGTGCTGATCCTCTTTTTCTCCCTCTTTGGCGTGGACAAGTCCAATCTCCTGCCCGTGACCCGGCAGGACCTGGCCCCGGTCCCGCTGCTGCAGGGCTCGCTGTCGGTGGCGGATGTGATCTCCGTCGCCCTGTACCTGACCTGCTTTCTGGCCGGCCCCATGCCCAAAAAGGAGGACCGGCTCCCCAGCTTTCTCCTCTGGCTGGGCCTGATCTGCCTGCTGCTGACCGCCGTGAGCGTGGCCGTGGTGGGCAGCTTCGGCGCAGAGCTCACCGCCCGGCTCACCCGGCCTTTTTTCTCCCTGGTGCGGAACCTGGTCTTCTTCAGCAGCCTGGGGCGCATTGAGGCGCTGGTGGTCGCGCTCTGGGTCTTTCCGGACTTTCTGCTGGTGTCCCTGCTGCTGTTTGCCGCCCAGTACTGCCTGCGCCTGGCGGCGGGCTACCGTCCCAGTTATCAAGCCCAGCGGCGGCTGGACTTCAGCGGCGGCCGCTGGACCATCTGGCTCTGCGGCGCGGCGGCCATTCTCTGCGGCCTGCTGATTGCCCGGGACCCGGCGAGCCTGAGCTTCTGGTCCGAGACGTTGATCCCCCTGTTGAATCTGTCCTTCGCCTTTCTGCTTTTGCCCCTGCTCTGGGCGGCAGGCCGGCTCCGAAAGCGTTTATAAATATATCGGCCTCCCTTTTTGGGAGGCCGGTTTTCTTTTCTGTTTTCCCTTGTTCAAGTGCCGGGCTTTATGGTATAATAGCCACAGCTATTATACCGTACTCGAAGCACTCGAAAAAGGAGTCTGTTTATGAGCGACAGTATCAGCGCCATCTCCCCCCGGGACACCCGGGCCTGGCAGCAGGCCCAGGAGCTGCTGGAGCGGGAGGGCGTCCGGCGGGACCGGAATCTGGACTACAGCTGCGGCATTTTTGACGAGGACGGCCGTCTGGTGGCCACCGGCAGCTGCTTCGGCAGCAGCCTGCGCTGCTTCGCCGTGGACAGCAGCCGCCGGGGCGAGGGTCTGCTGAACCAGGTGGTCACCCACCTGATGGAGGTCCAGGCCAGCCGGGGGAATTTTCACCTCTTTGTCTATACCAAGTGCCAGAGCGCGCCCCTGTTTCAGGACCTGGGCTTTACCGAAATCGCCCGGGTGGAGGGGACGCTGTCCTTTCTGGAAAACCGGCGGAACGGCTTTCGCTCCTACTGCCGGCGGCTGGAGAGCTTCCGCCGGGAGGGGAAAAGCGCCGCCATCGTCATGAACGCCAACCCCTTCACCCTGGGGCATCGCCATCTGGTGGAGCGGGCCGCGGCGGAAAACGACACGGTCCATCTCTTTATTCTCAGCGAGGACGCCAGCCTGGTGCCCTTCGCTGTGCGCCGCCGTCTGGCCGCGGAGGGCACGGCGGATCTGAAAAACGTGATCCTCCATGACAGCGGGCCCTACATGATCTCTTCCGCCACCTTTCCCAGCTATTTTCTGCCGGACGGGGAGGCGGTGATCCTGGGCCACGCCCGGCTGGATCTGAGCCTTTTCGGCGCCATCGCCGGGGCCCTGGGGGTCACGGCCCGGTTTGTGGGCGAGGAGCCCAGCAGCTTGGTCACAGGGCTGTATAACCGGGTGATGGAGCAGGAGCTGCCCCGGCAGGGCATCGCCTGCGTGGTGGTCCCCCGGAAGGAGCTGGGCGGCGCGGCCATCAGCGCCAGCACCGTGCGCCAGCTCATCCATGACGGCCGCCTGGAGGAGATCCGGCCCCTGGTCCCGGAGAGCACCTGGGCCTACTTCTCCTCCCCGGAGGCGGAGAGTGTGCGCCGGGCGATCCGGGAGAGCGGCCGGGTCGCGCACTATTGACAGAGAGGGGGTCCGCCATGGACCGGGAGATCAGCCTGACCGAAATGCTGGATGCCCGGGAGCGGCGCGCCCTGCGCCAGCGGCAGCTGACGCAGGCCCACCGGCTGCCCCTGGTCTCCTTCACCATGAACATCGCGGGTCCGGTTAAAAACGGACCCGTGCTGCGCCGCGCCTTCCGGGAAGGGCTGCGCCGCCTGGAGGACGCGCTGCGGGCCCGGCGGATGGGTCTTTCCCACCTGGAGCTGCTGGACCGGCCCACCGGCTGCGAGGCGCTGCTGGTGGTGGAGGGGGACGCCGTTTCGCTCAAGAGGCTCTGCGCCGCCCTGGAGGACCGGGACGCCCTGGGCCGTCTTTTTGATATCGACGTGCTGGGCCCGGACGGGGAGAAGCTGGACCGGGAAAGTCTGGGCTTCGCGCCCCGGCCCTGCCTGGTCTGCGGCCGGGAGGGCAAGGCCTGCGCCTCCCGCCGGCTCCACTCCCTGGAGGCGCTGCAGGAAAAGACCGGGGCCATTCTGCGGGCCTTTTTCGCCCGGAAGGACGCGGAAACGCTGGCCGCCCAGGCTCTGCGGGCCCTGCTGTACGAGGTCTGCGCCTCCCCCAAGCCGGGGCTGGTGGACAGGCTGAACAACGGCAGCCACCGGGACATGGATCTTTTCAGCTTTCTGGACAGCGCCGCCTCCCTGCTGCCCTATCTCCGTACCGCTGCGTCTCTGGGCATGGAGACCGCCGCGCTTTCGCCGGAGGAGAGCTTCCTCCGGCTGCGGGAGGAGGGCCTGGCCGCCGAGCGGGCCATGCTGGCCGCCACCGGCGGCGTCAACACCCACAAGGGGGCCGTTTTCACTCTGGGCACCGTCTGCTGCGCCGCCGGGCGGCTCTGGAAGCCGGAGCGGCCCTGGGCGGAGACGGAGGCCATTTTGCGGGAGGCCGGCCGGATGTCCGCCCGGGAGGCCGGGCTGGACCTGACCGCCCCCCAGGCCGGGGAAGCGGAGACAGCGGGCCGGCGCTTCTTCCGGGAGGCGGGCATCCGGGGCGTCCGGGGGGAACTGGCCGGCGGCCTGCCCTCGGTCCGGGAGATCGGGCTCCCGGCCCTGCGCGCCGCCCTGGAAGCCGGAGCCAGCCTGGAGCAGGCGGGCCTGGCCGCACTGGCCCGGCTCATGGCCCAGGTGACGGACACCAACCTTCTGTCACGGGGCGGGCCGGAGGGCCAGCGCTGGGCCGCAGCCCAGGCAGAGCGGCTGAGCCGCCCGGTCCCCTGTCTTGAGGAACTGGCGGCGCTGGACCGGGAGATGACCGCCCGGGGGCTCTCCCCCGGCGGCTGCGCGGATCTGCTGGCGCTGTGCTATTTCCTGCATTTTCTCTCCCAGCTCCCGCCGCCCGGCGGAGCCCTGGACGAAATTTCAGTCAGCTCTTCTATATAATATAATAGTATAGAGTTCAAAACAGCTTAAAGCCCGGACTGCATTTTGCAGCCCGGGCCTTTGCAATGTTCTCTTGTTGCTGAATCTTAGTACTCCAGGTTCAGCTCCGTCTCCTTGCTGAACACGTGGGCCACGTTGCCGCCAAAGGTGAAGTGCACCTTGTCGCCAATGGAGTAATGGCCCTTCATGTCGATGGTGGGGACGATGATGATCACGTCCTTGCCCTCGGCGGTCACGTGCAGATGCACGGAGGAGCCCATCATTTCGGACACGTCCACGGTGGCGGGGATGCCGGTCTCGCCCAGGTCCGTGTGGTCGGGACGGACGCCCAGGGTCACGGCCTGCGGAGCCACGTTCTTGGCGGCCAGACGGGCCTGCTTCTCCTCGTCCAGAACCACCTTGATGCCGCCCACTTCCACGGCGTACTTGCCGCCGTCTTTGACCAGCTGGGCGTCAAAGAAGTTCATCTGAGGCGTGCCGATGAAGCCGGCGACGAACAGATTCCGGGGATGATCGAAGACTTCCTGAGGCGTGCCGATCTGCTGGATGTAGCCGTCCCGCATGATAACGATCCGGTCGCCCAGGGTCATGGCCTCAGTCTGGTCATGGGTTACATATATAAAGGTGGTGTTGATCCGCTCACGGAGCTTGATGATCTCGGCGCGCATCTGGTTACGGAGCTTGGCGTCCAGGTTGGACAGAGGCTCGTCCATCAGCAGCACGGCGGGGTCACGGACGATGGCACGGCCGATGGCCACACGCTGCCGCTGGCCGCCGGACAGCGCCTTTGGCTTCCGGTCCAGATACTGGGTGATGTCCAGGATCTCGGCGGCCTCCCGAACCTTCTTGTCGATCACGTCCTTGTTCTCTTTGCGCAGCTTCAGAGAGAAGGCGATGTTGTCGTACACGGTCATGTGGGGATACAGCGCGTAGTTCTGGAAGACCATCGCGATATCCCGGTCTTTGGGGGCCACGTCGTTCATCAGCTTGCCGTTGATGTACAGCTCGCCGCCGGAGATTTCCTCCAGGCCGGCCACCATACGCAGGGTGGTGGACTTGCCGCAGCCGGAGGGGCCGACCAGAACGATGAATTCACGGTCCGCGATGTCCAGGCTGAACTCCTGCACCGCTACGACGCCTTCATCGGTGATCTGAAGGTTGACCTTCTTCTCCTCGGCGGGTTCATCCTTTTTCTTTTTCTTCTTCTTGCCCTCTCCGCTGATGAACGGATACACCTTTTTGATGTTTTTCAGAGTGACAGATGCCATGTTTTCCGACTCCGAACACAGCGCCTCCGCGTCTGTGTCCTCACGGCCGCCGGTATACGGCGCGCCGCCTTACGACAGGTCTCCACACTGCCGCACCCCGAGCCCCAGGGAATTTGCATTTCCTCCTTCTTTTAAGCTGTGCACAGCTATGTAAAATATGGAGAGCTGGGCACGCAATATATTTTTTGGGATTTTAAAAATCCCGCAGGTATTATACTAAAGTTTGAAGTGTCAGACAATTGACGATGTTGACGAAAATTCCTCTGTCTATTTGTATAAAAAGACGGAAATCACGCCTCGTTACCGCTCCTCCCGGAAGTAGGCCAGGCCCAGGGCGGCGGGGGGCTGATTCTCCCGCTTGTTGCGCATGCTGCTGAGCACCAGGACGATCAGCGTCACCACATAGGGGATCATCTTGTACAGCTCCTTGACCGCCATGTTGGTTCCGGTGGGGATGAACAGGTACAGGATATACAGGCCGCCGAAGAGGAAGGAGGCCAGCACCCCGATGTTGGGCCGCCAGACCGTGAAGATCACCAGGGCGATGGCCAGCCAGCCCCGGTCGCCAAAGGTGTCGTTGGCCCAGATGCCGGCGGCGTAGTCCATGATGAAGTACAGCCCGCCCAGGCCGGCGATCATGCTGCCCACGCAGGTGGCCACATATTTATAGCGGTTCACGTCGATGCCGGCGGCGTCGGCGGTGTTGGGGTTCTCGCCCACGGCCCGGAGCTGCAGGCCCACCCGGGTCCTGTTCAGCACATAGGAGACCGCCAGGGCGATGGCGATGGCCAGATAGGCCATAAAGCCGTAGGACAGGAAGATCTTGCCGAACCAGCCCAGGCTGCCGGAGAAAGGCAGCGTCTTTGTAAAGGCCAGGCTGGTGCGGGTCAGGACCAGGGAGGGGACGGAGGCCCCGGAGAGCTTGATCAGCGAGCCGCCGAAGAAATTGCCCAGCCCGACGCCAAAGGTGGTGATCGTCAGGCCGGTGACGTTCTGGTTGGCCCGGAGCGTGACCGTGAGAAAGCTGTAGAGCAGGCCCATCAGCGCCGAGCCCAGCAGAGAGCAGAGCAGGGGGATCAGCACCGCCAGGAAATTGTTCAGGTCCCCTGTGGGGACGGCCTGCTCATAGAGGAAGGCCCCCACGACGCCGCTGATGGCGCCCACATACATGACCCCGGGGATGCCCAGGTTCAGGTTGCCGGATTTTTCGGTGAGAGTCTCGCCGGTGCTGCCCAGGAGCAGCGGGATGCCCTGGACGATGGCCCGGGGGATGAAAGCGACAAAATCAAACATTTCTCTCAACCCTCCTTTTTGGCGCTGCGGAAGCTGAGCTTATAGTTGATGAAGAACTCGCAGCCGATGATGAAGAACAAAATGACGCCTGTGAGGATATCTGAGAAGGACTGGTTCAGGCCGAAGCTGGTGGAGATCTCGGCAGCGCCCCGGGCCAGAAAGACCAGCAGGAAGCTGGTGAAGATCATGAAGAGGGGGTTAAACTTGGCGAGCCAGGAGACCATAACGGCGGTGAAGCCCCGGCCCCCGGCCAGGGAGGTGGTCAGCGTATGGTCTGAGCCGCTGACCAGCAGGAACCCGGCCAGGCCGCAGATGGCGCCGGACAGCAGCAGGGTGCGGATAATGACCCGGCCCACCTTGATGCCCACATAGCGGGCGGTGCGCTCGCTCTCGCCCACCACGGCGATCTCGTAGCCGTGCTTGGTGTAGTTGAGATACAGATACATGAGCACCGTCAGGACGGCCACGATCAGGATGTTCAGGAAATACTTGGAGGGGCCCACCTGGGGCAGCCAGCCGGCCATGGTGCTCTGGTTAATGATGCCGATGGTGCCGGAGCCCTTGGGCACCTCCCAGATGATGATGAAGAAGGCCGCCAGCTGGGTCGCCACATAGTTCATCATCAGGGTGAACAGCGTCTCGTTGGTGTTCCAGCGGGCCTTGAAAATGGCGGGGATCCCGGCCCAGACCGCGCCGGCCAGGATAGAGGCCAGGGCCATGACGGCCAGCAGCACGCCGTTGGGGAGCTTGTCCCCCAGGGTGATCATGCAGGCGGCGGAGGCCAGGCAGCCGATCAGGACCTGCCCCTCGCCGCCGATGTTCCAGAAGCGCATCCGGAACGCGGGGGTCACGGCCAGGGCCACGATCAGCAGCATAGCCAGGTTGTGGAACAAAATCCAGGCCCGGCGGGCGGTGCCGAAGCCGCCCTCAAAGATCGTCACGTAGACCTGGATCGGGTCCTCGCCGGTGATCAGGGTGGTAATCAGCGCGCACAGGATCAGCGCCAGGACGATGGCGGCGGCCCGGATGCCCCAGGCCTTGTACCAGGGCAGGGCGGCGCGCTTGACGATGTGGAAAAGGGGATCGCGCTGCTTATTCATCTTCCTTCCCTCCTCCCAGACGGGTCATCATCATGCCTACTTCCCGCTTTTTGGCGCCCCGGCCGGGGACGATGCCGCTGACCCTGCCGCCGCAGAGCACCAGGATCCGGTCGGACAGCTCCAGCAGCACGTCCAGATCCTCGCCTACGAAGATCACGGCCACGCCGGCCTCCTTCTGTTTGTTGATCAGGTCATAGATGGTGTAGGAGGAGTTGATGTCCAGGCCCCGGACGGCGTAGGCGGTCAAAAGCACCGTCGGAGCGGAGGAGATCTCCCGGCCCACCAGCACCTTCTGCACGTTGCCGCCGGAGAGGCGGCGCACCGGCGTGGAGATGCCGGGGGTGTTGACCTCCAGCCGCTGTACCACGTCCTCCGCCAGCGCCTTCGGGCTCTTCCGGTCGGTAAAGAGGCTTCTGCCCCGCCGGTAGGAGCGGAGCATCATATTGTCGGCCAGGTCCATATTGGCCACCAGGCCCATGCCCAGCCGGTCCTCCGGCACGAAAGAGAGGCTCACGCCCATCTGGGCGATGCTCAGGGGGTCCTTGCCCAGGAGAGGCTCGCGGCTGCCGTCGTCCTCTATGTACTCGATGCTGCCGCTCTCTACCGGCTGTAGCCCGGCGATAGCCTCCAGCAGCTCCTTCTGGCCGCAGCCGGAGATGCCGGCAACGCCCAGGATCTCCCCGCTGCAGGCGGTGAAGCTCACGTCCTCCAGCTTCAAGATCCCGTCGATGCTGCGCACCGTCAGGTTCTTGACCTCGATGCGGGGCTTGGGGTCCTTAGGCTCGGGCCGGTTGATGTTCAGAGTCACCGCGTGGCCCACCATCATGTTGGTCATTTCCTGGGCGTTGGTCTTTTTTGTGGGCATGTCGCCGATGAACTGCCCGTGGCGCAGGATGGCCACCCGGTCGGACAGCTCCTCCACCTCGTTCATCTTGTGGGTGATAATGACGATGGCCTTGCCGTCGTTGCGCATATTGCGCAGCACGGCGAAAAGCTTGTCCGTCTCCTGGGGGGTGAGCACCGCGGTGGGCTCGTCCAGGATCAGGATATCCGCCCCCCGGTAGAGGACCTTGACGATCTCCACCGTCTGTTTCTGGGAGACAGACATGTCATAAATCTTCTGGTTGGGGTCCACCTCAAAGCCGTAGGCGTCGCAGATCTCCCGGATTCTTTTGGCCGCGGCCTTCAGATCCAGGCGGCCCGGCTCCTTCAGGCCCAGGACGATGTTTTCCGCGGCGGTGAGCACATCCACCAGCTTGAAGTGCTGATGGATCATGCCGATCCCCAGATCAAAGGCGTCCTTAGGCGAGCGGATGACCACTTTCTTTCCGTCCACGGTGATCTCCCCCTCGTCCGGGAAATAGATCCCGGAGAGCATGTTCATCAGCGTGGTTTTGCCGCTGCCGTTTTCCCCCAGCAGGGCCAGAATCTCCCCCCGGTAAATATCCAGCCAGACCTTGTCGTTGGCGACGACCGGGCCAAAGGTCTTGGTGATATTCCGCATGGTCACGGCGGCTGTCTTATTGTCCACGGGAATCCCTCCCCTTTCTCATTAAATGCAAATCGCAAAGGGCAGCGCGGCGGCAATAAGGTGTCTCTGCGCTGCCCTTTGGGGTTTAAGGTGACGGAAGCCCCTTGCAGAGGCAGGGGGCTTCCCGAAAAAACGCTTATTTTAGAACTGGGTATCCAGCAGGGTGATCCCGTCGATCTGGACGTCAAAATACGGGGCGGAGCGGTACTCGGACTCGTGGAAGTAACCGTCGGAAATGGCCTCGGTGTCGGGGGTGTAATCGGCGTCGGTGTCCACATCGGCCATGTAGCTGGTCAGGGTCTCGCCGTCCACGGTGAAGGTGGAGGTGTCGAACACATGCAGGGAGCCGTCCTCCAGAGCGGCCTGCACCTCGGCCAGCTTGTCGGCGGTGCCGGCGGCGGCCACGGCCTCGTTCAGCTCAAACAGCTCCACAGAGCCGGTGTTCAGGGTGCCGGTCCAGTCGGTGGGGATGGGCTCGCCGTTGAGGACGCAGTCCATCATCAGGGTGAAGTAGGGAGCCCAGTTGATGCGGGAGGCGATAATGTAGGTGTTGGGGCCGGCGTTGGCGGTGCTGCCGTTATAGGACACGTTGGGGACGCCGGCGGCCTCGCAGGCGGCGGGGGCGCCCAGAGAGTCGGCGTGCTGGCTGATCAGCTTGCAGCCGTTGTTGATCAGGTTGGTGGCGGCCTCCTGCTCAGCGGCCTGGTCATACCATTCGCCGGTGAAGGTCACTTCCATGGTGGCGCTGGGGCAGACGGAGCGGGCGCCCAGGAAGAAGGAGGTGTAGCCGGAGATAACCTCGGCGTAGGTGTAAGCGCCCACATAGCCGATCTTGGCCTCGTCGGCGGAGAACTCGCCGGCCTCGATCATCTCGTTGAGCTTCAGGCCCGCGGCCACGCCGGCCAGGTAGCGGCCCTCATAGATGGAGGCGAAGGCGTTGTGATAGTTGTCCAGACCCTGGGTGTGGGCCTTGGTGCCGGTGGCATGGCAGAACTGGACCTCGGGGAACTCCATGGCGGCCTGGATCATATAGTCCTCATGGTTGAAGGAGTCGGCAAAGACGATGTCGCAGCCGGCGTCGGCCAGCTCAGCGGCGGCGTTGTAGCACTCCTCGCTCTCGGCGACAGGGTATTTGAACAGATAACTCTCACCCTCCACCAGGCCCTTGGCCTCGCAGGCCTCCCGGGCGGCGGACATGAAGTTCAGGTCGTAGGTGGAGTTTTCATCGTGCAGGAAGATGAAGCCCACCTTCAGATCGGCGGCAGGGGCCTCGGCGGCGGGTTCTTCCGCGGCCGGAGCGTCAGCCGCGGGGGCCTCGGCAGCGGGCTCCTCCGCCGCGGGGGCGGAGCTGCCGCCGCAGGCGGCCAGGACGAAGACCATAACAAGCGCAAGCAGCAGAGCAATGATCTTTTTCATTCTGTATTCTCCTCTTAATAAATAAGATTATTTATCAAAACCGCTCCCGCGGTCATGATACAAAGAGAAGCGCCCGGGCAAGAAAAAATGCACCGGAAAAGGACAGGAAGCCTCTTCCAATGCATTGCTGCGGCGCACCCAGACGGGCCCGCTGTGAAACACATTCGATAGTCCAGGCATTTACGGCGCCCGGGTAGAGACTTCAAATCCGCATCATTTGAGATATATCGAAACCTGATTCACTTTACGGCCCTAAGCCTACCAGATTCTCCCGCAAAAGTCAAGTTCTATTTTGGGGAATTTGACGTTTTTTGGTTCAAAAATTTGTTTGTTTTGCCGAAATTTCAGTTGTTATCTGCCTCTCGCCCGCAGCCCTCAGCAGAAGCGCAGGCTGCCGTCGTCCCCCATTTCGGCGATCCGGGCCAGGGACTCGATGCGCAGGCCCTGGGCGCGCAGCAGATCCCCGCCGCCCTGAAAGACCTTCTCGATGGCGATCCCTGCGCCTACGACCCGGCCGCCCGCCTGCTCCACCAGGGCCTTGAGCCCCACCAGGGCCGCGCCGGTGGCCAGAAAGTCGTCCACCAGCAGCACCCGGTCCTCCGGCCCCAGGTACTCCTTGGAGACCAGCACCGTGTTGGTGTTCCCGTGGGTGAAGGACGCCACCTCTACCGCGTACACCTGGCCGGAGATGTTCCGGGTCTTGCTCTTTTTGGCAAAGACCAGCGGACAGGAGAACACATAGCCCGCCATGCAGGCCAGAGCGATGCCGGAGGCCTCGATGGTGAGCACCTTGTTGATCTCCTCCCCGGCAAAAAGCCGCTTCCACTCCAGGGCCATCTCATAGGCCAGGGCCGGATCGATCTGGTGGTTCAGAAACCCGTCCACCTTCAGGATGCCGCCGGGCAGGATTTTCCCGTCCTTCAAAATCCGCTGCTCCAATAGCTCCATAGCCGCAAGCTCCTCTCTTCCATATGCGCGGGCTCTGCCGAAAAAAGCCCGTCGTATCGGTACGACAGGCTTTGTTTCGGGTAATTTGATGGGATTCAATTACACAGCGCGGGTGACCTTGCCGCTGCGCAGGCAGCGGGTGCAGACGTAGACATGCGTGGGAGCGCCGTCCACGATGGCCTTGACGCGCTTCACATTCGGCTTCCAGGCGCGGTTGGAGCGTCTGTGAGAGTGGCTGACCTGAATACCGAAGGTCACGCCCTTATCACAAAACTGACACTTTGCCATAAGTTGAAGCACCTCCTTGCTATGTGTTTCACTGATAGACAGCTTTATTATAATAGCAGACGCGGCGCGCAATTGCAAGCAGTTTTTTTGCCGAATCCGAAAAAAGCGAAAAGATTTCCCTTCAATTTCGCGATTTCTTTCGTTTTAAGAATTAAACTTATTGCCAAATCGGCCGGAAGTGGTTAATATATATAGGTAGAAGAATCTGTGGCCGCGGGAGGGGGAGACAAATGAAAAGCAGATACACTGTCAAGCTCAGCAAGATCGTCCAGGAGCACGCCCTGACGCCGGTGCACCTGTCCCGGGATTATGAGACCGCGGTTTTGACCACGGCGGACGTGAACCGCCCCGCCCTGCAGCTGACCGGGTTCTATAATTACTTTGACCCCAAGCGGCTCCAGATCATCGGCCACGTGGAGGCCACCTATCTGGACACGCTGAGCGAAGAGCAGCGGCGGGAGGCCTATGACCGCTTCATGGCCTACGACATCGCCGCCCTGGTGGTCTGCCACGGGGTAAAGCCCTCCGCGGCCTGCAAGGAGATGGCGGAGCGCTATGACCGGAATCTGTTCACCACCGAGCAGGACACCTCGGAATTCCAGGCGGACGTGATCCGCTCCCTGCACAACTATCTGGCCCCCCGCACCACCATCCACGGGGTGCTGGTGGAGGTCTATGGGGAGGGCGTTCTGCTGATGGGCGAGAGCGGCATCGGCAAGAGCGAGACCGCCCTGGAGCTGGTCAAGCGGGGCCACCGTCTGGTGGCGGACGACGCGGTGGAGGTCAAGCAGATCGGCAAGGACGCACTGGTGGGCACCGCGCCGGAGATGATCCGCTATTACATGGAGCTGCGGGGCATCGGCGTCGTCAACGTGCGGCATATCTACGGCGTAGGCGCCGTAAAGCCGGAGACGGGGATCGATGTGGTGGTCCGCATGGAGGCCTGGCAGAAGGGCAAGGCCTATGACCGGCTGGGTCTCACCAGCGAGACGGAGGAGATCCTGGGCGTCAAGGTCCCTCTGGTCACCATTCCGGTGACGCCGGGGCGGAATCTGGCCGTGATCCTGGAGCTGGCCGCCATGAACAACCGCCAGAAAAAAATGGGCTATAACGCGGCGGAAGCCCTGGCCGCCGCCCACGACCAGGCCATTGACAGCGGGCTGTTTTAAGCCTTTCCCTGTAAGCACACTTGTCTTTGGGAGCGCATATGGAAAATCTCGAAAAAGCCATTGCTGAGATAAAAAAGCAGATGCCCGGTCTGCGTCTGCTGGAAAACGAACCGCTGGCGGGGCACAGCTCCTTCCGCATCGGCGGGCCCGTCCGGGCCTTGGCCGTCCCCTCCAGCGTCATGAGCCTGACGAAGATCTGCGCCATTTTGAAGGACCATCAGCTGGCTCCGCTGCTGCTGGGCAACGGGACCAACCTGCTGTTTCCGGACGAGGGGCTGAGCGAGCTGTTCATCATCAGCACGGAAAAACTCACCAAGCTCTTTCTCCTGCCTGACGGGGCGATCTACGCGGAGGCGGGGGTGCCTCTGGCAAAGCTGGCCAGCTTTGCCCAGCAGAACGGCCTGGCGGGCCTGGAGTTTGCCTCCGGCATTCCCGGTTCCCTGGGGGGCGGCTGCGTCATGAACGCGGGGGCCTACGGCGGGGAGCTGAAGGACCTTATCGAGAGCGTGGTCTGCTATTATCTGCCGGAGCAGCGGCTGTACGAGCTGACGAAGGAGCAGTGCCGCTTCGGCTACCGGAGCAGCCTGTTTCAGACCTTAGGCGGCTGCGTGATCCTCAGCGCGGTGCTGCGCCCGGCGGCGGGCGATAAGGAGGAGATCGCCGCTAAAATGCGGGAGCTGAACGAGCGGCGGCGGGAAAAGCAGCCGCTGGACCTGCCCTCGGCGGGCAGCGCCTTCAAGCGCCCGGAGGGGTATTACGCGGCGGCGCTGATCGAGGAGGCGGGGCTCAAGGGCTATGCCGTCGGCGGCGCCCAGGTGTCCGAAAAGCACGCGGGCTTCATTGTCAACACCGGCGGCGCTACCTCTCACGACGTGCACGAGCTGATGCTGTATATCCGGAAGACCGTGTATGAAAAATCCGGCGTCCGGCTGGACCCGGAGATCCTGATCCTCCCGCCGGACTATAAGCTGGAGGACCACGGCCCGGCGGTGCCGGGGCACCGGATCGACCTGCGGAAGGAAGAGTAAAGGGCGGAGCGATGGAATTTTTGATTATCACCGGCCTGTCCGGCGCGGGCAAAAGCCGCGCGGCGGACGTGCTGGAGGATCTGGACTATTATTGTGTGGACAATCTGCCGGTGGCGCTGATGCCCCGCTTTGCGGAGCTGTGCCTGGCCACCCGGGGCCGCTACGAGCGGGTGGCCCTGGTGACGGACGTGCGGGAGCGGGACGGCTTTGGGGAACTTCTGACCACCCTGGATGAGCTCAAGTCCATGGACTGCACCGTGCGCATCCTGTATATGGACGCGGACCTGCGCACCCTGGTGCGCCGCTATAAGGAGAGCCGCCGCCCCCATCCCCTGGCCGCGCCGGGGGTCACGGTGGAGCAGGCAGTGAAAAAGGAGGAAGAGCTGCTGCGGCCCATCCGGGAGCGGGCGGATCATGTGCTCAACAGCTCCAACATGACCCTGGGCATGCTTCAGAACCGGCTGTTCACGCTCTTTGCCGGAGAGGGAAAGGAGCGGGAGCTGGACGTGTCGGTGCTGTCCTTCGGCTATAAGCACGGCCTGCCCATGGACGCGGACCTGGTCTTCGACGCCCGCTTTCTGCCCAACCCCTACTATGTGGAGGAGCTGCGGCCCCTCTGCGGGCTGGACAGGCCTGTGGCGGAATATGTGTTTTCCTATCAGCAGACCCGGAGCTTTATGGAGAAGATCGAGGACCTGATCGACTTTCTTCTGCCGCTCTACATAGAGGAAGGCAAGCTGGGCCTCACGGTGGCCGTGGGCTGCACCGGTGGCCGGCACCGGAGCGTGGCCATCGCCGCCGCCCTCCACGAGCATCTGCTCTCCAAGGGCATTCACTCGGTGAACATCAACCGGGATCTGGACAAGTAGCGTCCCGGGCGAAAGGAGGGCTTTGCGTGTCCTTTTCCTCTCAGGCCAAAGCGGAGCTCTGCCAGCCGAGGCCGGACAAGAAATGCTGTGCTGTGGCGGAGAGCTACGGCGTTCTCCTATACTGCAACACCTTTTCCCCCCGGGAGATCCGGATCATCACCTCCAGCCCGGACTTTGCCCAGCGGCTGCCCCGGCTGTTCAAGCGGGCCTTCGGCCTGGGCTTTGACCGGCTGCCCCCCGCCGGCGCGGCGGGCAAGCAGAGCTTTGTCATCACCGAACCGGTCAAGCTCCGAAGGATTTTTGACGCTTTCGGCGCCGAGATCGACGCCAGCCTCTCTCACCATGTGAACTTCGGCGTCCTGGAGGAGGACTGCTGCCGGGCCTCCTTCATCAGAGGGGCCTTCCTGGCCGGCGGCAGCGTCACGGACCCGGCCAAGCGCTACCATCTGGAGCTGGCTACGCCCCACCGCAGCGTCAGCCGGGAGACGGTCTCCCTGCTGCTGGATATGGGCTTTTCCCCCAAGGAGACCCAGCGCAGCGGCAATTCCCTGCTGTATTTCAAAAAGGCGGACGCCATTGCGGACTTTTTCACCAGCATCGGCGCGCCGGTGACGGCCATGAACGTGATGACCGCCAAGGTGGACAAGGAGATGCGCAACACTGTCACCCGGCAGATCAACTGCGACTCGGCCAACGCGGACAAGACCGTGACCGCCGCCCAGGAGCAGCTGGACGCGATCCGCCGCCTGGCCCGGGTCTGGGGGCTGGACGCGCTGCCGGACCCGCTGAAGGACGCGGCCCTGCTGCGTATTGCCAACCCGGCCGCCAGCCTCTCGGACCTGGCTCTGCTGTCCATCCCGCCGGTGAGCAAGAGCTGCCTGTCCCACCGGCTGAAAAAAATCATGACCCTGGCGGAACAGGCGGAGGCAGGAAACAAAACCGCCGGTGAAACCGTCTAATTCTCAGAAGGCGTATAAAGATCCGTCCCCGGATTTTTATATAGAGAAAAAAGCCCGCCGGCGTCCCGGCGGCAAATAAAGACTTGAGTCAAAGGAGAGTCCCACCATGAAAAACACAAGCAAGTTCCTTGCGCTGCTGCTGGCTGCCGCAATGGTCTTCACCCTGGCCGCCTGCGGGCAAAAAGAGCAGATCTCCACGATGACAAGCGAGGGCGTGAACCTGTACATATCCGCCAGCGGTAACGCCGTTGTGAACCGGTACAATGAGGTCTCCTCCGCTTACACGCTGGACAAGAACGGCAACATCGTCAACTCCAGCAACGACATTATCGTTGCCGCGGAGAACACCGCCGCCTATGTGCCCATCACGGGGCTCACCGTTGAGAACACCAGCGGCGTGAGCTTCCCGGTGGATCTGCCCGCCAGCCTTACCGGCGGCCCCCAGCCCTTCACCTTCGACCTGAAGGTCACTATCGCCCCGGGCTCCGCCACCTGCAAGGAGATCAACGTGGTCTCCGATAACCCCGCCGTGGCAGACGCCCAGAACTCCACCTATACCGTGGATATGGACGGTGACAGCGCCACCATCTCCGTCACGGTGAAGTCCGCCGGCTCCGCCAACCTGACCTTTAAATCTCCCACGGTGGAGGGGCTCCAGTATGCCGCTACGGTGAACATCAGCGCCACCACCTCCGCCACCGGCGCGCCCACCGGCACCACGGTTCCCACCGGCGGCACTACCGGCAGCACCGCCTCCCCGGCTCCCTCCGGCGGCACCACTTCCCCCACTGCCAGTGCCTCCCCTGCGCCCGGCAGCACCAACACGACGCCCTCCGGCACCGGCCGCACCGGCTATGTCACCGCTCAGTCCGTGAACTTCCGGGAGAGCGCCTCCACTGACTCCCGCGTGATCGACACCCTGATCTGGGGCACCCAGATCACCATCTACGAGACCCAGAACGGCTGGGCCCACGTGGTCTATGACGGGACGACCGGCTGGATCAGCGGCAACTACGTGAGCACCACCAAGCCCACCGCCACGCCCACACCCGCCCCCACTCCCTCCGGCACCGGCTACACCGGCTATGTCACCGCCCAGGCGGTGAACTTCCGGGAGAGCGCCTCCACCAACTCCCGTGTGATCGACACGCTGGTGCAGGGCACGCAGATCACCGTCTATGAGACTCAGAACGGCTGGGCCCACGTGGTCTACAACGGCTACACCGGCTGGATCAGCGCCAACTACATCAGCTCCACCAATCCCAACGCCGCGGACGACCCCTATGCCAATCCCAACAGCGGCGGCGGGACTGCCACCACCGCACCTACGCCCACGCCTACACCTACTCCGACGCCCACGCCCACCCCGGACGATCCCTATGCGGGGGGCATCGTGATCGGCGACGGCACCACCTGATTTTCCCGCCCCGGCTTCAAAAAGCCGATTTTGGCGATTCTCTAAGGACGGCGCGGCGGCTTCCCCGCCGCGCCGTTTCCCCATCGATTGATTGCTGCGTAAGCGCGCAGAGAAAGGGGGCCGGCAATGGCATTCGTCCATCTGCACGTCCATACGGAGTACTCCCTGCTGGACGGGGTCTGCCGCATTGACCAGGTGGCCCAGGCGGCCAAGGACCTGGGACAGACCGCCCTGGCCATCACGGACCACGGGGTCATGTACGGGGCTGTCGCCTTCTATAAGGCCTGCAAGGCGGCGGGGATCAAGCCCATCATCGGCTGCGAGGTCTATGTGGCGCCCCGGAGCATGCAGGACAAGGTCCACGGCCTGGACAATGAGTACAGCCACCTGATCCTCCTCTGCGAGAATGAGACCGGCTACCGGAATCTTTGCCGTCTGGTGAGCGAGGCCTTCACCCAGGGCTTTTACACCCGGCCCCGGATCGACTGGCCCCTGCTCCACCAGCACGCGGAGGGTCTGATCTGCCTCTCCGGCTGCGTGGCCGGGGCCATCCCCCAGAGCCTCCTTCACGGGGACTATGAGGGGGCCAAGGCCAAGGCCCTGGAGCTGCGGGAGCTGTTCGGACCGGAGCGTTTCTATCTGGAGATCCAGGACCACGGCCTGCGGGAGGAGCAGGAGGCCGCCCAGGGCTTGATCCGCCTCCACCGGGAGACCGGCATTCCCCTGGCCCTCACCAACGACGCCCACTACATTCGCAAGGAGGACGCCTATTATCAGGACGTGCTCATGTGCATCCAGATGGGCAAAACCGTGGACGATCCAAGCCGGATGCGCTTTGAATCCAGCGAGCTGTATCTGAAGAGCGAGGCGGAGATGCGCGCCCTGTTTCCGGAGTACCCGGAGGCGGCGGACAACACCGCCAAAATCGCGGAGCGCTGCAACTACGATTTTCAGTTCGGCCACTATCACCTGCCCCAGTTCAAGCTCCCCCCGGGGGAGCCGGACGCGTTCGCGTATCTGGAGCGGCTCTGCTACGAGGGCCTTGCCCAGCGCTACCCAGGCTACAGCCAGGAGCTCAGCGACCGGCTGGACTACGAGCTGGGCATCATCCGCCAGATGGGCTTTGTGGACTATTTTCTCATTGTCTGGGACTTCATCGCCTTCGCCAAGGGGCAGGGCATCCCCGTGGGCCCCGGCCGGGGCAGCGCGGCGGGGAGCGTGGTGGCCTACTGCCTGCACATCACCGACGTGGACCCTATCAAATATAACCTCTTCTTTGAGCGCTTTTTGAACCCGGCGCGGGTCACCATGCCCGATATCGACATGGATTTCTGCGTCAACCGCCGGGGCGAGGTGATCGACTACGTGAACCGGCTCTACGGCTCGGACCACGTGGCCCAGATCGTCACCTTCGGGACCATGGCCGTCCGGGCCTCCATCCGGGACGTGGGCCGGGTCCTGTCCATCGGCTACGCGGAGACGGACGCGGTGGCCAAGCAGGTGCCCGTGGCCCTGAACATGACCATCGACGAGGCGCTGCAGCTCTCAAAGCCGCTGAAGGAGATGTACGAATCCAACGAGACCCTCCGGCGGCTGATCGACGTGGCCAAGGCCCTGGAGGGCATGCCCCGCCACGCCTCCACCCACGCCGCCGGCGTGGTGATCACGGAGAAGCCGGTGTATGAATACGTCCCTCTGGCCAAGAACGACGAATCCGTGGTCTGCCAGTTCCCCATGACCACGCTGGAGGAGCTGGGCCTGCTGAAAATGGACTTTCTGGGCCTGCGGAACCTGACTGTGCTGGAGGACGCGGCCAAGCTGGTGCGCCGCAAGCAGCCGGGCTTTCGCGTGGAGACCGTTCCGGAGGACGACCCGGCGGTGTTCGAGATGCTCTCTCAGGGCCGCACCAGCGGCGTGTTCCAGCTGGAGTCGGCGGGGATGACCGGCGTCTGCGTGGGCCTGAAGCCAAAGAGCATTGAGGACATCACTGCCATCATCGCCCTGTACCGCCCCGGTCCCATGGACTCCATCCCCCGTTTCCTGGACTGCGCCGTCCACCCGGAGCGGATCACCTACAAGCACCCCCTGCTGCGGCCCATCCTGGACGTGACCTACGGCTGCATCGTCTACCAGGAGCAGGTCATCAACATCTTTCAGCGGCTCGCCGGTTTCTCCCTGGGCCAGGCGGACATGATCCGCCGGGCCATGAGCAAGAAAAAGCACGCCGTCATCGACGCGGAGCGGACGGCTTTTGTCCACGGCGACCCCAGCCGGAACATCCCCGGCTGCGTCGCCAACGGCGTGCCGGAGGCCGTGGCCAACAGCATTTACGACGAGATCCTGGACTTTGCCAGCTACGCCTTCAACAAGGCCCACGCCGTCTGCTACGCCATCGTCGCTTACCGGACGGCCTATATGAAGCGCCGCTGGCCCCGGGAGTATATGGCGGCGCTGCTGACCTCGGTGCTGGACAACAGCGCCAAGGTTTCCGAATACATCGCCGAGTGCCGGGAGCTGGGGATCCGGCTCCTGCCGCCGGACGTGAACGAATCCGGCGCGGACTTCACGGTTTCCGGGGAGAACATCCGCTTCGGCCTGGTGGCCATCAAGAGCATCGGCTGGGGCGCCATTGAGAACCTGGTGGCCGAGCGGGAGGCGAACGGCCCCTTCACCGGCTTTGAGGACTTCTGCCGCCGCATGTCCGGCAAGGAACTGAACCGCCGGGCGGTGGAGAATCTGATCAAGGCCGGGGCCTTCGACAGCCTGGGTTACAGGCGCAAGGCCCTGATGCAGGTGGCCGGCGCCGTGATCGACAGCATCAGCCAGGCGGAGCGGGACAACATCTCCGGCCAGATGGACCTGTTCGGCGGGGAGGAGAGCGGCCGGGGCCCGGCCGCCGAGTCCATCCCCATCCCCCAGGTGGAGGAGTACTCCCCCCGGGAGCGGATGGCCATGGAGAAGGAGACCACCGGCCTGTACCTCTCCGGCCACCCCATGGACGAGTACCGGGAGGCGGCCCGGAAGGCCGGCGCGGTCCCTATCGGGACGCTGCTGGCGGATTTTGCCGCCGAGGGCGGCCCCAGCCGCTTTGCCGACAACCAGTTTCTGAGCCTGGCGGGGGTGGTGTCCGCCGCCCGCACCCGGGCCACCAAGAACAACTCTCTCATGAGCTACATCACCCTGGAGGACGACAGCGGCGCCATCGAGCTGATCGCTTTCCAGCGGGCGCTGGACAACGGCGGGGCCTATGTGAAGGAGAACGCCGCCATCATCGTCAAGGGGCGGGTCTCCGTCCGGGACGAGAAGGAGCCCCAGCTGATGGTGGACAGCATCCGGCCCCTGTCGGATCTCAACGCCCTGGGCTCTTCCGCGCCGCCTCCGGCGGAAAAAAAGCTCTGGGTCCGGCTGCCCAGCCGGGAGGACCCCGCCCTGGCCCGGATCGAGCTGCTTCTCACCATGTTTCCCGGCACGGGGCAGCTGGTCATCTGGTGCGAAAAGGAGAACAAGCGCATCGGCGCCAGGTGCCTGATCCATGAGGGCCTGATCTTGGAGCTGCAGGAGATGCTGGGCGAAGCAAACGTTGTGGTAAAATAAGAAAACCGGCCCCCTGTTCAGGGGGTCTACGGGAGGGAAAAGCATGTACGAACTGATCCAGGCCGCGGGAAACAGCTATTATATCCAGAGCCCCGCCAAAATCGGCCTTGTCCGCCTGAACGAGACGGAGGTCTGCCTCATCGACAGCGGCAACGACAAGGACGCGGGCCGAAAGCTCCGGCAGCTGCTGGACGGCAAGGGCTGGAAGCTGAGGGCCATCTACAACACCCATTCCAACGCGGACCACATCGGCGGCAACCGCTATCTCCAGGGGCAGACCGGCTGCAAAATCTACGCCCCGGGGATCGACTGCGCCTTTACCCGGCACCCCATTCTGGAGCCCTCCTTTCTCTACGGGGGCTACCCCTGCAAGGACCTGCGGCACAAATTCCTCCTGGCCCAGGAGAGCGACGCGGAGCTTCTGACCCCGTCGGCGCTGCCCCAGGGCTTTGAGCTGCTGCCCCTGCCGGGGCACTTCTTCGACATGGTGGGCTTCCGGACGCCGGACGACGTGGTTTACCTGGCCGATTGCCTGTCCAGCCGGGAGACCCTGGAGAAATACCAGATCGGCTTTCTCTACGACGTGGCCGCCTATCTGAAGACCCTGGAGACGGTCAAGGGCCTCCAGGCCCGGCTCTTCGTCCCCGCCCACGCGGAGGCATCGGAGGAGATCGCCTCCCTGGCCCAGCTGAATATCGACACGGTCTGGCAGATCGCGGAGAAGATCGCCGGGCTCTGCGCCGAGCCCCTGGGCTTTGAGGAACTGCTGCAAAAGCTCTTCACCGCGTATGGCCTGACCATGAACTTTGAGCAGTACGCCCTGGTGGGCAGCACGGTCCGCTCCTATCTGGCCTGGATGAAGGATACCGGCCGGCTGGAGGTCCTCTTTGAGGACAACCGCCTGCTCTGGCGCCGTTTGGGATAACGGGCACGCCGCGTACAAAACGCTACTATCGCTTTGAGGTGATAGTATGGCAGTGAAGGATGCGGTGGTCCGGCGGTTCCAGGAGCTGTGCCTGGAGAGAGGGATCAAACTAAACGAGCTGGCTTCGCTGGCGGGCGTTACGCCGTCCACCGTCTACAGCATGATGGACGTGCGCAGGCGGGATGTCTCCATCGTCACGGTCAAAAAGCTCTGCGACGGGCTGGATATCTCGCTGGGCGCCTTCTTTTCCACGCCGGAATTTGAAAACCTGGAACAGGAAATACAGTAATCTGCCAAAAAGAGGACGCTTCTTTTGCGAAGCGTCCTCTTTTTTGGGTTTTTGCTTGAAATTGCTTTACAGGACCATAATGCCGGCGATGATGGCGAAGATCATGCACAGGATGGAGAAGCCCCACACATACATGAAGCTGGCCTTGATGTGGTCCTTGATATCGACCTCGGCCAGGCCGACGCCCAGCAGGGTGGCGGGCACCATGGGGCTGATGAAGGTGGCGCAGTTGCGGCAGACCACCATGGCAATGGCCACATGGATGGCGTTGATGCCGAAGCCCTCGCCGATGCCGATCATGACGGGCAGCATGCCGTAGAAGTAGCTGTCGGTGTCGAAGGCCAGGGCCAGGGGCACGGACAGGATGCCGATGACGATGGGCAGGTGCTGACCCAGGAAGGTGGGCAGGACCATCTTGATCAGGTCGGCCATGCAGGTGACCACGCTGTTGATCCCCTCCACGTCCTTGACCAGAATGCCCATGAGGATGGCGGCGCCCATCAGGGTGGAGCACATCATCAGAGCCGGGCCGGCGTGGGAGTTGATGATCTTCTTGTGGGCGTTGGCGGTGAAACCGTAGTTGATGAACAGACCCACGGCCAGGCCCAGCATGAAGGGCACATAGTCGGGGAAGGCACCCCAGATCAGCATGGCGATAACGCCCACGGTGAGCAGGATGTTGACGATGAAGAGCTTGGGCCGGGCCAGCTCATTGGCCTGGGCCTGGGCGGCCTCCTCGACCACCACTTCGCCCTCGATCTCAGCCAGCTTGCCGGTGAGGCCGGCGCCCCGCTTCTTCTCCTGAACGCCCGCCAGGAAGGCGTGGCCCAGGGCCAGCAGGATACCGAAGATCTGAATGGGGAGAATGGTGTGCCACAGGTCGGCGGCCTGGATGCCCAGCACGGTGGCGGCACGCATGGTAGGGCCGGCCCAGGGCATCAGATTCAGGATGCCCATGCTCAGCACCGCCACCCGCAGCAGGGTGGTGGGCCGCATGTGCATCCGCTTGTACACGGGCAGCATGGCGGGCACCACGATGCAGAAGGTGGAGGCGCCGCCGCCGTCCAGATGGCCCACCAGAGCGATGATGCAGGTGACCATGGTCACGCCCACGACGCTGCTGCCTACCAGCTTCATCAGGGCGTTGATGATCACGTCGAACATGCCCGTGTCGGTCATCAGGCCGAAGTACAACACGGAGAACACGAACAGGGCCGCGGTGGGGCCGGTGCTGCTGAAGCCGGATTTGATCAGGGAGCCGATGTCGTCAAAGGTGTAGTAGCCGCCGATGACGAGGATGATCGCCAGGATCGTGGGAAACACGATGAAGGCGATGCTGGGGAGCGTCCTGCTCTGGAACAGGACGACGACGATGGCAATAATGGTGATAAAACCAAGTATGCCAACGACTGCTTCGCTCATGGTTCTTTCCTCTCTCTCAAAAAAGATTCTATCACAAAGCCGCCGTGGCAGCCGCCGCGGCGGCCATATGATTTAGTTTTCCGGATCGTAGGGCTTGATCTTCCGCACTACGTCCAGAATGGTGCCGTCCCGGGCCTCCAGGACCGCCACGACCTTGTCCTCCCACTGCAAGTCGTCCGGCCGGCCTACCAGGCTGTAGGCCTTCTCCTTCAGGCTCTCAATGGTGACGTGGGGAATGCCCGCCTTGTCCAGGCACTCGATCAGGTCGGGGCGCAGGGGGTTGACGGCGATGCCGTAATCGGTCACCAGCACGTCCACGCAGTCCCCCGGCGTGGTGACGGTGACCACATGCTCGCACACCGTAGCCATGCGGCCCCGGGTCAGGGGCGTGACGATGATGCAGACCTTGCTGCCGGCGGCAGTGTCCGGGTGGCCGCCGGGGGCGCCCCGCAGAACGCCGTCGGAGCCGGTGAGCACGTTCACGTTGAAGCCGGTGTCGATCTCCAGGGCAGCCAGCACCACGAAGTCCAGCTTGTTGACAAAGGCGCCCTTGTTGGCGGGGTTGGCGTACTGGGAGGCGCTCATCTCATAGTGGCCGGGGGTCTGGTTGATGGAGTTCACCGCGTCCAGGTCGAAGTCCTGCACGTCGATGACCTTGCCCACCTTGCCCTTTTTCAGCAGCTCCACCATGGGGCCGCAGATGCCGCCGATGGCCCAGCCCATCTTGATGCCCCGCTCGTCCATGTACTGCTCCAAAAACAGGTTGGCCGCCAGGGAGGGGCCGCCCACGCCGGTCTGGAAGGAGAAGCCGTCCTTAAAATACGGGGTGGCGGCGATGACCTTGGCCACGTTCTCCGCCATCATCAGATCCCGGGGGTTCTGGCTGATGCGGGCCGCGGCGGAGGCGATCTTCTTGGGGTTGCCGATGGAGTCCACCACCACGACCGCGTCCACGTCGATGGCCTCCACGGAGGCGGGCATGTTGGGGAAGTCCACCAGGCAGTCGGTGACCACCACCACATGGTCGGCGTACTTGGCGTCGGTCATGGCGTAGCCCATGCTGCCGCAGTTGGACTTGCCGCCGATGCCCCGGCAGTTGCCCACGCAGTCGCTGGTGGGGGCGGCGATAAAGGCGATGTCGATATGGACCTCGCCCCCCTCGATGGCCCGGGGGCGGCCGCCGTGGCTGCGGATGATGGCGGGGGTTTTCAGCTTACCGGCGGAGACCACCTCGCCCATGCGGCCCCGGATGCCGGAGGTCTGGATGCCGACGACCTTGCCCTCTTCAATATAGGCAGCAATAGGGTCGTGGGCGTTGCCCAGGCTGGAGGCGGCGATGGTCAGATCCTCCAGGCCCAGCTCCTCAATAGCGGCCTTCATGACCATGTTCACTACAAAGTCCCCGTCCCGGAGATGATGGTGGAAACTGAAGGTCATGCCGCTTTTGGCGCCGCACTGCTCCAGTGCCTCCTTCAGGCTGCCCACCAGCTTGCTCTCCTGGGGCGTTTCGTAACGGCGGGTCTTGGGGGCGGCCTTCTGGATATACTTGCCGTCCATATAATTTTTGCCCTGATAGACCTCCTTGCCGTTTACAAGGAGTTCGTCGGGAATGTCTCTTCCAACAGCGTTTTTCATACCAAATCCCCCTCATACATTCCGCAGGCCCGGGCCAGCCGCAGGGTGCGCTCGGCCCCGGGGATGAACGCGATGTCGATCATCTTGCCGTCCACGGTGAACACGCCCACGCCGGCGGCGGCCTGCTCCTTGTAGGCCCGGACGATCTTCTCCGCCTGGGTCACTTCCTTCTCCGTAGGGGCAAAAATCTGGTGGACAAGGCGGATCTGCTTGGGGTTAATGAGGCTCTTGCCGTCAAAGCCCATGGCCTTGTTCTGGCGCACCTCCGCCTCGAAGCCCTCCATGTCGTCCAGGTCGGTGAACACTGTGTCAAAGCACTGGACACCGGCGGCCCGGGCGGCAATGAGCATCATGCCTCTGGCCGTCAGCATGTCCACGCCGTCTCTTTGGGGCTTGGTCTGCATGCATTTGCGGAAGTCGCCGCCGGAGATGGCCACGCCCAGCATCCGGTCCGACGCGGCGCAGATCTCATAGGCGTTGAGAATACCCTTGGGACTCTCCAGCGCCGCCATCAGCAGCGTCCGGCCCACCTCCACGCCGAATTCCTTCTCGGCGGCCTCTACGGCGTCCTCCACGGTCTTCACGTCCTGGGCGCTCTCACACTTGGCGATGCGGATGCCGTCGGCCCCGCCGGCCACGCAGACCCGGATATCCTCCTGCCAATGGGGGGTGTCCAGCCCGTTGATGCGGACGATCACTTCCGTGTCGCCGTAGTCAATGGTTTTCAGCGCGTGATACAGGGAGAAGCGGGCCGCGTCCTTCTGGTTCTCGGCCACCGCGTCCTCCAGGTCCAGCATAATGGAGTCGCAGCCGTATATGTAGGCGTCTTTGATCAGGCCCGGCTTTTGGGCGTTCATGAACATCATGGTCCGGCGCAGCCGGAAGCGCTCCGGTTTCGGACGAGGAATCATTTCACCGCACCTCCCCAGGGAATATTCGCTTCGGACTTGCCGCAGCTGCGGAACACGGCGCACTCCACCCGGGCTTTCAGGGTGCAGTCCAGGGCGCCCTTGTCCACAACGGTCACGCGGGCGTTGGCCACGTCCAGCCGCTCCAGCGTCTCCAGAACGGTGGCCTTGATCTGCCGGCCGTACTGGTTCATAACGCTGCTCTGCAGGTTCAGCTCGATCCCGGCGTCGCCGGGCTCCACCGTCACCTGCGCGTCGCTGGATTCCAGGGTGCCGGCAATGGCCGGCTTCAGAATTTCCATAAACGGTCCATCCTTTCGTACATTTTCCGGGCTTCTCCCGGGAGGTGAAAAGCAAGCGTGGGGATCGCTTCGGCTCTCGCTTTATCCATATGATTATTACATAAATTAATCCTGTTTCGCAACCAGAAAAGCTTTGTCAAAACAGAAAAATTTCGCCTCTCTTTTTATGGAATTTCTACAAAAATTGGATGCAACATCCTGCAAACAAGCGAGAGAACCCCCGTATAAAAATGCAAGGCGAAGAGTTCTGTCTTCGCCTGCCTCAGTTCATCCAAAAGCCTCGCAGAGTTTCGCGCCCGCAGGCGCGAAAGCAGTTTGATCGTTTTTTCCGAGGACACACCCCAGGGTGGCTTCTCTTGCCCCTTCGGGGCAATTCACCTGCTGTGCCTCGGAAAAAACACTTCTCAGCCCGCAAACGTGCGCGAACCCCGCCTTTGACGGGGTTCGTCGTGCGCTGCAGCGGGCTGCAGCCCCTTTGGGAAAAAAGGGCCTAGCCCTTTTTTCCCAGCCTCTTAACTGGACACCGGAGCACAGCGGTCATGGGCTCCGTGACGGCGGAGAGATCAAGGACGCTGCCCTCAAAGAAGCGCACCCGCTTCGCCAGGCCCAGGAAGCGGTCCACGGTGTCGATCACGTCGTAGCCGAAGCCCTCTCCCCGGTAGTGCATGGGGATCACCACAAAGGGGTCCAGCTTCTCCACCAGCGCCCAGGCCTGTTCCGCGTCGATGGTGAAATAGCCCCCCACCGGGATCATCAGCACGTCCACCCTGCCCAGGTTCCGGTTCTGGGCGTCGCTGAGCATGTGGCCCAGGTCCCCCAGGTGCAGGGCGCGGACGCCGTCGGCGTCCACCAGGGTGATGATGTTGTCCCCTCGTTTGGCGCCGCCTTCATCGTCGTGAAAGGTGAGCATCCGCTGCATCCCTATCACCGGGTCCAGCCCCGTGAGGGTGACGCCCTGGGGATAAAAGTGGTCCCTGTGCTCATGGCTGCACACGGTCATGTCGGCCGCCAGCGGCGGCAGCTCCAGTCCGGGCACGCTGCCGGGGGCGTAGGGGTCAAAGACGATGGAGCCGCCTTCCGTCTCCATCAGAAAGCAGGAGTGCCCGTACCAGGTAAGCTTCATTTTTTCCATCTCCTTTTCGTGTCTTTTTAACAGTCTTTTGTAAGCCTATTATAGCAAAGGACGCCGTCCTCTTCAAGGGCTGCCGCCCCGGCCGGACCGGGAAAACTTGCGGCCAGGCGCC
This sequence comes from uncultured Oscillospiraceae bacterium, assembly GCA_947626315.1. GTDB lineage: Bacteria > Bacillota > Clostridia > Oscillospirales > Oscillospiraceae > Limivicinus. The sequence goes on along the minus strand of CANQRQ010000021.1, from coordinate 16,239 downwards.
TGCAGCCTCTTGACCCTTTCCGCGGAAAATGCTATTATGCAAGCATCAGCGATGCATCGGAGGAACAGCAGATGAAAGCTAACAGAGTGGTCCGGGTCATTTTGGGGCTGATTGTCCTGCTTTTGTTCGGCGTGTACAGCTATTTCCACCTGTCCACCACGCCTTTCAGCCGGGATCTGGACGAGGCCTACGGCCCGGTGGAGCCCGCGCCGGTCCAGCCGGACGAGCTGTCCGAAACCCTGGTCCCCGAAGGGGACGCCCCCGCCGCGACGGAGACAGAGGTCACCCCTGAACCCACCCCGGAGCCCACGGTGGATCCCAACAGCCCGGCGGGCCGGGCCCAGGCGCTGGGCCTGCCCGCTCCGCCGGAGATCGACATCAACAGCTGGGAATACATCCTGGTGAACAAGACCCATGAGGTGGGCGCAGACTATGCCCCGCCGGAGGTCGTCTACGTCAGCTCCAGCAAGTGCCCCCAGGATTCCCGCATCGCCGACGCGCTGCAGTCCTTTGCCGACGGCTGCGCCGCCCAGGGTCTGCCGGTGTATCTCTCCTCCGGCTACCGGAGCTACAACGAACAGTCCCAGACCTTTAACGCCAAGGTCGCCAGCGTGGGCTATGACGCCGCGGCCAAGATCGTGAACCCTCCCGGCACCAGCGAGCACCAGACCGGCCTCTGCTGCGATATTACCGATATCTACCGCAACCCCAAGGACCCGGACGTGCTCTCCCAGACGGACACCTTCAAGTGGCTGGAGGCCCACTGCACCGAGTACGGCTTCATCCTCCGCTATCCCAACGGGGAGGTGGCCATTACCGACGTGATCTATGAGCCCTGGCACTTCCGCTATGTGGGCACCGAGGCGGCGTCCTATATTATGGACAACGCCCTGACCCTGGAGGAATTTGTGGCTCTCTACACTGGGGAGGAGGTCCCCGGCGCGGAAACGCCGGAGGCCTAAACTGTTAAAAGAAGAGCGCTAAATGCCCGGTGGCCGTTTTCCTATCGAAAACGGCCACCGGGCACTTTATTCTTTATACCAATCGGATCTCCCGGCAGGCGCCGCTGCCGAAGGTCCGGTCCATCTCCTGCTGATAGGTGGGGAAATAGTCCTGGGGCATCAGCGCCTGGACACAGCCGGCAAAGCCGCCCCCGTGGACCCGCCAGGCCCCCCGGCCCTCCAGCAGCCGGGCGCTCTTCTCCAGCCCCTGGGCCAGCTTCGTGTCCCCGGTGGCGCTGGTGACAATGTTGTTCAGCAGCTCCTCCGAAGAACGGCCGGATTCGTTCATCAGGCGGATATACGCGGCGGCGTCCCCGGCCTTCAGCGCGTCCCGCATCCGGGGCACCCGCTCGTTCTCGTTGAAAAAGTGCATAGCCCGGCGCACCGGCCGGTTGGAGGCGTCCCAGCCCCGGCTCCAGAACTGGGCCGGGTCCACGTCCCCCAGAACGCCCTTGTCAAAGAGGTTGGCCACATACACCATGTCCGCAGGGATCCGGGCATAGGAGGTGTCCAGCCCGGCGTGGCTGCCGCCGGTGTCCGTCAGGCACAGGGTCAGGCCCATGGAGCGGAAGTTTGCCCGGATCGGCTCCACCTCCCGGGTGGTAAAATCGGCGTAGACCGTATGCCCCAGGGCGCAGACCAGCTGCCCCATCAGGCCGCAGGGCTTGCCGAAATGCCGGTTTTCCGCCCGCTGGGCCACCCGGGCCAGCACGATCGGCTGGATCTCCCCGCCGTTGAAGAGCTCGTTCAGGCTCTTGGCCAGCAGCACCGAAAAGGCGGAGGAGGAACTGAGGCCGGAGCCGGCGGGCAGAGTGCTGCGGATCACCGCGTCAAAGCCGCCTGTGCGCAGGCCCAGCTCCTGAAACGCGGCCAGCACGCCCCGCACCAGAGCGACAGGCTGCCCGAACTCCCCGGTGCGCACGGCCAGCTGGTTCAGCTTGACCTCCATAAAGTCATATCCCTCTGAGCGGATCCGGACGCTGTCTGCCCCGTTGGCCTCCACCCGGGCCCGCAGGCCCAGATCGATGGAGGAGGCAAGGATTCTCCCATTCTGGTGGTCGGTGTGGTTGCCGGCGAGTTCTGTAACGCCTGATACAAATATTTCCTTTTTCATTTATTATTGGTCCTCAAAGGTCCGCTCATGCCGTTCATGCCGTTTTGCTTTCTTGGTGCCACAAGAATACTCTAAATCTTCGGCAAAGTCAACTGTTTTCAGCTCTAAAATAGACAATGATTTAACATATCACACAAAAATCTTGCGTTTTGCCGGGATAGACTATATAATGGAAAGAAACTGCTTAACATCTTTGAAGGATTCCTTTTATAAGCGGAGGTGCAGCTGTGAAAAGCGCAAACGGGATCAATCTGACCATGCTGTGTGACTTCTATGAGCTCACCATGGGCAACGGCTATTTTGCCGAGGGGATGCAGGACCGGATCACGTATTTTGACGTGTTCTACCGCAGCGTGCCGGACGACGGCGGCTTCGCCATCGCGGCGGGCCTGGAGCAGGTGGTGGACTATGTGCAGAACCTGCACTTCACGCCGGAGGATCTGGCCTATCTGCGCCGCCGGGGCATATTCAGCGAGGACTTTCTGACCTATCTGAAGGATTTTCGCTTTACCGGGGATATCTGGGCCGTCCCGGAGGGGACGCCGGTCTTTCCCCATGAGCCCATTCTCACCGTCCGGGCCCCCGCCATCCAGGCCCAGCTGCTGGAGACTTACATGCTGCTGGAGCTGAACCATCAGAGCCTGATCGCCACCAAGGCCAACCGCATCTGCCGGGCCGCCCAGGGGCGCACCGTGCTGGAATTCGGCTCCCGCCGGGCCCAGGGGATCACCGGCGCCGTCACCGGCGCCCGGGCGGCCTACATCGGCGGCTGCGGCGGCACGGCCTGCACCGTCTCCGACCAGGTCTACGGGGTCCCGGCGGCGGGCACCATGGCCCACTCCTGGGTGCAGATGTTTGACTCGGAGTACGAGGCCTTCAAGGCCTACTGCCGGACCTATCCGGACAACGCGGTGCTGCTGGTGGACACCTATAACAGCCTCAAGTCCGGCATTCCCAACGCGATCCGGGCTTTTGACGAGGTGCTCCGCCCTCTGGGCATCACCAAGTGCGGCATCCGGCTGGACTCCGGGGACATGGCCTATCTGACCCAAAAGGCCCGGGTGATGCTGGACGAGGCCGGCTGGCCCGGCTGCACCATCACCGTGTCCAACTCCCTGGACGAGCGGCTCATTACGGAGCTGCTGCTCCAGGGCGCCAAGATCGACTCCTTTGGCGTGGGCGAGCGGCTGATCACCTCCAAAAGCTCCCCGGTGTTCGGCGGGGTGTACAAGCTCTGCGCGGTGGAGGACGCGGACGGGCAGATCATCCCCAAGATCAAGGTCAGCGAGAACGTAGGGAAAATCACAAACCCCGGCTTCAAGCGGCTTTTCCGGCTCTTCAACCGGGAGACCGGCATGGCCGAGGCGGACTACATCTGTCTGCATGACGAGGACGTGGACGACAGCCGGCCTCTGGAGATCTGCGACCCGGTCTCCCGCTGGAAGCGGAAGACGCTGGAGAATTTCCGGGCGGTGGAGCTGCAGATCCCGGTGTTCAAGGACGGCCGCCTGGTCTGCCGCCTGCCCTCCCTGGGGGAGATCCGCAGCACCTGCGCCTACCAGGTCAGCACCCTGTGGCCGGAGGTCAAGCGCTTTGACTATCCCCATCAGTACTATGTGGACCTGTCCCCCAAGCTGATGGATCTGAAGGACACCATGCTGGCCGAGCACGGCCGCAAGGAACAAGCTTAACAGGAGGGAAAAACGATGCTGCCGGAAAAAAGTTTAGCCTGGGGCCGGAGCAAGAGCTGCATCCGGGAACTGGCCGCCTACGGGAGCGCCCGCAAGTCGGAGATCGGGGAGGACAAGGTCTTTGACTTCAGCCTGGGCAACCCCAGCATCCCCGCGCCGCCCTGCGTGACGGAGGCGCTGCGGGAGCTCCTGTCCGCCGACCCGGTCCAGCTCCACGGATACACCCCCGCCGGCGGGCTGCCCAGCCTGCGCAGGGCCGTGGCGGAGGACCTGAACCGCCGCTGGGGGACCGCCTTCACGCCGGAGCTGATCTACGTGACCTGCGGCGCGGCGGCGGGTCTGGCCGCCTGTATGCACGGCCTGCTGCTGCCCGGGGAGGAGGCGCTGACCTTCGCGCCCTTTTTCCCGGAGTACACCGTGTTTGCCGAGGGGGCCGGCGGGGTTTTGAAGGCCGTGCCGCCTACGGAGAGCTTTCAGCCGGATTTCGCGGCCTTTGAGGCGCTTTTGACGGAGAAGACCAAGCTGGTCCTGCTCAACACCCCCAACAACCCCTCCGGGGTGGTCCTGTCCGCGGAGAGCCTGGCCCGGCTGGGTGAGCTGCTGCGGGCGGCGGAGCAGCGGTACGGGCACACCGTCTATCTGATCTCTGACGAGCCCTACCGGGAGCTGGTCTATGACGGCGCCGCGGTCCCCTGTGTCCCGGATTTCTATGACAACACCATTGTCTGCTACTCCTTCAGCAAATCCCTGTCCCTGCCGGGAGAGCGGATCGGCTATCTGGCCGTCAGCCCCCGCATGGCGGACCGGGAGGACGTGTACGCCTCCCTGGCCGGGGCGGCCCGGGCCTGCGGCTATGTGAACGCCCCCAGCCTGATGCAGCGGGTAGTGGAAAAATGCCTGGGGCAGACGGCGGATATCTCTGTCTACAAGGCCAACCGGGACCTGCTCTACAACGGGCTCCGGGAGCGGGGCTTCCGCTGTGTCTATCCGGACGGGGCCTTCTATCTCTTCGTGAAGTCCCCGGAGCCGGACGCCAAGGCCTTCAGCGAGCGGGCCAAAAAGCATGAGCTGCTCCTGGTCCCCAGCGACGATTTTGGCCTGCCGGGCTATGTCCGGGTGGCCTACTGCGTCTCCGGGGAGATGATCCGCCGCTCCATGCCCGCCTTTGAAGCCCTGGCCGGAGAGTACGGGCTTCTGCCCTGAGAGCAGGGGTATAAACGCTTCTCCTTTGCCGACACGCTCACAGCCCCCAGGCCGTTTCCGGCCTGGGGGCTGCTGCTTTGTCTTTTAGGTCTTTTAGGTTTCCTGGGGTTGCGGTTCCGCGGCTTTCTGGGCCTGGAGCTCCTCCAGCTTTTCCTCCATCTTCTTTCTGCGCTTCTTCTGCTTGAAGGCGTGGACGACCAGGACGACCACCAGAATCGCCGTGACGATCAGCGCCAGCAGATTCCAGAGGCAGAATCCATAGCTCAGATGGATGCTCTGATGGAACCCGTCAACGAATTGAAAGATCCTGTACATTTATGGTTCTCCTTTCCGTCTCCGTTAAACCAGCTGAGCCCTTACTTCAAACTCATCCTCCAGCCGTTTCTTCTTGTCGTGGGTGTAGTAGATACCGATCACCAGAGCCACGAGCATAATGAGCAGGTGCAGGATGCAGCAGGCCTGGCCAACAGGGCCGTTGGCCAGCGGGGTCGCGTCCTCCTGGATCTCCACGGGACCTTCGCCGGGATCACCGCCCAGCGGGGGCTCATCCTCTTCGATCACCACGGGCTCGTCGTCATCGTCGTCGTCATCGTCCGCGGGAGGCACTACCGGAGCGGGCGTGATGGTCAGGACGCCGGGAACATAGGTGACGATGTAGTTGCCCTGTTCGACAGCGCCGGCAGGCGTGATGGCGTACTGGCCGGCGGCCTCACCGGGGGCGCGGGTCAGGCCGTAGTTGATCACCCCGGGATCGTCGCCCGCCACCAGGCCGGTGACGACAGCGGTAAAGGCCGGGTCAGCCGCGCCGGCCGCCTTGGTGGCGTTATTGGCCGTGACGGTGACGGGGATGGGGTTGACCACCAGCTCGGCGTCCAGGATACGAACGGTAAAGGAGCTGGTCACGTCGTTGCCGTCCTCATCCCGAACGACCGCTTCGCCGTTCACCGCTACGGGATAGGTCCCCGCGTTGGTGCCGACGGCGCCGGCGGTCAGGCCCTCCACGGTGTAGGTGTGGCCGTTCAGCTCAAACTCCAGGCTCTCAAAGCCTTCGACCGTGTGTTCACCGCCATTGTAGGGAACCTCCAGGCCGTTGGGCTGCACGGTGAGCACATTGGCAGCATCGGTGATCTCCAGGTCGCCGAAGCGCGTGTCGAAATAGTAGTTGTTGGTGTTGACGTCGTTCCAGTTGACTTCAAACGTGTTCCCCTCCGGAGAAGTGCCGGGCAGCGTCCGGGTGCCGGTGAAGTCGATCGTCACCTTGGCGGCGTCGGCCGGGATCAGGCCGCCCTGGCCCTTGTTCGCTTCGGTGGCGTGCGGGTCGTTGAACTCGTTGTAGTCATACTCGGTGGAGATAGCGCCGGCCTCGATCAGCTCGGCCACGCTCATATCATTGTAGCCGAAGTTGTTCAGCGCCGCGCCATCATAGACCTTGCTCAGGTCCGCACTGGTGAACACCACGGGCCGACGGTACACGCCGATGGTGCCGATGTCCTCCAGGATGAGATAGTTTGTCTGGACCGCGCCCGCTATCGAGCTGTCAACGATGGTCGCGTCGTAGTCGCCGTACTCATCATGTGCCGGCGTCATGATGCTCCAATGGCAGGAGTTCAAATATCCCGCGTCCACAAGCGGGTTTCCGTCGGGATCCATCGTCACGTCGGTCTGGCTGTGGAAGCTGTTGGGGTCAAACCAGAGGAAATCGTTGTAGACCAGGCTGTCATAGTAGTACACGCCCTTGTACTCGCCGCCCACCAGTACGCATCGCCGGTCCTCGGCGGGCTCGCCGTCATAGATCTTGGCCAGGCCGAAGGTCTTGATGTGGATGGGCCTGGGGTAGACGTTGTAATTGGTCGAGACTGTCACGTCGGGCAGGTTGCCGCTGTCGTCGTGCCAGGTGGCCCTCACCGAGTAGCCGCCTGCCACGGGGCTGAACTGCTCATAAGCGTCCCAGCTGCTGGCATCGATGAGCCGAGTCTCGCTCCACATGGGGTCGTCGGTCCATTCGTTTTCGTATAAGTGCGTGCAGTTATAGCCGTACTCGATCTTGGGCTCACCGTACAGCTCGGCCAGGTCGTCGCCTTCCGCGTCCTTCAGCTGGCTGGTGATGCTGACCTCCGGAGCCTTCTCCTCGCCGTAAATCCAGTTCTCCTGGCTGATGGTGGGATTGAAAGCGCTGGCGTCGGGCTGGGTGACGGTCAGCGTGCCGGGCGTCGCAAAGATCATGTAGTTACCCGGGTTGGTGTTTTCATTAAGGGTGTACGTGAAGGTGTTGCTGCCGGTGCCTACATCGGTCTGGCTACCAGTCATCTGGATATTCGTGATGCCCTCGCCGGGTACGAAGCCATAGGCGGTATATTCGACAGATTTTGTCTGATCGTTCACCCTGTGAAACTCGCTCTGCCCGTTGTACGGATTTTCAAATTCATAGGTGTTTTCTTTGCCGTTATAGTAGAAGATACCGGTTTTCAATGTCGTATCTCCGCTCAACGCGAAATTGCCGCCGTCTGCATTGTCGTAGGAATTGTCCAGGGCCGTGCCGTCATACTCCTTAGTGAAGGAACAGCTGTAAAGCATTACTAAGCGCGGGAACACACCGACGGGCCCCATGTCCAGGGTGATGTGGTAGTTCTTCTCCATCCGCTCCGGGGAGAGGTCGCGCGCATCGCCGTTGAGCTTTACGTTAAAATAGTTGGTGCCCCAGCCCGCGTTGTAAAACGCATTAGTGGTCGTTTTGTTGCCAAATTGATCCTGAAGCGTCTCAGAGAACGTGTCGTCCTTCACCATGTCGTAGAAGTAGACATCCTGGCCGCCGTCCGGGTGATAGCCGGCCGGAACCTGCTCTACCGCGGGCAGTTCAAAGGGCGTGCCGTCGTAGAACTTCCAGTATGACTCCTGGCCCTCGCTGCTGGAGCCCACACCGCGGAACATGACCCAGCGCTGTTTCACGTTGATGAGATTCGTCCCTTGGGCCTTTATCCCATTGTAGACGAGCTCGGGCATATTCTGGTCCTCGGATTTCCACACTGCCGCCACTTCATATGTCCCTACATCCAGGTGTTCTTTGGCTTTGTCGAACAGACCGGGAGTCCCCTGCGGCGTGTTGTAAGTGAAGGTGGGCTCGCCGTATTTGTCCTTCATCGGGCCCTCAAGGGAAGTCTTGATCTGCTCTTCAAACGCGCTCCTGGTCATCTCGCCGTACACCCATTCGTGGGCAGGGAGCATCATGGACATGGTGTACTCTTTAGGGTCGATCTGCTTCACTTCAACGATTACGTTGACGGTGAGATTGTACAGATTCGTGATATCATCTTTCTTTTTGTCCAAGACTTGGAGGTTTTCCGCGGGAACAGTCCAGGTCTTTGTCCCGACATCTTTTACCTTAATGGGATCGATGTTGACAATATACGTATGATCTCTCTTGGCCGTTCCGCCAGCGTTGGGGACATCAGGCGTGAAGTTTTGTTCGGTCCCTTCATTTGGCACGTATTCTATCCCCGTTTTCACGTCTGTCTTGGAAAAGACTCCAGCAAACGTATGTTCGTTTCCGTCATAAGTCAGGGTGAACTTGACGTTGAAACTGTGGTTCGTCTTATTCTCAAGGACTCTGTAATTGACGGTCACATCAACAGAATCCGGGAGATCAGAACACGTGTCTAAAGGGTATTTCGTCCTGTCCAGAGAATAGACAATATGGACATGGAACACTGAACCAGGTGCGGAGTTTATGACTTCGTTTTTCGATATTTCTTTCCCGTCTATCGTAGTATAGGTGATAGTCTTGGAGCCTTTTGCGTATATAACGTTATATTTTTCGGGGCCGGAGGGACCATTGTAGGTATCGCTTCCATTCTGGTCCATGATATTGACTGTTATGTGGGCCGGCCAATTGACGTTGGGAGTTTCCCCCTGTTTGTTCTCAAACATCTCTTTCTGCGGGGTGACCGTCAGGGTCAGTTTCTCCGCTGCCGCAGGGGGTTCATCTGCGGGCTCCTCCGTGGGCTCATCGGCCGCGGGTTCATCTGCGGGCTCGTCCGCAGAAGGCTCATCGGCCGCGGGTTCGTCCTCGGTCGGCTCCGCCGTGGGTTCATCCTCGGCCGGCTCCTCTGTCTTGTTCTCATCGGCGGGGAGCTTTTCCTCCGTCCCGGGGGCAGACGGGTCCTCCGTCTTGCCCTCATCGGCGGGCTCCTCTATCTCCGGTTCATTAGAGTTATCATCGTTCTGAGAATCAGAACGATGCCCGGAGATCTCCGGGCCCGCTTCCGGATTTTCTGCGGAGGTTTCCACAGACTTCCCCGTGGAGGACTCCACCGCGCTGGGTTCCGTTCCGGCAGCGCTGGCCAGAGCGCTGCCCATGTTGCCGAAGATCAGCACCATAGCCAGCACAAGGGCCAGAACTCGCTTCGTTTTTCTCATATGTCTCCTCCTTCGCCCCTGTCGGCCGGGGCCCGCCTGATCTTTCGTTGTCGCGGCGCTTCTCCCGCCCGCTCCCGTGGGTCTCCCCTCTGGAAGCGGCAGGAAAGGGCGCTTCTTTACCCTTCTACTCTTCAAGACGTTTTTTTCACAAAAAACGGCTCAAAAATTCTTAAATTTTTGAATTTCTTCAAATTTTTACAATTTTTTCTATTTTTTCCGCTTTCTCCGGCCCGTTTTGCCCGCCGGGCGCCGGGCGGACGCGCATTTTGTGCCGTTAAGGCTCTAATTTAATATTTTAGCTCAATTTTTTGTATTTTCAAGAGGGAAAGGCAAATTTCTCTTCTAATTTCCAAAAATTTTTCCTTATCCCGCGAAAAAACGGCAAAAAAATATGCAAGGCCGCCCAAAAGGGCGGCCTTGCGCATGGTTTTTTCCCTCCCGCGGTCACTCGCAGAGGGACAGGAGCCCGGTGTCCCGGTCCACCCGGTAGAGGCTGTTCCCCCGGATCTGCTCCGGCTCGGCAAAGGCCGCGCCGAATTTTTCCGGAAACCCGTCGCTCAGATAGAAAATCAGCACGTAGTCATAGTTTTCCCGCAGGTCGGCCATCCAGGCCTGGGCCGGGCTCAGGCCCTCCCGGCCGTCATAGCCGGTGGGAACGCCGCCGTCCCAGACCAGGTCCACAAACTCCGGCTGGCTCACATGGTCGATCTGCACGGTATGGGGCCGCAGGGCATAGCGGAGGACCACCTTATCCACGCTGTCGGCGGAGATGAGGAAAATCCGGCTGCTCTCCCCGCCGGTACAGGCCTCCACCCGGCTCAAAATCTCCTCATAGGGCTGCCGGAACTCCCGCGAAAAGGTGACGCCGCCCCGCGCGGCAAAATCCAGGACCGGGGACCAGGGAGAGAGGGCGGCCACCGCGCACAGCGCCAGGGCGGCAGATCTCGTCCCGTCCAGAAGGCCCCGCCGGATCAGGTTGGCCGCCAGCAGCACCAGCAGGTAGGCGCCGCTCAGGAAGACCGAGCCGATATAGCGCTCATAGCTGGCCAGGCTTGTCGCCTCCCACTGGGAGAAGGAGAACAGATAGGCCAGGCAGATGGCCGCGAATTCCGCCAGGAAGGAGCCAAGCAGGAACCAAAACACTGTTTTATACCGCTTTTGCCGCGCCCGGTCCCCTTTTCCTCCGCTCCGCAGCGCCAAAAACAGCAGGGTCATGAGCAGGGCCAGGAGGAAAACCGGCGTCAGGCGGAGAGAATTGGTCTCCACATTGGCGGAGAGATTCCGCTCCAGAAAGGCTTTGATAAAGCTTTTCAGGGTCTCCAGCCGGTACTGTCCCTCCCCCAGCAGGGCCTCCATGGAAAAGCCGTCCAGCTGCAGGGAGAAGGCCCGCTTGCAGCCCCGCAGGCGCACGTGCAGCTCCCACAGGAGCCAGGGCAGCAGCGCCGCGGCCGCCGTGCCGGCAGCCAGCCGCCGTTTCTCCCGGCCGGGCCTTTCCCGGCTCTCCATGAGGAGGAATACCGCCGCGCCGCTCAGGGAGAACAAGAGCCCCAGCCCCTTGAGCAGGGAGAGGAGGGACAGCTCCAGGCAGACGCAGGTCCGGGTGAGCCGGTTCTTTTGCCCCGGCATCAGGCTGAACGCCAGGACCCCGGCATAGAGGGCAGACATCAGCGTGTCCACCGTCAGGCGCTGAAAGACCAGGTCGTGCATGGAGACGGTCAGCGGCAGCAGAACCAGCACCGCCAGCAGCAGCCAGCCGCTGGGACGCCGGAGCTCCAGCTCCTTTGCGAAGGGCAGGAAGACGGCGAAAAACAGCAGCTGATGGGCATAGAACAGCGCCCACTCCGTAAACCCGGCCTGGGGCTTAAAAAGGAGGATCAGCTTCTGCAGAAAATACAGGAACAGGGAGGTCCCCGGCGCGTACTCCGGAAACAGGGAGTGGGAGCCGGGGTTGGTGCCGAAGTCGTCCAGCTCCGTTATGACCCGGACCACGTCGGCCCAGTGGGTAAAGTCGTCCCAGGTGGCCACCAGCCGGCCGTAGTTGCAAAACAGCAGCGCCGCGGCCAGGAGGAGATACAGCCAAAAGCCAGGGGTAAAAAACCGGCCGGCAAAGGGCCGGAGCCCCTTTTTCCGGATACCGGCGCCCGCTGCGGCCCAAAGCAGCAGCGCCGCGGCCAGCACAGCGTATACCCCGGCGGCCAGCGCCCCCGCCAGGCCGAAGACAAACAGCGCCAGGATCAGCCCGATGCAGCTGACCGGGACCGCCTCTTCAAACCGGCTGTCCGCCCAGGCGCAGCACAGGGCGCTGCCGGACATGATAACCAAATGAAAAACAAGAATTGCCGCCATTTGCCGCCTTTAGCTCCCTTCCTTTTCTCCGGCCTCTCAGCCGCAGAGCGTTAAAAGTCCCGTCTCTTTGTCCACCCGGTACAGGCTCTCGCCCTGAATTTGCTCCGGGTCCTCAAAAACCGCCGCGTATTCCTCTTTGAACGCGTCCCCCACCTGATAGAGCAGGACATAGTCATAGCCTTCCTTCAGCTCCTGCCGCCAGGCCTCGGCGGACAGCTGCTCCGCTCCGCCGGCCGCCGACGGCATCCAGTTTTCCCACACGACCTCTCTCTGGTCCATGTCGTCAAACTGGACCGTGCCCGGGCGCAGGCCGTAGCGGAGGATCACCCGGTCAAAGCTGTCCCCGGAGATCAGATAATACCGGCAGGCCTCGCCGCCCGTGACGGCTTCCGCCTTGGCCAGCACCGCCTCATAGGGCGCCCGGAGCTCCCGGGAGTAGGCCGCCGCGCCGTCCGTGACATAGTCAAACACGTTCAGCCAGGGGACCAGCGCCGCCTGCGCGCAGAACACCAGCGCCGCGAAGCGGCTGCCGTCCATGGCTCCGGCCCGGATCAGCTCCGCCGCCAGCAGCACCAGCAGGTAGGCCCCCGCCGCCAGCACCATGCCCACGTACCGGTCAAAGCTGGCCAGGGCAAGGGCCTCGGCCTGGGAAAAGCTGAACAGATAGGCCAGGCAGATCCCTCCGCAGCAGACGGCGAAGGAGGCAGGCACCGCCCAGGCCGCCCGCCGGCAGGCCCGGCGCCGCTCCGGAAAGTGGCGCCCCAGACGCCTGAGCAGCAGCATTAGCAGCACGGACAGCAGGATAAACAAAAACACCGGGGTCAGATAGAGGAAGGCGTTGGGCTGGCCCGCGGCCAGGTTATCCCGCAAAAAGGCGTAAATAAAATTTTTGAGCGTCTCCAGCCGGTAGGCGTCCGGCCCCAGCAGCGCCGCCGCGGAGGAGAAATCCAGCCGCGGGGAAAAGGTCCGGCCCGCGCCGCTGAGGCGGACATGGACGTTCCACAGCAGCCAGGGCGCCAGGGCGGCGCCGGCCGCCGCCAGGCAGCGTTTCTTTGCCACCCTGTTTCCCTTCTCTCCGGAAAACTCCGTCAGAGCGAGCAATGCCGCCCCCAGCAGGGCCAGCAGGATCCCGGCCCCCTTGAACAGAGCCAGGAGCGCCAGGGTCAGGCAGATGTTCCTGTAGTCCGCCTCCGTCTTTTCCCCCTGGAGGATCCAGGCCAGGGCGCAGGCGTACAGGGCCGCCATCAGGGTGTCCGCGTAGATGTTCTGGTAGGCGGCCTCGTAGAAGCGAAAGACCATCGGGCACAGGAAGAGGACGGCGAGATAGACATACGCGTAGGGCCGCTTAAAGTCCAGCTTTCCCGCGAAGGGCAGGAAGAAGGAGAAGAGCAGCAGCTGGTGCGCGTAATACAGGGCCCACTCCGTAAATCCGGCGCCGGGAGCAAACAGAAGGATCAGCTTCTGCAGAAAGTACTGGAGCAGGGAAATGCCCGGCGGATAGTCCGGGAACGGCGAGTGGGCCAGCGGATTCGTGCCGAAATCGTCCAGCCGGACCATCATCTTGACCACCAGGCCCCAGTGGGAGAAATCGTCCCAGACCGCCATCAGCCGCCCGTAGTTGAACAGGCAGAGCGCCGCGCCCAGAAACAGGAACAGCCAAAAGCCCGGCGTAAAGAAGCACCCGGCGAAGGCCCGAAAGCCCCTTTTCCGGATGCTGAGCCCCGCCGCCGCCCAGACCGCCAGCGCCGCGGCCAGCACCACATATACCCCCGCGGCCAGCGCTCCCGCCAGGCCGAAGAGGAACAGCGCCAGGATCAGCCCCACAAAGGCGGCCGGAAGCGTCTCCTCAAAGGGGCGGTGAAAGCGGGCGCTGCCCAGGGCACAGCCGGACATCAGCACCAGCAGAAAAACCGGTATCGCAAGCAGCATCTCTTTTTTCTCCCGTTTTCAAAATGAATCTTTGTCCAGAGAATGAGACCGCCCGAAAGGGCGGCCTCATTCTCTAGACAAACCTATCGGCAGTGTATAGATATGCAGGGGGAGAGCGCAGAGAGGGGGCGGGAGCCCTCTTTCTGCGTTCAATTTTCTCTTATTCAAGAGCATTTTTGAATGCTCTTGAATAAAGCCTCAAGCTGAAGACAAAGTGTCTTCAGCTTGAGGCCGCCCTTTTGGGCGGCCTCGCTGTGTTTTTTTGAGGGTCTTACTCGTAGAGGGCGATGAGCTTCATCAGGTGCTCGTAGCGCTCCTTGGCGTTGGCCTCGGAGGCGGCGAAGAGCCGGTCCGCCCGCTCGGGGAACTCCCGGGTCAGACGGCTGTACCGGGCCTCGTTCATCAGGAACTCCTGATAGCCGCCGGCGGGAGCTTTGCTGTCCAGGGTGAAGGGCTTCTCCGCGTCGGGGTTGTACCGGAAGAGGTTCCAGTAACCGCACTTCACGGCCTTGTCCATCTCCTTCTGGCAGTTCTCCATGCCGCCCTTGATGCTGTGCATCTCGCAGGGAGCGTAGGCGATGATGATGGAGGGGCCCTTGTGGGCTTCCGCCTCGGCGATGGCCTTCAGGGTCTGGACCTTGTTGGCTCCCATGGCCACCTGGGCCACGTACACGTAGCCATAGGTCATGGCGATCTCAGCCAGGCTCTTGGACTTGATCTCCTTGCCGGCCGCGGCAAACTGCGCCACCTGGCCGATGTTGGAGGCCTTGGAGGCCTGTCCGCCGGTGTTGGAGTACACCTCGGTGTTGAACACAAAAATGTTCACGTCCTCGCCGGAGGCCAGCACATGGTCCACGCCGCCGAAGCCGATGTCATAGGCCCAGCCGTCGCCGCCGAAGATCCACACGGACTTCTTGTTCAGATAATCTTTCTTCTTCAGGATCTCCGCCGTAGCCTCGCAGCAGGGGCCGTTGGCCTCGATGAGGGCAATCAGCCGCTTGGCGGGCTCCTGGTTGGCGTTGCCGTCGTCATAGGTGTCCAGGCAGTCCTGGGCGGCCTGCTTCAGCTCGGCGTTGCCGGCGTTGGCAGCCACATATTCCACGCTGGCCTTCAGGTCGTCGCGGATCTTCTTCTGGCCCAGATACATGCCCAGGCCGTGCTCGGCGTTGTCCTCAAACAGGGAGTTGCACCAGGCAGGGCCGTGGCCTTCCTTGTTGACGGTGTAGGGAGAAGTGGCCGCGGGACCGCCCCAGATGGAGGAGCAGCCGGTGGCGTTGGAGATCAGCATATGGTCGCCGAAGAGCTGGGTCACCAGACGGGCGTAGCTGGTCTCGGCGCAGCCGGCGCAGGAGCCGGAGAACTCCAGATAGGGCTGAGCGAACTGGCTGAACTTCACGTCGGTGCCGACCATGTCGGGCTTGGCGGAGACCTTCTCCACCATGTAGTCGAACACCGGCTGCTGGTCTTCCTGGCTCTCCATGGGAGCCATCTCGATGGCGCCCACCGGGCACTGGCCCACGCAGACGCCGCAGCCCATGCAGTCCAGCGGGGAGACGGCCATGGTGAACTGGTACACGCCCTTGCCCTTGCCGGCCTTGACGGGAACGATCTTGGCGGCCGCGGGAGCGGCGGCAGCCTCGGCTTCCGTCAGCGCGAAGGGACGAATGGTGGCGTGGGGGCAGACGAAAGCGCACTGGTTGCACTGGATGCACTTCTCGGCGTCCCACTTGGGCACGGACACGGCAATGCCGCGCTTCTCATAGGCGGCGGCGCCCAGCTCGAAGGTGCCGTCGGCATGATCCACGAAGGCGGAGACGGGCAGGGAGTCGCCGTCCATCTTGTCCACGGGATCCAGAATGCTGCTGACCATCTTGACGGTCTTCTCCCGGCCGGTCTTGGCCTGAACCTCTTTGTGATCCTCAGCCTGGGCCCAGGCGGCGGGCACGTCCACCTTCACATAGGCGGTGGCGCCGGCGTCGATGGCGGCATAGTTCATGTCGACCACGTCCTGGCCCTTCTTCAGGTAGGAGTGGAGGGCGGCATCCTTCATGTACTTGATGGCGTCTTCCTCGGGCAGGACCTTGGCCAGGGAGAAGAAGGCGGACTGGAGGATGGTGTTGGTGCGCTTGCCCATGCCGATCTTCTTGGCCAGGTCGATGGCGTTGATCATGTACAGCTGGATGTTGTTGTTGGCAATGTAGCGCTTGGAGGCGGCGTCCAGATGGTGCTCCAGCTCCTCAAAGCTCCACTGACAGTTGACCAGGAACACGCCGCCGGGCTTCACGTCGCGGACGATGGGGAAGCCCTTGGTGATGTAAGAGGGCACGTGGCAGGCCACAAAGTCGGCTTTATTAATATAGTAGGGGCTCTTGATGGGCTTGTCGCCAAAGCGCAGATGGCTGATGGTGACGCCGCCGGTCTTCTTGGAGTCATACTGGAAATAGGCCTGCACAAACTTGTCGGTATGGTCGCCGATGATCTTGATGGAGTTCTTGTTGGCGCCCACGGTGCCGTCGCCGCCCAGACCCCAGAACTTGCACTC
>CANQRQ010000020.1 GCA_947626315.1 uncultured Oscillospiraceae bacterium | reverse complement strand
CATGCCTATTTTTCCGCCGTTATTTTTCGCTGCCTTTTTTCATTTTCCTCTTGACTTTTTATTTGCAGACTTCTTTAGTAAAGCAGCAGAATATTGACCGGGTTTATCCCGATCTCCTCCGGGAAGACCTGGGGACGCTTGTCCTTGGGGAGCCGCCACCAGATGGACGGGCTGTCCGGGCTCTGGCCCGCCGTGCGAAACTGCAGGATCAGCTCAAAGGGCTCCTCCATCTCCTCCGCGTAGCGCACCCGCATCCGGTTCTGCCTGGCGGCGGGGCTGAAATAGTGGGCCCGGATGCCGATGGCTTTCAAATCCTCCCGGACCTCCCGGGCCGTCTGCAGCCGCACGCCCCAGTCCGGCACCTCCACCTCGTAGGGCCCGGTTTTCCGGGCGGCGGCGATGTTTTTGCAGCCGGTGAGGAGGGCGGCCTCCACGCTGCCCGGGTCGGCGAACAGGGCCTTGGTGGGCTTAAGCGTCAAAAGCCGGCCGGCGTCCATCACCGCGATCCGGCCGCAGAGATCGTAGGCCTCGTCCCGGCTGTGGGTCACCAGCAGCACCTCCCGGCCAAAGCCCTTCAGCAGGTCCCGCAGCTCCAGCTTCAGGCTGTCCCGCAGATGCCCGTCCAGGGCGGAAAAGGGCTCGTCCAGCATCAGGAGCTTCGGCTCGCTCACCAGGATGCGGGCCAGGGCCGCCCGCTGGGCCTGGCCGCCGGAGAGCTGGGCGGGCCGGTGCTCTTCCAGGCCCTCCAGCCGCAGAAGGCGGACGATCTCCCGAACCCGTTCTTCCCTGACCTCCCGGCTGTTCTCCCTGTGCAGGCCGCAGAGGATGTTCTGCCGCACGGTCATGTTGGGAAACAGGGCGTAGTTTTGAAACAGATAGCCCAACTGCCGCCGCTGGGGCGGCAGGTCGATTTTCCGCGCCGCGTCAAAGAGCGTCACGCCGTCCAGCTCGATATGGCCGGCGTCAGGCTTCTCGACCCCGGCGATGCACTTGAGGGTCATGCTCTTGCCGCAGCCGGAGGGGCCCAGGATGCCGGTGATGCCGTCCTCCGCCTCAAAGGCGGCCTCCAGGGTAAAATTGCCCAGGCGCTTTCGGATGTCCACGATCAGGCTCACCTTTTGGCCCCCCTTCTCTGCCTGTCCTCCAGGAGATTGACAGCCAGGAGGACCACGGTGCTGATGGCCAGGTTCACCAGCACCCAGAACAAGGCCCCCGCCTCGTCGTCCGTCCGCCAGAGCTGGTAGACGGTGGTGGAGATGGTGGCGGTCCGGCCGGGGGTGTAGCCGATGAGCATGCTGGTAGCGCCGTACTCCCCCAGGGCCCGGGCGAAGGCCAGAACGGTCCCGGCCAGGATACCCTGCCGGCAGGCGGGCATCCGGATACGCCAGAAAATATAGCTGTTGGAGAGGCCCAGGGTCTGGCCCGCATAGGCCAGCGTCTCGTCAAAGCTCTCGAAAGCGCCCCGGGCCGTGCGGTACATCAGCGGGAAGGCCACCACCGCGGCGGCCAGGACCCCGCCGTACCAGGTCATGACAAATTTCACGCCGAACTGGGCCAGAAACATGCCCAACGGGCGTTTTGCCCCAAAGAGGAGCAGCAGGAAATAGCCGCAGACCGTGGGCGGCAGGACCATGGGCAGGGTCAGCACCACGTCCAGCAGGCCCTTTACCGTCCGGGGCAGCCGGTGGGCGTAATAGGCGAAAAAGATCCCCGAAAAGAACACCAGCACGCAGCTGATGGCCGCGATCCGCAGGGAATTGAGCAGGGGATACCAATCGATCGTCATAACAAAACTCCGAAATTGACTTCAGACTGTGGACAAACAGGAGAACCACGCAGGGACATGCAGGGGGAGAGCGCAGAGAGGGGGCGGGAGCCCCCTTTCAGCGTTCAATCTGCACTTATACAAGAGCTTTTTTGAAGGCTCTTGTATAAGCCTTCAAGGTGAAGACACTTTGTCTTCACCTTGAAGGGGGCAATTTTGACGGTATTGCCCCCTCCCGTTTTTTGCTCAGCCTACTGGGGAGAAGCCTACGGCCTCGAACACAGCCATGGCCGGCTCCGTGGTCAGATAGTCCAGGAAGGCCTGGGCCGCGTCCGTATGCTCGCCGGTTTTTAGCACGGCGGCGGGATAGATGATCTGGCCGCACATCTCGGCGGTGGCCTGGTCCACCGGGGCCAGCCCCGCGCTGAAAGCGTCGGTCCCGTAGACCACGCCGCAGTCCACACTGGCCTCCGTGACCTGGGTGGTGACTTCCTTCACGTTGGAGCCGTAGGTGAGCACACCGGCGGAGGCCAGGGCCTCCTCGTCCAGGCCGTAGTATGTCAGGATTTTCTGGGTGTACTGGCCCACCGGCACATCGCTGTTGCCCATGGCCATGAGGATGTCTCCGGCCTTCAGGTGCTCCGCCAGGGCGTCAAAGCTCTCGATGCCCTTGGGGTTTCCCTCCGGGACCACCAGGCAGACCTTGTTCTCCAGCAGGTCGATCCGGCTCCCCTGGAGCACGAAGTCCAGACCCTCCGTGTTCACCTCCGGGTCCGCCTCGATGTCCAGTTGGTCCACCTGCTTCTGCCCGGCCGAGATGAACAGATCGCAGGCGGCCCCCTCCTGGATCTGGGTTTTCAGCGTGCCGGAGGAATCGAAGTTGTAGACCAGCTCGATATCCGGATGCTCCGTCTCATACAGGGGTTTGATCTCTTCCAGGGTCTCTGTCATGGAGGCGGCGGCAAAAACGATCAGCTCCGTCTTTTCCGCGGGGGCCTCGGTGGCCGCGGGCGCTTCGGGCGCCGCCGCTTGGTTGGACTGGCCGCAGGCGGCCAGCCCCGCCGCCATTGCCAAAATCAACAGCAGCGGCAGGATTTTTTTCTGCGTTCTCATTTCCGTTTCTCCTTTCCCATGTTTCAGGGTCAAATTTATATAAACGTGATTTACACGTCTATATTAGAGTGACAAACAGAAAGACCATGCATAAACATGCAGGGGGAGAGGGCAGAGAGGGGGCGGGAGCCCCCTTTCGCGTTCAATCCGTTCAACTGCAAGAGCATTTTTGAATCCTCTTGCAGTTGATATAAACGTGCTTTACACGCTTATACCTAAGAAAAATCATGTTCTGGCGCAGTCGTGTACCTCGCCCCGCAGCAGGCCCATAGCATGAGGGATCGTATTCAAAAACACATCCATATTCTCCATGCAGGCTTTGGGGCTGCCGGGCAGATTGACGATCAGGGTCTTGCCCCGGATGACGGAGGCCGCCCGGGACAGCATGGCGTGGGGGGTGATCTTCAGGCTCTCGGCCCGCATGGCCTCGGCAATGCCGGGGGCCAGCCGGTCGGCCACAGCGACGGTCACCTCCGGGGTGATGTCCCGGGGGCTGAAGCCGGTGCCGCCGGTGGTGAGGATCAGGTCCAACTGCCGCTGGTCGGCCAGGCGCGTCAGATGCCGCTTCAAAATCGCCGCCTCGTCCGGGATCAGGATCTGCTCCACCACCTCATAGCCCGCCTCTGTCAGGCGCTGGACGATGGCCGGGCCGCTCTTGTCCTCCCGCTCGCCCTTGAAACCCTTGTCGCTGAGGGTGATCACCGCCGCCTGCCAGGGGCGGGGGCTCTTGCGCTCCTCGATCAGCATCTCGTCGCCCACGGAGATGGTCCCCGGCTCCAGCACCCGGGCGAATACCCCCTCCCGGGGCATGATGCAGTCCCCCATCTTCTTGTAGATCTCGCAGTGGCTGTGGCAGTCCTTGCCGATCTGGGTAATCTCCAGCAGCACGCCGTTGCAGCGCAGCAGGGTCCCCACCGGCAGGGCCCGGAAGTCGAAGCCCTCCACCACCAGGTTCTCCCCGAAAGCGCCGGGGACGACCCCGGTCCCCTTCTCGTTGAAGGCCGCTATTTTATCGGCGCTCAGGAGGCTGATCTGCCGGTGCCATTTCCCGGCGTGGGAGTCCCCCCGGATGCCCCAGTCTGTTTCAAAAGTCCCGCTCTGCACATCCGTCTTCTGGATGCCCTTCCGGTCACTTGTGCAGACGGCGATCACCTTTCCCATCTCTTAGCCTCCGATCTGGCTCATGGCCTTCTTCTCCGTGATGTCCCGGGGCCTGTCAAAGCTGTGGGCCCGGGGCTTATTGTAGATGCGCTCCTCCATGGCCTGCCGCAGCTCCGCGTCCGAGCAGCCGGCGCGCAGCAGGGCGCGCAGGTCCGCCGCCTCGTCGTAGCAGAGGCAGGGCTTCAACAGCCCCGTGCCGGTCAGACGCACCCGGTTACAGCTCTGGCAGAACTTATGGCTCACCGCGTCGACGAAGCCGATGCGGCCCTGCAGGGCGGCGCTTTTATAATAGTGGGCGGGGCCGTTGCCCCGCTTCTCGTCCGTGGGCTCCAGATCCGGCCAGCGGCGCTTCAGCCGCTCCAGCAGCTCGTCCGGGCTGGCCCGGTTCAGGGCGGCGCCGAAGCCGATGGGCATCAGCTCGATAAAGCGCACGTCCACCGGCAGCTCCCCGGCCAGAGCCGCCAGGCTCTCCGCCTGGCCGGCGTTCTCCTCCAGGATCACCGTGTTGAGCTTGGTTTTCAGCCCCCGCTCCACGCTCTGCCGCAGGGCGGAGAGCACCTGGGCGGCGGAGCCCCGGCCCCCGCTGATCTGCCGGAACAGGGCCTCGTCCAGGGCGTCCAGGCTGATGTTCACCCCGTCCAGGCCTGCCGCGCACAGAGCGTCCAGGTTCTCCGCCAGCAGCAGGCCGTTGGTGGTCAGCGTCACCTGCTCCACCCCCGGCAGCTTTTTCAGCCGGGCGATAAAGTCCGCGCAGCCCAGGCGCACCAGGGGCTCCCCGCCGGTGATCTTGAACTTGCGGATGCCCAGCTCCACCGCCGCCGCGCAGACGCGCAGCAGCTCCTCATAGCGCAGAATATCCTCATGATCCACCGAGAGCAGATCCTCCGGCATGCAGTACCGGCAGCGGAGGTTGCAGCGGTCGGTGACGGAAATGCGCATATAGTCTATTTTCCGGCCATATTGGTCGATCATAGAGCCGCCTCCTCGTTAAAGGTAAAATCTCCGATTTATATGCCCTTCCCAAACCCACAGTTGGGGAAATGGCACACCGGGCAGTTCAGGCACAGTCCCCCGTGCCCCAGCCCCGCCAGCAGCTCCGCCGTGACCGGCGTATCCGTCACCAGATAGGGCAGCAGCAGGTCAAAGATCGTGCGCTTGGCGTACATCACACAGCCGGGGAGGCCGCAGACCGGCCGCCCGTCCGCCGTGTAGGACAGCAGAAACATGGCCCCCGGCAGCACCGGCGCGCCGTAGGAGACGATGCGCGCCCCGGTGTTTTTGATGGCCAGCGGCGTCTTGTCGTCCGGGTCCACGCTCATGCCGCCGCTGCAAAAGACCATGTCGCAGCCCTGGGCCAGCATGTCGTTGATGGCCTGGGTGATCTTCTCATGGTCGTCGTTCAAGGTCACATGGGCCGTCATCGCGCAGCCCAGCTCACGGAGCTTGCCCTCAATGACCGGGGTGAAGGTATCCTCGATGCGGCCGTAAAAGACCTCGTTGCCTGTGGTGACCACGCCGCAGTTCTTGGCCTTCAGCGGAACGATGCGCATGATCGGCGTCTCCCCCGCAGTCCGCCTGGCCGCCTCCATTTTGGCCTTCTCGATGACCAGGGGCACCACCCGCACGCCGCAGAGCTTGTCCCCCTTATGTACCAGAAAGCCCGAGGCCCGGGTGGCGATCATCATTTCGCCCAGCCCGTTGATGGCCCGGAGCTTTTCCAGGTCTATGAGAAACAGGCCGTCCGCCTGGGCGATCAGCTCGATCTTGCCCTCCTTGGGCTCGGTGGCGCTCATGTGCTCGTTCAGGCAGATGTCCCGCAGCACCTCCGCCGCCTCGTTCTCATGCAGCTTGGTCTCGTCGTTTTCCCAGATATAGACGTGGTCCTTCCCCACGCTCAGCAGCACCGGGACATCCTCCGGACGAATGACGTGGCCTTTGCGAAAAACCGCGTCTTTGGTAACGCCCCGGATGATCTGGGTGATATCGTGGCACAGGATCTGCCCCACGGCCTCTTCCGTCTTCATCAGCTTCATGCAGAACACCTCCGTCGGTCAAGTTGTAATGAAATGCGAATTGCAACGAAATATAATTTGGTATTTTTAATTATATTCCATTCTGTTATCATCCGTCAAGCATGAAATGTTCAAAAATTACAATTATTTCCGCGACAAGGGACATTTTTTCTCCCGTTTGACCAAATTGCCAAAAAGCACGCCGGAAGCCCGCATTCGCGGGTCTCCGGCGTGCTGTATTTTTTAGTTGATCATCCGGAGGACGTCCGTGCCCTCGCCGCGCTCTGCGGCTACAGTCAGCATAACTCGGGCGGCAAATGCAGGGCCGTGATTTCCTCTCCCCGTTTCAGGGGGCCGCGGCCGCCCGGGATCATGCCGATCAGATCACAGCCCGCAAAGGACGCCAGATTTCCGTTGCCCCGGCCCTCATGTTCCTCAAAGCAGGGCCGCCCCCCGCTCAGATCCAGATGCCCGCGCAGCAGCCGGAGCACACTGCTGCTTTTCGGCAGTTCTCTTTTCAGCGGCAGCGTGACCAGCTCCGCCCGGTCCTGTCCGCCGGTCATGGCCGTAAGCCAGGGGCGGAGAACGACCAGCAGGCTCATCATGGCCGCGGCCGGGTTGCCGGAGAGGCTGATCAGCAGCTTGCTCCCAGCGCGGGATACCAGAATCGCGCCGCCCGGCTTCATCCGGATCTTCCAGAACAGGGGCTCGGCGCCCAGGCGTTCCGCGGTCCTCCGGGCAAAATCGTACTCCCCCACGGACGCGCCGCCGGTGGTGAAAACCACCTCCGCGTCAGAGGCCAGGGCTCTCTCCACGGTCTCAAAAATGAGCTCCTCCCGGTCCGGGATCGCCGGAAGGCGGGCGGCGGAAAAGCCCATGCGGGCGAGCATGCCGCAGAGGGCAAAGCTGCTGCTGTTGTAAATGCCGTAGGGAGGGCAGGGCCCGCCCGGCTCCGCCAGCTCTGAGCCGATGGGGCACAGCACGGCCTTTGGCTTTCGCCAGACCTTCACCGAGGCAAGGCCCTGCCCGGCAATCATCCCCAGATGAGCGGGCAGCAGCCGCGTTCCCGCCGGGAGCAAGAGGGCCCCCGCCCTGCAGTCCTCCCCTGCCCGGATCACATTGGTCCCGGAAGCAGCTTTAAACGAGACTGTAAGCTGCCCGTCCCGCTCCCGCACATTCTCCTGCTTCGCCACGGCGTCGGCGGAGGCGGGCACCGGGGCCCCGGTAAAGATCTTCATTGCCTGGCCGGGCTTCAGTTCCGGCACGCTCTCCGCTCCGGCGGCCAAGGTCCCGATCACCCGCAGGGTGCCGGGCACGTCCGCTGTCCGATAGGCGTAACCGTCAAAGGGACTTTTGTCAAAGGGCGGCAGGTCCAGGCGGGCCAGAATATCCTCTGCCAGGTTCCGATCCAGGGTCTGAGAGAGAGGCAGCTCCTCCGCCCTGGGACAGGCGGGCTGTTCCTCCATAATCCGGACTGCCTGCTCCGGCGTTATATGGATCTGCATACAGAAGCCTCCCTCGCCCAACTTTTGACCACGGGCTCCAATTCGCGGCAGATCTCCTCAAACCGTTCCGGCACCATCTCTACGACCTGTGCCTTTTCGCAGGCAAGCACATGCCGGAGGAAGGGCGTGTCAATACTGGTCCTCACGGCGGCAAGCACATGCCCGTCCCCGTTGAGCCGGGCCAGCACCGTCCGGCAAAAGGCCTCGGCGTCTGATTCCATAAAGCCGATCTCATCCATCACCAGGATGCCGTCCTCTCTCTCCGCCAGCAGTTCCACCCCCAGGGTATTAAAAACCCGGTCATAGATCACCCGGCAGCGGGTGTCACAGTCGCCCACATGGCAGTCCTCCTCCGGCCGGGGGTCCGCCGCGCCATAGGGGAACAGATAGATCTCATGGAAGCCGTCGGCGTTTGTCCGCAGGGTGTGGGTCACATATCCGTAGAGCGGCACTGTCAGGTCCTGTGTAAGGGCGCGGATCATGGCGCTTCGCCCGCTGCGGCGGCTGCCGCAGAGCAGAATATGTCTTTTCTCTTTTCCCATAAACTTCTGCGCGATTCTCCTTCCTCTGTTCATTCCTTCTGAAGTGTTCAGCGCTACAACGATTATGCTCTGTCCGAAAGGAAATTGCAATAGGGAATTTGAAAAAAGGGGAGCATAAGACAAGCCGGCAGCTGCGCCAGGCGGGATTCAAACCCGCGCCCTTTTACCGGCAAAGCCGGAAGCCCTTACGCCGCAAGGACTTCCGGCTAGAGACTGTCAAAAAAGGGCTACAGCCCTTTTTTGACAAAAGAGTTGCAGCCCGCTGCAGCGCACGACGAACCCCGTCTTTGACGGGGTTCGCGCACGTTTGCGGGCTGAGAAGTGTTTTTTCCGAGGCACATGTCCCCGGAAAAAACAATCTAAATTGCTTTCGCGCCTGCGGGCGCGAAACTCTGCGAGGCG
The DNA here is from genome assembly GCA_947626315.1 of uncultured Oscillospiraceae bacterium. GTDB lineage: Bacteria > Bacillota > Clostridia > Oscillospirales > Oscillospiraceae > Limivicinus. Next base: position 41,746 of record CANQRQ010000020.1, on the reverse strand, counting down.
TTTTTGACAAGCTGAGCCGGAGGCCCTTGGGTCACAAGGACTTCCGGCTTTTCGCGGTTTTCGCAAAACAGATGTCAAAAGGGCAATATTTTCTGCCCTCACTCCGGCCGCCATGCGCAGCAGGCCATGTCCACCGTGCCGTCCGGGCGGAACAGCACGCCCTCCGCCTCCAGCAAAAAACGCTGTCCGCCGGGCATGTGCTCGTCAAAGGCTTTTTTCGTACCGCCAAACCGGTCCACAACCCGGTGACAGGGCACGCCGCTCTCCGCCGGACAGGCGGCCATGGCCCAGCCCACCAGCCGCGCGCCCCGGGGCCGCCCCGTCAGCCGGGCGATCTGCCCGTAGGTGGCCACCTTCCCCGGCGGTATCCGACGCACAATGTCCCAGATCTCTTCAAACGTTCCCATGGTTTTCTCTCTTCCCCGGCAAACGAGCGCTCGTCAATTCCCCTGCTCTATGCGCTCTTTCCATTGGCAATATTCCGGCGTTTCGTCCCATTCTATGGCCCTGTCAATATAAAACGCCGCCAACTCAGAAGAGGCAGTGGGCGTCAAGGGGATGAAAAGATAATACGCCATCAAAAATGCGCAGCGGGCAGCGGCTTTCAGCCTGTTTTCTCTCTGAAACCTGTGCAACGACGCCTCTAGTACAAAGAACAGGTTAAGCCGGTTTCTCTCGCTTTCATCCGCATAAAAGCGATCCAAGTCGCTGGGCATTAAGCCGAAGACAGCTTCTTCATCAAAATACGGATGTTCGAAATCTATATTGATCTCCATGCTTTTCTCTCCATAACTCCGCAATTTTTCGATCTGACAAACGGGAAGACTTGGCTGTGCAGAATAAAATGCTCACTCTAAGTTCAGCTTATAATAATGGGCGTCAAAATAGGTTTCTTCCCCCCCATTTTTTGTAGCGCGTTTTTCTGTCCTCTGAAAACCCTAATTTGCGAAGAAGCGCAACCGACGCAAGATTGCTATCTGCCACTTCTCCTGTGACGGACTTGCCGCCTTCCGCCTTAACCCAGCGAATAACAGCATCAACCACTTCGGTTCCGAGGCCTTCTTTCCAATGGTCTTTTGAGATACAATACCCGATATCGTAATTCCCGTTTTCAGGGAATATGCAGCAGGTGCCTACAGGCGTACTGTTTTCTTTCCATTCAGCAACCAGATAATATCCCTCGGGGTTATCCTCCATCTCATCGACACATTTGAGATACGCCTCATCCATATTCTCACGGACAGGATCGCTCATATACTTTCCGTTTTCTTTGTCTCCCCATAGAGACAGCGTAAAATCTATATCAGACTTCTGCCAAGAACGAATCGTCAATCTTGGCGTTTCTAAGTTCTTGATAAAAAGCATTGTGTGTTTTCTCCTCACAAAAGCCGATTTACCGATCTGTCTGCGCCTCTTCGCCGATTGTACCATAAGCATCCGGCTTTAGCAATTTAATATTGTCCACTTCCAGTACCCTCGGCAGGGACTGTGTTTTACGCTGAACCATTTAGCCAAATCAAAGATTTGGAGCCTCCCTTATGCGGCCGGGCCGGATCGGCGTCGAAGGAACTCTGAAGACGATAGAGCCACGCAGGCGCGGCCCTATGCGTCGGTCGGAGGCCCTTCTCCTTTCCCCACAAAAGCAGAAACTTTTGTGGGGTCCCTGAACACCGCTCCCTTCGAATCCTACTGATCAAATTCAAAATTCCGGTGCCAGCCACACCAACCGCGAGCCACCGAGAGTCAGATAACCAAGACCTGAGCCTGCACAGCCGGATCATGGCTGCAAAAAATCCCCAGGCAGGCCGGGTCCGCCTCCTGCTCCCTGAGCCAATGCAGAGCTTTCAGCTGCATCCCCCGGTCAAAGCCCAGGCCGGGCGGCCGCAGCTCCTGCCAGTTTTGCGGGGAAAAGGCCGCGTCAGCGGCCAGAATGACGAACTTTCCGCCGCTCTTCAGCCGTATGACTGCCTGGCCGTCGGTGTGGCCTGGGAGATTAATGAGCATCAGGCTCTCGTCCCCAAACAGGTCATAGGCCCAGCGGTTGGTACCCAGTGGCATACCCCGGTAGTAATACCGCTCCAAGGGCAGGCCCTCCCATAGGTTCATCGGCTGCCGGAGCTTATACACCGTGCGGCAGGACCAGAAATACTCGTCCTCCGCCACCAGCATCCGCTTCGCCCCTCGCAGATGGCGCAGCCCCGCCGTGTGGTCCGCGTCCATGTGCGTGAGCAGCACACAGTCCAGATCCTCCGGCCGGAGCCCCAGGGCGGCCAGCTGTTCATGGATAGCCTCCCCCTCCGGCAGGCAGGGCCGGTAGAGAGCGGCCAGCTGGGCAGGAAGGACCTGGCGCACCGCCTTCGGGTCATATACGCCCCGGGGACTGATGTCCCGGCACCAGCCGGTGTCCATCAGCACCAGCCCCTTCGGGTGCTCGATCAGATAGCAAAAGACCGGCAGCGTCACCCGCTCCCTCTCCCGTGCGGTCAGCATCCGGGCCGTGTCTGCCGCGCCGCTCCCGCCGCTGAGGGCCGCCGCGGGCGACACGCGGATCTGGCCGCAGCGGAGAATATGCAGCTTCATCTCCTGGTCCCCTCCCTCCAATCCATAAATTAAATTTACCATTTGGTCACAAAAATGTCAACGGCAACTTGACAGGGATCTCCGGCCCGTGCTATATTATTCTTACCAACTGGTCAGTAAAAATTTTCAGGGAGGAAACGATCATGTCAAACAAGCAGACTGCCGCCATGCTGGACAAGAAGCTGGACGCTAAAACCGCGCACACCATGTTTCTCTGCGGCCTCGTGATGGTCGCCGCCGTGCTCATCCACGATGGGGATCACATCCGCCAGGCCCTCAACTGGGGCTATCACATTCCTCTGGCTATCTGGGCCCTGAATCTGACGGTGTACATTTTCCCTGCCGTCACCATCTTTCTGGCTAAATCCAACCGTATGTCCGCTACCTTGGTGGGGGCTGTTGGCGGGATCTTCACCTCCGCCTCTTTTCTGATCCTGCACCTCTTCGGTTCCGCCACCGGACTCTGGGGTGTATGGAACTTCTCATACTTTGAGCTGATGAAAGGCGTTACTTACCAGGGAAACTTCTATCAGGGGGTAGACTGGATCAGCTGGGTGCTGCTGTTTCATGTACCGGTCTTTTGCCTCCCCTGCTCTTACATCGGCTTTAAAAACTTTCTCCGGCTGAAAAGAGAGGCGGCGGCCTGAGTCTGTTATGAGAGATGTCAGTCTAAAGATCCCGGATATGGACTGCGCCTCCTGTTCCCGCCGGATCAGCCGTGCGCTTCTTGGCCTGCCCGGTGTCCAGGAGGCGGATGCCAATTTTGCCAGTCGCCGGGTCACGGTCCTATATGACGAGGAAATCCTCGACCTCCCGGAGCTGGTGCATCGCATCAAAAAGGCAGGCTTCTCTGTCTGCCGGGACCGGGTGCAGCTCCGCTGTACCTGCCCGGACGAGGCCGCCCGGGCACGGCTGGGTTCGGCCCTGGAGGCAGTGCCCGGTGTGTGCGGCCTGGAGTGGAAGCCGGACTGTGTCTGGGTGAGCCTGTACACTCTGGGAACTGACAGCCGGCCCCTTCTCCTGGCTGCCAGGGAGGTGGGCTTGGAGGCGGAGCTGGGAGGAGTGGAGAACGGGGACGAGGAAGCAGAGCTGGACCGGCGCTTTCACATTCTGCGGACCCTGATCACCTCCGTGGCTCTGACCATGCCCCTGCTGTGGGCTCTGCCTCCCTGGGTCCAATTCGTCATCGCCACGCTTTTGCAGTTCGGTCCCGGCCTATTCTTTTACCGCAGCGCCTTTCGTGCCCTGCTTTCAGGCACTCTGGGGATGGACAGCCTGATTGCCCTGGCCTCCACCCTTATGTACGCCTACAGCGCCGCTCTGGTGTTCACCGGCGGGCCGGAGCTGAGACTGTATTTTTTGGGCGGAGGCGTGCTGCTGTGCCTGATCCTCTTCGGGCGCTACTTGGAGGCTCTGGCCGTCTATCAGGCGGGCAGCGCCGTGCGGAGCCTGCTCCGGCTCCAGCCCCAGACCGCCCGTGTACTCCGGGACGGAACGGAGAAAGAGCTCAGCGTGGACGAGATTCGGGAAGGTGACCGGGTGCTTCTGCGTCCGGGTGAGCGGGTCCCGGTGGACGGCGTCCTTCTGGATGGCAGCTGCGCGGTGGACGAGTCCATGCTCAGCGGCGAGAGCGTCCCTGTTCCAAAGGGGCCGGGGGACAGCGTTGCCGGAGGCAGCCTGAACAGGGAGGGCAGCGCCGTGATCGCCGCTGCCTGCTTAGGGAGGGATTCCACCCTCAGCCAGATCGCCCAACTGGTGCAGCGCTGCCAAAATGCCAAGGCCCCTGTTCAGCGCCTGGCAGACCGGATCGCCGCCGCTTTCGTCCCCGCGATGCTGCTTGTGGCCCTGCTGGTGTTCTGCGGCTGGTATTTTTACGGAGCGCCAGGGGACCTGGGCCGGGCCGTCCAGACGGTGTGCGGCGTTCTGGTGATCGCCTGCCCCTGCGCTCTGGGCCTGGCTGCGCCCACGGCCTTGATGGTGGCTGCCGGCCGGGCGGCCCAGCTGGGCGTGCTCTTCAAGGGTGGAGAGGCCCTGGAGCGGGCCTGCCGGGCGGACACTGTGGTCTTTGACAAGACCGGCACCCTGACTTTGGGAGATCTGAGCGGCTCCGATCCCCTCCGCCCCGGAGCAAAAGAGACCGTCGCCCGGCTGAAGGAGCGGGGTCTGGAGGTCTGGATGCTCACGGGGGATAAAGAGGAGACAGCCAAAACCGTGGCCGCACAATGCGGCATTGAAAACCTGCTCTTTCGCGTAAGGCCGGAGGAGAAGGCCGCTGAAGTTGAAAAGCTTCGGGCCGCCGGAAGGACCGTCGTCATGGTGGGCGACGGTATCAACGACGCCCCAGCTCTGGCGGCGGCGGACCTGGCCGTGGCCATGGGCACCGGCACGGACATCGCCATCGACTGTGCCCAAGTGGTGCTCCCCGGAGGGGACGTGGGCAGGGTGCCCCTGGCCCTGGAGCTGTCCCGGGCCGCCATGCGCACGGTCCGGCAGAGCCTGCTCTGGGCGCTGCTGTATAACGCCGTCTGCATCCCGGCGGCGGCATTGGGCTTCTTGAATCCCTCCATGGCGGCCGCCGCCATGGCCCTGTCCTCCAACGGGGTCCTGCTCTGGTCATTGAGGTTGAACCGATTTGGAAACGAAAAGTCTTGAACTGAACGTCCGCGGCCTCTTCTGCCGCAGCTGCGCCGAGCAGCTGGAGGAAGCCCTGCTGCATAGCCGGGGCGTGCTCCGTGTCCGCGTCAGCTATTGGAAGGGCCGGGCCCTGGTAGACTATGATCCGGCGCTGAGCAGCCGGGACACGCTGGAAGCGGTGGTCCGCGGCCTTGGTTACAGCACCGGAAAGAGAAGCCCCGCCGCTCTTGTGCTGGACCTTCTGTGCCTGGCAGCGGTCGGGCTGCTGGCCTGGCGTTTCTCCGCTCCCGGCCATAGCGCAGGCACCTTCCGGGAAGGGCTTGGTGCCGGAAGTCTCTTTCTGCTGGGGCTGAGCGTCTCTCCCCACTGTATGGGGATGTGCGGCGGCGTACTGCTGGGCGCTGTGAGCACCGCCCGGAGCCGGGCCGGGCAGCGGCGGGCTGCCTTGGCCTACAACGGCGGCCGGGTGCTGGCCTATACGGCGCTGGGGGCTCTGTTTGGGGGCATCGGCGCGGCGCTGGTGATGGACAGGAGCGTCCAGTCTATGGTTTTTACGCTGCTTGGGCTGGGCCTGTTCCTTCTGGGCCTCAATATGTGGGGCCTTCTCCCCGGTCTGGGCACTCTGCTCCCGGCTCCGCCCTGCCGTCTGCCGGAGGGCGCAAAGAGGCGCAGCGCCGGGCGGCCTCTGCTGATCGGGCTGCTGACCGGGCTGATGCCCTGCGGCACCCTGTACGCCCTCTGGTTTCAGGCGGCGGCCGCCGGTTCTCCGATCCGCGGCGGGCTGTACGCCCTGTGCTTTTCTCTGGGGACGGCCCTCCCCCTCTTCCTCTTCGGAGCCTTTGGGGCGTTTCTCCCCCGCTCCTGGCACCGGGTCCTGGCCAAGCTCAGCGCCCTGCTGGTGACGGGCATGGGCCTCAAAATGCTGCTGACAGGCCTGCGGCTCCTTTCTTGACCGGGAAGCGGCGGCGTGGTATCATAGTCAGGAGGTGATGATCATGCCCTTGGTAGTAGATAAGGAAGCTATGCGTCTGGAGATCCTGATGGCCTTTCAGCGCTGCATTGAGCGAAAACCCCTGACCAAGGTCTCCCTGCGGGATATCGCGGCGGAGGCGGGCATGTCTCACGCCAAGCTCCTCAACTATTTCGACAGCCGTGATGCCTTGGTCGTCAGCTATGTGCGCTACACCAAGGACTTCATGACCGCCAAGTGCAAGGCCTGGTTTGCCGGGCACGACCGGGAAAATTATGAGAGCAACCTGGCCTATCTGAACGCCTTTATGGCCTATGTGGCTGACGGGCAGCCGGGCGAGGAACGGCCCAACGCCACCACCCAGACCTATGTGCTGACCCACTACAGCTCGGAGATCGCCCAGCTGGTCCAGGCGGAGTTTCAGGAGTGGAGGGACACCATGGAGCAGTGCCTCATCGCCGTCTATGGCCCGGAGACGGGCCGGCAGGAGGCGGAGGCCATGATGATCCTCATCGCCGGCACCTTTCTGTGCAACTATGTGGGGGCCCTCTCCCCCGGAAAGCATGAAGATATCATTGGCAGCCTAGGCCGCCTGGCCAGTTCCTGATAACTGCCCGAAAACTGTTCTGATGCAGGCTCGTTTTTTTACTGGGAATTACGACGGGAGCAAGGAAGTCGAGATAGTCTTTCTTCTGGAACAACAGCCGCTCTGCTACACGCAGTTCTGCTTTTCAACGGTCAGGTTTTAGAGAATTTAGGTCGTACTCTTCAAGCCTGCTTTAAACTGACTCTCCATAAGAAACTTTTTTAATGTAGTGGTTCTCTTCATTTAGAAACATCCACAGTAGCAATCACGTGCCAAAATTTTTTGGTTGTTTCTCTTGACTTTCTCCGGGTTCTGTGGCATTTGTTGTTGCGGAGGTGAGCGCGAATGACGCGACAGAGGAAACGAAGCAATACGGCAAAAACAGCGGCCCCGATGAGTGAATCGCTTTCACTTGTCGGGGCCTTTTGCCGCCACTGAAGGAGGGAATGACTATGAATATCTTGGATGACCTGTATTTTGGGAACATCAATCCCAACTGCAAGATGGCCCCGCCCGGTTCAAAGCTCAGGAAGATCCAGGCCCTGGTCATGCAAAACGAGGAAAAACTCTGCGCCACGCTGAGCAATGAACAGATGGAGCTGTTCGAAAAATGCCAGGATATCCGGGCAGACATGACCTCTCTGCGGGAGCGGGAGAGCTTCGAGGACGGCTTCTGCCTGGGCGTGAAGATCATGGCAGCGGTCATGAGTACCATGGACAGCCCGTCTATGGACGATCAGCCCTGCTGCAATTGAACAGGTCAAAATAGGGATGGAGAATCGCCGATTCAGCGGTTCTCCATCACTATTTTTGTGAATAGGTTATTTTGAAATTCGGCTTTGCAGCGATTCCCGGAGGGCGGAACGGCCAATACCCCGTCCGGGAACCTCCTGTTGCCTACAAAGCAGGATTTTACGCTCTCACAATTTGTTAAGCTCTTTAGTGAGGGTAATTACGATTTGCTCTCTTTCTTCTGGCCCTGAATACTCGTACTCCTCCAAAGCCTCATCCCGCAAAGCTTCCGCTTCCCGTGCCCATACTTCAAAGTCCGCCTTGGTCATATTCTTTTTCAATACTCTGGCATAGTATTTTTTGTAAGCTCGCTGGTGAACTTTCCATATCTCGTTGTTTTGTACCTTTGCCTGGAAATTGGCGACAGCGCCAATATCGCGGCATGTTTTCTCTTCCTCACCGGGAGCTATGCGGTCACAGTAAGAAAAAGAAGCACCTGGCATTTGCAGAAACCACTTCTTACAATTCTTGCAGCGCTTAAGGATATACCCTTTCTGCATCCCTTTTATGAACTCAACATATACGAAATCCGCTATCCGATCGAAGTACATTTTTCAACGATCTCTGAATTATACTGCGGATCGAACATATTGCCTGGGGCTTCTCCATCGTCGCCGCCGCGCTTTTCATCCATATCGATATATAGTAGTGAACCTCTCTCTTTGTCCCTCGGCGGCATAGGCTTGTATACCATGTACTGAACCTTCACCAGAGGTGCGTCTACCTCTGGGTCCTCACCAAGACTGCGTCCGCTTATAAGCGCATCCAAATGATGCCGTAATATTCGCTCTGCCAAAGGAAGCTTTCTTTGGCCTTTTTTCTTTTCCGAGATTTGGTCGCTCTCCAGTTCCTCCAAGAAGAAAGAGTATTGCCTTTTTACCATGAGAATATCTTCGCGTGCCTGTTTTAAAAAATTCAGGAACTTCCTGATGCCCTCATCCTCAAGAACCCAATCAATAAAGGCCTCTCTCGCTTCCCCTATACATATGATCGACCTGCCTATGACGGAGCGCCGGGCGCAGCTCATTCCGTCCCATCAGGAGGCCATGGATATTCTCTGCGCCATACAGGACAAGCCGTTCATATACAGGGCATATTACTTTCTGGCCATGTATACCGGCTGCCGCCGCGGAGAACTGGCCGCTCTGCGCTGGACTGATTTCACCGTCCAGGAGGACGGCTCCGCCCTGCTGACCATCAGCCGCTCCCGCAGCAGTGTGCCCGGCAAAGGCGTCCAGGAGGGCAAGACGAAGAACGGCCGCTCCCGGTCAATATTTATAATGATCATCGCTACGCGGAAAACAATTGAATTGTGAATTGTTTTCCGCTGCCAAACGACAAGTTTGGTGGCCAATGATTCAAAGAATCATTGGCGCGATGCTCATTGCAATGAATATATGGCAAAACAGCACTGCTGTTTTGCTGAGCAGCAAAGCTGCTCGGCGAAACGCTTTTGGCGTTTCGCCATCATATAGTCATTATTGAGAAGGATGTGGTGGACATCTTTCGCTCTCTGTGCTACGAGGAGTATCACCACGCTCAAATGGAGGGCTTTCCTCTCAGCCCCTATGTCTTTGCCAACCGGGACGGGCAGCCTATCCATCCCGACACTTTTACCAAGAGGCTCCGCCGCCTGTATGACGATTACGGTTTTCCCAGGGAATTTCATCTGCATACCCTGCGCCATTATTTCGTCACTTCCCTGCTCCACCACGGCGTGGACCGGCAGACGGTGGCGGAGCTGGCAGGACATGGGGACACGGGCTTTCTGGAGCGAACCTACTGCCACCCCATGCTGGAGCTGAAAGAGAAGGCCGCGCAAACCATGAGTAATGAATTGAGCAATCTGCCCGCATGAGCTCTGGTTTTCTTGTTGGTTCTGTCAATAGCTATTCCGGGCGTTCTGGAGTATTGTCTGTTTGCCAAAAGACAACTCTACTGAACGGAGGTCAAGAGAAATGGCAAGCATACGAAAGCGCGGCGGCAGCTACCTGATCGTCGTATCCATGGGCTGCGACTACAACGGCAACCGCCGCAAGTCCCAACAGAAAACCGTCACCCCACCGGCCGGCCTGACGCCAAAGCAGACGGAAAAATGGCTCAACGAGCAGGCCGTCCTCTTTGAACGGGAGTGCAAAGGCTCTCCCAAGCTGCCGGACAAAACCATCACCCTGGAAAAGTACATCGACATCTGGCTCAAAGAGGTGGCCCCAAACAAGCTGGCCGTGTCCACCCTCACCAGAGAGAAGCAGGACATTGTCCGTATCCTCCCGCACCTGGGCCACTACAAGCTGTCCGAGCTGCGGCCGGAACACTTCCGCAAATTCTATGCCGATATGCGGAAAGAAAAGAATATGCTCAACGGAAAACCGCTCTCCGAGTACACCGTAGAAGGTATCCACGCCTGTCTGTGTGGCATCCTTTCCGATGCGATGGAGGGCGGTTATCTTGACCACAACCCGGCCTGGCGCACCTACCGCTACTCCGGCATCCGCAAGGAGAAGAAGATCGCCGACGAGGAAACGGTGCAGAAGCTCATCGCCGCTCTGGAACAGGAGAGCATCAAGTACGAGTTATATTACAAGCTGATCATCGCCACCGGGATGCGCCGGGGCGAGTGCTGCGGGCTCAAATGGAAGGACATCAATTATGAGGATCACAGCATTCACGTCTGCCGCAACGTGGTAAAGGTCAGCCGGGAGGACATCGTAGTCAAGCCCCCAAAGACCGCTGCCGGTGACCGCTATGTGTACTTCTCCCCGGAGATGGCCACGCTGCTGGAAGAATTCAGGTCCGAGTGCCGCTGGAAAACCGAGGCCTACGACAACCGGGAGCTGACGGATGATGATTACATCTTCCGCCGTCAGGGAGAGGAACTGCCTATGACGCCATCTACATTCACCTGGCGCTTCAAGATGATCCTCAAGAAAAACGGCCTGCCGGAAAAGCTCAATGTCCATTCACTCCGTCATACGAACGCCAGCCTCCTCATCGCGGGCGGGACCGACGTGACCACCGTCGCCGGTCTCCTGGGCCACCCCCAGCCCAGCACCACCCTGGACATCTACAGCCACGCCTTCGACAAGAACAAGAAAGCCGCCAGCAAGGCTCTACAGGAGGGGCTGGAAATCTGAGCGGAACCGCCAGCAGCTCCACGAGAAATATTATTGAACTTTTCAAGTACAAAAGCACGCTGAAATTGGTGATTTCAGCGTGCTCTTGGTATGCCCGACAGGATTCGAACCTGCGACCTTTGGAGTCGGAGTCCAACGCGCTATCCAGCTGCGCCACGGGCACATGTATTCAGTTAACGCCTTCCGGCGGTAGACTGCTTTTTCAAAAATAGTGGTCAAACAGTAGTCAACGACTGCCGATTTTTTGCCCCGGCGCCGAAAAAAGCCAGTAATATCAAGGCTTTTTGCCTTATCTCTACTGAAAGCGCCTGAAACGTCGGAGTCCAACGCGCTATCCAGCTGCGCCACGGGCACATATGGAATTTTATACGCCGCCTGACGCTTTACATTGCCTGCAGAATTTGATATAATGGCTCACAAGCGTTTCAGCTCGCTTATTATACCAAAAGGATCGTCCAAAGTAAAGAGTTGATTTAAAAAATTTTTACGCGGGAGGCGGAGGAAAAGCTTATGAAGAAAATCACCCTGGGAAAGACCGGCCTTCAGGTCACCAAAACCGCCATGGGCTGTCTGCCGGTTCAGCGCTGCAGCAAGGAGGAGGGCGTCAGGCTTCTCCGGGCGGCCTACGAGGGCGGCATCAATTACTTTGACACCGCCAACGCCTATACGGACAGTGAGGAGAAGATCGGCCTGGCCCTGGCGGATGTGCGGGATCGGATCGTCCTGTCCACCAAGAGCGCCGCGCTGGACAAGGCCGGCGTCCTGGCCCACATTGAAAACAGCCTTCGCATGATGAAGACCGATTACATCGACCTGTTCCAGTTCCACCAGGTCCAGGCCGTGCCTGACAGGGACGACCCCAACGGGGCCTATGCCGGGGCGCTGGAGGCCAAAGAGCGGGGCTGGATCGGGCACATCGGCGTCACCTCTCACCGGGTGGACGTGGCGGAGCAGTGCATCGCATCGGGCCTTTTTGAGACCCTGCAGTTTCCCTTCAGCTACATCTCCGACGATCGGGACCTGGCCCTGGCGGAGAAGTGCAAGGCGGCCGACATGGGCTTTATCGCCATGAAGGGCCTGGCCGGCGGGATGCTGGGCAGCCCCCGGGCCTGCTATGCCTTCATGGCGCAGTATGACAATGTGGTTCCCATCTGGGGCATCCAGAAGCCGGAGGAGCTGGCGCAGTGGCTGGCTCTGGCGGAGGAGGACCCCCAAATGGATGAGGAGCTGGCCGCCTTTATCAAAAAGGAGCGGCAGGAGCTCTCCGGCTCCTTCTGCCGCAGCTGCGGCTACTGCATGCCCTGTCCGGTGGGCATCGAGATCCGCAACTGCGCCCGGATGGACATGCTGCTGCGCCGCTCCCCCTGGCAGCCCTATATGAGCGACGAGTGGCGGGCCAAAATGGAAAAGATCAACGACTGCCTGGGCTGCTACCGGTGCAGCCGGCGCTGTCCCTATCAGCTGGACACGCCCAGGATCCTCAAATACATGTTGAAGGACTACAGAGAATTCTATGAGACACACAAAGACCTTCTGTAAGGCCGCCCGCAGGCGGCTGCTCACCGGGGCGGTCTGCGCGCTGCTCTGCGCGGCCATGCTGCTGCCCCTCTCCGGCTGCGGCGAGAGCCGCATGTCCCAGTCCCAGATCTTCTCGATGGACACCATCATGACCCTCACCGCCTACGGCAGGAACCGGGAGGCGGGCCTTGCCGCGGCCCAGGAGGTCATCTCCTCTCTGGACAGCATGCTGGACCCGGAGCTGAGCACCAGCACCACCTACGCCATCAACCACGCCAACGGGCAGTCCGTCGTGGTCTCCGGGCAGATCGCCCAGATGCTCAGCACCGCCAGCCTGGTCTATGTCCAGAGCGGCGGGGCGCTGGATCTGAGCCTGTACCCGCTGATCAAGCGCTGGGGCTTTGTGGATGGGAAATACTACGTCCCCACCGACGAGGAGATCGCCCAGGACCTGGGCCGGAAAGCCTTTGACAAGATGACGCTCAACAGCTTCCCCAGCTCCGGCTCCTTCTCGGTCTCCTTCCCGGCGGATACGGAGATCAGCTTTGCCTCTATCGCCAAGGGCTGCGCCGCGGAGAACGCCATCAGCGCCATGAAGCAGCTGGGCGTGGAGAGCGGCATCGTCTCCCTGGGGGGCAACGTGCAGACCCTGGGCCTGAAGCCGGACGGGACCAACTGGAACGTGGCCATTCAGGACCCCAACAACACCTCCAGCTACCTGGGCGTGCTCAGCGTGGGCGAGACCGCCGTGGTCACCAGCGGCACCTATCAGCGCTACTTTACCGATATGCGGGGCCGCACCTACCACCACATTTTTAACCCCGTCTCCGGCTACCCGGTCTCCAACTCGCTGCTGTCAGTGACCATCGTCTGCGAGGACGGCATCATGGCGGACGCCCTGTCCACGGCCATGTTCGTGCTGGGGGAGAACCGGGCCCTGAGCTATTGGCGCACCTACAAGGGCTTTGACATGGTCATGGTCACCAATGACAACCGGGTGGTATGTACCAGCGGCCTGATGGAGCGGATCACCCTCTCCAACGACAGCTACACCCTGGTTTTCTCCGAATAAAGGGACAGGCAGGCGGAATATGGCAGATCTGAACACCCCCGTGCGGTATATCCGGGGAATAGGAGAGAAAAAGGCGCAGGCTTTGGGAAAGCTGGGCGTCTTTTCTCTCTATGACCTGATCTCCTACTTTCCCAGGAAATATGAGGACCGGAGCGTATATAAGCCCATCGCCCTGGCCCAGAACGGGGAGAGCGTGTGCGTCCGCGCCCTGGTAGCGGACACGCCCCGGCTGACCCGGATCCGCCGGGGGCTGGAGCTGGTCAAGCTCCGCATCGCGGACGAGAGCGGCCTGGCAGAGCTCACGTACTTCAACCAGCCCTATGTGAAGGACAACCTGCACCGGGGCGAGAGCTATGTGTTCTACGGCAAAATGGAGGTCTCCGGGTCCCGGCGCAGCATGGTCAACCCCATTTACGAGCGGGAGGGGGCGGAGGGCGGCGTCACCGGCCGGATCGTGCCTCTCTACCGGCTCTGCGCCGGGCTCAACCAGCGGGTGGTGATGCAGGCGGTCCGGCAGGGGCTGGACGCCTGCGGCGAACTGCTGCCGGAGCCTCTGCCGGAGGAGCTGCGGCAGCGCTGCGGCCTGGCCCAGGCCCGCTACGCCTATGAGAACATCCACTTCCCCGCGGACTTCGGCGCCCTGGCCCTGGCCCGGCGGCGGCTGATCTTTGAGGAGCTCTTCGTTCTGGCCTGCGCGCTGGACCGGATGCGGGGCCAGCGGGTCCGGGACGGGGGCATTCTCCTGGCCCCGGTGGAGATGGAGCCCTTTTGGGCCTCTCTCCCCTTCCGGCCCACCGGCGCCCAGCGCCGGGCCGTGGCGGAGGCCCTGGGCGACATGCGCTCCGGGGCGGTCATGAACCGGCTGGTGCAGGGCGACGTGGGCAGCGGCAAGACTCTGGTGGCCGCCGCGCTGATCTGGGCCGTCTGGAAAAACGGCCTGAGCAGCGCTTTTATGGCCCCTACGGAGATTCTGGCCGAGCAGCATTTCGCCACCCTCTCCGGCCTGCTCTCCCCTCTGGGCCTGCGGGTGGGCCGGCTCACCGGGGCGCTGACCGCCAAGGAAAAGCGGGAGGTCAAGGCGGCCCTGAAGGCCGGGGAATTGGACCTGGTGGTGGGCACCCACGCCCTCTTCAGCGCGGACGTGGAATACGCCCGGCTGGGCCTGGTGGTCACCGACGAGCAGCACCGCTTCGGGGTGGAGCAGCGCTCCGCCCTGATCGGCAAGGGGGGGCGGCCCCATGTGCTGGTCATGTCGGCCACCCCCATCCCCCACACCCTGGCCCTGATCATCTACGGGGACCTGGACGTGTCCGTGATCGACGAGCTGCCCCCCGGCCGCCAGAAGGTGGACACCTTCCCGGTGGACGAGAGCTACCGGGCCCGGCTGGACAATTTTATCCGCCGCCTCACCAGCGAGGGGCGGCAGGTGTTCGTGGTCTGCCCCATGGTGGAGGAGAACGAGGACCTGCCGGTGAAGCTCAAGTCCGCCCAGGAGCACGCCGCGGAGCTGGCCGCCCGCTTTCCGGAGCTGAAGGTGGCCTGTGTCCACGGCCGGATGAAGGCCAAGGACAAGGACGCGGTGATGGCCGCCTTTGCCGCCGGGGAGACGGACATTCTGGTGGCCACCACGGTGATCGAGGTGGGCGTGGACGTGCCCAACGCGGCGCTGATGATCGTGGAGAACGCGGAGCGCTTCGGCCTGAGCCAGCTGCACCAGTTGCGGGGCCGGGTGGGCCGGGGGCCCCATAAGAGCTACTGCGTGCTGGTCTCCGACGCGGAGAGCGAGGAGGTTCGGGCCCGGCTCGCCATCATGCGCAAAACCAACGACGGCTTTCAGATCGCCGAGGAGGATCTGCGTCTGCGGGGCCCGGGGGACTTTTTCGGCTCCCGGCAGCACGGCCTGCCGGAGACGCATATCGCGGACCTGGGGGCGGACACCCAGATCCTCCAGCGGGCCAAGGCGGAGGCGGACGCCCTGCTTCGGGAAGACCCGGAGCTGGCTTGGCCGGAGCACGCGCTGCTGCGGGAACGGGTGGAAAAGCTCTTCCAAAGCGGCCGGGACAGCTTTAACTAATAGGCTGCAGCAAAGTGTTTTTGCTGCAGCCTTTTATGTCTGCCTAAAAATGCTCTTGATGATAAACGAAAGTTTATATGAGGAAACAAGTGCCAAGCGAGCCATGTAAATATGTGCGAGCAACCGCAGGAGCGATTTCTGCCAGTGTCTGCACCGGGGTAAACCGGCAAGAAAGATGACGGGCGACCTGAGAACGGGTCTGCTGTACCCTGCTCCCAGAGGGGCCCCGGGGAAACTTCCCCGGGCGTCTTTCTCTTCGGTAGCCTTCTCTTGCGACGAGGCAAGAGAAGGCTACAATACACCAAGAGACAAAACCCTGTTTTCGCTGGTGACCGAAGGAGACAGGCTGAGAAAGGTATCTTTCCTGCGATAAACTTTCGTTTACCTCAGAAAAGCTTTGACATTTACCCGCGGCCGGAGTATGATCAGGGACGGAAAATTTGGAAAATTCAGGAGCGCATAAGATGGCGACTGTTCGATCCTTTCTCCGGCGGGAGCCGGTGCTGCTTGTCTCCCTGCTGGCCGCAGCTGTCAGCTGCTTTTTTGTCCCCCCGGACGGGACCTACCTGGGCTATCTGGACTTTCGCACCCTGGCCCTGCTCTACGCGCTGATGACCGTGGTGGCCGGGCTGCGGGGGGCGGGGGTCTTCGCCTCCCTGGCACACAGCCTCTGCATCCGGGCCCGGAGCACCCGCGCTATCGGCATCATGCTGGTGTGCCTCAGCTTTTTTAGCTCCATGCTGATTACCAACGACGTGGCCCTGCTCACCTTTGTCCCCTTCTCGGTGGTGGTGTTGGGCATGGCGGACCGGCGGCAGGACCTGATCCGGATCGTGGTGCTGCAGACGGTGGCTGCCAACTTGGGCAGCATGCTGACGCCGGTGGGCAACCCCCAGAACCTGTACCTCTATTCCTATTATAATTTCACTTTTGGGCAGTTCCTGGCCGTCACCTTCCCGGTCTGGCTCCTGTCGCTGGCGCTGGTGCTGGCAGGCTGCCTGACTTTGTCCGCCTCTCCCCTCAGCAGCTTTCTCGGGGAAGAGCCGGGCATTGACCGGCGGCTGCTGCGGATCTATCTGCTGCTCTTCCTTGTCTGCCTGCTGACGGTGGTCAAGGTGCTCAGCTGGCCGCTGATGCTGGCGGCGGTGCTCATTGTGCTGCTGCTCTTTGACCGGAAAATCCTGCTCAAGGCGGATTTCATGCTCCTGCTCACCTTTGTGGCCTTCTTCATCTTCGCCGGCAACCTGGCCCGGATCGACACGGTGAACCGGCTGCTGAAGGGCCTGCTGGCCGGACGGGAGTACCTGATGGGCCTGCTGGCCAGCCAGGTAATCAGCAACGTGCCCGCCGCCCTGCTGCTCTCCGGCTTCACCGATCAGGCCCGCGCCCTGCTGCTGGGCGTGGACGTGGGCGGCCTGGGGACGCCTATCGCCAGCCTGGCCAGCCTGATCAGCCTCAAGCTCTATTCCCACTCGGAGCACGCTCACACCGGCCGCTTTCTGGGGGAGTTTACCCTGGTCAATCTCCTGCTGTTGTTGCTGCTCTCGGCCTTCCAGGCTGTTTTACAATAAATGTACTGTATAAAAAATAGGACCGTGAAACATACACGGTCCTGTTTTTTTGCAGTCTTATTTTCCCACGCAGAAGCGGGAGAAGATCCGTTCTGTCACGTCCTCCCGGACGGTGCGGCCGTCCAGCTCCCCCAGGGCGGACATGGCGGCCTCCGTCTCGGTGAGGACAATGTCCGCGGTCCTCCCCGCGTCCATGGCCTCCCGGGCCGCTGCCATGGCCTCGATGGCCCGGCCCACTGCGTCCGCCTGGCGGGCGTTAGTCAGAATCTCCCCGGCGGGCACGGCGGGCAGCGGGAACAGCTCCTCCACCGTCCTCCGCAGCCGGTCCAGGCCCTCCCCGGTCAGGGCGCTGACCCGCAGCGCCGGCAGCCCCTCCTCCGGCAGCGGCAGGACCTGGGGCAGGTCGCACTTGGACAGGACCAGCAGCCCCCGCTTAGCCTCCCGGGCGGCCCGGATCAGCTCCCCGTCCTCCGGGCTCAAGGGCTGGCTGCCGTCCAGCACCGTGATCACCAGCTCCGCCTCCCGGATGGCGGCCAGGCTGCGCTCCACGCCCAGGCGCTCCACCGGGTCGTCTGTTGCCCGGATGCCCGCCGTGTCCGTCAGCCGCAGCAGCACGATCCCCAGCCGCAGCCGCTCCTGGACCGTGTCCCGGGTGGTGCCGGGCACGTCGGTGACGATGGCCCGCTCGTAGCCCAGCAGGGCGTTGAGCAGGGAGCTCTTGCCCACGTTGGGTCTGCCCACAATGGCCGTGGGGATGCCCGCGTTCATGAGCCGCCCCCGGTCAAAGGTGCCCAGCAGGGCCCGCAGCTCCGCCTCGGCGGCGGCCAGGCTGCCCCGGTACGCCTCCAGGCGGAAATCCTCGATGTCCTCGTCCGGATAGTCCAGCACCGCATGGTAATGGGCGCTGACCTCCGTCAGGGCGGCATAGATCCCCTGGAGCTTGGCGCTGATCGCCCCGGCCAGCTGGCCCGCCGCGTTTCGGGCGGCCTCGACGCTCTCCGCGTCGATGATATCCACCACCGCCTCCGCGCAGCTCAGCTCCATACGGCCGTTGAGAAAGGCCCGCTTTGTAAACTCCCCCGGGCCCGCCTGCCGGGCCCCCAGGGCGAACAGCTCCTCCAGCAATGCCCGCAGCACCACCGGGGACCCGTGGCACTGAAACTCCGCCGTGTCCTCCCCCGTGTAGCTTCCGGGGCCGTGGCTGACGGTACACAGGCAAATATCCAGCAGTTCTCCGGCGCGGCTGCGCAGGTTCCCGTAGACCAATTTCCGGTCCCCCTTTTCGGAGAGCCTGCCCCCGGCGAAGGGCTCAAAAAGGGCCTCGGCCATGGTGATGGCCTCCGGCCCGGAGAGGCGGACGATGCCGATGGCGGCGATCTGACCGCCGGTTGCGATCGCGGCAATGGTGTCTGACATATCGTTCTCCTGTTCTTTTGCCGTTTACAGACGGCAAGACGCGAAAAGCCCCCTTTCGGGGGCTTTTGTATGGAAGGGTTTCAGCCCTGCTTCTCGGCTCTGGCGGCCCTGGCGGCCTTCTCGTCATGCCGCTCGGCGACGAAATAGCTCAGGGACAAAAGGCTGTCGGAAAAGTGGATGTTTTCCACAATGGTGGGGCTGTTCGGCTCGGTGAGCTCCAGATTGGTGAAATTCCAGATGGCCTCCACCCCCTGGGAGGTGAGCAGCTCCGCCACGGGGATGGCAGCCTCCTTGGGGACGGCCAGCACCGCGATATCCACCCGGTTCTCCTTCAAATAAGCCTCCAGTTCGTCCATGGACCGGATGGGCACGCCGTTAAAGACCGTGCCGATGATGGCAGGCTTGATATCAAAGGCGCAGGCCAGCTTCACGCCCCAGTCGCTGAAGCAGAAATTGTCCATCAGGGCGTGGCCGATGTTGCCCACGCCGATCAGGATCGCCGAGAAGCCCCGGTCCATTCCTAAAATGCTGGCGATTTGCGACCGAAGAGCGGTCACGTTGTATCCGTAGCCCTGCTGGCCGAACTCGCCGAAGCAGCTGAAGTCCTGCCGGATCTGAGAGGGGGTGAGCCCCAACTGCTGGCCCAGCTCAAAAGAGGAAATGCGGCTCACGCCGGCGGCCTCCAGAGCGTCCAGCTTGCGCAGATACCTGGGCAGCCGGCGAATAACATTGTTTGATACCTTGCCTCGTTTCACTGAATAATCTCTCCTTGTATGCCTCGGTGAAGCCAGGCCTCAACCGATAAGAAATTGACGGTTACGTATTATAGCATACATATTTCAAAACTTCAAGGCAAAATACCCGCAAAATGCTAACAGAAATTCAGCCTGTAGACAAACAGAAGAACCATGTATAAACATGCAGGGGGAGAGGGCAGAGAGGGGGCGGGAGCCCCCTTTCAGCGTTCAATCTACTCTTATCCAAGAGCATTTTTGAATGCTCTTGGATAAGTTTTCAAGTTGAAGACACTTTGTCTTCAACTTGAAATTCCGATTATGCCCTGATTTGCCTGGCAAAAGCTGGTTATTTCCTGTTCAGGCCAGCAGTTCCTCCAGCTCCTCCGCCGTGCAGCGGGCGGGCTGCAGGATCTGCTCCGCCGTGTCCATAAAGTAAATCTGCCCCTCAAAGAGGTAGATCTGGAGCTGCCGCTGGCCCTCCTCGTCCAGGCTGAGCACATAGAGCAGGCACTCCGCCAGCTCCTCCGGGCTGAGCTCCAGCGGCTCCTCCGCCGCCTCTTCCGTCTCTTCCAGGTCCGCCTCCGGGACGTCCATGGACGGGCCCTCCAGCCCGGGCAGCGTCATCAGCATGGGCAGGTCCGCCAGGGCCGTCTTCATGATCCGGCCGTTTAACAGGGCGTCCAGCTCCGCCTGCTTTTCCTCGTCCCAGAGCTCCACGTAGGAGGCGATCAGCACCGTCCCCTCCGCGGCCGGGTCCTCTTCCCCGCCGGCGGACAGACTGCTCTCCGCCGCTTGGGCGTCCTCCTCCGGCTGGGGATCCTCCGCCGGCGCGGCATATCCGTCCGCCACGGGCTGCTGCGCCGGGGCCGGCGGGGGCGCAAGCTGCGCTGTCTCCGCGCCCTGGGGCGCCTCCGCCGCCCGGGACGCTGCCGGGCTCCCCTCCGTATCCGGGGCGGGGGCCTCCGCTTCGGTCTCCGGCCGGGCTTCCACGGTGATCACAGCCTCCCGGCCAAAGCCGGCATCCGCCGCCTGCCCCTCGGCCAGTGCCGCCGCGCCGGACGCGCGCACGGCGCTGTCGGCGCTCTTTTCCAGGAAGGGCGCCGCCGCGTAGGACGCGCCGATCAGCAGCGCGATGCAGGCCGCCGTGGCCAGCAGGCTCCCCACCGGACGGGGCAGCCGCCGGCGGTTTTTCTTTATAAGCTCCTGCCGCCGGAGCTGCGCCATCACGTTCTCCCGCAGGCTCTCCGGGGGCTCCTCCAAATCTTCCGAAAGGGCGGAGGACAGGGCGGAAAACGCGGCGTACATGGCCGCGCACTCCTTGCAGCCCTTCAGGTGCTCCGCCAAAAGGGCCTCGTCCTCGGGGCGCAGCTCCCCGTCGATCATCTGACTGATCATTTCCTGAAACCGTTCACAGCCGCTCATGGCGTCTCACCTCCTCCCTGTTTGCTTGACGAGACATAATCGGGAATGTTCCCGTCTTCCAAAAGAAATGCGCAGAGTTTTTTTCTGGCCCGGAACAGGCGGGATTTCACCGTCCCCACCTCGATGTCCAGCGCCTGGGCGATCTCCTCATAGCTGAGGCCCTGAATCTCCCGCAGGAGCAGGATCTGCCGGGAGTCCGGCGGCACGGCCTGCAGCCCCCGGCGCACCGCGTCCCGGGTCAGGCGCTGCTCCAGCAGCCGCTCCGGGGACTGGCTCTCGTCCGGAATATCCAGCTGGACCTCCTCCCCCTCGCTGTCCTCCATGGACAGGGAGACCGCGCCCCGCCGGCTCTGCCGCCGGAGAAAGTCCAGGCACACATTGGAGACGATCCGGTACAGCCACACGGAAAATTTGCTGTCCCCCCGGAAATTGGACAGGGAATTGTAGGCTTTGATGAAGGCCTCCTGGGACATGTCCGCCGCGTCCTCCGGGTTTCGCACCATGCGGAGGGCCAGGTTGTATACATTTTTCTCATACGCGGCCATCAGCTCCTCAAAGGCGTTCACATCGCCGTCCAGGATTTTTCTGATGACCGCCAGTTCCCGCTCCTGGGTCAAGGCTCTCACCTTCTCTCGTCCCCGGTTTTCAATATTATGTCAACCGAGATCCCGTTTGATGTCTTTTATAATGCGCCGGATATCCGCCAGGCTCTCCACCCGGACCAGCTGCTGCCGGTAGAGGCCGGAATAGGGCACCCCATGCAGATACCAGGGCAGCTGATGCCGGGCCTCCAGGCAGGCGGCCCGCTCGCCCCGGTTTCCGGCCAGGGCCTCGATCTGCCCCAGGGCCGCGTCCATCCGCGCCCCCAGCGGCGGCAGAGGCGGCACTGGGCGGCCGTCTATGGCGGCGCTGCCCTGCTCGAACAGCCAGGGGTTGCCGAAGCTGCCCCGCCCCACCATGGCCAGGTCACAGCCGGTGTAGCGCAGGATATGGGCTGCGTCCTCCGGGCTGAAAATGTCCCCGTTGGCAAACACGGGGATCTCCAGCGCCTGCTTTACCTCCCGGATCAGGCCCCAGTCCGCTCTTCCGGCGTACATCTGGGCCCGGGTCCGGCCGTGGACGGCCACCGCCGCGGCGCCTGCCTGCTGGCAGACCTTGGCGAAGGCCACGGCGTTGACGCTGCCCCCGTCCCAGCCCTTGCGGATCTTCACCGTCACCGGCTTGTCCACCGCGGCGCGGACCGCCTCGACGATCCGCCCCGCCAGCTCCGGGTCCTTCATCAGGGCCGAGCCGTCCCCGGCCTTGACGATCTTGCCCACCGGGCAGCCCATGTTGATATCCAGGATATCCGCCCCGGACAGCTCCAGGGCCAGGCCCGCCGCCTGGGCCATCACCTCCGGCTCGTGGCCGAAGATCTGCACGGCGCAGGGGTGCTCCTCCGCCGGGACATACAGCAGGCTCTTCGTCTTCTCGTCCCCGTAGACCAGGGCCTTGGCGCTCACCATCTCCGTGACGGTCAGCGCCGCCCCCAGGGAGCGGCACAGGCCCCGGAAGGCGAAATCCGACACCCCAGCCATAGGGGCCAGAGTCAGCCTGCCCCGGATCGCGACGCCGCCGATCTCTACCATCTCATGTCCAGGCCCACCGGGCAGTGGTCCGAGCCGGTGATCTCCGGCAGGATGTAGGCGTCCTTGATGTTCTCCCGCAGCCGGTCGGACACCACGAAATAGTCGATCCGCCAGCCCACGTTCCGCTCCCGGGCCGCCGCCCGGTAGCTCCACCAGGAGTAGGCGTCGGTCCTGTCCGGGTAGAGCCAACGGAAGCTGTCCGTAAAGCCCGCCTCCAGCAGCTCCGTGAACTTCCCCCGCTCCTCAAAGGAGAAGCCGGGGTTGCCGATGTTGGTCTTGGGGTTTTTCAGGTCGATCTCCTCATGGGCCACGTTCATGTCCCCGCAGACGATCACCGGCTTGTGCCGGTCCAGGGAACAGAGATAGTCCCGGAAATCGTCCTCCCAGCGCATCCGGTAATCCAGGCGGCGCAGACCGTCCTGGGCATTGGGGGTGTATACGCAGACCAGGTAGAAGTCCTCATATTCCAAAGTGACGGCCCGGCCCTCCGTGTCGTGCTCCGGCAGGCCCAGGTTACAGCTGACGGAGAGAGGGGCATGCCGGGTGAAAATGACCGTGCCGGAATAGCCCTTCTTTTCCGCGTAGCTCCAGTAGCTCTCGTAGCCCGGCAGGTCCAGCTCCACCTGCCCCGCCTGCACCTTCGTCTCCTGCAGGCAGAAGAAATCCGCGTCCAGGCTCCAAAAGATGTCCTCAAAGCCCTTTTTCAGCACGGCCCGCAGGCCGTTGACGTTCCAGGATATGAATCTCACGGCGCGCCCTCCCCGTTGTCTCTCTTGCTCTCCGCGTAGCCTCTGGCGTCCGTCAGGGAGGCGTTGCGCAGCCGGGGCGGTTCCCCGGCGGAGAGATCTCTGGTCTCCCCTGTCTTTGCCGCCTCCAGGCGGTTGATTTTGACGCCCTGGCTGTAAAATTTCAGCTCATAGTCGGTCATGACTCCCTGGGGCCCGTCCCCGTGCAGGTTATGGGTCACCTGGCGCAGGGCCCAGCCCTCGGCGGCAAACTGCTCCATGGACCAGTCGAAAAGCGGGCGGTTGTCCGTTTTAAAATGGATCTCCCCGCCCAGGGGCAGCACCGAGGCGTACAGCCGCAGGAAGCCCGGTGCCGTCAGCCGGTATTTGGCGTCCCGGCTCTTGGGCCAGGGGTCGCAGAAGTTCAGGTAGATCCGCTCCGCCTCCCCGGGGGCGAACAGCTCCGGCAGCAGCATGGCGTCCGCCGAAATGAAGCGGACGTTCTCCAAGCCCCGGTCCCTGACCCGCTCCAGGGCGATGATCATCGCCTCCGGCACCTTCTCCACCGCCACAAACAGCACCTCCGGCTCCGCCGCGGCGGTCTCCGCCGTGAAGCGGCCCTTGCCGCAGCCCAGTTCCAGACGCAGCCGCTCATAGCCCGGGAAGGCCTCCCTCCAGCGGCCCCGGAGGGCGGCCGGGTCCCGTACGATATAGTCCGCGCATTTTTCCAGCCGCGGGCCCAGATTTGCCCGCTTTCTCATTCGCATCTGCCGATCACGCTCCCCGCTCTTCCAGGAAAGCATACCACATCCGGCCCAAAACATCAATCAGAAATCACTTGCGCGGGACAAGAAACTGCGGTATAATAGCCGCGCAAGCCGTCCAGCGGCTGTAAAGCATATCCGGGTGTAGCCCAGTTGGTAGGGCGCCACATTTGGGAGCATGTACCCATCTCCCCGCCCCGCGCGGCTCCGAAAGGCGCAAAACCTTGCGGCTGTAAGAGAAAACCGTTTGCCCATCCTCCGCGGAAACCGCGAAGATCCGCGTTTGACCACAATCCTGACCATAACGGCGAAAAAACTGAACAAACTATCCGGGTGTGGCGCAGCTGGTAGCGCGCTTGGTTTGGGACCAAGATGCCGGGGGTTCAAATCCCTCCACTCGGACCAAAAATCCGTCAGAATCGTTGATTTTGGCGGATTTTTCATGCTTAAAAATACCTTTGAGCGGGCAGCAGCATTAGCCCGCTGCTTGCAGCTTTCTTTTTGTTTAAGCGGGGACATTTTGGGCGGGAAAATCAAATAGTTTATTATGAAACTAAGCCCTCACGATGGAAATCGTCGCGAGGGCTTACTAAGTTAACTCAATTTCTTTGTCTTTTGTCCCGCAGTTTTTACGCTGTCAGATGGCGAAATATCAGCCGCGAGGTCGTTCCAACATTTCAGGGACGGCCTCGCTTGGGAGCATAATCTTGCTTTTTCGTGCAGATTCGGCGCTTGCCAACTTGCTTTTTCGTGCAATAACTATCTGTTTGAACTTGCTTTTTCGTGATTTGTGAGGTACAATAGGTTTAACAAATCGATTCGGAGGATAGCAGGATGCTGAAACGCAAGATCTATGACGAGCTTCTTTCGTGGAAGCAAAAAAGCGGCGGGCAGACGGCGCTTCTGATCGACGGCGCACGTCGTGTCGGCAAAAGCTTTATCGCGGAATTGTTCGCAAAGCAGGAGTATAAGAGCCATATCATCATTGACTTTGGCAACGCGCCGCAGGATATTCTCGATCTCTTTATCAACGAAAGCTCCGATCTGGATCTTTTCTTTGCCAAGCTCAGCGCTTTCTATTCTACGGTTCTTCACAAAAGAGAATCTCTCATCGTGTTTGACGAGGTGCAGCAGTTCCCGCGAGCGCGGCAGCTGATCAAATATCTCGTTGCGGACGGGCGCTATGACTATCTGGAAACCGGGTCGCTGATCCGCCTGAAGAAAAACACCGAGAACATCATCATTCCCTCGGAGGAGGAGCACATTGAGCTGTTCCCGATGGATTTTGAGGAATTCCTCTGGGCGATGGGGGACGAGGCGACCGTTCCACTGATCAGAAAGTGCTTTGAGGCAAGGAAACCGTTGGGCCAGGCCCTGCACCGAAAGGTGATGAACGATTTTCGTCAGTATGTGCTGGTCGGCGGTATGCCGCAGTCTGTTCTGGCCTATATTGACGGCAAGAACTTTGCGGCGTCGGACGAAGCCAAGCGCCGTATCCTGCGGCTGTATCGGGATGACGTCTCCAAGTTTGCCGCCGGGTATGAGGAAAAGGTTTATGCTGTCTTTGACGGCATCCCCGCCCAGCTCTCCAAAAAGGAAAAAAAGTATAAGCTGTCCTCTCTGAGCAAGACCGCCCGCTTCCGCGCGTATGAGGATTCTTTCATCTGGCTGAATGAGGCGATGGTCGTCAATGCTTGCTTCAACGCCACCGATCCCAACGTCGGTCTTGCGCTCAGTGCCGATCACGCCACGCAGAAATGCTATATGGCCGATACCGGACTGCTGGTCACGCACACTTTCATGGACCGGGCTTTTACAGACAACGAGCTCTATAAAGCCATCCTGTTTGACAAGTTGGACGTCAATGAAGGCATGATCATGGAAAATATCGTTGCGCAGATGCTCCGTCGTAACGGACATAAACTCTACTTCTACTCTCGAAGCGACAGCGAAAACCGAGAAAATCACATGGAGATCGATTTTTTGATCACGGAGAACAGGAAAATCGCCCCGATTGAAGTGAAGTCAGCCGACTACCGTTCCCACTCTTCGCTCGACAAATTCAGAAAGAAGTTTTCTAATAAGATCGGCGCATCCTATATTCTCTACCCCAAAGATGTGATGCAGAAGGACGGCGTCTGGCATCTGCCGCTTTACATGGCGATGTTTCTTTGATACAACAGGGTGTGAGCAATGAAACACATAGCATACAACAAGCTTGTTCGGGACTTCATCCCGGAAATCATTAAATCCTCCGGCAAGTCCTGTACAACCGAATTATTGTCCACCGAAGACTACATCCGTATGATCGATGAAAAGTTGGATGAAGAGCTTGCGGAATACCATAAGGATAAGAATATCGAAGAACTTGCCGATTTGTTGGAGGTTATTCGTGCTGCGGCTGTCGCAAGGGGTTACACGCTGGAGGATTTAGAGCGGGTGCGGGCTGAAAAGGCTGCCAAGCGAGGCGGCTTTGAGAAGCGCATTCTCCTGAAAGAAGTATACGAGGACTGAGGTGACATTCCATGCCTGAATACAGATCAGTTTCCGGCAGCGCAGCTGAGGATCTGTTCATAGACCTTTTTGCGGATACCTTCGGGGCAGAAAAAGCCGGGTATCTGTATTCGCAGTACCCGTTTTACGATATTTATCAGAATGCCCGCTTTGCTGATTTCGTCCTGGAAAACGGTGCGGCCCGTGTGGCCATTGAGATTGACGATGAGGCATCCCATAATCCGCGGCTTGTGTCGCAGGACAAGTTCTATGATGATCTGCTGAAACAAAACAGTATGATTCACCTGGGATGGGATGTGTACCGCTGGGCGGTCCGGCAGATGCAGAAACAGCCGGAAACCGTGAAGGACGAGTTGCGCGTGTTCCTCGGCAGCGATCCGCGCTTCAAGGAGATCGAGGACTATCTGCCTGCCCAGCAGGGGCGGGCGCTGAAAGCCGATCAGCTGGAACTGCGGGAATATCAGCAGGAAGCGCTGGATTCCCTGGAGACTATGCGGAAAAACCGGGAGACCATTGCGCTGCTCTACCATGCCACCGGTACAGGCAAAACCGTGACCGCAGTCATGGATGCAAAGCGTTGTGGCGGCCGGGTACTGTTTGTGGCGCACACGATGGAACTGGTCAACCAGGCCTACAACACCTTTCATGACCTGTGGCCGGAAGTAACTGTCGGCAAGTTTGCAGACAATCTCAAGGAGCCGGACGCCCATGTGGTGTGCGGCAGCATCCAGAGCGTGGCGCTGAATCTGGATCAGTTCCGGGAGGACGCTTTCGACTATTTAATCATTGACGAGGCACACCACGCATCTGCGGATACATATCAGAAGGTGCTGGCCTATTTCAAGCCGCAGTTTACCCTGGGGCTGACCGCCACGCCGGAGCGGGCGGACGATGTAAATATCCTGGAGATTTTCAAGAACACCGCACACAAGCTGGATATCCAGACCGCTGTGGAGATTGGGGCGCTTGTGCCGGTCCGCTGCATCCGCATCCATACAAACATCGACATGACCAAGGTGCGCTTCAACAGTGTCCAGTACAATATCCGCGATTTGGACGTGAAGATTTGCGTGACCGAGCGCAATCAGCTGATCGTGGATACCTGGCTGGATTATGTGAAGAACAAGAGAACTGTCGTATTCTGTGCTTCCGTGAAGCACGCCGAGCAGATTGCGGAGCTATTTCGGGCAGCCGGCGTTGCCGCGATCGCCGTATCCGGCAGCATGAAAACCTCCGAGCGGAATGAACAGCTTGCCAAGTTTGCCAGCGGCGAAATCAAGGTGCTTTGCGCCTGTGATCTGCTGAATGAGGGCTGGGACTGCCCGCAGACGGAAGTCCTGTTTATGGCGCGCCCCACCATGTCAAAGGTACTGTATACGCAGCAGCTTGGACGCGGGATGCGCACGGCGGAGGGCAAGGATCATCTGATGGTCTTCGATTTCGTGGACAATGCCAGCCAATATAATATGCCCTATTCCATGCACCGTCTGTTCAAGCTGAACGCGTATCACGCGGGCGGCACGGTAGTCGGCAAGAAGGGGCAGCATGAAGCCGAGGACGATCTGTACCGCAAAGGCGAAAAGCCGGATGCAATCATTGACTATCCTGTGGACGCCACCGATTACGAGCTGGTGGATATCTTCAACTGGCAGGAAGAGGCCGCCGGGATGATCTCGCAGATGGAGTTCGTGCGCCGGGTGGATGTGCAGGCCGAGACTATCGAGCGCTACGTGCGAGAGGGAAAGCTGGTGCCGGACCTGGTCGTGCCCATGAGTGAGCATCGCACCTTCAAGTATTTCAAGGAGGAAACGCTCCAGGCATATGCGGAACAGTATGGCTGGAAACTCATCGACGACAGCAACCGCAAGCAGCTTTTCATGGAAATGGTCGAGCAAATGGATATGAGCTATTCCTATAAGCCAGTGTTGCTGAAAGCAATCCTGACCTATGCAGACGCTGCCGGGCGCGTAAAGATCAGCGATATTGTCTCCTATTTCTGCAGCTTCTATGAAGCCCGCCGCGCTGCAGGCCTGAAGGTGGAGAAAGCAAACAGCATCTTCGCCAAGGGCGGTTACACCGACAAGGAAGCGGAGCGGAATATCCTCTCCAATCCCTTTAAACGCTTCGAGGATATGAATATGATGCGCCATACGAAAACGCTGGGCATCGTGCAGGTTGACGAATCAGTGTGGAAGGCATTGAGTGCAGAAGAAAAGGCACAAATTGAAGAAATCTGCAATACAAAGCTCGAACAGTACTATAACAGGCTTAGCCGCAAGTGATAAAGAAGCCGCCTGCACTGCTACAAGCGGCTTTTGAAATACCGGATCATCATTTGTCAAGCATGAGTTTTTTACGGTCTTTTTTCAGCTGCTTTAGCTGTTCTTTTAGCTCGCTGCGTCTCATCTTTTTTTGTTTAAGCGGGGTCATTTTAGTAAGCAGACCTGGTTTCTCTACTGGTCCTTTTTGACATGGAGATCATTTTGCCGACCTCGGCAAAATGATCTCCATATCCGAACACTCTCCCATAGTCAGCCGAATTTCGGCAGATTTTTGCCGGGAACCAAAATCTGCCGAAACTATGACACATAAGAGACCACCTGTTAAGTGGAAGAAAAGAAAGTCGAGAAACAATAGAGGTCCATGAACGATTGAAGGAACTGCTTTACCTGATAAAATACAAAGAGATTTTTTCTAAGGAGAAACTGGCATGGGCACGATTTATACCGTTAACGAGATTCGAGATGCTTTAGCTCCTGTATTTTACGCTCACGGGATTCGCAAAGCGATCCTGTTCGGTTCTTATGCCAGGGGGATAGCTGTCGCCAAAAGCGATGTAGATGTTTTTGTAGACAGCGGACTGCACGGCCTGGCTTTCTTTGGCCTGCTGGAAGATGTCTGCTCCGCTCTGCACGTAAGCGTCGATCTCTTGGACGCATCCCAGGTCGAACCGGGATCAGCGTAGGTAACGGTTTCATCCATCGTGATCTGCTCACCCTGGCCGGCGTTCAGTTTTTCTTTTGCCACTTTCAGGTGTCTTTCATCTTTGTTGCCTTGCCCAAAGTTTGCAGCTCATTTTCTACAAATTGTCAATTTCCTCTGGAAATAAAAAACGGGCATCTCGGCCCGACAGAGGGGATCGTACAGCCTTCTTTGAGTTTGATATATGAAAACGCCGCCGCAGTCTCTTTTGGGTGGCAAAACTCATCATAATATGATAAACTTTCTTTGATTTCATATCCGCATATCGTTGGGAGTGATAAAATGTCAAACGATCATATTATAATTCCAAAATCAACATTGTTACAGTTTTCAAACCCTAAAAGTGGTACATTTAATTATTTGGATTTGGCAGGCAATAAAATATATACAGCTCACGCGAAAACATATAACACTTGCAAAAATTATTATCCGCCTGATAAAGAGAAGTATTTATCAAGCCAAATAGAGACTCCTATGGGTCGTTTGCGGACAATCTTAAGTAGTTTTACATATGGAGAAAATGTAATTCAGTTACCGAAAACCGTTAAGCAAGATACTATCAGATGCATAGTTGTCCAAATTTTGCGAAATCCTGATTATATAAAAAAAGTTCAAGCCGAAAGTGTTTTTGGGGGTATTATTCCTTGGCAATTATACTCTCCACTTCATCAGTCAGATTATAATCTGATAGACAAAAGTATAGAACTCTTTGAACGTGCATTTGCCAACTATGATGTTAATATTTGTGTTATAAATCAACACAACGATTTTTCTTTTATTCTTCCCCCGGAACATTTCCTTAGTACTGGTCGAAATATTTTTCTGGTTCTTTCACCATATCACGCAATTCTGCTTCTGCCCGCTGAAATCAATGCAAAATATTATTCATCGAACGGGTACCTTGCATACGCAGAGATTGAGAGTTACTCAGAAATATTACCACTATATTCTAAAACCATTAAAGAACAAATAAACAAAGGTGAGCAATGTCATATTATTGGCTTGAAAGATCAATTACAAAAGCTGCAAATCTTGATAAAAGAATATAATGCTGCGCAATGATGATACATATTATTCTGTGGATAAAACCTCTTGCGGACAGCTTGAAGGCCATTGATATTGCTGGGTTTCTTCCAAATTCTATAATTACACTCCGACCAAAGAATCCGTCAAAATCGTTGATTTTGACGGATTCTTAATGCTCAAAAATACCTTTGAATGAACGGCAGCATTAGCCCGTTGCTCGCCTGCTTCTTTTTGTTTAAGCGAGGTCATTTTGGGAAGCAGAAATAAGAGTTAACTACTCTTCTGAGGCAGAGCGAGAGCCGCAGCCTTATTTGTGTCGCCGGTGGTGTCACAAACAAAATTTATTGGTACATATCTATCAGCTGCATTCACTGCATACCCTCCAATTCAGCAACAACTCTTTTCAAAGTCATATCTCTGATTTTTGCTTTTAACTCGCATTCCCAAACTATCAGAACTTTCCATCCCATTTGCTGAAGCAAGTTAATATTCTGCTTATCTCTTTCTACATTACGCTGGATCTTTTGATACCAATAGTCTGGATTAGATGCAGGCCAAACAAATCTTGGACAATCATGCTTATGCCAAAAACACCCGTTAACAAAAATTACGGTATGGTATTTCGGCAGCACAATATCAGGGCACCCAGGCATGGTTTTTACATTTTTTCGATATCGAAAACCATTTGCAAATAGATATTTACGAACAATTTCTTCAGGCTTAGAATTCTTGCTTCGAATATGCGACATATTCATGCTGCGTACTTCTTTTGTGAGATTATCTGCCATCGTCTGCGTCCTTTGGTAAATTATCGTTGAGTACCTTTGCCAATTTCTCTGCAATAGCCTTCGCCATAATGGGGGGCACCGCATTTCCGACTTGTTGATACTGCTTATCTTTTGTACCGCAGAAAACAAAGCTGTCAGGGAAAGTTTGCAGCCGTGCAGCTTCTCTTACACTGATCGCCCTGTTTAAGGTCGGATGTATCCACATAGATTTCCTAACGTTTACAACTGTACCACTTGGTTCATCATAATTTAAGCGGAGATATATTGTGTTCTGCGTCCGGGAGGCATCAGTATACGTATTTGACTTCATGTTTTCCTTGAGCGAATGGAAATTCTCTCCCTGCTTGAGTGCCTTGAATCGTTCCATTGCAGTTTCTGTCGTTTTTGTTACTACATGGTTCCTAAGAGTCTCTGAATCCCGCAAAGATTCAGCCAATTCTCCAATCCCTTCTTTTAATGGCAGAGCAATTCCTTCCGCATCTTCATCTATATCGAAAAAGGGATTAATATCCTCAAGATCCTCTATGGCGTCTCTCACAGTTCTAAATTCGTCTTTATCAAATTGCCCTTTTGGAAGAGCTATTTTAGCAGAAATACTGCGCTTTATACCGATAACAACAAATCGCATTCTTTTTTGTGGAGCTCCATAGTCAGCAGCACAGAGGATATCGCTGTCAATAACGTATCCATCATCAGTTTTTTCCAATATCCCTTTAAGATAGTCAAACACTGCAAAAGATTCAATACAAGCTTGAACCCCTTTTTCTTTTGAAAACGATTTAACGATAATATGATTATTATATATCTCTTGAATTTTGCTGAGCATCCGTTGATACATTATTGCTGGTTCAATATTGTCCTTGATTTCACTCGCTGATATTTTCCCTTCATAGAAGTTGGACAGGGCCATCAACGCTTTCTGGGATTCCATCGGTATATATTCCGTGCTATGATCAGAAAGATGCTTGTTTATGATTTTCTTCAACTTCTTTTCATGCTTTTCAAGGGCAGTTTTTAATTTCTTCTCGTTTTTTGCTGCCTTATATATGACATTCAATTCTATGTAGTCTTTTTCATCCCAAAGAAATTCTGCTGCTTTCTCTGGGCTTTTAAGAATTTCAATAACACCCTCAAAAGTGTATTTTTCATCAAGCAGAGGAAGGGAAGTAATTTTAACAGGAATTTTATATTGTTTTACGATTTCAATATCTGTGTTTTCCATGTAAAACCGATGGACGTCGGATTTAAGCATTCCCACATTTTCCATGACGAATGCTTTTGGCTTTAATTCAAGAATAGCTCGAAGATATTGCTTTACGAGCATATTATTTTGGCTGACGGCGTGATTCTTCTGCCTATTAGCATTAGAAAATCCTTGGCATGGGGGACCTCCAATAACGACATCAATCTCCCCATATTTTTTCTTAATTTCCGCATAATCAGCAGCGCAAACATCTCCCATAACATCTACATTAAGATGATTCTTGCGGTATGTTTCCTGCATATAAGGGCTGTTCTCAAAAGCGGCCTTTATTTCAAATTGTTGAGTTTGTGCAAAGCCAAGACTTAAACCTCCAGCCCCAGCAAACAGATCTATGACCTTATACAATTTTCTCTTTCCTCTTTCCCTGCGTATTTAGAACTTAAATCCCTCTGCTAAAACTCTTTCAAGTAGTCCCAACAACCGTTGACTTTGATAAGGACTGGGAATTTTGTTTGGTATTTGACGCGCATATCTTAATGCTGTAATCTCATCAGGACTTAACATTTTCTTTTGAGCAGCAAACTCAGACAACTTTCGCCATTGCTCAGCACTGTATGCGAGCACGCTTGCCTGAGCTTCTGCACCAGAAAGAATCTTTTGATCCTGTTTCGCTTCGCTTTCGGCAGTTTTCTTATCTGCTTTACTGATCAATACACTTGTAAATGAAGCTGGAAGGCGTATATCAATTTCTTGGACGCTTTTCCAGCAGGCATCCCGTTTGCACCATTGAGTGACATTAATGGTCTGTCTGCTTGGATCTGTGATTTTACGAAATACCTGTTCAGATATTTCTTCAAGGACTTTTGTAACAATTTCAGGAACACTTTGCCGCTGCCAAATCCCTTGCAAATCCAAATCCATGTCCTTAAACTGCCTCTTTACCAGTAGCCTAAGAAGAGAAATGGAGTATGTAACAATATTTGCCCTGTAGCCCTGTTCGTACCAGGATTGTTTAGGGATTATTGCCTCCAAATGCTTGAAAAGGATCATGAGCGCAACTGATTCAGTATAATACCGTTCATTAAAAACGTAGTCTTTTTCTGTCCATACTTCGCCAATAAGCTCAGCAAATTTCATGAAGTTCGTCTGAGCGCCTTTACTTACTATCTGTGGATATCCGCTCCAAGTATTCCTGACCTTTGCTAAGTCAGTCTTTGTAATAACTTTATTCTTTGGATTTTGTAAAGCAAACTGTTTTTTCTTAGCAGGTGTCAGGCGCATTTGCGCTTGAAGATATTGTCCTCTGGCACGTTCATAAAACCATTTTGTTTCATACTGGGCACCTGCTTCTGCTGGTGCAAATATTCTGCGTGAGAACTGTTCCATACGGACGTGGAACGGATGGGTAGCAAAGAAATCAGCATCGCTTACTTTGTTCTGACTGTTTGAAGATCGTGAAATATTTCTTATTAATTCGGTAGAACGATCCGGATCGCTCTCATCAATTACTGTCAATTTCATCTGCACATATATTCCACGCAGATCAGCCTTGTCCTTGTATCGCGTGTTTGAAAGCGATGCCGTTGTTTGACCACCGTTAATTATCTGAAAATCCCTTGCTCCAGTAATAAAACTGCCTTTTTCTGTTGATTCAATTTCGACTTCTTTTGCTGTCGCAGAAACGCCGTTATTATAAGCGAAAAACATAGAGGGATATCGTAGAATGGTTTCACGGATTTTTTTATTAACAGCAACTTTTGTAGACAAAAATGAGCGTACATTCCCTTCAAGAAGCTGACTGCCATATTTATCATATATATCAGCCAACACCTCACCTGGAATAATACACAAGAAGCTGTTGTACTCTGCGGTGGCAGCGCTGCTCGCTTTAAGGCAAGGGATACCCTCGTCTGTGTAATCGCGGAAATTGATCTCTATGTCCTGCCTTCCCAAATCAGATGAACAGACTCTATAAAGACGATCAATATCCCAAATCTGGCATTCTGCCTCGGCTCCACAGATTACAAGATTATCCAACGCAGTAATCGATCCGCTCATTTCTGCATCAGTGAAAATAATAAGTCTGTATTTGCGTATGCGGTCACGATATGAGCGAAGTAAATCAACCAGGTCTGCACAGGGGGTACTCATTTCAATTTCTTTATAAAGGCTGCTGTTCAACGCCTGGTCAACAAACAAAGCAAGCCTTGAAAAATCAGTATTCGCGGCCGTTTTTGTCAGAGTTCTTTCATCTATGCCATCATAATCAGCAATAATCAAATTCATGGTGAAATCAAACTCATCAAGTGCGTAACCATCTACTCGATACTTTTTCCGGCCTGATGTGTTCGTATAAAAAGACGAGTTGAAATCCGGCAGTACCTCTGCTTCCACGAGATACTGTGCCATATATTCCACGAATGATGCGCAGGAACCCTCTCCTGTAGCAGCAGCCTCCGCTTTTACATTTTCAAGAAAATCTTTTCTGAATTCCTGCGCGTCCATATGTTTTACTCCTCCAACCGCCAATCTTCAATTCCAGCAATGCTGATAACATATTGTGCTGAAATAACCTGGGCGGGTGTTGTACCGCCAGTAAGTCTTGGAAAACTCGAATCAACTGTAAAACGCGATTCACCAGAGAGAATATATTTTTGTTCCCGATATTCAGGCAAATCAATATATCCGTAACTTGCAAGTTTGCGCTCCATTAGAGAAAGCGCATCAGGATCACTCTTAATCAGCTCCAAGGCAGCATCCACCTGATCTCCAAGAGAAAATGCACCAGTGCGTTCCGGCGCACATTTATCAATGCGCATAACAACGAGCTCACCCGGATCTTCCCTGTCTAACTGTTCCAAAGAAGAAATGTTAATTGACGCTGCAGATAAACCTACAGATTTTATCTCATGCCACCCGTCAGTGTACACAAAATCCTGATCAGCACCGTCTGGTCCGACCCAGCCTTGAACCGACGATAGAATTGGGTATCCGGTCTTTATAACATCGCAGAGATAAATCAGCTCACCTAATAATCCCTTACGGCTGCTTTCATCCATAAGACTTTTTTTCTGATATTCAAGCAGCTTATTCCATTGCTTATATCTTTTTGATGTTAAAGCCAGAGCAGACGCCCCATCTTCAGCTGTCCCTGAATATGTAATAATGTCAGCACACAGTGTTTCGAACACACTTTCTTGCTCTACCCGCATCAACGTCAGCAGTAAAGTCCATTTATTATCTGTGCGCAGGCGTTTAGAAACAACAATGGATTTGGACGTCGGCAGCAGTTCAGGCTCTTTTTCAGAAATAATTAAGAGGGCCTTTTGGTTTATTTTTTCATATCCCACGAACCAATTCAGAGGATGCTGTGCTTCTATCTGAATATATCCGCCATCATAGTAATCAATGGAGTTCCATTTCCCATGAAGTTGTTCGGGTGTAATTTTCATTCGTCCTCTTCCTCATCAGGATCCATCCAGTTCCTCAACTCTACCATGTTAACGACGTAATTGGCCTTTTTTACCCCTTCTCCCGTGTCTGGGAAACCGACGCCTAATGCAAACAAAAATGCTGGGACATTCCTATTCGATGATTCCAGATCAACATCAATAATATGCAGCATTAGGATGGGGCTGCGTTCTTTAATGAGATATGCACTGTCTGACATATGTTTATTCCCATTCTTCTCTCTAAATCTTTGCTCAGCAGTTTTAACCTGTTCTTTTGTCAGTCCGACTTTTGTGCATCCGCCTGAGCCAACTTTAATTTTTGTACCGCTGATCCGAATCATCTTATCATCTGCGATGACTTTACGTTTCTCCGTTGAACCAATGGGCAGAATCCTATCTCCATATTTTAATCCCTCAGAATAGGGCTTGCCGTCACCGCTTGTAATCAATGCAACATCCCAGAGGACATCATTCATTTGTGTGTCTATGTATTCCGAAAGAGCTCGTCCTTGGAATTGCAAATGCCAAGGATGAGTTTCAAAATCCAACAGGAGCTGAGAAACAAGCTCTTTGGGAACACCACGCCAGTAATACTGCTTTTCTGAAGAATCCAAGCGTCCTGCGGCGGCCAAGTTGTCTACAAATTCCTTAAATGCGCTTTCGTTGGATTTAAGGATTTCATCACTCGCCTTCAATCGAGGAGTCTCAAGAAGCTTTCCAGAAACAGTAATAGGGCGGCTTACCTGGACAGCAGAACGCATTTTATTTCTTGCTGTTGCAATAAGCGAATTAGGATCCTGCCTTACCTTTAAGCCAAATTCCATCGGCGTTTGGTTGGCAAGCTTCATTTTGGATATTTCGTCTTTCAGCTCATTGGCGGCATTCGTGATATATCCATACCAGTCAATTGCCTCTTCTGCAATCCAAATTTTAAAGAGGTCTTCATAGTTTGGCCGATATCCAAACCATCGTCCCATTTGAAGCAGTGTATCATACATCTGAGATTTACGATAGAAGTAACTAACTCCCAGCCCTTCCAAAGTTAAGCCGCGGGAAAGAGCGTTTCCTCCAACAGCAATCACACGCAGCCCATCATCTTTATGATTGAAATAATCAAGACTGGTAGCCCCTGTTTTGCTGTTTACTGCCCTTACTGCTATTGGGGCAACTGCCTTATTAAGATACTTACGGCAGACACAGTCCCAACTTTTACCGCTGATCTGCTCAAGATCGTACTTTATCCAAATCTTTTGCAGATATTTTAAATTTTCGATTTTTTCACGTTCTTCGGTCGACAAAGCAGCATAATTAAGAATATCAGATTTAACTTGTACAAGCCATTCATTGACAAGCTCTGTAATTTGATTTTGAACGTCTATAAAACGGCTGACGTGAATCATCATTGAACGATGCTCGGTTAAGTCTCCTCTGATATCTCTAACAACATTGAAGAGCAGGAAATAGCCAATTGCTTCATACATACTTGGAGGCAGTGCGTCTACTTCCAAAGTCTTTTTATGCGAAAACGGGAAGAACGAATCCATTTCATCGCGGCAAAGCGGAACTAATACATTCGCAAACTCCGGAGTTTCTCCAAATATTTTGTCAGCACCAATATAATTTGAGGGTGGGGCAAGTGAATATATGAAATCGCGGGGGAATAGATCATCCCCCTCCATTTCACTCTCAGTTTCAGGATTGATAAAAATATTTGCAAAAGGAGTTGCAGTGATACCTAAATACGATGCTTGGCTGAAGCGATTCAAAAGCCTGCGAATACAAGCATTGATTGCCGCAGGATTATCATCTTCACTTTTTGTATTTACAGAAGCGTTGTCAGCTTCATCATCAATCAGGAGCATTGGAAGCAAGATTTTTCCAGAAGCAGAATCCTTGCTTCTTGACAGCCATTTGATTAAATTATTCAGAATACTTTTATTCTTTTTTACAACAAGCACAACCGGATCAGATACACTCTGAAGATTCAGGTCATTGCTTTTTAGAACATTGATATCGAAATCTTTAGTAACAGATGTAAATGCTGCTATACGCTTCTGAACGCCGTAACGTCCTACTCCAACCGGCTGATTTTTAATCTCAATTTCAGCTTTTGGATCGAGATAGTATTCGCTCTTGCGCCCTGAGAATTCTGCATCCAAGCGCGATTGCGTCTGCTGTCGAAGATTTTCTGTCATTCCGGCAAGGACAATAATGATGCGGTATCCTGTGTCCGCTGCCTTGTTGCAAATAGCAGTATAGTTTGCCGTTTTTCCAGATTGAACGTCACCAAGGACTAACCCTCTGCGTTGAAATGCATTGTCGCTGCGTGGATCTCCTAATAGATCGACTATTTCGTCGGATACCTTATCGAGGGTGGCCGTTACGCGGGGATTCCAATGTTTGATTTCTTCGAGATACCTTTTATATCTTTTCCAAAAGAAGAAATCAAGATCCGCTTTCCTTGCCGGCAGCCAAGACTTATGCGGAGTATTACGGTCGTTGATGAATACGCCAACATCCATTTGGATTACTATTGTTGACCTGAGTCTAAAAAGAATATCCGCAAATTCGTCATCGTTCACTGGAAAACTTGCCATATTCCCGCGAATTGTCGCCGCAAGCGAATTAAACTCTTCCTCCGTAGGAGGGACTTCTTTGTATTGAGTACTTACAGCTGCTGAAATAACGCTTTCCAGCATAGCAGTGTTCGGGTTTATCATTTGGAATTGTCCTCCATAAACTGCTTAATCATTTCAGGGAAAAAGCAAAATGGTTCAATATGTTCAATTTGTAAAAGAAACTCTGTTTTTTCAATTCTGCTTGTCATAGAAGAAAGCAGCTGCTCCAAAGTATTCTTTACTTCCGCTTCTGCAATGCCGGAGTCATTTTCAAGCTTTTCGTCATTATTTAAGTCAACATACAGTTGGTTCAGCGGTATGCTTTGCTCAATATATCTCAGCAGAGTTTCTACTTTTGCTTTTGCATCTGGAAATGCACTCACGATTTGCTCTACCAATGGATGGTCTCTATTGATTGCATATGTCACACCATAATTCGGTGTTTTCAGGCGGGACCACATATGCTCAACTGTGTCCAAAGTTTCCTTTTTTCCTCTAAATGTCCATGTCCGCTTACTTTTATCTGCAATTCTATCTATTAATACCTGAAGGTTTTGCCGAACTTCTGCCGGAGGAACTGCATGGGACTTTTTAATATCCAAAGTCCACAAGTCGTCAAGATCGTTAGGAATGTCAACCATAACACGGGCAAGTTTAGATAGGTCTCCTTGGCGCATCATACGGAACCATGTTCCCCAGATCAGGAGGCGTTTATTTCGATACACATAAAATCCTTGATTTTTACGGATACCTTCCTTGCCTCCAAGTTGTTCTTTCTCTGCCTCGGTAAGTTTAGAAATATGCGGCAGTATGTAGGGCTTAACAAGTATCTTCTTTCCCCTTACAATAAGTGTCTCGGTATCCATTGCCTGCGTACTTTTCTTCAACAGGAACGGATCTGCCGCATTGATTCTAACACCATTAAAATCTATTTCCAACTTCTTGATACCCTGTTCACCTGTGAGGTATCTATGGAAAACAAGCTCAAGATGGCTGCGAACCGCATCCATTTTTCTGCCAAACGATTTTTCAAAATCGAGTTCTCCCATCAAAAGCCGGTCAAGCTTCTGCCACACAACAAGTGTTCCGTGATTTTGTTTCCTTAAATCAGAAATGTGCGGTACAGCGTCCAATTCATCTTCGTCTAAAACAAGCAAAGACCATCTGCCTGTTTTTGCAACATAGTCTAAATTCCACTGCCGTCCTATTATACTGTCGTTCTGCTTACTTATAACTGTTAAAACTCTGCACTGCGACAAAGAAGCTGTTTTCAATCCCAAGCCATATCGTCCCAAATCAGATGATTCTCTCGCTTCACTTGGACTCATGCTGCCATATTGCATAGCTCTGTCAATTTGAGAGTCGTCCATTCCAAAACCATCATCAAGAATACATACATAGGCATCATCTATGGGGAAGAAAAACAATTGGACTTTTCCTGCTTTAGCCGCGATGCTGTTGTCGATTATATCCGCAATAGCAGCCTCCAAACTATATCCAATAGCTCTTGTAGACTCCATCAGTACCGGAGCATAAGGCGGTATTTCTCGTTCCTTCATAGTTGCCTCCACAATGGTTTTGAAGTGACCTGGAATACTTTTATACCAAAAATGTTATCTCAGTACCGCATTTCCTTGCCATAAGGAGTCCATGCACAGCATATTCGTATCGTGCTGGAAATACAGCTCTCGCAGCAAGAATATGTATGCGCTGGTAGTGATGCCCCAGCGTTCTGCTGCCCGTTGGAAAGGCATATATTTTATTTTTGCTCTTTTTCCCATAATCCAACAATTTTATTATACTCGAATACATAAATTGAATCAAGGGACTTTGCTTGATTTCTATATGGGAGCTGTGGAAAGCACAGAGGCTTATGAATGATTGAAAGAGCCGTTTTTATCTGATATAATACACAAAAAAATATTTACAAAAGGATCTGGCATGGACACGATTTACACCGTTAACGAGATTCGAGATGCTTTAGCTCCTGTGTTTTACGCTCACGGGATTCACAAAGCGATCCTGTTCGGTTCTTATGCCAAGGGGACAGCTGTCGCCAAAAGCGATGTAGATATTTTTGTAGACAGTGGACTGCACGGCCTGGCTTTCTTTGGTCTGCTGGAAGACGTCTGCTCCGCTCTGCACGCAAGCGTCGATCTCCTGGACGCCTCCCAGGTCGAACCAGGCTCTGAAATTGAGCGGGAGATTATGAAAAATGGGGTGCAAATATATGGACAGTAAAGATATAGCCGTCCTGCGGAAAATGCAGCGGCGTCACGCCGCCTTCTCTATGTCGGCAGGAATTGTTGTCCATATACAGCAAAGTTGTTATACCCAGTTATACCCCTGATGCCAACACAAGCGGGGGTATAACTGGGTATAACAAATCGCAAATGCGTCATCTTGGGGCAGAAAGAATTATAGAGCGCTACCATGAACTGGAATGCGAAAAATGCGCTGCTGTCTCCATTGATAAGCATCGGCTTAAATGGAATCGAAAAGCTTTGAAGCAATAATTGTAATACAGAAAAAGTGCTGACCAAGCGCCTCTTTTCATGTTGACGTACCAGCATAAACCGGGTATAATATCAGATAGAGAGGTGGGTATATGGTTTACTCTGTTGAAGAACTGAAACGGCGGATAGTGCCTGTGGCTGAGAAATACGGCCTGCAGGCGGTCTATCTGTTTGGTTCCTACGCACGTAGTGAGGCTACAGAGCAAAGTGATGTAGATATCCTTGTTGACCGTGCTGGCTCTAAGATTTTCGGAATGTTTGAAATGGGTGGACTATATGAAGACCTCTGCGCCAGTGTTGGCAAGGAAGTGGATCTTGTAACAACGCAGACTCTGGAGCAGTCCAGCACCAAGCAGCGAACTCCATTGTTCATCCAGAACGTGCAGGCAGAAAGGATACGGCTGATATGACTCGTGGTGACTGGCAGCGGCTGCTGCACATCCGCACCTATTGCGAGGATGTGGAAAAATTCATTGAACGCTTTGGCCGGAACTTTGACACGTTCACAGCAGACCGTGCTTATTTCAATGCCGTAGCTATGTGTATCCTCCAGATTGGAGAACTGTCTAACGGCCTTTCAGATGAATTTCGGGACGCGACTAAGGATCAGCTTCCATGGGGCATGATTCGCGGTATGCGAAACTGGCTGGCGCACTCCTATGCTGAAACGGATGAAAGAATATTGTGGGAGACTGCCTGTAATGACATTCCCAAGGTGCTGGCTTTCTGTGAGCGTGAGTTGAACGATCTGCAAAAGTGAAAACTTGATAGTTAACTTGAATTCTGGAAACATCGTTGTGAGCCTGCTCGTTAGCCCTTAAAAATTAGGACGTGCAAAAAAGCTAAAAGAATGTTCGTATTAAGGCCCCGGCTGAGAGTCATTCTCAGTCGGGACCGTTACTTTTCTGCTCATCCTCTTACTCTTTTTTGTTTAAGCAGGGACATTGTAAGCGTCAAACGGAATAGGAAAGGAGCTCGCGGGATGCGAGCTCCAAGAAGTGGACGCCTGTTAAGTTGAATCAG
>CANQRQ010000019.1 GCA_947626315.1 uncultured Oscillospiraceae bacterium | reverse complement strand
TACTTCTCCACCGTCCCCGCCGCCCGGTCCTCCGACCGTAGAGCCGCCTCAAAGCGCTTGATCTCTTCCTTATTTATAATATTGCTCACAAAAATACCCCCTTGGATTTGGTATCCTCATTTTACCAAATCCAAGGGGAACAAAGGGACCATCACAAAAAAAGAAAAGCACCCTCAAACCCGCAAGGAGGCGTCTGTGGGTACTTTTGATCCCTGTTTTCAATGCTGAAAGAAAGCCCGTTCTTATTTTCCCAGTAATCGCTTTATGCCCTTTCTTGTTCTATCCGGCAAATATCTTACCGCTAGATATTTTACTTTATCCTCTAACCCCGGAATCTCCGAGAGGCTTGCCCTCTCTCCCGCTGTTTTATCCATCATTGGGACTATCGGAATCTCTCTGAACACAGGTCTCTCCAAAAATTCTCTCAGGCACCTTTCCAGGCCGGCTTCCGGCAGTTCAAATTCAAACTCTCCTGCCGCGCACATGAATTTGTTGTTATCAAACCTTCGATTATAATACCTGTCATAAATTTCCTGGTAGTAGTTTCCAAAAACGACATTATTTTCGTAAAAAAACTGGATTTTGATCTCTTGGCTGGTGACATCTTTGAAAACGCGCCTATAAACTGCCAGCACGTCAGTCCACTTAATTGCTCTGTCAGTAGCTATATGGAATGCCTGCCCCATCGCCTTTTCATTAAACAGAAGTTTTGAAATTCCTCTGGCTACATCCTCCCCCAGGGTCATAGTCGTGTATTTTTCCGCAATTTTCATCGGAAAAACGGTCGTTCTGTCATGCAGAGCTCGGTATAACCACAGTTCCTTTTCATATGTGCCAAGCTGCAGACGCTGGCTGCTGTATGTGATGTAAGGCCGGATAATGGTCCAGTTTGTTTTGCCGGATTCATGGAGCAGGTTCTCGCACCGGGCCTTTGTGAGGGCATACTCGTCAGTTTTCAGATATTCGCTGTCTGTGGTTACATCCAGAAGCCGCGGGGAATCTTCGGTCAAAGGTGTTTGAGAATCGGCATAAACACGGCTTGA
This sequence comes from uncultured Oscillospiraceae bacterium, assembly GCA_947626315.1. Lineage (GTDB taxonomy): Bacteria > Bacillota > Clostridia > Oscillospirales > Oscillospiraceae > Limivicinus. Next base: position 55,614 of record CANQRQ010000019.1, on the reverse strand, counting down.
GCTCAGGAAAACATACTGATCTGTCGCACCGAGAAGCATATCCCGCCTCGACTTGAATTCTTCTGTGTTATAAATCATGAAGTCTACAACCGCGTCGTACTTTTCGGACAGAAGCGATTGCAGAAACGCTGTGTCATGTGCGTCGCCTTTTATATACTTGACATTTTCAAGCTCAGATCTTCTCTCGGAGCGGCTTGTGACGGTGACGTTCTCGCCGCGCTCGCCCAAAATTGTTACCAAATCGACGCCCATCGCGCCGGTGCCGCCTAAGACAAGTATTTTCATATCGGTTTCCTTATTTATTATTTATTTTTTTACCAGGCCTATCTTTCTCGCCGCTCTGTGCATAAACAGCAGGGTACTTGCCAGCCATTTGGGCGGAAACCTCATGCCTTGCGCTTTGGCGTATCTCACAATAGAGGTTTCCATAGAATCTTTGCCATAGTGGGAAAGGAAACTGCATTTCCAGCCGAAAACTCTTTTTCTGTAAACATCCAGGTCGAATACGTCTTTGAAGCTGTCCAGTTTACCCATCGCATCCAAGGGAATCAGCGTCCACATACATTTATTGCAGCAGGAGCAGTTGCGTCCATTGTCAACCGTGGGCACACAAACATTAAGGTGCTTATGAGCAAACTCCCAGTCGCTGATCCGTTCCGTTTTTTCGGCCCTCGTGTATTGGCAGCCGTCGATCACCAGCTCAAAGGCTTCTGTGGAAATCAGGTGCGGCATAAAAGATTCGCAGTATTCAGCGATATCGAAATCTCGGGAGAGCCTGTTGAATTCCGCGATTTCGTCGTAGCTGAGATTGCTCGAGGTATAATATCTCTTAATGTATTTCTGCAAACTCAAAACGCAGGAGTAGATCGCAAGATATCCTATTACCTGTTCTCCCCATTTATGGGTAAAAGCGTGGTAATTGGAGTTTATCAGATACATCGGCAGGCCGAGTTCTTCCGCCGCAGTCTTGTTCAGCGCCACTCTGTCGCGGTATTTCTTGTGGGAAGCGGGGTCTTCATAGTCCCCATGTGTCCCGCAGTTGACGAAAAACAGGCTGTTGATCCTGAAATTCGGGTCCGTCTCGTTGATAAAGTTATCGTAAATAGTCACCAGAGAATCGACGCCGCAGGAGATCCCTGTGCCCACCAAATACCCCCCCCCGGGTAACGGTATCGAAGCCGTTCACGGTGAACTGGATCGGGCTGGTGTGGTCCGAAAACCGGTCGAAAATATTCATCAGATAGTGCTGCACATTGTGATACAGCCGGGGAGAAATATTTCCGTCGATATGTACGTCCTGCTTATAGTACATTCCAAGGATCACCGGGACCAGCACGAACGGATCATACACATTATCCGCCAACATGTCTGCATTCTTTTCCTCTACGGCGACCCACATTGTCTTTTCCTGGAACGGATTTTTGATTTCCGTTACATCAAAATCGCAGCCGAGATAGCACCAGCCTTCTTTGGTGTATTTCTTTAGATTGGACAGTCTGAACATGGTTTTTACCCCTTTCTTGCTTTTTCTGCATGGATATGACTATATCATTGGTTTTCCTTTTTGCGCCGGAGCTTATTTTGCACAAAGGAAAACAGTGCGTTTCTCTCCGCCGTTTTGAGCCCAAGGATCAAAACACAGACGCCTGTAACAGCAACCGAAAACGCCGTTTCCAGGACCAGCTGGCCAAACCGGTTCCCCACCGGGATGCTTACAAAATAAACCAACAGCCCTGCCGGGACCGTCACAGCCGTCACCCGCGTGATCACCTGCTTTATAAAAGCCCATACGGAAAGCCCGTATGTCTTTTTTGATTGCAGCACCAGCAAAACGTGGACCGCCGCCGTCAACGCCGCTGTAACAAAATAGGCGCTGATCATAGGCAGACCGGATCTTAAAGCGATATATGACAGGGGCAGGGAGGATGTATATAGGATCGTCAGCCGGATCTCATAGCTTCTGAGTTTTCCAGTTGCCAGGATCCCATAGATCATCGGATTCCCGAGGCTTTGTATCAGCGATTCCAGCAGCGTCATGGTCAAAAAAACCACGGTATAATCCGGGACATAGCCAAGCCACAACCGCAGAATATATTCCAGATTTTTGAAGATCGGCAGGCAAAAAACCAGCATTAAAAAGTAAGAACACTTTGCGCTCAGGAAGATCAGGTCGATCATCTTATCGTTTTGCCCGATCGCGCACAGCTTGGTTATCTGGGGCTGGATTGCCTGAATAAAATTACTTATAAAGCCGGCAACCGCTCCGCTGACAGTGTTGGCAATTCCCCGGGCTGCGTTGACTGCCGTCCCGCCGAAATAGTTCAGGACCATGTTCACACCCTGGTCCTTGACCACGACAGACCCATTCCCAAGAAATGCCCAGCTGATGAAGCTGAACATATTTTTGAGCATGTTTCTGTTAATTTCAAACATAAAACGGCATTCCCTGAAATGCCTCTTACAATAGATGATATACAGCAAAAGCACCAGCAAAGTGGCCAACATCGTCAGCGCGCCATAAACGATCAGCCGCGCGTGAGCGATCTTGAAAACGATCAGGGCATTGATTATTTTAACTGCTGCTTCAGCCAAGCCAATATAGGCGAAGGCCTGCATACGCTCATTGGCCACGATCATAGCGTTAAACGGGCTGCTGATCAATGAGATAAAGAACGAGGCTGCAGAAAAAGCCAGCACGATCAGGGCGTCCCCTGTCCGCCCTTCCGGCAGCACCATGACATTTTTTACATACCAGACCCCTACGGTCGCAATCAGGAGAGACACGGCCAGCCCTAAACAGGTCTGGATCATCAGTGCAGTGGAATAGCATCTGCGTATATCATCCGGGTCATCGCTCACATACTCCCGGGACATAAACCGGGTGATCGCAACTGTAAACGCTCCCGTTATGATGTTGAACATCGTCACGAATCCGCCGACCACCTGAAATATTCCGTAGTCGTCAGTCCCCAACGCGTTCAGAACGAGCCGGGAGCTATACAGCCCTACCACCAGAATGATGATTTGGCGGATATAGAGCATAGCGGTATTTTTCGCTATGCTCTGATAGCTGCTGATGTTTTTGGCCTCGTTGCTGCTCATCAGTCCTCCAAATGCCTCTTGATCCTGCATTTCCGTTCTCTGGATATTACTTCTTCAGTATCTTCTTTACCGCCTGTGTCCCTTTCTCCCCCAGCACGGTTTTCACGGCCTGTTTTGCCGCCGCGCTCCTTGTCACTTCAAGGTTGTTCATGATCTTCAACGCGTCGCTCTCGCATCGATAGTCTGTGAACACCTCAAAAATCATCGGTTTTTCGGTGAGCTCCGGCGTCAGAAAACGGTCGATATTGGCCATGTACTCCCTTTCGTTCTCCGCGCTCATATATTCAAAGCCCAAATCCTCCGCGTAATGCTTCACCAGGTCCCTGGACTGAGCGCCGTAATGCCCGGCAGCCGCCATATAGGGGTCGGCGTCCTCGCCAAAGCTGGCGACAGGGTGGTTATAATTGCGAAACTCTGTGCCGCGGCCGTTATTGACCAACATAAGGCGCAAATTTTTCCCTAAATGCCGGTTTCCAAGAGCGTTCATGTCATAGAAAAATCCCAGGTCGCCCACGACGCCGATACAGATCCGGCTTTTGTCCGCCAGCGACAGCCCCAGCAAGGTCGACACGCCGCCGTCTATGCCGAAGCCGCCTGTATTGGCGTAGCATGTAACAGTCTCAGGGGTCTCGAAGAAATTCCAGCAGCGGACCGTGTTGAGGATGCCAAGATACAGGAGAGATTTTTCCGGCAGCTTTCCCGCCGTCTGCCGGGCGATCCATACATTGGAAAACGGAAGATCGTGTATCTTCTGCTCGAATTTATCTATCTCGGCTAACCATTCATGATAGTAGTTATCCCTGCATGTGCCGGAGGCGGAGGCCGTATAAGCCTCGAAGAAATCCTCCTCCCGCATTTCGAACACACAGTTCATTTTTTTGAATCTGTCCCTCAGCTCCCCGTCAGGGGCCACGCGCCAGACCTGCTCTGCCTTGCAGCGTATATCCGTCGCGGTTATATCTCCGATGTCTATCATAAGGTCAGCGTTAAAGCAGGGTGAAGCATACTGCTCCTGGGATGCGACAACATCGTCCAGAACCCGGTATTTCCCGCGGTAATTGCTGACCTGCTCACAGAGCACCACACCGTTGTATTCCGCGCAGAATCGGTCCACGGCCGCCGTCAGCCTGTCGCTCCAGCGCTGATGTGCCCCGGCAAAGACCGCGACACGCCCCTGCGGGATCGGCGGCAGCTCGTCGCCATAGCACACCCGGCGTATGACTTTCGCATTTGGAAGCTGCCGGAGGGAAAAATCTTTGTTGTATTCCGTCGTCAGATTGATGTGGACCGGGCCTCCGCCATGGCGGCGCAGCTCCAGCAGGGCCCGGTTTATCTGCACAGTCAGGGCCCACTTGTCCTCTTCCGTATGGACCGTGGGGGCCTGGATACTCAGCTTGACCATGTCGTTCAAAACGGCGCGGCGGTCGATGACCTGGGCAATGTTCTGGCCGATACGCCCCTGATGCTGGGTGGAGGTTATGGCCAGAACAGGCAGCCTGCGGTAATATGCCTCCGTCAGTCCGGGGATATAGTTGCGGGAGGCAGTGGCTCCGGTGCAGCTCAAAGCGACCGGCTCTCCGCTCTCAGACGCCAGACCGCAGGCCATATAGGCAGCGGAACGTTCGTCAACCGAGGAGTATATTTCAAAAAAGGGATCAGACTGAACGCTGGCAACAAAGTTGAAATTCGTCGTCCCTGGGCTGGCTATCACCTTGCGTATGCCGTGGGACTTCATGAGAGATATAAGTATCTGGGTGTTGACTTCCCGCGTATAATTTGTCTGCATATAGACCTATCCTTTCTCTGCAATTCAGCTTTCCAGACGGAAACACTTGGCGTAAAACGCCGCAGCTTTTTTCCGCTCCTTTTCCAGGACCGACGGGACGTTTTCGTAGGGCGTATCGAACAGGGCCTGTCTTTCGGCCTCGGAAGCGAAAGCCTCTTTCAGCGTCTCAAACCGTCTGTCCGGCAGGGCGAACTTGCTGAAAAGCGTATCTATCCGGCTGCCCATGCCCTTGATGTCGGTCCGTTCTGTGACAACGAACGGCCTGTTGAACAGTATTGAGAACACCGAGGCGTGGAAGCTGTCCGTGACGACCAGCTTCGCGTGGTAGATCCAGTACAAAAACTCGTCCGGCCGGGTGTGGATATAGTAATCACTGTTTATATCCATGATATCTATGACCTGAAGGCCCAGCTCATTGGCAAGGCAGCAGGTCTTTTCCCCGACTTCGCCTTTAAATCCGTCGATAGAATATACAAAAATATAGTTCTCGTCTGTAAACTGGACCGGCTTTTTGAGTAACTTCAGCCATTCTGACGTGTCGATGAGCATAGTCGGGTCAAGGAGGACCGTCGCGTCCTTCCCGGTCAGCTCTTTGATGAGCTCCGCCCCACGCTCCTCGCGGACAGAGAGATATTCAAAACCCTCCAGGCCCTTTTTATACGTATCACGGAACTTTTCCGGAAACTCATTAAATCCAAAGCTGGGCGCGACAGTGAGCCGCTGGGACGGTTCGGCGAACATCAAAAGGAAGTATTCCAGTTCCTGTCGGTCATTTTTCCAGCCGTGCCATATCTGGTCTGAGCCGGCTGCGAAATAATCGAATCGTTCGGAAAAGTCGCGCGGCAAATGCCTGTAATCTACTGGAGATGTCGTAGTCAGATGCTCATCCGAAAACTCTCTCATGTAAAGACACCTTTTGTTTAGGCGCTCTTTTCTTTCAGCTTTGTCCTTTTCAAACCCCAAGTGCTGAAGAACGAAATGGGCAATTCTTTTGAGAATTATGATGGGGTTAAAATAGACCCTCACAGGCTTTGTCTGCCTGGCATCAACAACTGTGGCGACGCGAAAGCCCATTTTTTGAAAATACGTTTGTACAGCATAATTTTGAAGTTTGTTTCCAAAATTTGAATCATCGTATGTAGTTATAATAGCGATAGATCTATAGTTAAATATATTATTCAAACAATGTTCCTCCATTTTTCGCACCAATTTTTCCTCGCGGTAGTAAGTGCATCCGCATTTACGGAGCGAAAAAATTATATGCGTTTCAGATCATGCCTTACCCATTTGATTAAATATTGAGACCATAGACCCGTCCACCGCATAACAGTGATCTTCACATTCGACATACTTGTTCTGTATGGCGTCCTATGTCGTAAAGATTCTCTAAAATATTTGCTTTTTTTTAAATCTCGGTATTCCCTTGCCTTCTCACGATAAGAAGCCTTGTTGTCTGGATGCATATAATTCTTCAAAACAATTATTAACATCATCTGACATCTTGCGAAAAAAGCCTTTTGCAAAGAGGGGTCATTAAATGCAGGGTCCTTCTCAAGGTATTTATAAACATCATCTGCCCAATGTTTGCATATTTCAGTAAGATCTTCCCTATATCTTGTCAAGGCTGAATCTGGAATATCTTTTCTATAATGATACCCTATTTCAAGGCAACCACCTATCGTTTCTGCCTTTGAAAAAGTTTCTAATTCAAACAATGCATCTTCCCATAAAGCATAATCTGAACAATCTATCTGCCCAAGTATCTTTTCTTTGACAAAAGATGTTTTATAAATTTTGTCCCACATATATCCTAAATCACAAAGAAGTTCATTTTTTCTTCCGGTGGGCCAACTGGTGAGAACTCTTGCCATCATCTCCGCTCTATGTTGTCCATGGTGATACAAAAAGGGGGACTCAAACGTTTTGGTGATTTGTGTCACTTTGATTTTCTCAATGTACATGCCGCCGGAGCAAAAAATCTCAGCGTTACTTTCACCAAGTGCAGCAAACATTCTTTCAAAATAATCTGTATCCAGCCAATCATCAGCATCGACAAATGTTAGATATTCGCCGTTTGCTACTCTCATACCGTCATTTCGTGCTTTTACTACTCCCTCATTTTTCTTATGAATAACTGTAACCGATATTCCTTGATTTAATTTAGCATATTCATCGCAAATAGTGCCGCTGTTGTCAGATGAACCGTCGTCAATACAGATTACCTCTATATCTTTGAAAGTCTGATTAACGATACTATCAAGGCACTGACAGATATACGATTCTACGTTATACACTGGAATAATGACAGAAAGCATAGGAGGTATACTATCAAATCCCTTTTTATTAGATATACAAGTATCTCTCATCTTTTTCATCCTCTGATATGCTGTTAAATCGGGACACATATCTCTTTTTAACGATATGTGGACTCCATAAATCCCATCCATTTGTTAAAGACGGCTTCCCCGAAATAAAACGCGAGTATTTTCGATTTCAAGCGGACATTTATATCTTTCTTAAAAAGCATTTCCTTCGAGTATTCTCGAATTTTACTCATGATTGCTTCCTTTTCCTGTGTATATTCATTGACATTCTCTGAGGAATTGATCCTTCTCAAAACCACAAAGTAGGAATAAAGTCTCCGTCCGTTTGCCATGGTCTTATATTCCGGGAAATGCAGAATCAGATTGTCCATTTCTTCGTCAATTATCCCAATTTCATCAAGCTGTCTTGCGTTAAACTTTGCGTGCATGATCGATTCGCTTCTTATAAGATATTTATATGCAGGCGCCCGAACAACAACTATTTTTTTTGTTTTCAACAGTATTCGATACAATACTGCAAGATCTTCGTATAGTTTGCCAACTGGGAAACGTAAATCCTTAAAACACGCGCCAGGATACAATTTTCCCCACGCTCTTTGCGGTATTCTTATATTCAGGCTCTGAACAATAGCTTCTTCCTGCGTATATGTCTCAACACTGCCCTCGACCGAATCCGTGCTGTATACCGTATTCTCCTGTATTGTTGCAGCATCTACGATGGAAACGTCTGCGTCATTCCTGATCAATGCGTTATAGAGGAGTTCAATATAGTTTTTGGAGACATAGTCATCGCCATCTATAAACGTAATATACTTTCCTTGGCACATATCCAAGCCGGCATTTCTGGCATCCGATAATCCGCCGTTTGGCTTGTGTATTACTTTGACCCGTTTGTCTTTTTTGGCAAATTCGTCGCATATTTGCGGACAACGGTCTGTGGAGCCGTCATCAATCAAAATGATTTCTAAATTTTCATAAGTCTGCTGTAAAACAGAATTTACACAGTTTTCCAGATACTTTTCGACCTTGTAAATTGGAATAATAACTGAAATAAGTTCTTTCATTTTTCTCCGTTATTGATTGAAGATTGATGTGTACAACAGTTGACAATTATAAGAATGTGCTGCTGCAACAACCACTACATAAACGGACACGATATGCCCCTTAACGATGACCGGTATAAAACGCCAGTATTTTTGACGTTCCTTCAAGGCCAAACAAACTCAGTATGAAGTTAATTCCTTTTAACCGCAGAGATTTGCCATAACGCAGGACCCATTTGAATTTTTTCAAAAAGCAAACTATTTCCTCTCTATGGTTTCCTTCATATTTCCCCAACATAGAAAGCAGGATAGCATACTCATATGCCGCAAAACTCAAGGCGTACCTGGACTTCTTATTTTTGGGCTTTCCGGCTATTGTAAGTTTATCGGACGACTCAACAATAAATTTTTCCAGTCCTTCTATGCTTCTCTGAGAGGGTGTATTTGAAATTGAGCCAATACGGTTTTGCCTGTACTCATAATATGGAAACTCCAGCGCATCAAAGCGCCCGGCACACATAATGCAGTCTCTGACAAAGCCTAAATCCTCCGACACCCTATTGTCGAGCGGAAACATTAGGCCATTGTTCAAAAGAAAAGCTCTGCTGTACAGTTTTGTACAAGCCGAACCCGGAAATTTAGGTCGAGTCGACAAATGCTCCACGGCTTTTTCAGCAGACTGACCTCTGACCTTCTCTCGTAATACACGATCTCCCAATGGAGTTTTTCTTCCATCGGGGAAAAATTTTGTCGCCTCCAGAAAACATAAATCCGCGTCAGTCTGACCTATCCATTTTAATATTTTATCTATGCATCCCCCTGCTACTCTGTCGTCTGAATCAACAAAAGCTATATACTTGCCAACAGCAGCTCCTAACCCAGCATTTCTGGCGGAAGCCAAACCTCCGTTTGCTTGATGTATAACCTTGATCCGAGCATCTTTTTTGGCATAGTTATCGCATATACCCGGACATTTATCGGGTGAACCGTCGTCTACCAATATCATTTCGCAGCTATCGTCCATTTGACTGCGTATGCTTTCAACACATTCGTTCAGATATTTTTCCACATTATAGACAGGAATAATAATACTGAGTTTCTTTTCCTCCATCGCTATGCTTTGCCTTTCCTTCTTCGTCAGACGCGATACGCAAAATTACAAATTCCGCGAACGATCGGATCTCCTTTACAGCATCAGGCCCAGCTTTTCAGCTTTTGCAGCGGCCTTTCGGCCGGCCCGGTCAGCGGACTTTATCAATATGATATCTCATAGAGCACGCTTTGTCAAATGCGTTTACACCGTCCCTGCATTTTGCTGCCGCTCCGCCGTTCCGGCTTCTCCCTTGCCAAAGCCCGTCCGTCTGGCCGGTCCCGCGCGCACATCGCGCTTTAGCCGGCTCAGCAGGAAGCAGGCTGGCAATTCCTGGGCGTCTGTGCATTTTTTCATTTTTTCCCGCCGGCAGGACCTGAAAAAAGGCTTGACATTTGTGCAATCCATCTATATACTGTTGTTAATCAAGGGAAGATGAAAGGAATTACTGATTGCCGGATATTTGACCGCCTTGGCATATGGGCGTGCGCCAGATCGGGCTTTTTTTATTGCAACATTAGTTAATTTAATAAACTAATAATAAATATTAACTTCTTCCGGATTCTCCTTCTGCTTCAGGAAGGTGCCCGGCTGTAAAGGTGTGAAAGATAGTGTGACAAATCACACTATAATTAAAACGGCGTGCCGCTCGCCGCAAAGCGGCAACCGCGGCACATGCCGAAAATCCCCATTCAGCCGCATGGGAGCATTTTCATTTCTATTTGTGCTGCCGGACTTGCGGCAGAATGGGGGATTAATATGACGCTGGAACGTCTCAATCAGGTGAACAAAGTCCCGGTGCTCCCGGTTACGGACCCGGCCTTCGCCCCCTACGGGCGGATCGTCAGCGGCTATGATTTTTCCGGTCTGATGGACAAGATGGCGGCCACCTCCGTTCCCGAAAGCGGGAACGTCTATGTGGCCTCCGTCCCCGAGCTGGAGCAGGACCCGGAGGCGGAAAAGCTCTGCCAGGGTCTCTACGGAGGCATGCCCATCCAGATCGGCTACTGCAACGGCCGCAACAGTACATACAACGGTTTTGAATACCACAAGGGCAGCGAGATCAACGTGGCGGTGACGGACTTTATGCTGGTCCTGGGGCACAGCTGGCTCATTAAGGACAACTGCTACCGGGTGGAGGACGCCCAGGTCTTCTTCGTGGAGAAGGGCGCCGCCATTGAGATGTACCAGACCACGCTGCACTTGTCCCCCTGCAAGGTGTCGGACGGGGGCTTTAAGGATATCGTCATCCTGCCCCGGGGGACCAACACCCCCCTGGAGGCCCGGCCCGCCTCCGGCGACCCGGAGAGCCGGCTGCTCCTGCAGAAGAACAAATGGGTCATCGCCCACCCGGAGCGGGAGCCGTTGATCCGGCAGGGGGCCTTCCCCGGCCTGCTGGGCGAAAACCGGGAGCTGTTTTATTGACGCCGGCCCCGGAAATTACAGAGAAGCTTTCTCAGCAAAAGGAGAATATTTGTCCATGCAACTCGTGCACAGCGCATTGGATTTTACCCTAAGGAATGGGAACGACGTGATTTTGCAGTCCGACCGGGACTCCGCCATGGTCTATGTGGGCCTTGGGCAGGAGACGGTGAACATGCACCAGGGCAATTTTGATATCCAGGACTACGTTGTTCAGCGCCGCCCTCTGGCCGTTACGGCCCTGGAGGAGACGGCGGAAGGCTGCCGGCTGGACCTGGAGGGCGAGCTCCGCGTGGATGTCCGCGTGGAGGGAGACTGCGCCGTGCTGTCCTTTACCCGGCTCAATCCGGCCATCAACCGGTTCTGGCTGCGGCTGCGGGCCGAAAAGGGTGAGCACTGCTACGGCTGCGGGGAGCAGATGTCCTATTTTGACCTGCGGGGCCGGCATTTCCCCCTCTGGACCTCGGAGCCGGGGGTGGGCCGGGACAAGAGCACCTATCTGACCTGGCGCTATGACCAGGACTGCGGCGCCGGCGGGGACTATTACAACACCAATTTCCCCCAGCCCAGCTTTGTCTCCAGCCGTCATTATTACGTCCATGCGGACTCCACCGCCTACGCGGATTTTGACTTCCGCCATGAGGACTTCCACGAGCTCCAGTTCTGGGAGGTCCCCGCTTCCGTCCGCATCGAGGCCGCGCCTACGTTTCTGGAGCTGCTGGAGAAGCAGTCCGCCTACCTGGGCCGCCAGCCGGAGCTGCCGGACTGGATCTACAACGGGCTCATCGTGGGCGTCCAGGGGGGCAGCGAGCGCTCCTTCGGCATTGTGGACCGGAGCATCGCCAAGGGCATCCCCGTGTCCGCCGTCTGGTGCCAGGACTGGGCCGGCGTGCGGTACACCTCCTTCGGCAAGCGGCTCAACTGGAACTGGCGCTTCAACCGGGAGCTGTACCCCGATCTGCCCAAACGGATCGAGGAGCTCCATGAGCGGGGCATCCGCTTCATGGCCTATGCCACCTCCCACCTGGCCAGCGACGGGGACATGTACGCCAAGGGGGCGGAGGCGGATATCTTCGCCAAGCGGGCCGACGGCAGCAATTACCTGGTGGACTTCGGCGAGTTTGACTGCGGCATCGCGGACCTGACGGACCCGGAGGCCTGCCGCTGGTATAAGGATGAGATCCTGAAAAAGAACCTGCTGGATATCGGCGTGGACGGCTGGATGGCCGATTTTGGGGAGTATGTCCCCACGGACGACCTGGTTTTTGCCAGCGGGCGCTCCCCCATGCTGGAGCACAACCACTACCCCGCTCTCTGGGCCAAGTGCAACTATGAGGCGGTGCAGGAGGCCGGGAAGCTGGGCCAGGTGGTCTACTTCATGCGCTCCGGCGGCACCGGCAGCCAGAAATACTGCACCCTGCTCTGGGCCGGGGACCAGTCTGTGGACTTCAGCCGGCACGACGGGCTCTGCACCGTGATCTGCGCCGCCCTCAGCGCCGGGCTCAGCGGCTGCGGCCTGACCCACAGCGACATTGGCGGCTACACCTCCATGTATGAGAACGTCCGCACCAAGGAGCTGTTCCTCCGCTGGGCGGAGATGAACGCCTTTACCCCGGTCATGCGCACCCATGAGTGCAACCGGCCGGACACCAACTTCCAGTATTACGATGACGAGGACTGCATGGAGCAGCTGGCCCGGCTGGTAAAGGTCTATACGGAGCTGGCCCCCTACCTGAAAGAGCAGGTGGCGGAGAACGCCGCCCGGGGCATCCCCGTGCAGCGGCCCCTGTTCCTGCACCACGAGGAGGACGAGGCCTGCTATTCCATCCAGTTTGAGTACCTGCTGGGGCCGGATATCCTGGTGGCCCCGGTCTGGCACGCGGGCGTGAGCCAGTGGGAGCTGTATCTGCCCGAGGCCCCCTGGGTCCATCTCTGGAGCGGCCGGGAATACGGCAAGGGGACCTGGACGGTGCCCGCCCCCCTGGGCCAGCCCCCGGTGTTTTACCGGAAGGATTCCAAGTGGGCTCCCCTGTTTGAAAAAATCGGCAAGGAATATAGTCTGGACCGCTGAGGTGGTATAAACCTGTCTGTTTGGCGCATCGCGCCACGGAAATAGAACCAAAATTCAAAAACAGGAGGAAACAAAATGAAACACAGCAAGCTCTTAGCACTGGTTCTCGTTCTGGCCATGGCCCTGACCCTGGTTGCCTGCGGCGGCGGCTCTTCCGCTCCCGCCGGCGGCGACGCTCCGGCGGAGGCCGATCAGCCCTCTAACGGCGGCGAGACCATCAAGATCATCTGCGGCTACGCGGCCGGCGGCACCGCCGACCTGGTGGCCCGCAAGTATGCGCAGACCGCCAACAGCATCCAGAGCAAGTACAACTTCATCGTCGAGAACATGACCGGCGGCGACGGCTTCGCCGCGGCCACCTTCTTCGCCGACGAGGATCCCTCCGTCAAGGATCTGCTGGTCTACGGCTACGGCGTCATTTACCGCCACGACAACGGCAAGCAGTTCGGCGTGGAGGAAGTGGACTTCGACCGTGAGAAGATGGATCCCATCGGCATCGTGGACGACCGGACGCCCGTTATGTACGCCCCTGCCGGCACCACCCTGGCCGACGTTCTGGCCAAAGCTCAGTCCGACGGCCTCAAGATGTCCGGCGGCAACCCCCTGTCCGAGTACCACCTGATGCTGGGCTCCCTGGTGACCCTGCTGGGCGGCGGCAGAGTGCAGCCTGTCCCCTATGACGGCGGCGCCAACCAGAAGAAGGCCCTGACCGACGGCGAAGTGGACGTGTTCGTGGGCACCACCCAGGCCGCCCAGGAAGAGGTCGAAGCCGGCACCCTGGTCCCCATCCTGGCCTTTGCCGACAAGACCTTTGACAACTTCACCACTCCCGACGGCCCCATCTCCGTCCCCTGCATCGTGGGCGAGGGCAAAGCCCCTGAGCTGCCCGCCGATATCGACTTCACCAGTTGCATCCTGGCCTCCGGCGGCGGCATCGCCACCCACCGGGGCGCCGACGAGGCCTTCATCGCCGATATGGAGCAGATCATGAGGGATGTCTGGGCCGACGACTCTGCCGACGGCTTCAGCGCCTGGATCGATTCCGTGCTGCTCAACCACCTGGAGCTCTACGGCGACGAGTGCGAGGCGACCATGAACGCCAACGCCGAGCGCTGCACCGCTGCTTACGAGCTGCTCAGCGGCCAGGCCTGATCTTCCCTGTCCGGGAAGCTTCCCTTGCTTGAAGGGGCCGTTTGGGGTTCAGCCCCCAAACGGCCTTCCTAAAAACGCACAGCTAGAAAACGCAAAAACGCACAGAATGTGTTGAGAGGTAAACGCCTATGAAATTCAAAATCAAGACCAATCTGGTCTCCGGTATTCTCATGGGCCTGTTCAGCATCTTCCTGCTGGTCACGATGCCGCAGCAGATCCGTGTCCCCGCTTTTGATTCCGGCGCCCCCAGCCCCCGCATCATCCCCATGATCTGCACCGTTTTGATGCTGGTCTTTTCCGTTGTTCTGATCATCCAGAGCCTGGTCTTCAAGAAAGAGAAGGTCGTGGAATTTGACTGGCAGAAGGAGAAGCCCGCCATTATCCTGATCCTGGCCCTGTGCGTGTACGTGGCTCTGATCATCTACATCGGCTACGTCCTGGCCTCTATCATCATCTTCTGCCTGGTCCTGTTCTACTGCGGCGAGCGGAAATGGTATATGTTCGTCTATACCATCGTGGCCGCCGTTCTGATCTATTTCCTGTTCAAGAAGGTCTTCCTCATCAACCTGCCCTCGGGCCTTCTGCCGTTTTAAAGGAGGTTGGATAGAATGACTGATTTTCAAATGATTATGCAGGCCCTGCCCCAGGTGTTCTCCCTGGCCAATATAGGCATGATTCTCATCGGCCTGGTCATCGGCATGATCGTCGGCTGCATCCCCGGCCTGAGCGTCACACTGGGCATTATCCTGATGCTCCCCCTGACCTATACCTTTGACGACCCCGCCACCGCCATCATCCTGCTGCTGGCCGTGTACGTGGGCGGTATGTACGGCGGCTCCATCAGCGCCATTACCTTGAACACACCGGGCACCAACTCCGCCATCGCCACCACCTTCGACGGCTATCCCCTGGCCAAAAAGGGCAAGGTGAAGAAGGCGCTGGACGTGTCCCTGTTTGCCTCCGTGTTCGGCGGCCTCTTCTCCGCCATCCTGCTGCTGGTCTGCGCCTCGCTGATCACCAAGCTGGTGGCCGGCTTCACCACGGTGGAATATTTCTCCATGGGCATCCTGGGCATCTCCCTGATTGCCGGCGTCTCCGGCGACAGCCTGCCCAAGTCCATCATCTCCGGCATGATCGGCCTGCTGATGGCCTGCGTGGGCATGGACGCCGTCACCGGCGTCACCCGTATGGCCTACGGCCTGAACACCCTGAAATACGGCATCGACATGCTGCCCGCCATGATCGCCCTGATCGCCCTGACCCAGGTGGTCATGAAGCTGCGCGACTTCAAGGTTTCCGGCGGCAAGCTGGACGACGCCAGCAAGATCGACAAGGAGGGCATCACCCGCAAGGAGGCCAAGAAGATCCTCCCCGCCTGCCTGCGTTCCTCCGCTGTGGCCTCCGTTCTGGGCGCCATGCCCGGTGTAGGCGGCGGCGTGGCCCAGTTCCTGTGCTACAATGAGGCCCGCCGGACCTCCAAACACCCCGAGGAATTCGGCAAGGGCGCCCTGGAGGGTATCGCCGCCGCCGAATCCTCCAACAACGCGGTGGTCGGCTCCGCCATGATCCCCATGCTGACCCTGGGCATCCCCGGCGACGGCGTCACCGCGCTGCTCATGTCCGCCTTCATCCTGCACGGTATCACCCCCGGCCCCACCATGTTCACCAAGCAGGGCGTCATGGCCTACACCGTCATTCTCGGCTGCCTGGTGGCCAACATTCTGCTGGCCCCCATCGGCCTGGGCATGACCCGGGGCGTGGCCAAGATCGTCCAGGTGAAGTACACCTACCTGGCCCCCGTCATCATCATGTTCTGCTTCGCCGGCGCCTTCGCCGCCACCGGCAACACCAAGGAGCTGGTCCTCTGCGCCGCCATCCTGATTTTCAGCTATGTGCTCACGCTGCTGGACATCTCCAACACGCCGCTGATGCTGGGCATGATTTTGGAGAAAATCATGGAGTCCAACTTCGTCTCCGCCTCTATGGCCTATGACCGGGACTACACCATCTTCCTCCGCCGGCCCATCTCCGCTGTCATTCTGATCCTCACCATCGTGCTGCTGGTCTCCATGATGCGCGTCAACAAGCGCATCGAGACCCTCAACGCCCAGCAGGAGGCAGAAATGGCCGCCGAGCACGCCAAGATGGACGAGCCGGAGAGCTCCGCCGCCAACTGAGCGCGCTTTTCGTCACAACCCCGGCAACCCGTCTGAAAAAGCGGACGGGTTGCCTCAAGGGGAAGACAAGGTGTCTTCCCCTTGACAGCTTAACCAAGAGCATTTTTGAATGCTCTTGGTTAAGTGTAGATTGAACGCTGAAAGGGGGCTCCCGCCCCCTCTCTGCTCTCTCCCCCTGCAGTTCTATGCACAGCCGTTCTGTTTGTCTGCAGTCTGCGTCAACCCGTCCGTCTCACTGGCTGGTTGCCTTCTTTAGAATCCCGCTAAATATTGCCAGTAAATTTGCAAAGGAGTCTTTACTATGGCCTTTCAAGCAGCCTATGTACCCATCGGCGTGGGCACCTTCCACCTGGAGAGCGCCCAGGCCCAGTTTGACCGGTCTGTGGACATGCTCCGCTCCCTGTCGGATACCGTTGTCTGCCCGGAGAAGATGCTGCTCACCGTCGGCGACCTGAACGCCTATCTGGACACACTGAAGCCTGACCTGGTGATCCTGCAGAATATCACCTTTGCCAACGCCGCCTATGCCAGCGAGGTGCTCAAGCGTTTCAGCTGCCCTGTCCTGCTCTGGACGCTGCGGGAGCCCGTCATTGACGGGGGCCGTCTGCGCCTCAACTCACTGACAGGTGCCTATTCCGCCGCCAACGCCATCACCGCTTTCCGGGGTCCCGGCCAGTTCGAATATGTCTTCGGCGCGCCCGGCGAGGAGGAGGTCGTGCAGGAGATCAAGGCTGTGCTGGAGGCCGCCCGGGTCAAAACAGCCCTTCAGGGCCTGAAAATGACCTCCATTGGGCACACGCCCCAGGGCTTTGGCTTTGGCCGCGCCCTGGACGCGGAGCTCATGAGCCGCTTCGGCGTCACCCTGGAGTCCATCGAGGCCCGGGAGCTGATCGAAAAGGCCAAGGCCTACTCCGTGGAGGACTGCAGCGAGGAGCTGGACGAGGCCCGGCGGACTCTCACCGGCCTGGACGCCACCCCGGAGAAAAACGTGCAGGATTTCGCCCGGCTGTACAAGGCCTATAAGAGCTACGTGCAGGAAAACGGCATCGGCGCCATCTCCTCCCGCTGCTGGCCGGACTTCTTCACCTCCTTCGGCACCCCGGTCTGCACCGTTCTCTCCTTGCTCAACGCCAACGGCATCGCCGCCAGCTGCGAGTCCGACGCCTACGGGGCCCTGTCCATGTTCATCGGCAGTCAGCTCTCTGGCAAATCCAGCTTCTTCGGGGACCCGGTCTCCCTGGACGAGGCGGAGAACACCGTCACTTTCTGGCACTGCGGCATGGCCGCCTGCGACCTGGCCCGGACCGATACCGGCGCCGCCGTCGGCGTCCACCCCAACCGGAAGATCGGCCCTGTGATGGACTTCGGCTGCCGGCCCTGCGGGGAGGTCACCATCTTCCGGGTGGGCCGCAATCCGGACGGGAGCTTCCGTTTCTTCATCGCCGAGGGCGAGGCCCTGGACAAGCCCAAGCAGTTCTGCGGCACCTCCATCGTGGTCAAGACCGAGAGCGACGCCAAAAAGCTGGTCTGCGACAGCGTCAAGGCCGGCTGGGAGCCCCACTTTGTAGTGGTCTATGCCAAGGTGGGCCGGGAGCTGGAGGCCCTGGGCCGGATGCTCGGCATGGAGATCTGCCGTTTCTGACAAGCTATTTAAAACTTTCTGATGGCGAAGCACCTTGCGGTGTTTCGCCATCGGCTTATTGTTTGTCAGTTTGTCAGACTCCTTTACAATCGCAAAATAGCATTGTATACTACTCGTGTATTTTTGTTGGAGGCGATGACATGGCCTACACGGGAATCAATCTGGAAAACCTGAAGAGCAACAACCGCAGCGCGATCCTGCGGCTGCTCAATGATCAAAGCGCCCTGTCCCGTAAGGACATCGCCCAGGCCCTGGGCTTGACGCCCGCCACCGTGACCGTCATCTGTGCGGACCTGATCGAGGCGGGGATCCTCCGCGAACTGGGAGAATTGGAAGAGGACAAGCGGGCCGGCCGGAAAAAGATCCTGCTGGGCATCAATTATGACCGCTACTATGCGCTGTCCGTCTCCATCGAGAGCCCGGAGACCTGTGTCGCCGTCAGCAATCTGAAGGGGGACCGGGTCCGCTTCCGCCGTCTCCAGACCAACACTGCCGTTCCGCCGGGGCAATTTCTCCGGCAGATCGCCCATCTCTGCCTGCTCCTGCTGGAGGAAGAGAATATTCCCCCCTCTTCCGTCCTGGGCGTGGGCGTCTCCGTGCCCGGAATCGTCAATGAAGAGACGGGTGCCAGTCTGCACGCCTACCGGATCTGGGAAAAGCCTGTCCAAGTGGGCTCCGTGCTCCGGAAGCATCTGGGGATGCCGGTCCTGGTGGAAAACAACGTCCGGGCCTTCGCGGAGGCGGAGCTGATTTTCGGCGGCGGCAAGCAGGCGGAGAATATGCTGTTTGTCAAGTGGGGGCCCGGCGTAGGCTCCGCTATTGTGCTCAACAAGCAGGTGTACGACAGCAGGCGCTCCAAAAACGCGGAGATCGGCCACTTTGCCATGAACAGCCAGGGCCGACTCTGCCGCTGCGGGCGCCGGGGCTGCCTGGAGACCTTTGCCGGCACCCACGCCATGGCGGAGCAGCTGCGGGAGCGCTGCACGCCGGAGACCATGCCGGAGCTGTACCGGGCGGTCAAGGGGGATCTGAGCGAGATCGCGGCCCGCAACTTTACCCGCTTTCTGGAACTGAACGACCCGGCCATGTGGGAGATTTTGGAGTGGGACGTGGGAATGCTGGCCCGCTCGGTCTGCAACGCCGTCACCATGCTGGCCCCGGACCAGGTGATCCTCTACGGGAAGCTCTTTGACCAGCCGGCTCTGCTGCGCCGCTTTATGGACGCCTGCCGGGAGATCGACCCTCAGTATGGCGAGAGTTATCTCCTCCGCTCCAGCCTGGGAGACAAGGCGGATTTCATCGGGCCCCTGGCCCTGGTGATGAACCGGCTCTTCCTCTCCGCGCCGTCTGAACTGTAAAAACAGCCCCTCCGGCGGGTAACCAGAGGGGCTGTTTTACTATTTACGCAGGTCACATTTGATTCTTACCGCATGGACTGGTACATCTCGTTGAGCATCTCGTCGGTAATCTCCACTGGGTTGTTGTAGAGATTGGGATGGCGGCTGATGCGGACCAGATCGGCCACCTGCTCGTCCGTCAGGTTGAACTCCTTCAGATCCAGCCGGAGCCCGATGTCCTTTTTTAGCTCATAGATGGCGTCGGCCATGGCGTAGGCGTCCTGGAAGCCCAGATCCCGGGCAAAGGCGTGGACACGGCCGTTCTGGGCCTCCGCGTTGATGCGGGCAAAGTAATCCAGCGTCAGGCCGCAGGCCTCGCCGTGGGGGATGTGCAGCAGATTGGTCAGCGGGAAGGAGCAGGCGTGGGAGCTGGTGGTCTTGGGCAGGGTGAAGGCCAGGCCCGCAATCACAGAGGCCTCCGCCATCTTGGCCCGGGCCTCCTTGTTGTCCGGCTCCCGGACGGCGGTGCGCAGATACTGAAAGACCAGCTTGGCCGCGTGCAGGGCCAGCGCGTCACAGACGGGCTGGTGGCCCTTGCTCCAGTAGCCCTCCACCGCGTGGCTCAGCACGTCGATGCCGGTGCCGGCGGTGATGTGGGCCGGCAGAGAGTAGGTCAGCTCCGGATCCACCAGGGCGATGGTGGGATAGAAATTGTTGGAGACGATGGGGCCCTTTTTGCCCAGGTCCCTGTCGCTAAGGACAGAGACGCAGGTGACCTCGCTGCCGGTCCCGGCGGTGCTGGGCACGGCGATGAGGGGCAGGTGCTTGGCCGGAAGGGCCACGCCGGTGCCGTGGTATTTGCGGATGGAATCCTGGGTAAAGCAGACAGTCCCGGCTGCCTTGGCGCAGTCCAGGGTGCTGCCGCCGCCCATGGCCACCAGAAAGTCGATCTCCTTGTTCCGAATCAGCTGGGCGCAGGCGTCTACCTCGCTGACCTCCGGATTGGGGGAGACCTGGCTGTAAATATCCACCAGAACGCCCTTGCTCTCCGCTACCAGCTTTTCCGCCAGGCCGCTTCTGACGAAGAACGGCGTGCAGACCAGCAGGCCGCAGCTGCAGCCCAGGCCGGCGACTACATCCGTCAGTTCGCCCAGCACGCCCTCACCGAAGCGGATCGTAACAGGCTGAATGTATTCCCAAAGCATAGTGATAACCTCCCTATTCGTATTTATATGCAGCGCCTGCCCAGAGGACAGGCGCTGAAAAACGCTGTAAAGACGAACTTTCGCTTAGAAGGTCCAGACGTCGTTGGTGCAGGAGCGCAGCTCGTTGATGGCCGTGGCCAGATCGTTGGAGATCTTCTCCCAGGTGTGCCGGGTGACCTTGCGGGACATGACCCGCTTGGTCTTATCGACGATCTCATCGGCAGTCAGGTGGAAGCGCTCGGCCAGATAGGGCACCTGGCCCACCTCGCCGAACTCGTCCTGAACGCCCACCATCTCCACCGGCACGGGATGGCCCAGCGCCAGTGCGGAGGCCACGGCGGAGCCCAGGCCGTTTTTCACGTTGTGGTTCTCGGCGGTGACGATGGCGCCGGTCTCCTTAGCGGCGGTCAGCACGGCCTCCACATCCAGGGGCTTGAGGCACCACATATCCAGGACCCGGGCGGAAATGCCCTCCTTCTCCAGCTCCTCGGCGGCCTTCAGGGCCTCGGCCACCAGATAGCCCATGGCGATGATGGTCACATCGGTGCCAGCCCGGAGCAGGTTGGCCTTGCCAACGGTAAACTCGCTGTCCGCCTCGTAGATGACCGGGGCCGGCTTGCGGTGCAGGCGCATGTACCAGGTGCCGTAGGTCTCCTTGGCCAGGCGGGTCACCTTGCCCACGGACACCGCGTCACAGGGCTCCACCACCGTCATCTCCGGGATGGTGCTCATGATACCCAGATCCTCAAAGGGCATGTGGGTGCCGCCGTTGAGGGCGGCCGTGATGCCGGGGTCAGAACCCACTACCTTCACGTTCTGCTTGGCATAGGCGCAGGACATGAAGATCTGGTCACAGGCGCGGCGGGCGGCAAAGGGGCCGAAGGTGTGCGTAAAGGGGATGAAGCCCCGGGAGGAGAGACCGGCGGCCACGCCGATCATGTTGGCCTCCTGCACGCCGCAGTCGAAGGTGCGCTCCGGGAAAGCGGCCCGGAAAGGTTTGGTCCCGGCCGCGTTCATCAGATCCGCGTCCAGCACGACGACCCGCTCATCCTCCTGGGCCATGGCGATCAGGGTCTCGCAGAACTCCTTGCGCAGCTCTTTATCTCCCATGCCGTGATTGGCAGCAACTTTAACACTCATGGTAGTTCCTCCTTCTTTCAAAGCGCCTTCAGCTGCTCGTCCAGCTCGGCGAGCGCCTCCGTCACCATTTCATCGGTCACAGGCATGTTGTGGGAGCCCAGGGAGCCCTCGATCTTGCTGTAGCCCTTGCCCTTGACGGTGTTGAGCACGATTACGGAGGGCTTGCCGCTCCCGCTCTGGGCCTTCGCCTTTTCGATGGCGGCGGCGATCTGCTCCACATCGTTTCCGTCCTCCACGTTCTGGGCGTACCAGCCAAACTTCTCAAACTTGGCGGCCACGTCGCCCAGGGCGCAGAGATTTTCCACATAGTCGTCGATCTGGCACTTGTTGTAGTCCACAAAGGCGATCACATGGTCCAGCTTCTTGGCGGCCGCGAACAGGGCGGCCTCCCAGACCTGGCCCTCCTCGATCTCGCCGTCGCCCAGAATCAGATAGGTATAGTTGTTATAGCCCTTCAGCCGGTTGGCGCAGGCGATGCCCATGGCGGAGCTGGAGCCCTGGCCCAGGGAGCCGGTGGTCATGTCGATACCGGGGGTCCGGTTCATGTCGCAGTGGCTGGGCAGGCGGGTGCCGGGCTGGTTCAGGGTGTTCAGCATCTCCATGGGGAAGTAGCCCTTCAGGGCCAGGGTGGAGTACACGGCGGGGCCGGCATGGCCCTTGGAGCAAACCAGCATGTCCCGGTCGTCCTTCTTAGGGTCGGCGGGGTCGATGTTCATGACGCCGCTGTACAGCACGGCCAGCACGTCCACGATGGACAGAGCGCCGCCGATGTGGCCCACGCCCAGATGGCCGATGCATTTGATGGTCTCTTTGCGAATGTTGATCGCAAATTCCTTGGTCTCTTTTACGTTCATATTCCCGTGTCCTTTCCGGTCCTCAGCGGCTCAACCGTAGATTTCCTTTTCCAGCTCCTCGACCTTGACCTTCGCGCCCTTGAGGAACTCCTGGCGCCAGGGCTCCAGACCCTGGGTGAAGTCGGTGGACAGGAAGATATCCACCATCTCGATGCCCAGCTCCGGCGCGATCTTCCAGCCGCCCATGGTCATGATGTTGGCGTCGTTGATGGCGCGGCACATCCGGGCGTCATAGGTGTCGCCGCAGGGCATGGCATAAACGCCCTTGTACTTGTTGGCCACAATGGCCATACCGGCGCCGGTGCCGCAGATCAGGATACCCTTGGTAAATTCTCCGCTGGCAATACGGGGAGCGACGGCGGAGGCCGTGATAAAATAGGGCTTCACATGGTCCAGGTCCAGGGTGCCCCCGTCCTCGACCTCATGCCCCTGCTCCAGCAGGTGGGCTTTGATTGCTTCCTTCAGCGTAAAGCCGGATTTGTCGGAACCGATAATGACCCGCATAATGAATCTCTCCTTGTGATTTCAATGATATATTCTACTGGTGCTTCTGCTCCAGCAAAATTCCCAGGGCGCCTGCGATCACCACCGCCATGCCGATGTACTGCGCCAGCCCCATCCGCTCCCCGAAGAGCAGGAAGGTGATCAGCGTGGAGACAATGGGCATGAACAGCAGGAAGGTCTTCACCAGCCAGACCGGATAGTTGCGCAGGTTATAGTAGTAGACCACATAGATCAGCGTCTGGCCCAGGCCGGCCAGCAGCAGGGCCAGGGCGGCCCAGGGCTCCGTGAGCACCACGGAGAACTGGCCCAGGGTGTGCATGATCAGGCCGGCAGCGGTGAAATAGAGCAGGGTGACAAAATTGTTGTAATAGGCCACCACATCGTCGCAGGTGGGGTTGTTCTTGTCCAGCTGGACGCTTTTGATGACAAAGGCGTTGCAGGACACGAAGAAGGCGCTGAGGAGGAAGAAGATGTTGCCCGGGTCCCCGATCCGAAAGCTCGTAAAGTCGACCCCCATGACCAGGAACACGCCCAGGAGCATGACCAGGGTGCAGGCCCAGGCCTTCCAGGTAAAGCGCTGCTTATAGATGATGACGGACATGATGTTGACCATCAGCACATCGCATTTCAGAAGCGCCGTGCCGCTGGCGGCGGAGGACATGGACAGGCCGATAAAAGCCGTCAGATCCAGCAGGAAGCCTAGCGTACCGATGAGCAGCAGGCGCTTGAAAACGCCCTTGGTCTTCAGCAGCAGGCCGAACTCCTTCCGCTTGATCATGATCAAGGTCAAAAACACAAAGGTGATCAGCCGGATCCCCACGCCGGAGGTGAACACAGAGGTGTAGCCCACCCATTTCTGGCTGGCCACATAATAGCTCCCCCAGATCACCGGCAGGATCAGCAGCGGCGCGATATTTCCCTTGGACGACTCCGTAAAAATCACCGTCCCGTAATTGATTAATACTATTAATCATTTTACGGAATCATCATACATCTACATTCCCCTTTTGTCAACTATAATACGGATTTATTACACGTATAAATTTTATAAATCCATCCGCGGCGGCCCGCAGGGGCAGACAGTACCCTGTCTAAGCCGGAGCAGGCCGTTTGTGGCGAAATACCCATAGCCATGCAAACAGCGATGTCTATGGGTACTTTGCTTATGCCTCTCGCTTATTCAGACGTTTTTTATGCCGGCAATCAACTATCAGCCGTTTTGTATTATTCGTCCTGTCCTTCTTCCTGTCCTTCTTCCTGTCCTTCTGATTGCTGGTTTGAAGAAGCTGCATAATAATCATGGATCTGTTTTAATAGAGCCTGCGCTCTTTGGTCAATGTATTCATTTATCTCCGCTTGCGTTAAGCTCCTATGTTTATCGTTGGTAGTGAACTGATTTTCTCCGTAATCTACAAATCTATTACCGTTCTTTTCCATATTAACCGCATCCTTTCTGATTACTAAATAATAATAGGCTCAGCCTGCGTGTGTTGGAGAATATTTTTTTCAGTATATCATATGGATTTTTACCCTTCAAGGCATGATCTGCCGCGCGGCTTTGACCGCAAGCTGTCCGGGACCTTTTTTCTATGCGGCAGCCCCGGTCAGGAGCCGGCAGAGCCTGCACAGCTCCTCCGGCGCGTCATGGCCGGAGCTCCTGCCGGAGCATGTAGCCCTCGTAGGGCCGCAGTCCCTCCCCGGTTGCGCCGCAGTTGGAGAGCAACAGCTCTGCCCCGGCAAAGTCCTCCGGCACTTTCCACGCCGCAGGGGCGGCGCTGAAATTGCAGACGGTCAGCAGCCGTTCCGAGCCGGACTCCCGGAGATAGGCGAACACCTGTTCGTTCTCCGGCTCCAGGAGCGTAAAAGCCCCGTCCCGGAACACCGGGAAGCGCTTGCGCAGGGCAATCAGCTTCTGATAGGTGTAAAAAACGGAGTCCGGGTCGGCCAGGGCCGCCTGGGCGTTGATCTCCGGATAGTTGGGGTTCACCGCAAACCAAGGCGTACCGGTGGTAAAGCCGGCGTTTTTCTCCCCGGACCACTGCATGGGCGTGCGGGCGTTGTCCCGGCTGCGGGCATGGACGGCGGCCAGGACCTCCTCCGGCCGGTCTCCCTCGGCCACCCGCTCGGCGTACAGGTTCCGGGTCTCGATGTCCTCATAGGCCTCGATGGGCAGGCAGATGTTGGTCATGCCCAGCTCCTCGCCCTGGAAGATGTAGGGCGTCCCTTGCAGGCCGTAGAGGGCGATGGCCAGCATTTTGGCGGAGCGCACCCGGTACTCCCCCTCGTCCCCCCAGCGGGAGACGATCCGGGGCAGGTCGTGGTTGTCCCAGAAGAGGCTGTTCCAGCCCTGCCGGAAAAGGCCCGTCTGCCACCGGGCCAGGATGCTTTTCAGCCTGGGCAGGGACAGCGGGGCCAGGTCCCACTTCTTCCCGCCGGGCGGGCAGTCGGCAAAATTGTGCTCAAACTGGAACACCATGCTCAGCTCCCGGCCCGTGGGGTCGCTGTACAGCTTGGCCTCCTCCACGTCGGCGCTCCAGGCCTCGCCCACCGTGACCAGGCACTCCTCTTTAAAAGCCTCCCGGCTGAGCTCCCGGACATATTCGTGGAGCCTGGGCCCCCGGGAGGTGATGCTCCGGTCCGGCTCCTTGCCTACGGAATCGATTACATCCAGCCGGAAGCCCTCCACGCCCCGGTCCACCCAGAAGCGGATCATATCGTACAGCTCCCGGCGCAGGCGGGGGTTGGCCCAGTTCAGGTCCGGCTGCTGCACGGCAAACTGGTGGAAGTAATACTGCCCCAGCTCCTCCACCCACTCCCAGGCGGAGCCGCCGAAGTTGGCCCGCATGCCGTTGGGCGGCGTGCCGGGGACGCCGTCCCGCCAAATGTAGTAGTCGTGCCAGGGATTGTCCCGGCCCTTCAGAGCCTCCTGAAACCAGCGGTGCTGGTCGGAAGTGTGGTTCAGCACCAGGTCCATGATGATGGAGATGCCCCGCTTTTTGGCCTCGGCGATCAGCCGGTCCATATCCGCCATGGTGCCGAAGGGCTCCCAGATGGCCCGGTAGTCGGAAATATCATAGCCGTTGTCGGCCTGGGGAGAGGCGTAGACCGGGGACAGCCAGATGCCGTCCACGCCCAGCTGCTCCAGATAGTCCAGCCGGGAGAGGATGCCGGGGAGATCTCCGATCCCGTCCCCGTCGCTGTCCTGAAAGCTTTTGGGATAGATCTGATAGAAGACCGCGGACTGCCACCAGCCGCGTTTTGTTTTGTCAAGCATAGGTTTTTTCCTCCTGTTCCAGCGTCTCATATACCCGCAGCAGCTCCCCCACGCTCCAGGCCTGGGCATAGCAGCCTTTGGATGGTCCGGGCGTGCCGCCGTCGTAGATCTCCGGCAGCTGGCCCACGCAGCCCTCCCGCAGGAAGCAGGCCATGGGCGAAAGCCATTCCCGGACCTGCCGGAGCGCCTCCCGGCTGTACCCGCGGACCTTCAGATAGGCCAGGTACCAGGCCCCAAGGGGGAAGGGCCAGACGGTCCCCTGATGGTAGGCCAGATCCCGCTCCCGCTGGCTCCCGCCGTAGAAGGGGTGAAACTCCGGGTCCTCTGGCGAGAGGGTCCGCAGGCCCTGGGGCGTATACAGATGGCGGTATACGGTCTCCACCACCCGGGCCTCCCGCTCAGGCGGCAGCATGGTAAAGGGCAGGGACACCGCCCAGATCTGGTTGCAGCGGATCTGGCTGTCGGCCTTCGTCCCCGAAAGGACATCCCACAGGCAGCCCTCGTCCTCCATCCAGAATTTCTCGTTGAAGGCCGCCTTCACCCGCTCCGCCAGCGCCCCGTACTCCCCGCCGTCTGCCCCCGCCAGAGGGGCCAGCTCCCGGAGGACACAGAGGGCGTTGTACCAGTAGGCGTTGATCTCCACCGGCTTCCCGTGGCGGGGCGTGGGGAGCAGGTCTCCGATGCGCACATCCATCCAGGTGACCTGGTCCAGCCCCTCCCCGGCGTGGAGAAGGCCGTCCGTATCCATGAAAATCGCGTGGCGGGTGCCCCGCCGGTAGGCCCGGACGATCCGCTCCAGCACCGGCCAGGCCTCCCGGACAAAGGCGGCGTCGCCCGTGCGCCGGAAATACAGCCAGACGCAGTTGATGAGCAGCAGCGAGGCGTCCGCCGTATTGTACAGGGGCTCCGCGCCGCCCTCGGGAAAGAGGTTCGGCACCAGGCCGTCCCGCTCATAGGCCAGGAAAGTGCGCAGGATGCTCTTGGCCGTCTCAAAGCGCCCTGCCGTCAGCACACAGCCCGGCAGGGCGATCATGGTGTCCCGCCCCCAGTCAGCAAAGAGCGGATAACCGGCGATGATGGTCCCGCCGCCGGTGGAATCCCGGCGGGCTACAAAGGCGTCCGCCGCCACCACCAGCTGCCGGGCCACCGGGTCGGACAGGCCCGAGCGCTCCTCCAGCGCCCGCTGCCGCTCCGCCATGGCGGAGAGCAGCTCCTCGCCGGAAACCTGTACCGGCCGGTCGGAAAAGAGCAGCTCAAAGCGTCCACGCTCTCCGGCGGGGACCCGGAGCTCCGCCGCGCAGCAGCTCCCGGCCCAGCCGGAGGCGGGCCGCCCATCCCGGGCGTCGTCCGGATAGGCCAGCCGCTCCCAGACCGGGGCGGTCTCCTCCAGCCGGGCGTCCGTGCGGAGATAGACGGTCTGTCCGTTTGCCCGGACCCTTTCCCCCTCCCAGCGGAGGGAGGGCTTCTCCCCCAGGGCCTCACCCTTGGGGGCGCCCAGGAAAAAGGGCGTCACCCGCAGAACGCAGGGCTTCGCCGCGTTGTTTTCCACTTCGTACAGGACCGCCGCCGTGTTCTCCCCGTGGGCCAGAGCGCAGCGCCGGCGCACCCGGACGCCGCCCTCTTCGTACAGCCACTCCGGCCACCGGTCCAGGGTGAAGCGGAGCAGCCGGGCAAGCCCGTCCTCCGGCGGCCGCCCGTCCGCGAAGCGCTGGGCGGACAGAGACGCCGCATGTCCCCCCACCGTCAGCGTCTCCGACAGCCGGTGAACCAGGACGAAGCGGCGGCCGGGGGCCTCCCTGGCCGCCGCCAGCAGCCCCTGGTCGCAGCGGGTGACGGAGAAGGCCGCCGAGAGGGAGGCATAGCCGCCCAGGCCGTTGGTGAGCAGCCAGCAAGGACTCTCCGCCCCGGGCAGGGCGGAGAGCTCTTCTTTTTCAAAATCAAATCTCATATCAGTCCAAAGAAGGCCGCGGAGACCGGCGGAAGCGTGAACCGCCCCTCCGCCGTTTCCGGGCTTTTCCATTTCCAGCTGGAGCTCCCGTCCAGCAAAAGCTCCCATCTTCCCGGCGGCAGGCGGAAAGAGGCCTCCCCCTCTCCGGCGTTGTAGGCCAGGAACAGCCGACGCCAGGGGCTGCCGACGCCGTTGTCCAGTTCAAACACCGCGCAGCCCGGCGCCGGAACGCGGACCGGGGAAAAGCGCTCCCCTGCCCGGGGGGACTTGTCGCAAAGGCCGGGGAGGCGCTGCCGCAGGGCCAGGAGGCCCCGGTAATAGTCCGCCAGTTCTTCAAAGCGCCAGGCCCGCTCCCAGTCCAGCCGGTTGAGGGAGGGGGCTGCGTTATAGGTGTTCTGCACCCCCTGCTTGGTGCGGCCGAACTCCTCCCCGGAGAGGAGAAACAGCTGGCCCTGGCAGCTGAAGCAGACCGCCGCCGCGAAGCGGTTGGCCCGCAGCAACGTGGTTGTGGGCGCGTTAAAACCGGCGGCCGGGTCCAGGGTCAGCACCAGCCGGTCCCACAGCGTCCAGTCGTCGTGGGCGGAGAGATAGCTGACCGTCTGGGACGGGGCCCTGGTGGGAAGGCCCTCCCCGGCCCAGCCCCGCAGACAGCTGCGCAGCCGCTCCGGGTCCAGTCCCCCGCCGTTTGCCAGGCCCCGGGCGTCGGACCGGAACAGGCTGCCCTTCACCGCGTCCCGGGTATTGTCGCAAAAGGCGGCGATGCCCTTGTCCAGACGGGACAAATTCTCCTTGTCCGAAAGATACGTGCCGGGCCGGACAGCGGTCCGGTCCGCCGCCCAGGGCTCCCCCAGCATCAGCTTCTCCCCCGGCCCGTAGCGTTGGTCCAGGGCCCGGCGGATCGAGTTCATGAGCTCGGTATCCAAGAGGCCCATCAGGTCGAAGCGGAAGCCGTCCATGTGGTACTCCTCCGCCCAATACAGGACCGAATCCAGGACATATTTTCCGCACATGCTCCGCTCGGTGGCCAGGTCGCAGCCGCAGCCGGAGCCGTTGGAGGCTTCGCCGTCCGGCCACTGCCGAACGTAATACCAGGGCACCGTCCGCCACAGCCAGGAGTCCAGTCGGTAGGTGTGGTTGTAGACCACGTCCATGACCACCCGCAGGCCCGCCCGGTGGAGGGCCTGCACGGCCTCCTTCAGCTCCCGGATGCGGACCTCACCCCGGGCAGGGTCCGTGGAATAGGACCCCTCCGGGACGTTGTAGTTCACCGGGTCGTAGCCCCAGTTGAACTGCTCCGGGCTGCCGCCCTCGTCCACTGAGCCGTAGTCAAACACCGGCATCAGCTGAACATGGGTGATCCCCAGGCCCTTCAGATAGTCCAGACCCGTGGGATGGAGCCCGTCGCCGTTCAGGCTGGTCCCCTCCTGGGTGAGAGCCGGGAAGCGGCCCCGCCACTCCGGCTTTACGCCGCAGGCCGGGTCCCAGGAGAAGTCCTTCACATGGACCTCATAGATCACCGTCTCCGCCTTTCGGGCCGGGGCCCGGTCTGCCTCCCAGCCCGGCGGATCGGTCCGGCGCAGATCGACGGCCATGCTCCGCTCCCCGTTCAGGCTGCAGGCGCGGGCATATGGGTCGGCCGTCCGGCGGCAGATCCCGTCCACCGTGACCAGATAGTCGTAATATACCCCGTGCAGGTTTCCCGCCGCCTCGGCGGACCACAGGCCACGCTCGCCGGGCTTCAGCTCCAGCTCCTTCAGGGCCGCGCCGCCGGTCCCCTCCCGGAAGAGTCGCAGGCGCACCCGCTCCGCTGTGGGGGCCCAGAGGCGGAACACCGTCTTTTCCGGCGTCCACAGGGCGCCCATAGGGAGGTCGCAGTGATAGGCGGCCTCAAATTCCGGCGAATCGAACCAGGCGGCCAGATTTTCTGTTTTCAGCGTGTTCTGTTTCATAAGCATGTTTTAGCACGTTCCCAAACGTTTCGCAAGATTAAAAAAGGTCTGTTCCGGAGTTTTCCGGAACAGACCCCAGACTGTAGACAAAGCTATCGGCAATGTATAGAATTGCAGGGGGAGAGCGCAGAGAGGGGGCGGGAGCCCCCTTTC
The DNA here is from genome assembly GCA_947626315.1 of uncultured Oscillospiraceae bacterium. Lineage (GTDB taxonomy): Bacteria > Bacillota > Clostridia > Oscillospirales > Oscillospiraceae > Limivicinus. The sequence continues at coordinate 25,441 of CANQRQ010000019.1, read as the reverse complement.
AGCGTTCAATCTACTCTTATCCAGGAGCATTTTTGAATGCTCCTGGATAAGCTTTCAAGTTGAAGACACTTTGTCTTCAACTTGAGGTCTGTTCCGGAGTTTTCCGGAACAGACCCGGGGAAACGATTATCCTTTGACCGCGCCGGAGGTCCCGTTGACGTAGAACTTCTGCAGGTTCAAGAACAGGATGGCGATGGGGATGGAGATCAGCACCGCGCCGGCAGCGAAAGAGGTGTACCAGTTGTCAATGTACTCCTTTTCCAGCATCCGCCACAGGCCGATGGCCACCGTGTACTGGTCGGCGTTGGCCCGGCAAATGACCTTGGCGAAGATAAAGTCCACCCAGGGCCCGATGAAGGAGGTCAGCACCGTGTAGATGATGATGGGCTTGGACAGGGGCAGGGTGATCTTGGTAAAGATCTGCCACTTGGTACAGCCGTCCAGCGTGGCCGCCTCGTCGATGGCAAAGGGCGTGGTGTCAAAGAAGCCCTTGGCGATCTGAAAGCCCAGCGCCGCGCTGCCGGAATAGCACAGGACCAGGGCGAAGCGGATCAGGTTGCCCTCGGTCAGGCCCACGGCCTTCAGGATGAAGTACACGGCCACCATGGACATAAAGCCGGGGAAGAGCCCCAGGATCATGGCCATGTTCATGAAGGGCTTGCGCATCTTAAAGCGCATCCGGGAAAGGCAGAAGGACGCGGAGAGCTGGAAAAAGGTGGTCATGATGCAGGAGAAAATGGCGATGATCAAGGTGTTCATGAACATTCTGGGAAAGTTCAGAATGGTGGTGTCCGTGAACAGCTTGGTATAGTTGGCGAGGGTAAAAGCGTGGGGGAAGAAGGTGGAAATATACGAGCCCTTCTCCGCCCGGAAGCTGGTCATGATGACCCACAGCACCGGGAATACCCAGATGAAGGCCAGAACGGCCAGCAGGATATGAATGAGGACATTGTTGCGCACTCTCGCGGCCTTGGCGCTTTTCAGGCGTTCTCCTTTCACGGTTAAAATCCTCCTTCCTCTTTATAGGACTTACTGTTGCGGTAGGTGAGCAGGGAGCCGACCGCCAAGATGATAAAGGTCAGGATGCCCACCACAGAGCCGATGTTGTAGTACTGCTTGTCGATGGTCAGCTTGTACAGCCAGGTGACCAGCAGATCCGTGGAGCCGGCGGTGGAGGCCAGGTTGGTCACCGGAGCGCCGCCGGAGAGCAGGTAGATCACGTTGAAGTTGTTGACGTTGCCGGTGAAGGTGGAGATCAGGTACGGGGTGGTCACATAGAACATATAGGGCAGGGTGATCTTGAAAAACTGCTGAACCTTGCTGGCGCCGTCCAGATCCGCCGCCTCGTAGAGGTCGCCGGGGATGTTCTGCAGAACGCCTGTCAGCTGGAGCAGCGTATAGGGCACGCCCACCCAGATATTGATGACGATGACCGTGACCCGGGCCCAGGTGGCGTTGGTGAAGAAGGGCAGGCTGTCCTTGATCAGGCCCAGGTTCCGCAGCAGCACGTTGACCGCGCCCTCGGGCTGGAGCATGGTGCGCATGATGAGCAGGGACACGAACATGGGCACCGCGCAGGAGATCACGAAGCAGAAGCGCCAGAAGCCCTTGGCCTTGGTGTCCTTCCGGTTGATCAGGATGGCCAGGATCATGCCGAAGAAATAGTTGGTGAAGGTGGCGAAGAAAGCCCAGATCAGCGTCCAGCCCAGAACGGACCAGAAGGTGCTGCCCAAGACGCTGCCGCTGTCAAAAAGCGTGGCGAAGTTCTTCAGGCCCACCCAGTCGAAGAGCACCAGATGGTCGTCGATCTTGCTGTAGCTGGTGAAGGCCATGCAGATCATAAAGACCAGAGGCAGAATGTTCAGCACGATGATGAAGAACATGGACGGGGTCATGAGAAGCCTGTACAGGTTCTCGTCCAGCAGGGAGGCTAGATCCTCCCCCAGGGTGGCCACATGGCGGCCCGCCTTGTCGGTGAGCTCCGCGCTGTAGGCGCTCTTGAGGGTGCCCCGCCAGATCCAGAACATGACGGCGGTCAGCAGGATGGTGGCCACGCCGTACAGCAAGAGCAGCACGGACTGGTCGCCCTTGGTGTACAGGTAGACCTGCAGCTCCTCGTTCCAGACTTCCTGCTGTTCTATGCTCCCCAGGGAGACGAGCATGGCCAGATTGTGAAAGCCGTTGGTGATCATGAAAACGATGTAGGCGATCTCGGCGGCGAGGAACAGCAGTCCCTTGGGAATCTGCTTATGGACCATGTTGCCAAGACCCATGACCAAAGCAGAAGCTTTGGTCTCAGGCCCGCCGCTGCGGAGGGCCGCCAGGCAGCTTTTCGCCCGGATCATCTCCCGGGTGCCGATGCGCGCCTGTCTCTGTAACTCTTTGGTAGTCGTCATTTCGTCTCTCACCCCTTTCAGCTGATGCCGTGCTGTTCATGGCGGCGTTCATGCCCTCCGTCTGCTCCGCGGCGTTGGCGTGGGTCGTGGTGCCGTTGCGGATCGACTCGCCCATGTTCTGCACCGGCGTCCAGCAGTTGCCCATGGCGGACACGGTGGGCTGAAGGATGGAGGTGCGGTCAAAGGTATCGTTCTGGGCGATGACCACCGGATCTGCGGTGATGTCCTCATGGGTCAGCAGCTCGGTATTGCTGGGGATGGTGCTGCGCAGCTCATAGTGGAGCTTCTGCGCCTCGGCGGAGCCCAGGTAGATGGCCAGCTCTACCGCCGCCACCATGTGCTCAGAGTGGGCGTTGACGCCGATGGCCTTGGAGCCGGCGTAGGCCATCATCTGCTTTTCCTCCCCGTTGAGGTTGAAGCAGGGAGGAGCCACGGCGCCCATGTTGTCCCCCAGGATCTCCTTGATGCTGGGCGCATCCCAGGAGCCGGTGAAGATGGCGTGGATGCTGCCGTCCCGGAGCCCGGCCATGCCGGCGCCGTCGTTGTCAATGACGAAGTTGGGGTTGGCCGCCAGGTCGATCAGGTAGTCGGTGACTTGGGCTGCGTTCTCGCCGCCGAAGTCCACGCCCAGCTCCTCCTGGTTATTGTTGCCGAAGAGGGTGCAGCCGTTGGCCACATAGAAGGCGGGCAGATACCAGGAGTTGGTGAAGGGAAAGGCCACCCGGCCCTTTTCCAGCATGGACTCCAGGCTCTTTACGTCCTCCTCGGTGAAAAAACTCTTGTCGTAGTACATGAACCAGGTGTTGGTGGTGTAGGGCACGCCGTAGAGATAGCCGTCCAGGGAGACGGAGTCCACCAGCGCCTGGCTGGTAAAGGACTTGATCTCATCGGCGTACTTGCCGCCGATCTTGGCCAGGGCCTTGGCGTCGGTGAGGACGGTGATGTTGTCGTTGGCGTACATGAATACGTCGGCGCTGTCCTCCGGGTCATAGGCCACGGTGCTGGCCGAGGTGGCCTCGTCGGCCACGCCGTAGTTGAAGGTGATGTTCCACTCGGGATGCAGAGCCGCAAAATTGTTGCAGCAGGTCTGGAGCCATTCGCCGCTGGCCTGGGCCTGATCTTCCGACGGCGCCCATACCAGCAGGCGGATATCCTCCGCGCCGGAACCGGCGCTGCTGCCGCCGCCGCTGCCGCAGCCGGCAAGGCACAGCGCCAGGGCCGCCAGCAGGAGCAGGGCCAGGAAACGCCTGGGTTTTTGGAGCATAAAAATTCCCCCCGTTGTGATAAAATGTTTCGTGAAGTTTCGCTAAGTCGAAGTTTATGCTAAACTGTTCAAAAAGTCAAGATAATATATTCACAAATTTTTAAATTTTACGTTTTGCACACCATTTATGTCCTTTTTTTGTTGAAGTCGCCAATAGTTCTCTGTCCTTTTCTAACGAAACTTTTCAAAACGTGCGGAAGTTCCGCTCTCCCCGTTGATTTTCTCCGATTTATCGGCTATAATGAAAACAATAACAGACTTTACTCAGGGAATCGAGGTGTTCACGCATGGCGACCATGGACGATATTGCCCGGCGTCTGGGCGTTTCCAAGGGGACGGTGTCCAAGGCGCTCAGCGGCGCGGCAGACGTGAGCGAAACAATGCGAAAATCTGTGGTGGAGACCGCCGTGGAGATCGGCTATTCCCGTATCGCCCGCAGCGCCTCCGGAAAGCGCCTGTGCGTGTTTGTCAACAACATGGCCTATGAAAAGCCAGACGACTTCGGCTGGGATATCATCACGGGCTTTCGCAAAATGGCGGAGCCTACGGACTATCAGGTGGACATTATCCCCTTCAACGAGCAGATGCAGAAGGAGTCCCGGTACGACGAATTCATGCTGCGCCACAACTATCTGGGGGCGGTGTTCCTGGGCCTGACCCTGCTGGACCCCTGGATGAAGGATTTTCAGCACTGCACCACCCCCGCCGTGCTGTACGACAACCACGTGCAGTCCAACCCCGCCGTCACCCACCTGGGGATCGACAACGACGAGGGCATGGAGATGGCCGTGGCCCGGCTGGTGGAGCTAGGGCACCGAAAGATCGGCTATCTGAGCAGCGCCCTGGGCTCCTATGTCTATCAGGCCCGGTACGCCTCCTTCTTTCACGCCCTGCGGCAGTTCAAGCTGGACGCCCATCAGTACATGGCCGGCTACGCCTACCGCAGCTCCGACTGTCTGGCCAAACACCTGCCCCGGCTGCTGGACAAGGGCTGCACGGCGGTAATCTGCAGCCACGATCTGCTGGCCCACACCCTGCTGATCCACTGCGGGGAGCTGGGTCTGCGGGTGCCGGAGGACCTGAGCGTGGTAGGCATTGACGATCTCCCCCTCTGCCGGTATACCTCTCCCCCGCTGACCACCATCCGGCAGGACCGGACCCAGCTGGGCAAGAGCGCCTTCTACGCCCTCTCCAGCCTGATTGAGCACGTGCCCATCAGCACGCTGCTGCTCCACGCGGAGCTGGTCGAGCGGGCCTCCACCGGCCCGGCGCCCATTCTGAATTAAAATGCCCCCTGGGCTTTGACAGAAGCAGTCTGCCAATGCCCAGGGGTTCTTGCTATATAACATTTGCGCGGGGGTTACCGGCGGCCGAAGAAAGCCACGGCGATGGCCCCCGGCCCCGCGTAGGTGCCGATGGTGCTGCCAATGGCGCAGATGGGGATCTCCTCCGCTTTTCCCTCGTAGAGGGACGCGCTGTCCGCCAGGTATTTTTGCAGCAGCGCGTCAGACAGGCCGCTGTAAGCCAGGGCATAGGGCATGGAAAAGTCGATGCCACCGGCCTGCTCGATAAAGCTCCGCAGCAGGTTGTTCCCGTTTTTGGAGCCCCTGGCTTTCCCCAGCACCGTCACCTCCCCGTTCACCGTTGTCACCACCGGCTTGATGGACAGCAGCCCGCCGGCGAAGGCCGCCGTAGAGGAGAGCCGCCCGCCTTTTTTCAGGTATTCCAGGGTGTCCAGCAATCCCAGCACATGGACGCGCTTTTTCTCCCGCTCCAGCTCCGCCGCGATCTCCGGCGCGGAAAGCCCCCTGTCCCGCAGCCGGACGGCCAGCCGCACCAGCAGCTGTTCCCCGATGCAGACGGTCTCGCTGTCCATCAGCTGCACCTTGCCCGGGAAATCCGCCATGGCCAGCCGCGCGCTGTTATACGTGCCGGAAAGCTTGGCGGAGAGGGTCACGCAGACCGCCTCCTCCCCCGGCTCCAGGTGCCGGAACGCCTCCTCATATTGGGCAGGCGTCACCTGGCTGGTGTGGGGCAGCTCGTCCGTCTCCACCAGCATCTCGTAAAACTGACGGCTGCTCATGGTGACCCCATCCAGGTATTCCTTATCTCCGAACACGGTGGTCAGCGGCAGCAGCTCCACCCCCAGTTTGGCCGCCTGCTCCCGGGGCAGATCGCAGGCGGAATCCGCGATGATCTTTACCTTTACGCTCATGTTGTTTCTCCTTTCTTCTGGAAGTACCCGGAGAGTATACACCAAAATTTTTACTATTTCAATATTTTGTTTAGACATTATATGTATATATGTAAAATTTCTGTGTAAATAATCGGCATAGCAATTCAAAGCAGACGGCAACACCGGGCTTTCACAGAAATTTTTACTCCGTTCTTTACACTTCGGCGGGCCTCTGCTATAATAAATGATGTATGCGAAAATTTACCGTCTGCCGCTACAGGCTTCTGCGCCGGCGCGCCGGCAGGCAGGCGGATTCTGCGTTTGGCCGGAGATAAGGAGGCTGCGATCTTATGGAAAAGAAGCGCAGATTTCGGTTTGGCATGTTCCTGGTGACCATTGGCATCGTCTATGGGGACATCGGCACCTCGCCCATGTACGTGATGAAGTCCATTCTGGAGGGCAACGGCGGCATCGGGCAGGTGGACGAGCAGTTCATCATCGGCTCTCTGTCCCTGGTCATCTGGACCATTACCCTGCTGACGACGATCAAGTACGTGCTGATCGCCCTGAAGGCGGACAACCACGGGGAGGGCGGCATCTTTTCTCTGTATTCGCTGGTGAAGCACTGTGGCAAGTGGCTGATCGTCCCCACCATGCTGGGCGGCGCGGCCCTGCTGGCTGATGGGGTGCTGACCCCCGCCGTGACGGTGACCACCGCGGTGGAGGGCCTGCGGAGCATCCCGGCCATGGACCGCTTTTTGGGCGGCGGCCAGTGGAAGGTGGTGCTGATCACCCTGGCGATCATCTCCCTGCTCTTTTCCGTGCAGCACGCGGGCACCAGCAAGATCGGCAAGGCCTTCGGCCCGGTCATGCTGCTCTGGTTCTCTTTCCTGGGCGTCACCGGTCTGCTACATATCTTTGAGCTGCCCGGCGTCCTGCGTGCCTTCAACCCCCTGTACGCGGTGCAGGTGCTGCTCAGCCCCAACAACAAGGCGGGCTTCATGATCCTGGGCAGCGTCTTTCTGGCCACCACCGGCGCCGAGGCCCTGTATTCCGACATGGGCCACGTAGGCCGGGAGAACATCAACATCAGCTGGCCCTTGGTGAAAACCTGCCTGATCCTCAACTACCTGGGTCAGGGCGCCTGGATCATCCAGAGCCGCGCCAACGCCGCCCTGCTGGGGATTGAGGATCTGAACCCCTTCTACCTGATGCTACCGGAGCTGCTGCGGCCCTTTGCCGTCATTCTCAGCACCGCCGCCGCCATCATCGCCTCCCAGGCTCTGATCACCGGCTCCTATACCCTGGTCTCCGAGGCCATTCTGCTGGACCTGCTGCCCCATCTGGAGATCCGCTATCCGGCGGACACCAAGGGCCAGCTCTACATCTCCGCGGTCAACAGCATCCTCTGGGTGGGCTGCAGCCTGGTGGTGCTCTACTTCCGCTCCGGCGCCCGTATGGAATCTGCCTACGGCCTGGCCATCACCATCACCATGCTGATGACGACGCTGCTGATCACCGTCTATCTGCGGAAGATCCGAAGGCGGGGCCCCCTGTCCTGGCTGGTGCTGCTGGTCTTCGGCACCATCGAGGCGGTGTTCTTCATCTCCAGCCTGGGCAAGTTCGCCCACGGCGGCTATGTGACGGTGCTGCTGACCCTGGTGCTGCTGTGCCTCATGATCATCTGGTACCGGGCCACCCAGCTGGAGCGGCAGTACAGCACCCGGCTGAATTTTGAGGACTATATCTCCAACCTGAAGAGCCTCCACGAGGACCGGGAGCAGCCCCTTCTGGCCCACAACCTGGTCTATCTGGACGGGGAGCGCAGCGACGACACCATTGACCGGGACATTCTCTACTCCATTCTGGACAAGGACCCCAAACGGGCTCAGGCCTACTGGTTTGTCAGCGTCAACGTGCTCAACGAGCCGGACACGCTGAACTACCAGGTGGAGACCTACGGGACGGACTTTATTTTCCGCATCAAGCTGAATCTGGGCTTCCGCTGCAGCCCCCGGGTGAACGTATATCTGCGGCAGATCGTCCAGGACCTGCAGGCCAGCGGGGAGCTGCCGGAGCAGGACAAAAAGTACTCCATCTACGGCAAGTCCACCGTGGGCACCTTCAAATTCTGCATCATCCACAAATCCGTCTCCACCAAGTCCGAGCTGTCCGCTCTGGACGAGCTGATCCTCCACGCCAAGTACGCCATCCGCCGGGTGGCCGGGTCCAAGGTCAAGTGGTACGGGCTGGATACCTCCTCCCTGATCATGGAGTATGTGCCGCTGATCACCAGCGGCGCCCCCTCCGGCAGGCGGATCCAGCGCCTGCTGCCGGAGGACGCGCAGGACTAAAGCCAAAACTAAGTAACTTGGATTCAAGCGTGCCGCCCTTAGCGGCACGCTTTTGTAAAACAGTCGGCAAAATAGCAAAATATTGTTGCTTTTTTCCGGCAGGAGTTGTAAAATTAACCTATACTTTTTACATATGGAGGTAATTCCCCTATGATTCTGGATACCGCGAAATATCTGGGCCCCTGCGCCTGCGGGCGCGATCATGAGCTGCGCACCAAGCTGGTGGTCTGTGAGCACGGCGCTCTGAAAAGCTTTGACAAATACATGGCCGACTGCGGCCTGACCGGCTTCCGCACGGTGATTTACGACACCAACACCTACAATCTCCCCTCCATCACCCACGTCCCGGCCGACCAGGAGATCGTCCTGGAGGCCCAGGGCCTGCACAGTGAAAAGGGCCTGATTGAGGACTGCATGACCCGCTTTGTCCAGAAGCCGGACTATGTGGTGGTGGTCGGCGGCGGCACGCTGATGGACTTTGGCCGGTACAGCGCCTGGAAGCTGGGCATTCCCTTTGTGGCCATCCCCACCATTGTCTCCTCCGACGGCTTCACGGCGGACATCTGCTCCATCATCATCGACGGGCAGAAAAAGTCCATCCCCATGCAGGCGGCGGACGCGGTCATCTGCGACATTGACGTGGTGGCCGGCGCGCCCCGGTTTTTGACCATTGCCGGCGTGCAGGACATTATGGCCAAGGTCATCTCTATTGCCGACTGGAAAATCGCCCACCTGGTCTCCGGCGAGTACTTCTGCCAGAAGGTCTGCGACATGGCCCAGGAGGCTCTGGACCTGATGACCAAATGCGCCTACGATCTCAAGGCCGGCAAGGAGCCGGACATTGAGACCATGGCCTACACCCAGATGCTCTCCGGCCTGACCATGCAGATCCTCTCCAACTCCCGCGCCGCCTCCGGTTCCGAGCATCTGGTGGCCCACCTGGTGGAGATGAAACCCCGGGGCTTTGAAAACGCTCACGGCCTCCACGGCGAATGCGTAGGCGTGGGCACCCTGCTGGTGGCCGAGGCTTACCACAAGCTGGCCCAGCGGGAGACCATCGAGGTCAAGCCCTTCCAGCCCATTGACGAGGCCTGGGTCCGCTATGAGTTCGGCGACCTGGCCGACGGCATCCTGAAGGAGAACGAGAACGACGTGCTGGCCAGCTTCCCCGCCGAGAATCTGAAAAAGGCCTGGCCCCAGATCCGTGAGGTCATCGCCCAGATCCCCAGCTATGAAGAGCTGAACGAGCTCTACGCCGCCATCGGCGCCAAGCACTCTCTGGAGGAGCTGGGCATTGACCCCGCCGTGAAGGAGGACTTCCTGGACATCTCCTCTGCCATCCGCAACCGCCTGACCCTGGCCAGAATGACCAGGCTGATCGCCGATTAAGGAGGACGCTATGAAGTACATCATGGCCCTGGACCAGGGCACCACCAGTTCCCGCTGCATTCTTTTTGACAAGGCCGGCAACATCTGCGTCTCCGTGCAGAAAGAGTTCAGGCAGATCTTCCCCCAGCCCGGCTGGGTGGAGCACGACGCCCAGGAGATCTGGGACGTGACCCTGGAGGTCTCCCGGGCGGCCATGGTGCGCCTCGGCGTCACCGCGGCGGATATCGCCGGCATCGGCATCACCAACCAGCGGGAGACCACCGTCGTCTGGGATAAGGAGACCGGTGAGCCCATCGCCAACGCCATCGTCTGGCAGTGCCGCCGCACAGCGGACATCATCGACGGCCTGGTGAAGGACGGCTACGGCGACATGATCCGCCACAAGACCGGCCTGGTGCCGGACGCCTACTTCTCCGGCTCCAAGATCAAATGGCTGCTGGACCATGTGCCCGGGGCCCGGGAGAAGGCCGAGGCCGGTAAGCTCCTCTTCGGCACCATTGACACCTGGCTGATCTGGAAGCTCACCGGCGGCCGGGTCCACGTGACGGACTATACCAACGCCAGCCGCACCATGCTCTTCAACATCCGCGACCTGTGCTGGGACGAGGAGCTGCTGAAGCTGCTGGACGTGCCCGCCTGCATCCTGCCGGAGGTCAAGCCCTCCAGCTGCGTCTACGGCCTGTCCGAGCCCTGGCTCTATGGGGCGGAGATTCCCATCTCCGGCGCAGCCGGGGACCAGCAGTGCGCCCTCTTCGGCCAGTGCGGCTTTGAGCAGGGCCAGATCAAGAACACCTATGGCACCGGCTGTTTCCTGCTGATGAACACCGGCTGGGAGATCGTGGAGAGCAAGAACGGCCTGGTCACCAGCATTGCCGCCGGCCCCAGCGGCCACGTGGAGTACGTGCTGGAGGGCAGCATCTTTACCGCCGGCGCGGCGGTGCAGTGGCTGCGGGACGCACTGACCGTGGTCTCCTCCGCGGCGGACAGTGAGCGCTACGCCCTGGAGGTGCCGGACACCGCCGGGGGCTATGTGGTCCCCGCCTTCACCGGCCTGGGCGCCCCCTACTGGAATCAGCACGCCCGGGGCGTGGTGGTGGGCATCACCCGCGGCTTTACCCGGGCCCACCTGGTGCGGGCCACGCTGGAATCTCTGGCCTACCAGACCCATGATATCGTCCGGGCCATGGAGCGGGACTCCGGCATCAAGATCACCGAGCTGAAGGTGGACGGCGGCGCCAGCGCCAACAACTTCCTGATGCAGTTCCAGGCGGACACCATCGGCGCCAGCGTGGTGCGGCCCAAGTGCGTGGAGACCACCGCTCTGGGCGCGGCCTATCTGGCCGGCCTGGCCGTAGGCTTCTGGACCAGCCTGGAGGATATCAAGGGCAACTGGGCGGTGGACCGGATCTTCAGCCCCGCCATGGAGGAGGCCAAACGGCAGAGCCTTCTCAAGGGCTGGGAGAAGGCCGTCAAATGCGCCTTGATCTGGTCCGAACAGGACTGAGAAAAAATAAGAGAGGTTTCTGGACACATGACTGATTACAGCGCCCTGCGCGCCTGCGAGCTCTTTCTCTTTGACATGGACGGCACCCTCTATCTGGGGGACGATGTGTACCCCGGGGCTATTGAACTCATGGAGGGGCTGCCCGGCCTGGGGAAAAAGTACATCTATCTGACCAACAACTCCTCCCGGGCCGGCGCGGACTATATCGGCCGTCTGACCCGGCTGGGCTTTCCCTGCCAGGCGGAGAACGTGTTCTCCTCCGGCATGGCCACCGGCATCTACCTCAACAGCTATCACCCGGGCGCCAAGGTCTACCTGGTGGGCAATTCCGCCTTCCGTCGGGAGCTGTCCAGCTACGGCGTCCAGCTGGTGGACGAGGGGGCCGACCTGGTGGTAGCGGGCTTTGACACGGAGCTGACCTATGAGAAGCTGGACAAAGCTGTCCACTATCTGCGCCGGGGCGCGCCCTTCATCGCCGCCAATCCGGACTGGGTCTGCCCCATGCCCCACGACGAGGTGATGCCGGACTGCGGCAGTATCTGCGCGCTGCTGACGGCCGCCACTGGGGTGGAGCCGCTGTACATCGGCAAGCCCAACCGCCGGATGATCGACCTGATCTCCCAGACCACCGGGGTCCCCAATGAGAAGATCTGCGCCGTGGGCGACCGGCTGTATACGGATATCGCCGTGGCCCAGAACGCGGGCTCCGTCTCAGTGCTGGTCCTCTCCGGCGAGACGGACCAGGCCATGGTAGACGCCGCCGAGCGCAAGCCGGATTATGTCCTCCCCAGCGTCAAGGAGCTCCACGAGCTCTTGAAGTAAACCTTCCTGTTATAACGCAAAAAAGGCGGCCGGAAGGCCGCCTTTTTTGCGTTTATTGCTGATAGACGATGGCTTTCGCCAGGCTGTCCGCCCGCTCTTGCCCCAGGAAATAGGACACCAGCTCCAGCGCGAAGGGGATCGCCGTGCCCAGCCCCCGGCTGGTGATCACGCTGCCGTCCCTGACCACCGGCTCAAAGCAGGCCTCCGCGCCCCCTTCCCGAAGCTTGTCCTCCATGCCGGGATAGCAGGCCGCCCGCTTCCCCTTCAGGATGCCGGCCGCCGCCAGCACCGTAGGCGCGGCGCATATGGCGGCGGTGAGCCGCCCTGTCTCCTGAAAGCGGCGCAGCTGGTCCGCCACCCGCCCGTCCGCCACCAGTCTGCCGGTCCCCCGCAGGCCGCCGGGGAGCAGCAGCGCGTCGTATGCCTCAAAATCGGCCTCCGGCCAGGTCTTGTCCGCCGTCACTATCATGCCGTGGCTGCCGGTCACCCGGACCGCCTCCAGCGACACCATGTCACAGCCGATGTCTGCCCGCCGCAGCAGGTCCACCACCGTCAGAGCCTCCACCTCTTCAAAGCCCTCGGCCAAAAGGATCGCCGTTTTCTTCAAAAAACTCCGCCCGCCTTTCTTTTGTAAGCTGTCCTTATTTTAGCACAGGCCGGGCCTGCCGTCCAGCGGGAACCTGCAGTTCAGCCGCTTTTTCCTAAAATCCCGTTGATTTAAGGGAAGTTTCTGTTATAATTATAATCAAACTGTCAAACAGGGAGGAACGAAGCATGATTCGGCGGATCGTCCATATCGATACAGAAAAATGCAGCGGCTGCGGCGCCTGCGCCAAGGCCTGCCACGAGGGAGCCATCGCCATGACGGACGGCAAGGCCCGTCTGATCCGGGATGACTACTGCGACGGCATGGGAGACTGCCTGCCCCAGTGCCCCACCGGGGCCATCTCCTTTGAGGAGCGGGAGGCCGCGGCCTACGACGCGGCGGCAGTCGCGGCGAAGGGCAATCAGCCCGCGCCCCCCGCGCCGCCAGTCCACGCCTGCCCCGGCGCCCGGGTCCGGGATCTGCGCCCCGGCCCCAAGGCGGGCCCCGGCGTCCCGCCCCCTGCCGGGGGCTCGGAGCTGCGCAACTGGCCGCCCCAGATCAAGCTGGCCCCGGTGCAGGCGGCCTACTTTGACGGGGCCAAGCTGCTTGTCGCCGCCGACTGCACCGCCTACGCCTACGCCGCCTTCCACCAAGACTTCATGCGGGGCCGGGTCACTCTGATCGGCTGCCCCAAGCTGGACGCGGTGGACTACAGCGAAAAGCTGACGGAGATCATCCGCCGCAACGATGTGCGGCGCGTCACGGTCCTGCGCATGGAGGTGCCCTGCTGCGGCGGCCTGGAGGCGGCGGTCAAGCGGGCCCTGCAGGCCAGCGGGAAGTTCATTCCCTGGCAGGTGGTGACCGTCTCCGCGGACGGGACGGTGCTGGACCGGTAAGAAGTCCGGCATAGAGCAAACGGTAACTCGGCGGAAAAGGAAGGTTCAAGGTGTTCAATCGGAAGCAGGCCGGTGGCCTGGACGCAGATCAGCAGAAGGTGCAGCTCTTTGAGCGCACCCCTATCCCCAGGGCGGTGGCGACCCTGGCGGTGCCCACCATTGTCAGTTCCCTGGTCATGGTGCTCTACAACATGGCCGACACCTATTTTGTCGGGATGCTGAATGACCCGGTCCAGAACGCCGCCGTGACCCTGGCCGCACCGGTGCTGCTGGCCTTCTACGCAATCACTAATCTCTTTGGCGTGGGCGCCTCCAGCATGATGAGCCGGGCCCTGGGCCGGCGGGATTACGAGGCCGTGCGCGTCAGCTCCTCTCTGGGCTTTTACTGCGCCCTGTTCTGTGCCGTCGCGTTTTCCCTGGGCTTTACCGCCTTTCAGGGCCCCTTCCTCCGCCTGCTGGGGGCGGACAGCTCCACCCGGGCGGACACCGCCGCCTACCTGTTCTGGACCGTGAGCTGCGGGGCGGTGCCCTCGATCGTCAATATCGTGCTGGCCTATCTGGTTCGGGCGGAGGGGGCCTCCCTCCACGCCAGCATCGGCAGCATGAGCGGCTGTCTGCTCAACATCCTGCTGGACCCGGTTTTCATCCTGCCCCAGGGGCTGAACATGGGGGCCGCCGGCGCCGGCCTGGCCACCCTTCTCTCCAACTGCGCGGCCTGCCTGTATTTCTTCGCGCTTCTGGCCCTCAAGCGGGGCAGCACCTATGTCAGCGTCAATCCCGCCCGGCTCCGCTTCGACCGGGCCATTCTCCTGGGTATCTGCTCTGTGGGGATCCCCGCCGCCATCCAGAACCTGCTGAATGTGACCGGCATCACCGTGCTCAACAACTTCACCTCCGCCTTTGGCTCGGACGCGGTGGCCGCCATGGGCATCGCCCAGCGGATCCATATGGTGCCCACCCAGGTGGCCTTCGGCTTTACCCAGGGCATCATGCCCCTGGTGGGCTACTGTTACGCCTCCGGGGACCGGGAGCGTTTTAAGAAGACCATCTTTTTCGCGGGGCGGATCATCGCCGTGTCCATGCTGGCGGTGGCGGCAGGCTGCTACGCCGGGGCCCGGCCTCTGACGGTCCTGTTTATCAAGAACCCCTCAGTCGTCGCCTACGGCACCCGCTTCCTCCGGGCCTTCTCCTTCGCGATCCCCTTTTTCAGCATCGACTTTCTGGGCGTCGGCATTTTCCAGGCCTGCGGTCTGGGGCGGCAGGCACTGGTCTTTGCCATTCTCCGCAAGATCGTGCTGGAGATCCCGGCCCTCTATGTGCTCAACGCTCTGTTCCCCCTCTACGGTCTCCCCTATTCCCAGACGGTGGCGGAACTGGTACTGTGCGTGGCCGTCATGGCAGTGCTCCGGCGGCTGATGAACGGGCCAATGGAGGGCGGGGCCGGCGCTCCGCCGCTTCGGAACGGATGAATCCCACTCCTTGTCTTTTGTCCCCCTCTGTGCTATACTGAATGTGAAAAGAAAGCAGGTACCAACAGACAAGTTAGGTACCTGCTTACAGGAAAGCTATGCGTGAAAAGAAAATCGACGAGGCCCGCTTCTGCGATACGGGCTACAGCTATACCCTCTCCTTGATCGCCGGCAAATATAAGCCGGTCATTCTCTACTGCCTGATGGAGTACGAGCCGGTGCGTTTCAACCAGATGCAGCGCTACCTGGGCAAGGTGGCGGACAAGACCCTGAGCCAGAACCTGAAGGAGCTGGAGCGGGACGGGCTGATCTCCCGGAAGATGTACCCGGAGGTGCCCCCCAGGGTGGAGTACAGCCTGACGGAGCGGGGCAGCTCCCTGGTGCAGGTGCTGGATAAGCTCTGCGACTGGGGGCTGGAGCACCGGCAGGACGGCTGATATTATCCTTACCAACGTTCTATATGTATGATAAATCCTCCGCCGTGCATGGCGGAGGATTTGGCATGTCTTATGACAAAAGCATCCGATCGTTGTCCAGGGCCTTGCCCACGTTTTCCTTGAACATCCGCAACAGATCGTCCACGGTGAGCCCCCGGCGCTCCTCCCCCTTCAGGTCCAGGAGGATCCGGCCGGAATCCATCATCAGCGTCCGGTTCCCCAGGGTCAGGGCGGAAGACATGTTGTGGGTGATCATCAGGCAGGTGAGCTTTCCCTCCCGGACGATATCCTCCGTCAGGGTCAGGACCTTCTCGGCGGTCCCGGGATCCAGGGCGGCGGTGTGTTCGTCCAGCAGCAGGAGCTTCGGCGGCACCATGGTGGCCATCAGCAGAGTCAGCGCCTGCCGCTGGCCGCCGGAGAGCAGGCCCACCGGCTGCCGCATCCGGTCCTCCAGGTCCATGCCCAGCAGGGCCAGCCGGTCCCGAAAGGCGTTCTTTTCCGCCCGGGTCACGTGGCTGAGCCAGCCGCCGCCCCCCGCGGCCAGGGCCAGGTTTTCCTCAATGGTCATGGCCGGGGCGCTGCCCCGCAGGGGGTCCTGGAACAGCCGGCCGATGGTCTTGGCCCGGCGGTGCTCCGGCAGGAAGGTAATGTCCTGCCCGTCCAGGTGGATGGACCCGGTGTCCGGCAGGAAGCTGCCGGCAATGGCGTTGAAGAGGGTGCTCTTGCCCGCTCCGTTGGCGCCGATGATGGTGACAAAATCCCCCGGCTCCAGGTGGAGGTTGATATCCCGCAGGGCGGTCTTCTCGTTCACCGTGCCCGGATTAAAGGTCTTGGAGATGTTCTGCAGACGCAGCATGTCACTGCCCCCCTTTCCCGCTCCGGGCGGCCATCCGGCGGCGGAGCGTGGGCAGCTGGCCCTTGAAGTAGGGCCCGGCGATCGCCAGCACCACGATCACGGAGCTGACCAGCTTCAGCATAAAGGCGGGCATATTCAGCCGCAGGGCGGCGGTGTACACCAGCCGGAAGATCACGGAGCCCAGCACCATGCCCACCGCCCGCTTGGCGATGGAGCCCTTGCCCATAAAGGTCTGGCCGATCAGGAGGCTGGCCAGGGCGATGGTCACCATGCCGGAGCCAATATCGATGTTCACGGATTTCTGGCTCTGGGCCAGCAGGCAGCCGGAGAGGCCGGTGAAGGCGTTGGCCACGCACAGGCCCACCGTGGTGGTGAAAACCGGGTTGATGGAGGAGGAGCGCACCATGTCCGGGTTGTTGCCGGTAGCCCGGATGGCCAGGCCCAGCCGGGTCCGGAGGAACAGCGCTAGAAACAGGATCACCAGCGTCACCGCCGCCAGAGAGATGAGCATCTCATACTGCCCGGCCAGGGGCGTATCCGCCAGCAGGGTCTTCAGCTTGGTGAACACCGTCTCGGTCTTGTTCATGTTCAGCTGGGAGGACTTGCCCATCACGGCAATGTTCACAGAGTACAGCCCCGTGTTGACGATGATGCCCGCCAGGAGGCTGTCAATGCCCATGCGGGTCTGGAGAACGGCCGTGATCAGGCCGGACAGGGTCCCGGCCGCCATAGCGGCGGGAATGGAGAGCCAGGGGTGCCCGGCGATGGCCACCACGGCGCCCACCGCGGCGCCCAGAGTGAAGCAGCCGTCGGTGGACAGGTCGCACACATTCAGCATGGAGTAGCTCAAAAACAGGGCCAATACCGTCAGCGAGCAGGTCAGGCCCAGCTCCAGGGCCGTCTGCACCAGGCCCCATATGGCGGAAAAAGACATAAAAAACCTCCTGGAGGATGGTAGTCTCAATCGGGAGGCCGCAAAATCGCGGCCTCCCGACAACGCTAAGAAAACGTGGCTCAGTCGTACTCGGGCACAGGCGGCAGGCTGGCAAAGCCCACGGCCAGGTCCTCGTCGGTGGGGATATAGTCGGTCATGGTCCCGTCGTTGTAGGATTCGTAAGCCTTCAGGTCGAAATAGCCGGTGCCGGTGAGGCCAAAGAGGATGGTCTTCTCCTCGCCGGTCTCCTTGCACTTGAGGGCCTCGTCCATGGCCACCTTGATGGCGTGGCTGCTCTCCGGGGCGGGCAGGATGCCCTCCACCCGGGCGAACTGCTCCGCGGCTTTGAACACGGAGGTCTGCTCTACCGCTCTCGCCTCCAGATAGCCGTCGTGGTAGAGCTGGCTGAGGGTGGTGCTCATGCCGTGGAAGCGCAGGCCGCCGGCGTGGTTGGGGGCGGGGATAAAGCCGCTGCCCAGGGTGTACATCCGGGCCAGGGGGCAGATCTTGCCCGTGTCGCAGAAGTCAAAGGCGAACTTGCCGCGGGTGAAGCTGGGGCAGGAGGCGGGCTCCACGGCAATCACCCGGTAATCCGCCTCGCCCCGGAGCTTTTCGCCCATAAAGGGGGCGATCAGGCCGCCCAGGTTGCTGCCGCCGCCGGCGCAGCCGATGATGATGTCCGGCTTGATGCCGTATTTGTCCATGGCCGCCTTGGTCTCCAGGCCGATCACCGACTGGTGCAGCAGCACCTGGTTGAGGACGCTGCCCAGCACATAGCGGTAGCCCGGATTGGTCACGGCCACCTCCACCGCCTCGGAGATGGCGCAGCCCAGGCTGCCGGTGGTGCCGGGGTGCTCGGCCAGGATCTTCCGGCCCACCTCCGTCTCCATGGAGGGGGAGGCGGTCACGGACGCGCCGTAGGTGCGCATGACCTCCCGGCGGAAGGGCTTCTGCTCATAGGAGACCTTCACCATGTATACCTTGCAGTCCAGCCCCAGGTACGCGCAGGCCATGGAGAGGGCAGTGCCCCACTGGCCGGCGCCGGTCTCGGTGGTGACGCCCTTCAGGCCCTGCTTCTTGGCATAGTAGGCCTGGGCGATGGCGGAGTTGAGCTTGTGGGAGCCGCTGGTGTTGTTGCCCTCAAACTTGTAGTAGATCTTGGCCGGGGTACCCAGCTGCTTCTCCAGGCAGTAGGCCCGCACCAGGGGCGAGGGGCGGTACATCTTGTAAAAGTCCCGGATCTCCTGGGGGATGGGGATAAACGCCGTGGTGTCGTCCAGCTCCTGGGCCACCAGCTCCTCGCAGAAGATGCCGCTCATCTCCTCCGCCGTGAGGGGCTTATGGGTGCCGGGGTTCAGCAGCGGGGCAGGCTTGGTCTTCATGTCCGCCCGCATATTGTACCAGGCGGTGGGCAGCTCGTTTTCGGCCAGATAGATCTTATAAGGGATGTTTTCCATGTTGTTTCTCCTCTCCGCCTTTCGGCTTACGCTGCCACGTCGCTGAAGCTCTCAGCGGTGACGGTGCCCTTTACCTGGGTGCAAAGCGGGGCAAACAGCTCCTCCAGCTCCTCAAAGGTCTTGCCGGTGATCTGCTCGCACACGTCGGTGTTGATGGTGGCGGTGCCGTTGTCAAAGGTCATGACCGGGGTCGCGGCGGGGTCGGCGCCGTTGATCAGGATATCGGCGATCATATTGGCCGTCTCCACGCCCAGATTGGCGTAGTCCACGCCGTAGCCCAGGAAGGCGCCGTTGAGGGCGAAGGAGTCCGCGCCGGTGTAGTGGGGGATGCCGGCCTCGGCCAGGGTCTCATAGATGGATAGCTCCGCCGTCATGATGGTGTTGTCGGAGGGAGTGAAGGCGGCGTCCACGCCGTCGGCGGCCATAGCCTGGGCGGCCAGCAGCACCTCCTGGTCGTTGGTGCCGTTATACTCCTTGTAGGCCACGCCCTTGGCGTCCAGGAAAGCCTTGGCGGCGGCAATGGGGGTGGTGGAGGAATCCTGGCCCACGTCGTACAGCAGGCCGATCAGGTCCGCCTCCGGATTCTCGGCGAAGATCAGGTTCATGATGGCGTCGGTGTCCAGGAAATCGCTGGTGCCGGTGATGTTGGCGCCGGGGGCCTCCAGGCTCTCCACCAGCTCCACGGACACGGGGTCAGACACGGCGGCAAAGACCACGGGGATCTGGTTGTCCGCGGTGGCGCCCTGCATGGCCATGGCCACGGGGGTGGCCACGCCCACCATCAGGTCCACGTCGTCCGCGATGAAGTTGGCGATGATCTGCTCCATCACGGCGGCGTCGGCGTTGCAGTTGTCATAGCTGATCTCAAAGGTCACGCCCTGCTCCTGGCTGACGGCGGCCAGCTGGTTCTGGATGTTCTCCACGATCTGGTTGAGGGAGGCGTCGTCCACGTAGTTGCAGATGCCCACCTTGTACACGGCGCCGGCGCTCTCTTCCGGGGCGGCGTCTTCCGCCGGGGCTTCCGCGGCGGGAGCTTCCGTGGCGGGGGCCTCCGTGGGGGCGGGGGAGCCGCCGCAGGCGGCCAGGGTCAGCAGCATGGCTGCGGTCAGCAGAACGCAAAGCAAATTTCTAAGATTTTTCATTTTCTTTTCTCCTTTTATTTTTAAAGCAGTCTTTCAATTTAGATTTCCAAAATTTCTAATTCTTCATTCCTAATTCCTAATTTTCCGGCTCGCCATCGTTTGGATAAAAGGAACATCTTGAAAACCTCCCAAGCAAAAAATAAAAATCCTGTCCCAGCAATTCTGCTGGGACAGGACTTAAATCAACATCCTGCGGTGCCACCCGGCTTGGCGCTTTCGCGCCCGCTCTGTTCCGCGCCATCACGCGGCGGCTTTGTTTACGGAGTGCCCCTCTCCGTCGCACATAGGGCGGGTAACCCGCCTTCCGATTGCCCTCCGAAGTCCATTCACACAATCCGGCCTGTGCCGCGCTCTCAGCCCCCGCGGCTCTCTGTGCCACGCCTGAAAAGGTTACTTGCTCTTCTTCAACGGTTTGCTGTATGAAATTGTCTGCATTATACCCCGGCTTCCGCCCCTTGTCAAGAGCCAAATTTAATTTTTTATTCAAGTTTTTTGAAGCTTTTCCGCCGGACAGCCTCAGCAGAACAGGATGCCCAGCACGGCGGCCGCCGCAATGACCTTGGGGACGCTCCATTTCCGCCCGATCAGCAGCCAGGCAGCCAGGGCCCCGATCAAAACGCTCACAAGCTGCACGCTGCCGCCCACCAGGTAGTTGGTCCGGCACAGGTCCAGGATCACCGCCCAGATCAGCCCGATGCAGACCGGGCGCACGCCGAAAAGGATGTTCTCCAGCGCCCGGGAATTTCGGAAGCGTTCAAAGCAGACCGCCGCCACGATGCAGATGGTGAAGGTGGGGGCCAGAACGCCCAGGTTCGCCGCCAGGGCCCCGGGAAGCCCCGCCACCCGGATGCCGGCAAAGGTGGCGCAGTTAAGGCCCACCGGGCCGGGGGTCATCTCCGCGATGGCCACAATGTCCGACACCTCCGTGATGGTCATCCAGCCGTGGCCCACCATCTGGCTGTTGATCAGCGGGATCATGGACAGGCCGCCGAAGCTGGTAAAGCCGATCTGACAGAAGCTCCAAAACAGCTGCAGCAGCACCCTCATGCCTGCTCACGCCCCTTTCCCCGCTTCAGAAGCAGCCCGGCCGCCGCCCCGAAGAGCACCAGAAACACGCAGTTGACCTTCCAGACCAGCGAGAGAACGCAGCCCAGTCCGCAGAGCAGGAAGCAGACCTTCTCCGGAAAGGCCCCTTTGTTCAGCCGCAGCACGGCGGAGAGGATGATCGGCGGCACCACCGCCCGGATCCCGGTCAGCGCCTTGGCGACCCAGAGATTGTCCCGGAACTGGACGTAAAAAAAGGTCAGCACGCTGAGGATCACCAGCGGCGGCGTCACGATCCCCAGCACGGCCATCACGCCGCAGAGGACGCCCCCCTGGTGGTGCCCGAAGTGGTGCCCGAAGAGGTAGGCCACGTTTCCGATCATGGTGCCCGGCAGGCTCCGTCCCACGCTGACAATGTCCAGCAGTTCCTGGGAGCCGACGGTCTTTTTCTTCTCCACAAAGTCCGTCTGCATCTGGGCCACGATGCTCCAGCCGCCGCCGAAGGTAAACCAGCCGATCCGGAAAAAGTAGAGATACAGCCCGGCGGCCTTTCTGAGTTTCTCATTCATCCCTGTGTCACGCTCCTGTCCGCCTGGGGCAGCGCCCCGCGGCGGACAACATTCTACCACCTTTTCTCTTTTTCGTACAGCCCTTTCTCTCCTGATGTTGACAGAAACCGCCGCTCATGTTATAGTCGAGAAAGACTTCCGGGCGAAACTGCCGGACTACTGTGAGGGAACGCCTATGCCCATTAAAATTCCTATCAACCTCCCCGCCGCCCAGGTGCTGCAGGAGGAAAACATCTTCGTCATCAACGAACAGCGTGCCGTGACCCAGGACATCCGTCCCCTGCGCATCCTGATCGTGAACCTGATGCCCACCAAGATCGTCACGGAGACGCAGCTTGCCCGCCTGCTGGGAAACACCCCTCTGCAGATCGAGCCGGAGCTGCTGGCCGTCCGCTCCCACACGCCGAAAAACACCCCGCTGGAGCACATGCTCAGCTTCTACAAGAGCTTTGACGATGTGAAGGACAGCTTTTTCGACGGCATGATCATCACCGGCGCGCCGGTGGAGCATCTGCCCTTTGAGGAAGTGGACTACTGGGAGGAGCTCTGCCAGATCATGGAGTGGAGCAAGTCCCATGTCTACAGCAGTCTGCACATCTGCTGGGGCGCCCAGGCCGCGCTGTACTACCACTACGGCATCCCCAAACGCCCCCTGCCGGAAAAGCTCTTCGGGGTCTTCCCCCACCAGGTCACCCACCGGGGCTCCATCCTGTTCCGGGGCTTTGACGACTGGTTTTATGTGCCCCACTCCCGGCATACCACCGTGCTGCGGGAGGACATTCTGAAAGTCCCCGCCCTGAAGATCCTGGCGGAGAGCCCGGAGGCGGGGGTCTACGCCGTGTCCAACAATGGCGGCCGGCACATCTTCATCACCGGCCACTCCGAGTACGACCCGGACACCCTGGAGCGGGAATACCTGCGGGACAAGGCCGCCGGCCTGCCCATCCATGTCCCCGTCAACTACTATCCGGACGATGACGACAGCCGGCCGCCCATCTGCCGCTGGCGCTCCGGGGCGAACCTGCTGTACTCCAACTGGCTCAACTACTTTGTCTATCAGGCCACGCCCTATGTCATTGAAAACATGAATTCCTTCTAATACAGGCCTTTGAAGCTGCCGCGGCGCTTCCCGTTGATTGACGGGAGGCGCCGCGAATCTTTTTGGGCGCCCGTCATATTTCCCGCTCCGGCCCTCCGCCCTGGTTTTCCTCCTATTTTTCAAAGAGAAAAGATCGGATTTTACAGCGCCGTGCGACGCGCTTCTTGAAATTACATAATTATAATAATTTTATCTTATGTAAACTCAGGAGGATTTGCTATGGAGACTGGAGGACAGAGAAAACTGGCCGGGCCGGGGCTGGCCGGAGCCGGCAGGGTGGATGGGAGGATCCTGCTGTCAGCCCGCTGCGGGATCTATTTAGGGTTGGGCTTTGTGATGGCCTGCGCCCGCGTTCTGGAAAACGGCGCGCCCTTCGGGATGGCGATGGTGGCCTGCTCAGGGCCGGGGCTGGCGGGGGTATTCGCCCTGGCGGGCTCCTCTCTGGGCTATCTGCTCAGCGGCGGGGTGGACTGGGGCATCCGCTATATCGCCGCGTCGGTGCTGGCCTACACCATCGCCTTTGTGTTTCACGAGCTGCGCGCCTACCGGCAGCCCTATTTTATGCCGGCGGCCGCGGGGCTGGTCATGGCCCTGACGGGCTTTCTGGGCAGCTTTTCCACCGCGGAGGGGCAGGTGCCCCTGCTGGCGGAGCTGTTTCTGGAGACCGCCCTGGCCTTTGGGGGGACCTATTTTTTCCACGAGGCCCTGTCCAACGGCCTGCGCACCACAGAGACGGCAGAGCTGAAGCACAGCGTCTCGTCCATGATCATGGCCGCCTGCGTCCTCATGGCCCTGTCCCGGCTGGTGCTCTTTGACACAGTGTCCCTGGGCCGGTTTTTGGCGCTGCTGCTGGTGATGACCTCCGCCATGAAGGGCGGCATGCTCACCGGCGCGGCGGTGGGGACGGTGCTGGGCCTGGCCATGGACGTGACGCACGCGGGCGTCCCCTTTTACACCATGGCCTACTCCTTCTGCGGCCTGCTGTCCGGGGTGTTCGGCCGGCACGGGCGGCTGATCTTCGTGCTGTCTTTTATTCTCTCCGGGGCCCTGGCGGTGGTCTGCGCCTGGAACGCAGAGATCTACATCAGCGCCCTCTTCGAGACCTTCTGCGCCTCGGTGGTGTTTATGCTGCTGCCCTCCTCCCTGCTCAACCATGCAGGGCTGATTCTCCAGGCCATGGAGAAGGGGGCCGGGGAGTCCGGCCTGCGGCGCTTCGTGGCCCGGCGGGTGAAGAACCTCAGCGAGGCCTATGGGGAGCTGTACGAGATTGTCCGCAAAAGCATCGCCGAGCCGGGCAGCGATGAGAACATCGCCCGGGTCTTTGACCGGGCGGCGGATCAGGTCTGCGTCCGCTGCAAGAACAAGAACCGCTGCTGGAACGCGGACTATGTGGACACCCTCTCCGCCATGAACGACGCCACCCAGGCCATGGCAGAAAAGGGCAGCCTGGCCCCGGAGGACCTGCCCGGCTATTTCCGGGAGAAGTGCACCGGCCTGCCCGCCTTTGTCACGGCAGTGAACGGGGAGCTGCGGAGCCTCTCCTACCGGCGGCAGCTCAAGGCGCAGCTGTCGGAAAACCGGAGCGTGGCCTGGGGGCAGTACGCGGATATCGCCGCGGTGCTGGGCAGCGTGGCCGACGAGCTGGGCAGCGTCAACGGCGCGGACCCGCTGGCGGAGCGGCGGCTCATGCGCTATCTGAAAAGCCTGGATGTAGACGGGGAGGCCGCCGTCTACCGGGACGGGGGCGGCCGGATGCGGGTGGTCATCGAGAGTGGGCGGCTGAACCCCCTCACGAAGGACGCGGACTACCTGGAAAAGCTGTCCTCCGTGGTGGGCGTCCGGCTCTGCCAGCCGGCGGAGCTGACAGAGGGCTGCTCCCGGCTGACGCTGCTGGAGTCCGAGCCGCTGGCGGTCTCCGTGGGCATCGCCGCGCTGAAAAAGCGGGGGGAGAAGGTCAGCGGCGACAAGGGCACCTATTTCAAAACCGACTCCGGCGTGCTCTGCGTGCTCCTCTCCGACGGCATGGGCTGCGGGGACGAGGCCGCCCGGGACAGCGATCAGGTGGTCAACATTCTGGAAAAATTCCTCCGCTCCGGCGTGGACCCGGCCGTGGCCATGAAGCTGCTCAACTCCGTGCTGCTGCTCCGGGGCGGGGACAGCTGGGGCTATGCCACGGTGGATCTGATGTGCGTAGACCTCTTCACCGGGGAGACCTGCTTTTACAAGTACGGCGCGGCCCCCTCCTATGTGAAAAACGGGAAGAGCATCCGCCGCATCAAGGGGGAAACCCTGGCCGCCGGGCTGAGCCTGGGGGACGGCATCGCCCCGGACATCGTGCGAATGAAGCTGCGCCCGGGCTCCACCGCCCTGATCACCTCTGACGGGGTCCTGGCGGAGGGGGAGGACGGCTGGCTCCGGGCAATGCTGAGCAAGGGGACGGAGGACATGAAGGCCCTGGCAAAGGCCGTGGTCACTGAGGCGGAGAAGCTCTACGGCGCCGGGGACGACATGACCGTTGTCACCGTCCGGGTGGAGGAGCGGCCGTGAGGCAGCCGCTGCGCCGGGGAGCGGCCCGCCTCCGGGCCGCCGCGGCCGCCCGTCTCCGCCGCCTGGGGCGGCCCCGCGCCGCGCCGGTGAAGGGCTCCATGCGCAGTGTGATCGTGGTCCCCTCTCCTGACCCCCGCTTCCGGGAGGTGCTCTTCATCCTGCGGGAGGACTGGCCCGGCGGCGAGGAGCTGAACCGGCAGGAGCTGCTGCTCCAGGCCCGGGAGGCAGCCCGGGCCTACACCGCCTCCGCGCTCCCCTCCCGGCGCCGCCGCTTCAGCGCGCCGCTGCTGATGCTGCTGACGGCGGCGGCCGTCCTGGCCGCTGAATATTTCCTGGGGCTTTTCTGACAAAACCGGGGCTGTGAAAGTTTTCTTCTTTCACAGCCCCGGCTCTTGTCAATCCCGTCACTCCCTGTTTATTTTTCGGTTCTAAAATAAATGTTGGGGTAACTCGGCCGCAAGGCTGAGGTACACCCAACATTTATTTGCAAATAAGGGAAA
>CANQRQ010000018.1 GCA_947626315.1 uncultured Oscillospiraceae bacterium | reverse complement strand
TTTTTGCTTAATTACTAAAAATGTTGGGTGTAGCCCAGCCTTGCGACTGAGTTACCCCAACATTTATTTTAGAACCTGTTTATCTACTGTCTGAAATAGCCTGCCGCGAAGCGAAAGCTTCACGGCAGGCCATTTTCCACGTTTTCAGATACTTTAGAGAGGAAAATTTCTCTTTTCCCTTGCGCTTTTCACCAAAAAATGGTACTCTGATTATATAAAATTCTTATATAAAATAAGGAAAAGGAGCGTGGCTGATTTGAAGATACAGAAAGCGTCCGAGGATTATCTGGAGGCAATGCTGATGCTGAAAGAGAAGCACGGCTATGTTCGCTCCATCGACGTGGCGGAGCAGCTGGGCGTCACCAAGCCCAGCGTCAGCTATGCCACCAAGCGCCTGCGGGAAAACGGCTATATCACCATGGACCGGGAGGGCCTGATCAGTCTGACCGACGCCGGCCTGGAGATCGCGGAGCGGATGTACGAGCGGCACAAGCTGCTGACCCGTTTTTTGATCGAACTGGGCGTAAACGAGGAGACCGCCCGGGAAGACGCCTGCAAAATCGAGCACGACGTAAGCCAGGAGAGCTTTGAGGCCATCCGCAGCCACGCCCGGAAGGTCATGGGCGAAGCTTGATGCAGCCGGTCCTGCCCAGAGAATTTTACCTGCGCCCCGCCCGGGAGCTGGCTCCCGCCCTGCTGGGCAAGCTCCTGGTCCATGAGACGGAGGCGGGCCTGGCCGCCGGGATCATTACCGAGACGGAGGCCTATGCCGGCCCGGAGGATGACGGGGCCCACTCCTTCGGCGGCCGCCCCACGGAGCGGACCAAAATACAGTACGGCCCCGGGGGTTACGCCTACGTCTTCGGCATCTACGGGATGCACTGCTGCTTCAACGCGGTGGCGGCTGGGCCGGGCAAGCCGGAGGTGGTGCTGGTCCGGGCGCTGGAGCCGCTGGAGGGCCTGGAGCTGATGGCCGCCCGCCGGGGGACGGAGCGGCGGGAACTCCTGTGCGCCGGGCCGGGCCGCCTGTGCCAAGCCCTGGGCATCACAAAGGCCCAGTACGGCCTGGACCTGTGCGCCGGGCCGCTGACCGTCCGGGCGGGCCGGGACCTGCCGCCGGAGGAGATCGCCCTCTCGCCCCGGGTGAACATCGACTATGCCCGGCAGTACAGGGACTATCTGTGGCGCTTCAGCGTGGCCGGCAGCCCCTGGGTGTCAAAGGTCCCCAGGCGCTTTGCCCCGGTGACCACGCTGGCGGAGATTTCCGGGTCAGAATGGCTGTTTTAAGCAAATTTTAAATATTTCGGCAGAGTTTGACTTGATTCGGATTCATTTTTTGCCTGGTTTACAAAAATTGCCTGGAAGTCAAGGAAAAAGCCGTTGACTTTACCGGCCGCGGGGTGTATTATTTCTCTGAAGGAACATGCGGGAAACGAGACAGAAACGGCCGGCCGCTC
Organism: uncultured Oscillospiraceae bacterium; assembly: GCA_947626315.1. Classification (GTDB taxonomy): domain Bacteria; phylum Bacillota; class Clostridia; order Oscillospirales; family Oscillospiraceae; genus Limivicinus. Next base: position 57,338 of record CANQRQ010000018.1, on the reverse strand, counting down.
AGGCGCGGCCCTGCGAGGAAAGCATGGATAAATATCAGCTGAAGCAATATATGAACACCTCCCCCGACGCCAAGCTCAAGGATCTGGTCATGAAGCTGCTGTATGACGAGATCGTGAGCCTGCGCCTGGCCCCCGGCGCCAAGCTGAACGTAAACCAGCTGGCTGCCTCTCTGGGCATCTCCCGGACCCCGGTGGCGGAGGCCATCGCAGGCCTGGCGGAGATCGGCTTTGTGGTGACCCATCCCGGCCAGGCCGGCAGCTTTGTCATGGACCTGAGCCTGCACGACATGATCGCCCTCTATCAGGTGCGCAGCGCCGTGGAGAGCGAGGCCGCCTTCCTCTGCGCCCGCAACGCGGACGACGATGTGGTGCGGGAGCTGAGCCTGCTGGCGGACGCCTTTAAGGACAGCGTGATCCGCCGGGACATCCGGGGCATGAAGGAGACGGACATGCCCTTCCACCGCCTGCTGGTGGACGGCTGCGGCAACGCCTATGTGGTGCGCTGCTATGAGCAGATCCTCCCCAAGCTGGTGATGTACCAGTCCTCCATTCTGGAATTTGTGGGCCAGGAGGGCAGCGAGGCCAACCCCTGGCTGCAGAGCGTGAAATACAACCACACTTCCGTGGTCCAGGCCATCCGCATGCGCATGCCGGAGCTGGCCCGCCAGGCGATGGCCAACCATGTGGACACCAGCCTGAACTTTACCAGCCTTACCGGCCCCGGCGCCGACCCCTTTGTGGCGCTGCGGGAAAAATAAAGGTATTCTCAGACAGGAAGTAAAACACCGCCAAGGCGGGCCTTTTAGGCTTGCCTTGGCGGTTTTACTGTATAATAAGGAGTTCAGGGCTTTTCCGTGATGTCCGGAGCGGGGGCTTTGCCGCCGGCAGGGTCCTCATGGTGCTCCGTGTGGAGGTTCGGGTTGTGCCGGAAGATGAAGAACCAGGCCAGCATGGAGATGGCGAAGGCCAGCACCAGGCAGATGACCCGGACGAACACGTTGGTGTTGGCCAGCAGCACCGCGAACAGGCCCAGGACGGCGGACAGACTGTACAGCGCCGCCACGGCCTGTTTCTGGCTCAGGCCCATGGCCAGGAGCTTGTGATGCAGGTGCTTTTTGTCCGCGTGGAAAGGGCTCTGCCCATGGACGATCCGGCGGACGAAAGCGGCGGTGGTATCCGCCAGAGGCACCGCCATGGCCAGCACCGGCACCAGAAAGGTGATGATGGCGTGGAACTTGAACATGCCCATGATGGAGGCGGTAGCCAGGATATAGCCCAGAAGCTGGGAGCCCACGTCCCCCATGAAGATCTTGGCAGGGTTTAGATTGTAGGGCATGAAGCCCAGGCAGGCCCCGGTGAGGGCGGCCAGAATGACGGCGGTGTTGGGCTCGGCCACCACAATGGCCACCAGCAGCATGGTAAAGGAGCTGATGGCGGAGACGCCCACCGCCAGCCCGTCCAGCCCGTCGATCAGGTTGACGGCGTTGGTGCAGCCCACGATCCACAAAAAGGTCAGGGGAATGGCCAGAAAGCCCACCTGAATGGTGGTCGTTTCAGAAAAGATAATGGGGTTGGACACCGCGTCAAACACGATGCCGCAGCGGATGGCCACCCAGGCCGCCAGAATCTGGGCGGCCAGCTTGACCCAGGCGTTCAGGTTCACAATGTCGTCTATGCCGCCCATGGCCGCTACGATCACCGCGCCGATCAGCATCCCCATGATCTGGGTGGACATCTCGGCAAAGACCAGCATGGACAGCACGAAGCCCAGAAAGATGGCCAGGCCGCCCATACGGGGGATGGGGTGGTCGTGGACCCGCCGCCCGTCCCGGGGGACGTCCATGGCGCCCACATGCTCCGCGAAATGCTTCACGTAGGGGGTCAGCAGATAAGAAATGACACAGGCGGTGACGGCCGCCAGCAGCAGCTTTAACCACACAGCCAGATTTGGAAACATAACCGTCTATCTCCAAACACCAAACATCGTATTGCCCCAGGCGGGGCGGGAAGAGCGCTCAGAAGGGCCTTTCCACCAGGCCGACCTTTTTGTACACCTTGCGGAGAGTACGGCGGGCCATGGCGGAGGCCTTTTGAGCCCCCTCGGTATAGACCTGCTGGATGTAGGCCTTATCGGCGATCATCCGGGAGGCCTCCTCCCGGATGGGGCGCAGGGTCTCGATCACGGCTTCGCCCACGGCGGTTTTGAACGCGCCGTAGCCCTGGCCGGCAAAATCCCGCTCCACCTGCTCCAGGCTCTCTCCGGTGCAGGAGGCGTAGATCTGCATCAGGTTGGAGACGCCGGGCTTGTTCTCCCGGTCATAGCGGACGCAGTGCTCCCCGGTCTCGCTGTCGGTAACGGCCCGTTTGAACTTGCGGGCAATGTCCTCCGGCTTGTCCATCAGGCAGACGCGGCCGTTGCCCACATCGTCGGACTTGGACATCTTGCTTGTGGGGTCCAGCAGGTCCATGACCCGGGCGCCCACCTTGGGGATATAGGGCTCCGGGACCTTGAACACCGGGCCGTACAGGTTGTTGAAGCGCTGGGCCACATCCCTTGTCAGCTCCACGTGCTGCTTCTGGTCCTCCCCCACGGGCACATAGTCCGCCTGGTACAGCAGAATGTCCGCCGCCATCAGGGAGGGGTAAGTGAAGAGGCCGCCGTTGATATTGTCGGCGTTTTTGGCGCTCTTGTCCTTAAACTGGGTCATACGGCTCAGCTCGCCGAACATGGTGTAGCAGTTGAGGATCCAGCCCAGCTCCGCGTGCTCGTGCACATGGCTCTGGATAAAGAGCGTGTTTTTCTCCGGGTCCAGGCCGCAGGCCACATACTGGGCCAGCTGCTCCAGGGTGCGGCGGCGGAGGTCCGCCGGGTTCTGCCGCGTGGTCAGCGCGTGCAGATCGGCCATGAAATAGTAGCAGTCAAACTGCTCGGCCCGCTCCGCCCAGTTCTTGATCGCCCCCAGATAGGAGCCCAGGGTCAGATCCCCGGAGGGCTTGATGCCGGACAGCATGATCTTCTTCGCGGGACTTGCGGACGTTTCCATACGAACACCTCTCTTGGACTTATAAGCTGTGAAACAGGCTGCGCAAAGCGCGATCCTTTTGGATAAATCTATTTTCAGCGGAAAACAGCTTCAATCACGCAACTACACATTGTATCAAAAGAAATCCGTCTTGACAACAGGCAAAATGTAAAATAATATATCTCTTGGCGGTTTTCAATCTTTTTTCTCAGGAGACTGTTTCGGAATGGATATGACATGGTTTGAGCAGATGGAGGCGCGCATTCCCCAAAATGAGGTGCGCACCCGCTTTGCCCCCTCGCCCACGGGGTATATGCATGTGGGCAACCTGCGCACGGCGATCTACACCTATCTGATCGCCCGGAGAAACGGCGGGAAATTCATCCTCCGCATCGAGGACACCGACCAGGGCCGCCTGGTGGAGGGCGCGGTGGATGTGATCTACCGCACCATGGCCCAGTGCCATCTGGAACACGACGAGGGGCCGGACCTGGGCGGCCCGGTGGGCCCCTACGTGCAGACCCAGCGGCGGGACTTCTACGGCAAGTACGCGGAGCTTCTGATCCAGCGGGGCCACGCCTACCGCTGCTTCTGCGAAAAGGCCGAGTCCGAGGAGGACAGCGGGGACTTTAACCGGGGGGAGGACCCCTGCCGGGCCCTGAGCCGGGAGGAGGCCGAACGGCGCGCCGCGGCGGGAGAGCCCTTCGTCGTCCGGCAGAAGATCCCCCACGAGGGGACCACCGTTTTCCACGACGAGGTTTTCGGCGATATCTCGGTGGAAAACGCCGCGCTGGACGATCAGGTGCTCATGAAGCGGGACGGGCTGCCCACCTACAATTTCGCCAACGTGATCGACGACCATCTCATGGGCATCAGCCATGTGGTCCGGGGCAGCGAGTATCTGTCCTCCGCCCCCAAGTATAACCTGCTGTACGAGGGCTTCGGCTGGAAGATCCCCAAATATGTCCACTGCTCCCCGGTGATGCGGGACGCCCACAACAAGATGTCCAAGCGGGCGGGGGACCCCTCCTACGAGGACCTGCTGGCCCAGGGCTATCTCACCGACGCGGTGATCAACTACGTGGCCCTGCTGGGCTGGAGCCCCGGCGGGGAGCGGGAGATCTACTCCCTGGACGAGCTGAAGGAGATCTTCGATCTGGGCGGCATCTCCAAGTCCCCGGCCATTTTTGACATCAACAAGCTCCGGTACTTCAACGGGGAGTACATCCGGGCCATGAGCCCGGAGGCCTTTGCTGAGACGGCGGAGCCCTATATCCGGCAGAGCGTGAAAAACCCGGCCATCGACCCGGCCGCCGTGGCCGCCCTGCTGCAGCAGCGCACGGAGCTGCTGACGGAGATCCCCGAGAAGGTGGACTTCTTCGACAGCCTGCCGGACTATGACCCGGCCCTCTTTGAGCACAAGAAGTCCAAGTCCGACCGGGAGAGCGCCCGGCAGCTGCTGGCTCTGGTCATTCCCCGGCTGGAGGCCCTGGAGAGCTGGGACGATGAGAGCATCCTGACCGCCCTGACCGCCCTGGCGGAGGAGCAGGGCGTGAAGAACGCCAAGGTCATGTGGCCGGTGCGCATCGCGGCGGCGGGCAAGGCCGTGACCCCCGGCGGCGCGGTGGAAATCTGCCGCATCCTGGGCCGGGAGGAGAGCCTGCGCCGGCTGCGGCTGGGTCTGGACAAGCTGGCATAAGCCCGCATAAGAAAAAATTACCGTTTTGAACACCCCTTTTTGCGGAAAGCTATCTGCAAAAGGGGTGTTTTTCTATGCGCAAAAACGGGAAGAAAAAGAAAATTCTGGCCTTCAGCTATTTAACAGCCCTGGTGGCCGCCCTGGGCCTGGCCGCCTGGGTCTGCCACGGGTCCCTGGCGGACTACCGCCTGGCCGCCAGGTACAGCGCGGACCAGGCCTTTGAGGAGGCCGCCCGCTCTGTGACGGCGCTGAGCGAGGCCCTGGAGAAGAGCGTCTACGCCACGGACGGCCCCATGTGCGGCCGCCTGTGCAGCGAGGCCTACGCCAACGCCCTGGCCGCGGAGACGGCGGTCGCCACCCTGCCCTTTGCCACCCAGGAGCTGGAGCAGCTCTCCGGCTTTCTGAACGTGGCGGGGGACTACGCCTATACCCTGGCCTTTGAGGCCGTCACGGAGGGCTTCAGCCGGGAGCAGCTGGAGAATCTGCGGCAGCTGTCCGGCGTGGCGGCGGAGTTTTCCGGCGTGCTGGAAAAGCTCCGGGGCAGCCTCAGCGACGGCAGCGTGATCATGGACAGCCGGGAGATCCGGCTGAGCAACGTGGACAGCGCGGAGGGCACGGAACTGCTCAGCGCCCGGCTGCTGGCCTATGAGCAGAGCTTCCAGCCTCTGGCGAAGCTGGAGTACGACGGCCTGTACGGCGCGGCGGCGGAAGAGCCGGAGTGGAGATACACAAAGGATGAGATGAAGGAGCTGGCCGCGGCCTTCACGGGGGTGGAGCCGGAGGATCTGGAGCTCCGGTACGAATATGAGGACGACAAGGGCTGGCAGTGTTACCAGGCGGGGGAGACGCTGATCTGCGTCAGCCCCCGGGGCGTGGAGAGCCTGTCCCAGTCCCGGCTGGTGGGGGAGGACAGCCTCAGCGCGGACCAGGCGCTGGAGATCGCGGAGGACTTCCTGGCGGAGCAGGGCTTTGAAAAACTGGAGCTGCGGGACAGCCGGATCAACGGGGCCGTGGCGCTGCTGCACTTTGCCGCGGTGGAGGGGGACGCCGTCTGCCTGGACAACCAGCTCAGCGTGGCCGTGGCCCTGGACGACGGGTCCATCTACGGCTTTAACGCGGCGGAGTACCGGCAGGAGCCCTCCGGCCTCCGGTGGACGGTGGATCAGGCCCAGGCGGAGCAGGCCCTGCCGGAGGGCCTGAAGCCGGACGAGGCGCGAAAAGTCGTTATCCAAAGCCCCGGCAAGCAGAATCTGCCCTGCTATGAGTTCCGCTGCACCGACGGGGACCGGCAGCTGCTGCTCTATGTGAACGGGGAGACCGGCCGGCAGAGCCTGATCAAAATCATCGAGAGCGGAGAGACAGCCTGAGCGGAGCAGGAAGCTTTCAGACTGTAGACAAACAGAAGAACCCTGCATAGAACTGCAGGGGGAGAGGGCAGAGAGGGGGCGGGAGCCCCCTTTCGGCGTTCAATCTGCACTTATGCAAAAGCATTTTTGAATGCTCTTGCATAAGCTTTCAAGTTGAAGATATTTTGTCTTCAACTTGAAAAGCGGAAGCTTTTCCGCTTTTGTGAAATTTTTTCCGAAAAAAGTTCAAAAATTTGCCCAATTCATTTGACAGATTCTTAACATTCCTCTATAATAGAAGTAGTTTGTTTTCCCGGGCGTTTTGTCTTCGCCCCGGCGGTTGTGGTAAATTTGTCAGGGACCGCTGTAAATTTTTTCTTGAAAGAGGGGCGTCTATGCGCTATCATAGAAGATAGGATCTTTATAAGGTTTTTTGGGAAAGCAGATTTTTTCAGAGAACAAAATCCGGAAAAAGGGAGGTGTGCCAATGTCATTTGAAGCGATAACCAACATTGCGCAGGCGGAAGCTCTGGCCAAGGCTTCCGTAGCCGACGCGGAGACCAAGGCCAGGCAGATGCTGGCCGACGCCGAAACCGCCGGCAAGGCCGCAATGGAGGCGGCCGGCGCGAAGGCTGAAGCCGAGCTTGTCCAGCTTCGCCAGAAGGCGGACGAAAAGGCGGAGACCGACGCCGGCGATCTGACGGGCGAACTGGAAAACAGGAAAGCCGCGCTTCGCGCCAAGGCGGAAGCCAGGCTGGAAAAAGCGGCGGCTCTCGTAGTGGAAAGGATAGTGAACAGCTGAGATGGCCATTTTAAAAATGAAACGGCTGCGGCTCATGGCTGTCCGCTCGGAGAAGGACCAGCTGCTGCGGGAATTGGCCGCCCACGGCTGCGTGGAATTTTCTGAGATCGGGGAGGAACTCCAGAACGACGAGGCCGGCCGCCTTGTCCGCCGGGAGACCAGCGGCCTGAGCGCCCTGAAATCCCAGCAGGCGGAACTGAGCCGGGCCATCACGCTGCTGGACCGGTATGCCCCCAAGAAGGGGAAGCTCCTGTCCGCCAAGCCGGAGCTGGAGAGCGAGGTGCTGCTGGATGACGGCGGCGTGGCCGCGGCGCTGACCGTGGCCGGCTCCATCAGCGGCATGGACGACCGGATCAAGCGCCTGAGCGCGGAGGAGAGCCGGCAGAGAAGCGTGATCGAGTCCCTGCAGCCCTGGCTGGAGCTGGAGCTGCCTCTGGAGACGGAGGGGACCGAGTACAGCGCCGTGCTGCTGGGTTCCGTGCCCGTGCGCCTGCCCCTGGAGGAGCTGGAGAGCAGCCTGTCCCAGGCCTGCGAGGAGGCGGAGCTTTTCCGCATCTCCGCGGACAAGAGCCAGAACTATGTGCTGCTGGTCTGCGCCAGGGAGGCCGTGCCCGCCGTGCAGGAGTGCCTGCGGGCATACAGCTTCTCCGCCGCGGCCCTGAGCGGCATGACCGGCACCCCCAGAGAGTGCAGCCTGAAGGCCAAAGAGGCCCTGCAGGAGCTGGCCAAGGAGAAGGATGCCTGCGCCGCGGCGATCTCGGACGAGGCGGTACATAGAGAAGAGCTCAAGCTGGCCTTTGACAAGGTCAGCACCCAGATCGCCATCGCCGAGGCGGAGGACAAGCTCTACGGCACCGAGTCCACCCTGGTGATGGAGGGCTGGATGCCCGCCGAGCGGGAGCAGGAGCTGGCCCAGGTGTTCGACAAGTATCAGTGCGCCTGGGACACCCGGGACCCGGAGCCCTCCGAGTACCCGGACGTACCCGTAAAACTCAAGAACAACAAGGTGACCAACGCTCTGAACATGGTCACCGAGATGTACAGTCTCCCCGCCTATGACGGGGTGGACCCCAACCCGCTGATGGCCCCCTTCTTCATCCTGTTTTACGGGCTGATGATGGCGGACATGGGCTACGGCCTGATCATGATCCTGGCGGCGCTGGTGGCAATGAGGAAGATCAAGCCCCGGGCGGGCACGCTCTCCTTCTGCCAGCTGCTGCTCTACGGCGGGATCTCCACGTTCATCATGGGCGCGCTCACCGGCGGCCTCTTCGGCAACGCGCCGGAGCAGATCGGCAAGATCCTGGGCAAGCCGGAGGGCTGGGGCGTCCTGCCCAGCCTCTTCAACCCAATGACGGACAGTATGCTGGTCCTGATCGGCTCCATGGCCCTGGGCCTGATCCACCTGAACACCGGCATGGTGATCAGCGCGGTGGAGAAGGTGAAGAAGGGCGACAAGGCCGGCGCCTTCTGGGAGGAGGGCTCTCTGTGGGTGACCCTGGTGGGCATCGTCCTGGCGGTGCTGGGCGTGGGCAGCGTGGCCGGTGTTCCGGTGGTGCTGGTGATCGGCATCCTCATGATCCTCTACGGCGGGACCCGCGGGGCCAAGGGCCTGGGCAAGCTCACCAGCGTGTTCGGCACCCTGTACAACACCCTCACCGGCTGGTTCGGGGATATCCTGTCCTACTCCCGTATCATGGCCCTGATGCTGGCCGGCAGCGTCATCGCCACGGTGTTCAACACCATCGGCGTCATTGCCAACAGCTTCTGGCTCTTTATCCCCGTGTTCCTGATCGGGCACGCGCTGAACTTCGCGCTGAACCTGCTGGGCTGCTACGTCCATGACCTGCGTCTCCAGTGCCTGGAGTATTTCGGCAAGTTCTATAAGGACGGCGGCCGGCCCTTCGCGCCTCTGGCAATCAAAACCAAGTACTACAACACAGTAGAACAGTAGAATAAAATAACAGGAGGAAAATTAAAATGGAATTCTTGCTTCAGCACACAGGTCTTGCAATCGGTCTTCTGGGCGCTGGCCTGGCCGCCTGCCTGGCGGGCGCCGGCTCCGGCGTGGGCACCGGCATTGCCGGTCAGGCCGGCGCGGGCCTCGTCACCGAGGACCCGGGCAAATTCGGTAAGGTCATGATCCTGCAGGTTATCCCCGGCACCCAGGGCCTGTACGGCCTGGTGGTCTTCTTCGTGGCCATCATGCAGATGGGCCTGCTGGACGGCACCGCCGCCACCCTGAGCTTCACCGAGGGCTGCCGTTACTTCGCCGCCTGCCTGCCCATCGGCATCGGCGGTCTGGTCTCCGCCGTGGCCCAGGGCAAGGTCGCTGCCGCGTCCGTGAACCTCTTGGCCAAGAACCCCGACCACTGGGCCAAGGGCATGATCCTCTGCATCACCGTTGAGTTCTACGCCATTCTGTCTCTGCTGGCGTCCATGATGATGCTGCTCTTCATCTGATACTTTACATACCGGAGATTTTGCTATGAAAGGCACTGAAAAAATAATCGCGCATATCCAGGCCGATGCCAAAGCGCAAGCCGACGCGATACTCGCTCAGGCCGAAAAGCAGTGTGCGGAGATCCGGGCTGGCTATGAGAAGAAGGCCGGCGACCTCTACGCGGAGAAGATCCGCGCCGGCGTGAAGGCCTGCCAGGACAAGGTGGACAGCATGGACCGGATCGCCCGCATGGAGGGCCGGAAGGACGTGCTGGCGCTCAAGCAGGAGATGGTCTCCCAGAGCTTTGACAAGGCCCGGGAGTTGATCGTCCATCTCCCGGCGGAGCAGTATATCCTGTTCCTGGCAAAGCTGGCCGCCCAGGCCGCCGTTACCGGCGACGAGGAGCTGCTGCTCAACGCCCGGGACAAGGCCGCGGTGGGTCCCCAGGTGTGTCAGGCCGCCAACGAGCTGCTTGCCGCCGCCGGAAAGCCGGCCGGGCTGCGCCTGGCCGCCGGCGAGGGCGAGTTTGAAGGCGGGCTGATCCTGCGCCGGGGGAGCATCGAGGTCAACTGCACCATAGAGCTCCTGGTGGAGCTCTGCCGGGGCGAAATGTCCGCGCAGCTGGCGGGCGTCCTCTTTGAATAATCCCGACGTTGGGAGGGAAAAAATTGGCTAATAAAAAAGAAGCGTATCTGTATATATCCGCGATGCTCCGCGCCCGGGAGCCCAGGATGCTCAGCCGCGACAAGGCCGAGCGCATGCTGGACGCGGTCTCCTTTGAGGAGAGCGCCAAGCTCCTGACCGACTGCGGCTATGAGGATATGTCTCAGATGAGCGCCAAGGAGATCGAGCAGGCCCTGGCCAAGCGCCGGGACGCGGCTCTGTCCGAGCTGGCCGGTCTGGTGCCCAACGCGGCGATCGTGGATATCTTCCGCGTCAAGTACGATTACCACAACGCCAAAGCCGTGCTGAAGGCCGAGGCCATGAACAGCGACGGAAGCGAGCTTCTCAGCGGCTCCGGCCGGGTCTCCCCCGCCGCCCTTCAGGCGGCCTACCGGGAGGACCGCTGCCGGGATCTGCCCGGCCGTCTGGGCGCCGCCATGGAGGAGGCCAAGAGCCTTCTGGCCCGCAGCGGCAACCCCCAGCTGGCGGACTTCGTCCTGGACCGGGCTTACTTTGAGGAGCTGGGCGATCTGGCCAAACAGCTGGAGAGCCCCTACCTGACGGGCTATGTGGCCGTCCTGGCCGACAGCACCAACCTGAGAAGCGCCGTGCGGATCCTGCGCATGGGGAAGGATGTCCTGTCTATGCGGGACGCGTTCGTGTCCGGCGGCAACGTGAGCGTGGACCGGATCATCGCCGCCTCTACCGGCGAGGGCCTGGCGCCTCTGTTTGCCGGCACCGTCCTGGCGGACGCGGCGGCCCTGGGCTCCGCGGCGGCGGAGGGCGGCACCATGACCGCTTTCGAGCTGGCCTGCGACAACGCGGTGATGGCCTATGTGTCCGGCGCGAAGCTGGCGGCCTACGGCGAGGAGCCGGTGATCGCGTATATGGCGGCTGTGGAGAGCGAGATCACCACGGTCCGCATGATCCTGACGGGCAGGCTCGCCGGCATCGCGCCGGGGGTCATCCGGGAAAGGCTGCGTGAGATGTATGCTTAAAATTGCGGTTATCGGCGGCAGAGAAACCGTCATGGGCTTCAAAGCCCTGGGGCTGGAGACCTGCCCGGCGGCCAACGCCCAGGAGGCGTCCCAGGCCCTGCGCAGGCTCACCCGGGAGAGCAGCGACTACGCCATCATCTATATCGAAGAAAATCTGGCAGTCCAGATGACCGGCGAAATAGACAAGTTTAAGGACAGCCCCACGCCGGCCATTATCCTGATCCCCGGCCGGGAGGGCTCCATGGGCCTGGGCCAGTCGGCCCTGAAGGCCGCCGTGGAGCGGGCCGTGGGCACCAATATTCTGGGCGACTGAAAGAAGGAGAAATGCGAATGAGCGGAACAATCACCAAAGTATCGGGACCGCTTGTGGTAGCTGAGGGCCTGGCGGACGCCAACGTCTCGGACGTGGTCCGCGTCGGTTCTCAGCGCCTGATAGGCGAGATCCTTAATATGACCGGCGACCAGGCTTCCATTCAGGTCTACGAGGAGACCTCCGGCCTGGGCCCCGGCGCCGCTGTGGAGACCACCGGCATGCCCATGTCCGTGGAGCTTGGGCCCGGCATGCTGGACAATATCTATGACGGCATCCAGCGTCCCCTGCCCGAAATGCGCGCCCTGGCGGGCGATTCCATCACCCGCGGCACCGATGTGCCCGCGCTGAACCGGGAGAAGAAATGGGACTTTGTGCCCGTGGCCAAGCCCGGGGACCAGGTGGGCCCCGGCGATGTGCTGGGCACGGTCCAGGAGACCAGCGCCATTCTCCATAAGATCATGGTGCCTCCCGGCGTCTCCGGCCAGGTGGTCAGCGTGGCCAGTGGCGAGCATGTGGTTACGGACATCATCGCCGTGGTAAAGGACGCCAAGGGCGCGGAGCATCAGCTCCCCATGTACCAGCGCTGGCCCGTGCGTATTGCCCGGCCCTACACCAAGAAATATGTCCCCAGCCGCCCCATGAACAGCGGCCAGCGGATCATTGACACCATGTTCCCCATCGCCAAGGGCGGCACCGCCGCTGTCCCCGGCCCCTTCGGCTCGGGCAAGACCGTGGTGCAGCACCAGCTGGCCAAGTGGTCCGACGTGGATATCGTGATCTACATCGGCTGCGGCGAGCGGGGCAACGAGATGACCGACGTGCTGATGGAGTTCCCCGAGCTGAAGGACCCCCGCAACGGCGAACCCCTGATGAAGCGCACCGTGCTGATTGCCAACACCTCGGATATGCCGGTGGCGGCCCGGGAGGCCTCCATCTATACCGGCATCACCATCGCGGAGTATTTCCGCGACATGGGCTACGATGTGGCCGTTCTGGCTGATTCCACCTCCCGCTGGGCCGAGGCTCTGCGTGAGATGTCCGGCCGTCTGGAAGAGATGCCCGGCGAAGAGGGTTACCCCGCCTACCTGGCCTCCCGTCTGTCCCAGTTCTATGAACGGGCCGGCTGCGTGGAGTGCCTGGGCGCGGACGACCGCCAGGGCTCCGTCACCGCCATCGGCGCCGTGTCGCCTCCGGGCGGCGATATTTCTGAGCCGGTCTCCCAGGCCACCATGCGGATCGTCAAGGTGTTCTGGGCGCTGGACTCCAGCCTGGCCTATGCCCGGCACTTCCCGGCCATCAACTGGCTGACCTCCTATTCCCTGTATCTGGACACCCTGCGTCCCTGGTACACGGAGCAGTTCGGCGAGACCTATATGCGCAACCGGGAGAAGGCCATGCACATCCTCCAGGAGGAGAACGAACTGCAGGAAATCGTCCGTCTGGTAGGCCAGGACGCTCTGTCCCCCGCCGACCGGCTGACCATGGAGACCGCCAAGATGATCCGGGAGGACTTCCTCCAGCAGAACGCCTTTGTGGACGAGGATGCCTATTCCTCCTACGCCAAACAGTTCAGGCTGCTGGACGTGGTGCTCCATTACGACGTGCTGTGCCGGGAGGCGCTGGACAAGGGCGCCGACATGGAGGCCCTGTTCGCCATCTCCGCCCGTGAGAAGATAGGCCGCGCCAAGATGGCCGACGCCGGCACCTTCAGCGCCGACTATGACGCCATCGAGGCCCAGATGAAGAAAGAGGTCGAGGAAGTTGTCGCCGGAGGTGAGAACGCATGATTAAAGAGTATAAGACAATAAGAGAGATCGCCAGCCCTCTGATGGTGGTCGAGCATGTGGAAGGCGTCACCTACGACGAGCTGGGCGAGATCGAGCTCCCCAACGGCGAGATCCGCCGCTGCAAGGTCCTGGAGGTAGAGGGCGACAAGGCGGTCGTCCAGCTCTTTGAATCCGCCCAGGGCATCAACCTGGCCCAGTCCAAGGTCCGCTTCCTGGGGCACCCCCAGCAGCTGGCCGTCAGCGAGGATATGCTGGGCCGCGTCTTCAACGGCATGGGCAACCCCATCGACGGGGGCCCCGCCATCCTGGCCGACGCCCATATGGACATCAACGGCCTGCCTATGAACCCCGCCGCCCGGGCTTACCCGGCTGAGTTCATCCAGACCGGCGTCTCCACCATCGACGGGCTGAACACCCTGGTCCGCGGCCAGAAGCTGCCCATTTTCTCCGGCTCCGGCCTGCCCCACGCGGCCCTGGCCGCCCAGATCGCCCGTCAGGCGCGGGTGCTGGGGGACAATGAGACTTTCGCCGTGGTCTTCGCCGCCATCGGCATCACCTTTGAGGAGTCCGAGTACTTCATTGAGGACTTCCGCCGCACCGGCGCCATTGACCGGACCGTGGTGTTCTCCAACCTGGCCAACGACCCCGCCGTGGAACGGATCGCCACCCCCCGTGTGGCCCTGACCGCCGCCGAGTACCTGGCCTTTGAAAAGGACATGCACGTGCTGGTCATCCTCACCGACATCACCAACTACGCCGAGGCTCTGCGTGAGGTCTCCGCCGCCAAGAAGGAGGTCCCCGGCCGCCGCGGCTATCCCGGCTACCTGTACACGGACCTGGCCACCCTGTATGAACGGGCCGGCCGCCGCCAGGGCAAGAAGGGCTCCATCACCATGATCCCCATTCTGACCATGCCCGAGGACGACAAGACCCATCCCATCCCCGACCTGACCGGTTACATCACCGAGGGCCAGATCATCCTCAGCCGGGAGCTGCACCGCAAGGGCATCGTGCCCCCCGTGGACGTGCTGCCGTCCCTGAGCCGTCTGAAGGACAAGGGCATCGGCGAGGGCAAGACCCGTGAGGACCACTCCGGCACCATGAACCAGCTCTTTGCCGCCTACTCCCGGGGCAAGGACGCCAAGGAGCTCATGACCATTCTGGGCGAGGCCGCCCTGTCCGAGGATGACAAGCTCTTCGCCAAGTTTGCCGACGAGTTTGAAAAGCGCTATGTCAGCCAGGGCAACACCACCAACCGCAGCATCGAGGAGACGCTGAACATCGGCTGGGAGCTGCTGAGCATCCTGCCCAAGCGGGAGCTGAAGCGGATCAAGCCCGAGTACATTGAAAAGTACCTGCCGGAAAAGTGACGTCCCCGCAAGTGCTATGAAAAAATCGAGGAGGTGATGCTTTTTGGCAAGTACCGCTGTAACACCCACCAGAATGGTGCTCAACCAACTCAAGGGCCGTCTGCGGACCGCCCGCCGGGGCCACAAGCTGCTGAAGGATAAGCGGGACGAGCTGATGCGCCAGTTCATGGACGTGGTGAAGCTGAACAAACAGCTGCGGATCCGGGTGGAAGAGGGGCTCACCGCCGCCTTCTCCTCCCTGCAGGTGGCCAGCGCCATCATGTCTCCGGAGATGCTGGAGCAGGCGCTGCTGTACCCCCGGCAGAGCGTGGAGCTGGGGCTCAAGTACAAGAACATCATGAGCGTCAACGTGCCCCAGTACAGCTTCCATACCAAAAACAACGACCCGTCCGAAATCTACCCCTACGGCTTTGCCCAGACCTCCGGTGAGCTGGACGACGCGCTGGACAAGCTGGCCCGGGTTTTCCAGGACATGCTGGAGCTGGCCCAGGTGGAGAAGACCATGCAGCTTCTGGCGGAGGAGATCGAAAAGACCCGCCGCCGGGTCAACGCCCTGGAGTATGTGATGATCCCGGAACTGGAGGGGAACATCAAATACATCTCCATGAAGCTGGAGGAGAACGAGAACGCCACCAAGGTCCGCCTGCTGAAGGTCAAGGAGATGGTCCTGCAGGACGCCCACCATTACAAATAAGACGGCCAAATAAGCGAAACAAGCAAAAACGCCCTCCGAAAAGGAGGGCGTTTTTGCACGGAAATATTCTTAGTTCCCGTCAGCTGCAAGAAAGATTTCTTCGGCGTCGATTTAGACAGTCCGTAAAATCTCGGCGGCTATCTCCGGTTTGCGGTCACTGAGCGCATTAAGCGCGTCTGTAATGAGGTTGAAAAGCAGCAAGTACATTTTCTTATACATACCCGTACTCCCCTGTTCTGATCAAGATACCCTAGCTTTGCTGCCATAAATTATAATAGCGAGACCGGGTTGCTGTCAAGACTGCTATTACATAAAATAATAGCAGGAAGATGACTTTACCGGGGGTGTACGGCTGTGAGGGAGAAGAAGGAGATCAATGTTCAGATCGGAAATCAGATCCGCCAGGTCAGGGAGCGCGCCGGACTGACGCAGGAGCAGTTTGGAGAACTGATCTCCCTGGGGACGAAGAATGTTTCGGACATTGAGCGGGGCGTGGCGGGAATCACTGTCTCCACGCTCAAGCGGATCTGCGAAAAACTCTCGGTATCCAGCGATTGGATTCTGTTTGGGGACGGCGGAAAGAATGACCTCCGCTACCTGACTGAAAAGCTGGAGCGCCTGCCGCCGGAACAGTTCAAAGCGGTGGAGAGCTTCCTGAATCAGCTTCTCCAGCTCTGCGCAAAACTGAATTAAACGAAAGTTTATCGCAGGAAAGTAAATGCCCAGCGAGCCACGTAAATATGTGCGTGCGACCGCATGAGCGATTTTTGCCAATGTCCGCACCGGGGTAAACCCGCAAAAACGACGAAGGGCGACCTAAGAACGGGTCTGTTGTATACAGCTCCCAGAGGGGTCCCGGGGAGACTTCCCCGGGTGCCTTTTCTTTCGGTTCGCTTTCTTTGCGGCAAGGCAAAGAAAGCGAACAAAGCCGCCAAGAGACAAAACCTGGTTCCCGCTGGTGACCGAAGGAGACGAGTTGAAAAAATATTCTTTTTCAGCATATTAAGAAACTATATAGAAACATAAGGGAGAATCGGCAGCAAAGCGGAACACTATGCTGCCGATCCTCAGTTTTTAGGTTCGCCTTTACCGATCCGGCCGGCCCATGCGGAAAGCGAACACAATGGTGAACAGGGACAGAGCGATGGCCGTGCCGGCCAGCGCCATCTCATAGCTGAAGGGCAGCAGGCGCCGCAGCAGAAAGATCGCGGCCAGCGCTGCCACGTCCACCGCCGTCCTGGCCATATTGGCCAGCATCATGGCAGTGGCGGAATTTTTCGCCATGCCCTTTTTTGTGATCAGGCTGTTTATAAGTCCGGCCAAAAGGCCCCAGACGAGCCCGGCCAGGGCTCCGATCAGGTATCTCATATTCGGCTCCTTTGCGCAAAAGACGCTGCCCGGCGGCAAAAAGAGGCGCGGCGCCTGCCCCGGCCCGCGCAGCCTCCTTCATCACGCCGTGGTGTGCTGATGGTAATATATGACGAGAGCGGCGACACAGCCCACGAAGGTGAGAATGCTGAGCTTTTTCATACGCTTACCCCTTTCCTTTTTTTCTTATTTTACCATAGAAGCCTGCTTTTGCCAACTGGTTTTTTGCCCGGAACCTTTAATTGCCTGGATTAAGCCGGTAAGCTTTGCGGATACTAAGGCTGAGGTGATAAAAATGAGTCCTAAAGAGCTGCTCTATATTGAAGACGCGCTCGGCCACACCCAGTTTCTTATGAACCAGTGCCGCAACGCGGCCAACCAGCTTTCCGATCCCGCCCTGCGGCAGCAGGTGCAGCAGCTGGTGAACGGCAACCAGAAGCTGTTTACCCAATTCTACAATCTGGTGTAAAGGAGACAAAGCAATGAGCGACAAAGACATTATGGAAAGCATTCTGCTGACCACCAAGGGCGTCTGCGACCTGTATATGCACGGCTCCATCGAGTCCGCCACGCCAAACGTGCACCAGGCCTTCAACACCGCCCTGAACGACGCCCTGTGCATGCAGAGCGCCATTTACAAGCAGATGTCCGACCACGGCTGGTACCCCACCGAGCAGGCCCAGCCCCAGCGGATCCAGCAGGTGAAGCAGAAGTTCGCCTCTGTGGGCTAAGCAGAGTTGAGGAAGGAACGTCCCGTCCGGGGCGTTCCTTTTTTTGCCAGCAGCAAAGAGAGCCACGAGCTCTGCTAGTGGGAAAGAAGAGCTTATAGCGAGTAGAAAAACAACAAAAAGAACCCCTCGATAGAACAGAAAAGGTTTGCCGACCACAAATCTGCAATAAAGTTGAAAACCTGGCCCATGTCAATAGCACATTTACACTTACAAAGGATGTGCAGAATTACATCAGCTCTACCGATACGGAGGGCAGCCGCTTCACGCTGTTTACCCCTCTGTCCCCCTTCGAGACACCGGAGGCAATGCGGGAGATCTGCGAGGAGTACAACCGGGCCATTGGGGAGGGGCAGGTCGATCCTCTGCTGATCATACCGGTGTTCATCCATGACTTCCTGTGTATCCACCCGTTTCTCGACGGCAACGGCAGGATGTCCCGGCTCCTCACCACGCTGCTGCTCTACCGGGCAGGATATGAGATCGGGAAATATATCTCTCTGGAGGCCAAGATCGCGAGGAACAAAGAGGCCTATTATGACGCGCTGGAGGCCTCGCAGATCGGCTGGCATGAGCAGAAGGACGACCCCACCGCTTTCGTCAAATACCTGCTGGGTACGATCATTGCCGCATACCGAGACTTTGACGAGCGGATGGTGATCGTCAGCGCCACGTCCCTGGACACGGTCAAGAATGCGGTCGAGACCCGCCTCGGCAAGTTCACCAAGCGAGAGATTCTGGAGCTCTGCCCCTCTCTCAGCGCCTCCACCGTGGAACGCCACCTGAAAAAGCTGACGGCAGAAGGACAACTCTCCAAGCACAGCGCCGGGAGGAACACATTCTATGTGAAGAACTGACCGGGCAACATGGCAGATGGTCCAATATTTCTGCCCTATTCTTTTCCTTGACTTTTTCCGGATTCTGTGGCATTTGTTGCTGCCGGAGGTGAGCGCCAATGACGCGACAGAGGCAACAAAACAATACGGCAAAAACGGCGGCCCCGATGAGTGAAACGCTTTCACTTGCCGGGGCCTTTTGCTGCAATGGAAAGAGGGTATAACTATGAATATTCTGGATGACCTTTATTTCGGAAACATCAATCCAAACTGCAAGATGGCCCCGCCCGGTTCAAAGCTCAGGAAGATCCAGGCCCTGGTCATGCAAAACGAGGAAAAGCTCTGCGCCACGCTGAGCAGCGAGCAGAAGGAGCTGTTCGAAAAATGCCAGGATATCCGGGCTGACATGACCTCCCTGCGGGAGCGGGAGAGCTTCGAGGACGGCTTCTGCCTCAATTTTAAGAGAATGCGAAAGCTGTCTTGATTTTATTCGCAATATCGAGTACAATATAGGAGAAATTTGTCGTCAGGGGGCAAAAACAATGAAGTATCTGTCTATTCGTCAGACAGCGGAACGCTGGGGAATTTCGACCCGGCGCATACAAATTCTATGTGCGGAGGGGCGCGTCCCTGGCGCAGTCAGGATTGATTATTCGTGGGCCATACCGGACGATGAGCCAAAGCCCAAGGACGCGAGGATCAAGAGTGGAAAGTATATTAAGCAGAAGTCCGAGGCGAATAAGGGACCTAATTGAAATCACAGCGCGAAAAGAATCATTGCTGCACTGAAAGAGGCCACACATATGGAGCTATTTGATAATGTCACCGCGATCGTCCGGGACGATATGGAAAAAACCATCAAAAGGGGGAGCAAAGTCTCTATTGCCGCTGCGTGCTTTTCCATATACGCTTATAACGAACTGAAGAAGCAGTTGGAGTCTGTTGACGAATTTCGGTTCATTTTCACCTCGCCCACATTCATTACAGAAAAAACGGAAAAGCAGAAAAGAGAGTTTTATATCCCGCGCCTGAGCCGGGAACAGAGTCTATACGGTACAGAATTTGAAATCAAGCTTCGCAATGAGATGCGCCAGAAAGCCATCGCCCAGGAGTGCGCGGCGTGGATTCGCAAAAAAGCCCGCTTTAAATCCAATACCACCGGAGAAAATATGAGCGGGTTTATGACCGTAGTAAACCCAGCTGAAAATGTGGCATATTTGCCTTTGGGCGGATTCACGACGGTGGATATCGGCTGTGAGAGGGGAAACAACAGCTATAATATGGTCAGTCGTATGGAAGCCCCGTTCTCCACACAGTATTTGCAGCTGTTCAACACTCTTTGGAACGACAAAGATAAGTTGCAGGATGTCACCGACGTTATTATTGACAGCATTTCTTCCGCATACAACGAGAATTCTCCGGAATTTATATATTACATGATGCTCTATCATGTGTTCAGTGAATTTCTGGAGGATATTTCGGAGGATGTTTTGCCCAACGAGGCGACGGGCTTTCGACAGAGCAAGATCTGGAATATGCTGTATGACTTTCAGAAGGACGCCGTTTTAGCGATCATCAATAAGCTGGAGAAATATAACGGCTGCATTCTGGCTGACAGTGTTGGCCTTGGAAAAACCTTCACCGCGCTCGCCGTCATAAAGTACTACGAAAACAGGAACAAGACGGTCCTTGTACTCTGTCCAAAGAAGCTCTGCGAAAACTGGAACACCTATAAGGACAACTATGTAAACAATCCAATAGCGTCTGACCGGCTCAACTATGATGTTTTGTTCCACACGGATCTGTCAAGAAACGGCGGTATTTCCAACGGCCTCGACCTGGACCGCCTGAATTGGGGCAACTACGATCTTGTAGTGATCGATGAGTCGCACAACTTTCGCAACGGCGCCGGGACCCACGCCAACACGCAGGAGAACCGGTATGTGAAGCTGATGGACAAGGTGATCCGGGCCGGCGTCAAAACCAAAGTCCTTATGCTGTCCGCTACGCCGGTCAACAATCGTTTTGTGGATCTGAAAAATCAGCTGGCGTTGGCCTATGAGGGTAATTCGGAATACATCAACGATAAGCTGGATACGAAAAAACCGATAGAAGAGATTTTCCGTCAGGCCCAGAAGACATTCAACGCCTGGAGTAAGCTGGAGCCGAAGGCGCGGACCACGGACGCTTTGCTTCGCACGCTGGACTTTGACTTTTTTGAGGTGCTGGACAGTGTGACCATAGCCAGGTCCAGGCGGCACATTGAAAAATACTACGATACCTCTGAAATCGGGAAATTCCCCGAACGCCTGAAACCTATATCCCTCAGACCCAGCATGACGGATCTGAACACGGCTATCAATTATAAAGAGATCTATGAGCAGCTGATGCTTTTATCTCTCTGCATTTATACCCCATCCGATTACATCTTCCCCAGCAAACTGGAAAAATACATAGACCTGACGCACAACAAAGGCACCAGCCTGACCCAAAGCGGCCGTGAACAGGGCATTCGGCGGCTCATGAGCATTAACCTGTTAAAACGGCTGGAGAGCTCTGTCTACGCATTTCATCTGACCCTGTGCCGCATCCTGGACCTCATAAAAAGCACCGTCAAAGCCATTGATGACTTTGAGCGGTCCGGAAACGCTGAGCTTACTGCGTATGAGGTTGATGACCAGGACTTTGATATAGAGGACAGCGACACTGACTACTTTTCCGTGGGGAAAAAAGTAAAGATCAACCTAGCCGATATGGACTACAAGACCTGGCGCACAGGGCTCCAACGGGATGCCGATACTCTGGAGCTGCTGGCCCTGATGGTGGAGGATATCACGCCGGAGCACGATCTGAAGCTGCAAACGCTTTTCAGCCTGCTGGACGGCAAAATGCGCAGTCCCATAAACGAGGGGAACCGGAAAGTCCTGATCTTTTCGGCGTTCTCTGATACTGCCGAGTATCTGTACGCCCAGGTCAGCAAATACATGAAATCAAATTACGGCCTGGACACTGCGGTGATCACCGGCGCCATCGAAGCCCGCACAACGGTAAAAAACCTAAAGCCCACGCTCAATAACGTGCTGACTTGTTTCTCTCCGCTTTCCAAGCGGCGTGACCTGCTGATGCCCGGCAGCGCGGCAGACATTGATATCTTGATCGCCACCGACTGCATCTCCGAGGGCCAGAATCTACAGGATTGCGATTATCTGATCAACTATGATATCCATTGGAACCCCGTGCGGATCATTCAGCGTTTCGGACGTATAGACCGGATCGGGAGCCGGAACCGGTATATACAGCTTGTAAACTTCTGGCCGGATATGACGCTGGACGACTATATCAATCTAAAATCCCGTGTTGAGACCAGAATGAAGATCTCCGTTATGACCTCTACCGGCGACGATGACCTGATCAACCCCGAGGAAAAGGGCGATCTGGAGTATCGGAAGCAGCAGTTGAAGCGCCTGCAGGAAGAAGTGGTGGATATTGAGGAAATGTCCTCCGGGATCTCCATCATGGACCTTGGTCTGAATGAGTTTCGGTTAGACCTGCTGGAGTACATTAAAACGCATGGCGATCTCAGTAAGAAACCAAAGGGACTGCATGCCGTGGTCCCGGCCAGCAAAGAAAACCCGGAAGGCGTGATATTCGTCCTGCGCAATATCAACAACAGCGTAAACATCGACAACCAAAACCGCATACATCCTTTTTATATGGTCTATATCGGGGCCGATGGCGATATCGTGTGCGATTATCTGAACCCCAAAAAGCTGCTGGATACGATGCGGCTGCTCTGCCGCGGCAGGAACGAGCCGGTTTTGCGTCTTTGCCGGAAATTCAACGAAGAGACTGACGACGGAAGAGATATGCGCAGTGTCTCAGAGCTTTTGAACGACGCAATTAATTCCATCATTGACAGGAAGGAAGAGAGCGATATAGATAGTCTTTTCTCTTCTGGCGGGACATCCGCTTTGATATCGGAGATCAACGGCCTGGAAGACTTTGAACTGATCTGCTTTTTGGTGGTGAAAAAATGATAGAATTAATCAATATTCCAAAGCAATGCATTTGCAATCGGGATATTCCAATAGCGAAAATTTTTTCTGAAGATCAGGAACAGCTATCGTCGGCGGTGAGTTCCGTTAAATGGTATGCTGTTCTTCGGCCAAGCAATTTTCATTCCGAGAAGGTTGTGACAGACAGTCTCAGATATGAGGAAATACAAATTATACAAGTCGATATAAAGGATACGGATTTGTTATTTGACGTTGCACGGGTTATATATAGGAGAATTAAGTACCCATGCCTTTTGATCATTTGCTATAATGGAGCGTGCACCAAATATGTAGTCAGTGCCTGCCAGTTTAGTCCTGGGAAAATTGACTATGATAGAAATATTTTACATTCTATAGTTATGTCGCATTGGATACACCCGGATTGCCTTTCGTATAAAGCAAAACTGTTTATCGATTCTCTAAACCAAGCCTTGGAGAAGGAAGGTAATCTATATGAGATATACTCTGCTTTATATCAAACCATCACTTTGTTTAAGCTCAGTGGAACTTCAAAAGCACATACGAAAAGCCTCATTGATTACCTGTGTGGAAGAGGGGAAAACCCGAAAGTCGGTGGTAAAGGCAAAATCCTGAGATTCTGCACACCACACCGCTTTTATCCATCCCGAAAGGAGTTTCTCGCCAATTATTATCCGAAAAATAATGGCAATCAATCATATTCCCTGATTTATGATTATGAGGATATTTGGTATTGTTTCTTGAAAAATGATTATATCCGTAGTTATATTGAAAAAAACGGGTATCGTGATATCGATTATTTCGTGTACCGCATCGATGAAAAGCTTTACGGATGAGCTTTGTAAAAGAGGAACGATCGAATGCTTGATTTGCCAAAAAGCACAGAATTCAACAAAAGAATCCCCAAGCAGAAATTTTATGAGAACCTTTCCGTGACGCCGGCCTTAAAACGAGTGTTCATTGACCAGATAAAAGTGATCTACTGGAGGAACAAAATCGCTGCGACGACCATGAATCTGGCTGCGGGGAAACTTGTCACCGAAGTGGAGATTTTTGAGATTCGGCTGAGCATTCCAAAACTGGATGCATCCGTTCTCCGGCAGATCGACAGGGAAGTACCATACCACATCATCTTCCTGCTGGAATACAACGGAAAGTACCAAGCGTGGACAGCGTATAAGGAAGCAGCACCGGGAAGCAAAACCTTTAAGGTAGGGACCTATTACCACACAGACTGGCTGCCGGAAACAGAGCTGCCGTTAAAGATAGACGGTCTGACTATCGACAAAGTCTATGAAAGCTTTGTACGGCAGATTGCCGGTGACGCGCTGCGGACCGACAGTAGCGAGACCCTAAAGGAATCGGTAGAGCGCGATGAACGGCGGCAGAAGCTTGAAAGGCAGATTGCCGCGCTTGAGGCAAAGATCAGACGGGAAGCACAGCTCAATAAGCAGGTGGAGATAAATGCAGAGCTTAAAAAGCTGAGAAAGGAGCTGGAGGTTAAAGGTTATGACTAAGATTACTGGATCAGTGGAAACAGCCGACTCCGTGATAAAACTGATCGGATGGGCGACAACAATTTATAGCATGGTCATAACCAGACTGCCAAAATGAGGAGGAGTTCTAACGTGGATAAGATGAAATTTGAAACGCCGGATATGACGGCGCAGAATATCGACAAAATCGCCGAACTGTTCCCGAACTGCGTCACGGAGATGCTGGATGAGGAACACAGCACGCCGGAGAAAAAGGTGTACAAGCGGGCGGTAAACTTTGAAATGCTCAAGCAGATGCTCTCGCCGGATGTGATCGACGGGGATGAGGCATATGAATTTACATGGGTCGGCAAAAAGGAGGCGATCGCGGAGGCCAACAAGCCGATCCGCAAGACGCTGCGCCCCTGCCCCGAGGAGAGCACGAACTGGGGCTCCACCGAAAACCTCTACATTGAGGGCGACAATTTGGAAGTCCTCAAGCTCCTGCAGGAGAGCTATCTGGGCAAGGTGAAGCTGATTTACATAGACCCGCCATACAACACTGGCCACGATTTCGTTTATCCAGATTCTTTTATTATGGATAATGAGGAATATAATGAAGGGACCGGATATTTTGACGAAGACGGAAATGTTAATTACAGTAGAGAGAACAGTGAATCGGCGGGGAAATACCATTCCGATTGGTGCAGCATGATCTATTCCAGGCTGATGTTGGCAAGAAATCTGTTGCGTGACGACGGGGTTATTTTTATTTCGATTGACGATAACGAACAGGAAAATTTGAAGAAGATTTGCGACGAGATGTTTGGAGAGGATAATTTTATAGCACAAGTTATATGGGAACGAGCATATTCACCCGTCAATCTGAAAAAACATTTTTCTGAAAGTCATGATTATATTCTTTGCTATGCTAAAAACATAGTCAAGGCTGTTTGCAATGGACTGCCGCGCGGTGATGAAGCAAATGATAGATATAGCAATCCCGATAACGATCCAAGAGGCGACTGGAAATCAAGCGATCTTTCCGTTGGTCCAATTGTTCAATCAAAAGTGTACGAGATAACTACTCCGAGCGGCAGAAAAGTATTGCCGCCTAATGGATATTGTTGGAGATTAGATAAAAAAACTTTTGAAAGCTATGTAAAGGATAATAGAATTTGGTTTGGTACAGACGGAAATAATGTCCCATCTATAAAACGATTTTTGTCAGAAGTAAAGCAAGGAATTACGCCGATGACGATATGGAAATATACCGAAGTCGGTCATTCCCAAGACGCTACAAAGAAATTAAAAGAGCTATTTGACGGAAAAGCATTATTCGATTATCCAAAATCGGTCGATTTAATCAAAAGATGTGTGCAATTATACGCAGATAAAGATTCCATTATCCTTGACTTTTTCTCTGGTTCTGCCACAACCGCCCACGCGGTCATGCAGCTCAACGCCGAGGATAAAGGGCGCCGCAAATTCATCATGGTACAGATTCAAGAGCCCTGTGACGAAAACAGCGAAGCCTACAAAGCCGGGTATAAAAACATCTGTGAGATCGGCAAGGAGCGCATCCGCCGGGCCGGGGAGAAGATCAAGTCCGAAAATCCGCTGACAACGCAGGACCTGGATGTGGGCTTCCGCGTCTTCAAGCTGGACGATACCAACATGAAGGACGTCTACTACACGCCTGCAGAATACGATCAGCAAATGCTTGAAGGGCTTGAATCCAACATCAAGGAGGATCGCACGGACCTTGACCTTCTGTTCGGCTGCCTCCTGGAGTGGGGACTGCCGCTCTCTATGCCGTACCAGTCCGAAAAAATAGACGGCTGCACCGTTCACACCTACAACGACGGCGATCTGATCGCCTGCTTTGACGAGGATATACCGGAGAGCGTCGTTAGGGAGATCGCAAAGCGCAAACCGCTCCGTGCTGTCTTCCGGGATTCCGGCTTTGCATCGAGTCCGGAGAAAATCAATGTGTTTGAGATCTTCAAGCTCTATATGCCGGAGGACGCAAACGACATCAAAAAGCGTGTGAGAGTGATTTAAGAAAGAATTCTCGGATTTTCGAAGCGTGTTTCGGATTTACGAAAGGTATTATGATCGTAATATATAAGAATATACGGCGGTTTTATAATGCCTGTTCCGGAAATCAAATTGGCGAAACAGCGTTTAGCCAATCTGAAAACTTCCGGCAGCAAGTACAGAAAGGGAACGGTGACAGGTCTATATGAAGCTGCAATACAAACATCAAAAATTCCAAGCGGACGCTGCCAAGGCGGTCGTCGATGTCTTCGCCGGCCAGCCTTATCTAACGCCTTCCTACATGATGGACCGTGGCGCCGGTACATTCCAGATCGGCATGAATGAGGAAGAAGATTACACCGGTTGGAGCAACCACCGGATCATTCCGGAGCTGAACGATCAGCTTATATTGGAGCACCTGCAGAAGATCCAGCGGGCGAATCAGATCGCGCCGTCTTCAAAGCTGGAGGGCCGCGCTGACGGGTATAACCTGACAGTCGAAATGGAGACCGGTGTCGGCAAGACCTATACCTACATCAAAACCATGTATGAGCTTAACAAGCACTACGGCTGGAGCAAGTTCATCATTGTTGTGCCGAGCATCGCGATCCGTGAGGGCGTCTATAAGTCCTTCGAAATGACACAGGAGCACTTTGCGGAGGAGTATGGCAAGAAGATCCGTTACTTCATCTATAATTCTTCACAACTTACAGAGATCGACCGCTTTGCATCGGACAGCTCCATCAAC
Organism: uncultured Oscillospiraceae bacterium; assembly: GCA_947626315.1. GTDB lineage: Bacteria > Bacillota > Clostridia > Oscillospirales > Oscillospiraceae > Limivicinus. The sequence goes on along the minus strand of CANQRQ010000018.1, from coordinate 30,971 downwards.
GTCATGATCATCAATTCACAGGCGTTTAACGCCAAGGGCAAGGACGCCAGAAGAATATACATGAAGCTGGACGAGTTTCGTTCCCGCAGGCCAATTGATATTATTGCCAAGACAAATCCGATCTTGATCATCGACGAGCCCCAGTCCGTTGAGGGTAAGCAGACAAAGGAGCGCCTGAAAGAGTTTCATCCACTGCTGACGCTGCGGTATTCCGCTACACACAAGAGCGACAGCATCTATAACTTGGTCTATCGCCTTGACGCGATAGAGGCCTACAACAAGCGTCTCGTTAAAAAGATCTCGGTCAAGGGGATTGCGAGGACGGGCACCACCGCTACCAACAGCTATATCTATCTGGAGAGCATCAATCTTTCAAAGAGCGAGCCTACGGCTACGCTGCAATTTGACGTAAGGACAGCTGCGGGCCCCAAGCCTAAGAGCATGGTCGTCAAGGTCGGCGATAATCTTTATGACAAATCTAAAGAACTGGAAGAATACAAGAACGGTTTCGTGGTGAAATCCATCGATGGACGTGATGACTCTGTGGAGTTTCTGAACGGCGTTAAGATCTTTGCCGGTAATGTGATCGGTAATGTCGATGAGGACCAGCTGCGCAGAATCCAGATCCGTGAGACGATCCTCTCCCATATTCAGAGAGAGCGCCAGCTGTTCTATAAGGGTATCAAAGTCCTGAGCCTGTTTTTCATCGATGAAGTGGCCAATTACCGTGAGTACGATGCTGCCGGTCAGCCGGTGAACGGTAAATACGCGACAATGTTCGAGGAAGAATATGAGGACATCATCAGCAACCTGCAGATTTCCCTCGGCGAAGATGATTACATCAAATACCTGAACAGCATTACGGCGTCCAAGACTCACGCCGGGTACTTCTCCGTGGATGGCAAGGGCAAGATGATCAACAGCAAGGTCGGCAGAAAAGAAACGACCTCTGACGACGTCAGCGCCTATGAGCTGATCATGAAAAACAAAGAGCTCCTTTTGGACCGCGATCCGAAGAGGTCTCCGGTGCGTTTTATCTTCTCGCACTCCGCTTTGCGAGAAGGCTGGGATAATCCTAACGTATTCCAAATATGTACGTTGAAGCAATCGAACAGCGAGGTTCGTAAACGTCAGGAGGTGGGCCGCGGTCTGCGTCTGTGCGTCAATCAGGATGGTGAGCGTATGGATACAAACATGCTGGGCAACGACGTACACAATATCAATGTTCTGACTGTTATTGCCAGTGAGAGCTACGATTCCTTTGCAGAGGGCATTCAGAAGGAAACGGCGGACGCTGTAGCAGACCGTCCGCGGGCGGTCACAGTGGATCTGTTTGTCGGCAAGGTCATCAAGGACGACGAGGGCAACGAACAAGTCATCGATCGCGATACTGCCTCAGCCATTCACTACGATATGATCATCAATGGCTATATCGACCGTAAGGGTGTTCTGACAGATAAGTACTATCAAGACAAGGATAATGGAGAAATCAAGATTGCTGAGGAGGTCGCTGATTCTGCAGCTTCTGTTATTGAGATTCTTGACTCCCTCTATGATGCCCGCAGTATGCGGCCTGAAAATGCCCGCAGCAACAATGTGGAGCTTCAGGTCGATGAGGAAAAGCTGGCGATGCCGGAGTTTAAGGCGCTTTGGTCCAAGATCAATGCCAAGTCAGTATATGTGGTAAACTTTGACACGGATGAGCTGATTCGTAAGTCCATTGCTTCGTTGGACAGCAAGCTGCGCGTTTCAAAGATCTACTTCCGCGTTGAAACCGGATCGATGGAATCCATCAAGTCTAAAGATGACCTTATGTCCGGAACTTCCTTCGTTAAAGAAGAATCTGCCAGTTATGCTGTGGCAGTCACAGCAAATTCAAACGTGAAGTATGACCTGGTTGGAAAACTGGTCGGGGAGACGGGCCTGACAAGAAAGGCTATCATCGCGATCCTTCAGGGTATCCAGCCGCAGGTCTTCCATCAGTTTAAGGATAATCCGGAGGAATTCATTCTGAAGGCGGCCTCCCTGATCAATGACCAGAAGGCAATGGCTATCATTGAGCATATTACATATAATGTTCTGGACGAGCATTACGATACGGATGTATTTACCAAGCCGACCATCAAGGGCAAGCTGGGTGTAAACGCGATGAAAGTCAAAAAGCACCTTTACGACCATATTGTCTATGACTCCAGCAACGAGCGCGACTTCGCAGCCGACCTTGATACCAACACAGATGTCGCAGTTTACGTCAAGCTGCCGGATGGCTTCTATATTTCCACACCGGTTGGCCACTACAATCCGGACTGGGCGATTGCCTTCTATGAAGGTAAAGCAAAGCACATCTATTTCGTGGCAGAGACAAAGGGCTCCATGAATTCAATGCAGTTGAGACTGATTGAGGCGGCCAAGATCCACTGCGCAAGAGAACATTTCAAAGCTATTTCCAATGGCAATGTTGTTTACGATGTTGTAGACAGCTATAAGTCTCTGCTGGAAAAAGTCATGAAGTGAAGGTCACGCAGAGTTTAATGTCCATAAAGAAGCACGAAGCACAGGGGAATTCCCCCTATACTTCGTGCTTTTTGTTCGTCCTCTTTTTTATGTTTTTCCTCCACGCTTTGCTTTTTCCCGTCATTTACATTATGATTGATCAGAAAGACTTGGCGGTGACGAGTTAACGGCCGTTTTTGGCTTTCACCAGCGCCGCTCTCATAACTCTCCGTTCCGGGCCATATACATGGAGTACGAGAAAATGGGGAGTGGTGTCTGTGCGTACAAATATCGAAGAGCGCGCCTGTGATCTGGCCGTGTATATAATCGAAAATAAAGCGACGGTCCGCGCCGCGGCCTCTCAGTTCGGCATCTCCAAGTCTACCGTACACAAGGATCTGACAGACCGGCTGCCGCGGCTGAATCCGGCGCTGTACCGGCAGGTGCGGCAGCTGCTGGACCTGAACAAGGCGGAGCGGCACATCCGGGGCGGTCTGGCCACCCAGCGCAAATACCGGGGTGAACAGGACCCGGACGATTAAGGGACCGGCCGAAGAAGCAGAAAAAATTCTCGGGGCTCTGCCGAATTTCCGGCAGAGCCCCGAGAAGCCTTATAAGCAGCTGCCCGGCGCCGCGGCAGGCCGCTTTATTGCATGGCCTGCTTCCGCCGCAGGGACAAATAGTCCGCGATCATGGCGATAAACTCCGAATTGGTAGGCTTGCCCTTGATATTGGAAACCGTATAGCCGAAGAACTTCTGCAGCACCTCGATATCGCCCCGGTCCCAGGCCACCTCGATGGCGTGGCGGATCGCCCGCTCCACCCGGGAGGGCGTGGTCCCGAACTTCTTGGCCACCTCGGGGTACAGCACCTTGGTGACGGCGTTGATCATGTCCATGTCGTGGATGGTGAGGATGATGGCCTCGCGCAGGTACTGGTAGCCCTTGATGTGGGCGGGAACGCCGATCTCGTGGATGATATCCGTCACAACGGCCTCCAGATTGGCGTCCGCCCGGGCGGTTTGGGCCGCCGGGCGGCAGTCAAAGCCGCCGGTGGGCACGGAGGGCTTGTCCGTCCCCACAAGCTGACGGATCCGGCCGAAAAGCGCCGGCATATCGCAAGGCTTCGGCATAAAATAGTCGGCGCCCCGGGCGGAGCAGTCGCCCACCACCTTACTGTTGACGAAGCCGGAGAGGACAATTACATGGCAGTGGGCGCCGGTCTCCGGCAGGCGGCTGAGCACCTCCAGCCCGTCCAGCTTGGGCAGGACCAGATCCAGAAGCAGCACATCCGGCAGCTGCTCCGCCAGCAGAGCCAGCGCTTCAATGCCGTCGGAAGCTGTTGCCGCCACCTCCATGTCCGCCTCTGCGGCAATCATGTCAGTCAGAAGCTTGCAAAAATCCGCGTTCGCGTCAGCGATCAGGATGCGCGTTTTGGTTTCCATAATTTTTCCTCCCATTTATGCAATGTACGGAGCAATCCTGTACTTATTCAAGCAGATTCACCGTTGTGTCCTGTTAAATTTACCATAGTTGACATGCTTGCGACAACAGAATCCTGTCGAATTTCGCAGAGAACTTGTTGACATAATAAATCTAAATTTTTCAAAGTGCAAGGGCTTTCGACAAAATACTTCAGAATTTTTTTCTATCTTTTGTCGAAAAATGTCGAATTTCCAAAAAATGGGCATCTCCTGTCGCGCATAGAAACGGAAAAAATCCCCATACTTCCCGCAAACTGACGAAGGGAGACATGGAGTTTCACGGGAAGAAGGAGCTTTCTGAACGGAGAAGCCTGGCGCTTACCAGACAGCGGCGGGAAGACCCGTAAAACGTAAAACAAGGGGCTGCAGCAAAACGAGAAGTTGAGCTGCAGCCCCTTGTTGTGTTAAAGAAAGACGAAATCTACTCCGAAGATAAACGAAAGTTTGTGAGAGGAAACAAGTACCCAGCGAGCCACGTATATATGTGCGTGCGACCGCAGGAGCGACTTTTACCAGTGTTTGCACCGGGGTAAACCGGCAAGAAAGATGACGGGCGACCTGAGAACGGGTCTGCTGTACCCTGCTCCCAGAGGGGCCCCGGGGATTCTTCCCCGGGCGGCGTTTCTCTTTCTGTCCACTTTCTCTTTGGCCGCACAAAGAGAAAGTGGACGATTGACCAGCTAGAACCTTTTTGCTTTCTTCAATAAAACGGCCTTTCTACGATAAACTTTCGTTTACCTCCAAAGAGCAAGCTTTTTTGCAGATTAAGAGGCGGCAGCAAAAGGCTTTTTTGCTGCCGCCTCTGACTGTCAGAAAGCTTTTCTCTCAGCTGCGCCGGACGATGTGCTCCTTATCCTTATAGATGCAGTCCTCCGGGATCACGCCCCGGACGCAGGAGGTGGGGTAGACGCTGCTGCGGCGGCCAATCACCGTCCCCGGATTCAGGACGCTGTTGCAGCCGATCTCCACCTGGTCCCCCAGAATGGCGCCCAGCTTTTTCCGGCCGGTCTCGATGGGGTTCCCAGGCTCCTTGACCACCACCAGGGTCTTGTCGCTCTTCACGTTGCTGGTGATGGAGCCGGCCCCCATGTGGGCCTTGTAGCCCAGGACGGAGTCCCCCACATAGTTATAATGGGGCACCTGCACCCCGTCGAAGAGGAGCACGTTTTTCAGCTCCACGGAGTTGCCCACCACGGCGTTTTTGCCCACGATAGCGCTGCCCCGGATAAAGGCCCCGTGGCGCACCTGGGCCCCCCGGTCGATGATGCAGGGGGCGCCGATGTAGGCGGAGGGGAAGATCACCGCGTCTTTGGCAATCCAGACCCCTTCCTCCGGGTGTTCAAATTCCGCCGGGTCCAGGGTCGCCCCCAGGGCGAGAATATAGTCCTTCAGGCTGTCCAGGATCTCCCAGGGGTAGCGCTTCCCCTCAAAGATGCCGGCGGCGATGGTCTTTGTCAGATCCAGCAGCTGTGTAATTTCCGTCACGGTCATTTCACCTCGATCAGCATTCCGGCGGCGCCCATGGCGTCCACGATCTTGTCGGTCATATCCTCGCAGAGCTCCGGGCTCAGCGCCTCCACCATCACCCGCAGCAGGGGCTCGGTGCCGCTCTTGCGGAGGACCACCCGGCCATTGCTGCCCAGCTCCTGCTCCGCCTCCCGGACCGCCTTGAGCACCCGGGGGTGTTTGAGCGTCTCATCCTTGTCCCTGACCACCACGTTTTTCAGCTTCTGGGGGTACATGCGCATCCCGGCCCGAAGCTCGGACAGGGGCAGCTTGGTCTCGCAGATGACCTCCATCAGCTTGATGGCGGTTAGCAGCCCGTCGCCGGTGCTGGCCAGGCGGCCGAAGATGATGTGCCCGGACTGCTCGCCGCCGATCAGGTGCCCGTTCTGGCGCATGTTCTCCGCCACATATTTGTCTCCCACGGAGGTCTGCTCATAGCCGATGCCCAGCTCGTCCAGGGCCTTGTACAGGCCCATGTTGGACATGATGGTGGTCACCACCTTGGACTTGCCCAGGGTCCCCTGCTCCTGCATGTACTTGGCGCAGATGTAGAGAATGTGGTCCCCGTTGATCACGTCTCCCTTGTCGTCCACCGCCAGGCAGCGGTCCGCGTCCCCGTCAAAGGCGAAGCCCACGTCCAGCTTGTGCTCCCGCACGAAGCGCTGGAGGTTCTCGATATGGGTGGAGCCGCAGTCCACGTTGATGTTCAGCCCGTCGGGCCGGTTGCCGGTCACATAGGTGTCCGCCCCCAGGGCGTCAAAGATGCTCTTGGCCATCATCCAGGTGCTGCCGTTGGCGCAGTCCAGCCCGATACGCCGGCCCTTGTAGGACCGGGTGGCCAGGGAGATGAGCATCCCGATGTACCGGTTGCGGCCGGCGGCGTAGTCCACGGTGCAGCCGATATCCGCCCCGCAGGCGTAGGGCAGCTCCGCACCGCCATCCAGATAGGCCTCGATCTCGTCCAGCAGGCTCTCCTCCATCTTCTCCCCGTCGCCGTTGAGCAGCTTGATGCCGTTGTCCTGGTAGGGGTTATGGCTGGCGGAGATCATGATGCCGCAGTCAAAATCGTCCGCCCGGGCGATGTAGGACACGCTGGGGGTGCTGGTGACGTGCAGCAGATAGGCGTCCGCCCCGGAGGCGGTGAGCCCCGCGCAGAGGGCCGCCTCAAACATATAGCTGGAGCGGCGGGTGTCCTTGCCGATGACCGCCTTGGCCTTGTGGTCCCGGCCGTAGTACCAGCCCAGGTACCGGCCGATCTTGAAGGCGTGCTCTACGTTCAGCGTCTTGTTGGCCTCGCCCCGGAAGCCGTCCGTTCCGAAATATTTTCCCATTTGTTCTGCTCCTTCTATGTACTTATGCGATTAGGACAGTTTATGCGCCGCGGCCCTGTCCAGCAGCAGGGTGACCTCTGCCGGCACCTGCAGGAAGGAGGCCGGGGTATAGCTCTCCGTCTTGCCGTAGACCGTGCGGTAGGCCGCCTCCGCCGTCTCTTCTCCCAGGGCCAGCAGGAGGCTCTCCCGGGCCTGGACGATGGGCCGGATGCCCAAAGTGAGCCCGTAGGCGGGTGTCTGCTCCTCCCCGCCGAAGCGGGCGGCCAGCTGCCGGCGGGTAGCGTCGGTGAGCTTCTGCCGGTGGCTGCCGCTGTCAAAGGGGGTGGCGGGCTCGTTGAAGCCCAGCCGCCCGTTGGAACCCATGGCCAGCACCGCCAGGTCCAGTCCGCCGGTCTGTTGGATCATTGTATCATAGCCGTCAAGCCCGGTCTCCGTGAGAAAGCGGCAGTTTTCCGCCCTCGCGTCCGTCCGGCGCAGCAGCCCCTCCTCCAGGGCCCGGCGGCAGCTCTGCTCCGCCCGGACCTCCGCGTATTCCTCCACGGCAAAGAGCCGGGCCCGGTCCAGGCGCAGCGCCCCGGCGGCCGCCAGAGCGGCCAGCGCGTCAAAAAGGCCGGCCTCGCCGGCTTCCGAAGAAAAGGCCAGGACGGCGTCCGGCTTCGCGGCCAGGACAGCGGCGATTTTCGCCGCCGCCTCCCGCAGGGCGCCGGCCCTGTCCAGCACGACAATTTTCATGGATATACCGCCTTCCTTCCGTTATAAGTCTGCCTTTGGCGGGCAAAATAGGAGTAATACCCAGGGCGAACCGCGGCAAGGGCTTTGCGGCGGTTTGCCTTCAGTCTGTCACGCACCGGAGGCACCCGTATGGCCGTTATCATCGCCCGGACCCTGATCATCTATTTCTCCCTTCTCGTCACCATGCGCCTGCTGGGAAAGCGGCAGCTGGGCGAGATGGAGCTGTCCGAATTTGTTCTGGCCTCCCTGGCGGCGGATCTGGCCGCCATCCCTCTCCAGGACACCGGCCTGCCGCTTTTAAACGGGCTCACGGCCATCCTGGTCCTGTTCTGCTGCGAGCTGCTGATCTCCGGCCTGACCTTCAAAAGTATCCGGCTTCGCGCCCTCTTCTGCGGCAAGCCGAGCCTGCTCATCGTCCGGGGCCGGATCGACCAGCGGGAGATGCGGAAAAACCGCTTCACCCTGGACGAGCTGATGGAGGAGCTGCGGGGCCAGGGCTGCACGGACATCAGCCAGATCGAATACGCCGTGCTGGAGACGGACGGACAGCTGAACGTGATCCCGTTTCCCGCCGAGCGGCCGGCCACCGCCGCCCAGCTGGGGCTGGACGCGGGGCCCGGCGGCTATCCCACCATTGTGGTCAGCGACGGGCGGATCCTGGAGGCCAATCTCCGCCACGCCGGGCGGGACCTGGCCTGGCTGGACCGGCAGCTGCGGGACCGGGGCTTTGAAAACGCAGCGGGGGTCTTTCTCATGACCGTCAACCGGGCGGGGCAGGTCTATTTTGCCCCCAAGGAAGAGAGCGGCTGAAAGGAGAGCGCCCATGAAACGAGAATTTGCCGCCGGGGCCCTGCTGCTGTTGCTGGTCCTGGGCGCCTGGCTGAACAGCCGCCGCATGGACCAGCTGGTCTGGCAGATAGACCGCTGCCTGGACAGCTCCGAGGCCGCCGCAGAGCAAGGCACCTTTGAACAGGCTCTCGCCGCCCTGGAGAACGGGCGGCGGCTCTGGGAGGCGTCGGAGGGCGTAACTGGCGTGTTCCTGGGCCACCAGGAGCTGGACGCGGTGCAGGACGCCTTTTTCCAACTGGAGCAGCTGCTGCGCCGGGGGGACAGGGCGGCGGCCCCCGCCGGATATACCCGGCTGCGCCGCTGCCTGGAGGAGATTGCCGCTCTGGAGCGGCTCAGCCCGGAGGCCGTGCTTTAGTCTTATTTCTCCGTGAGGAGCTTGGTCAGCTCCTCCATAAAGGTGTTGATATCCTTAAAGCTCCGGTAGACGGAGGCGAAGCGCACATAGGCCACCTCGTCCACGTCCTTGAGCCGGGCCATGACCATCTCCCCGATGTCCACGGTGCTGATCTCCCGCTCCAGCTTGCTCTGGAGCTCCTGCTCGATATCGTCCCCGATCTGCTCCAGGACGGGCAGGGGCACCGGCCGCTTTTCACAGGCCCGGATCATGCCGTTGATCAGCTTCATCTTGTCAAAGGACTGGCGGCTGCCATCCCGCTTGACCACCACCAGGGGCATCCGCTCGATGATCTCGTAGGTGGTGAAGCGTTTCTGGCAGGCCAGGCACTCCCGGCGGCGGCGAATGGTCGCCCCCTCCTCGGCGGGGCGGGAGTCGATCACCTTGCTCTCGGTATAGGCGCAAAAGGGGCACTTCATCTCTGTTCTCCTTCCCTTTCCACAAGGGCAGGCTCCGCCCCGCCGGGCCGCGAAGAGCTCCGGCAAAACAGGGGCGGCGCGCTTGCCGTGTAAAGGCTGACGTTTCTGTATTTTAGTAAGTTCTTATTATAACATAGCTCCAGAGAAATTCCAAGAAAAAGTATAATGATTATATGATGGCGAAACGCTAAAAAGCGTTTCGCCGAGCAGCTTTGCTGCTCAGCAAAACAGCATAGCTGTTTTGCCATATACTCATTGCAATGAGCATCGCGCCAATGATTCTTTGAATCATTGGCTGCCAAACTTGTCGTTTGGCAGCGAAAACAATCGAACTTTCGATTGTTTTCGCTATGCGATAATCATTATAACGGAAGCCGTGAAAAAACGCCTCGCGTTTTTTCACGGCTTTCTATACAGCGCTTATGCTTAAACGTCCACCCGGGGCAGGTTCCAGTGATAGCGGGTGGCCAGCACCCGGATGACGAAGACCAGCACGCCGGCGGTCAGGTCGCAGAGCAGCGCGGGCAGGCGGAGCAGCAGCATCCAGTAATAGACCAGGGCCCCCGCCAGAGAGGCCACGGCGTACACGTGCTTGGTCAGCACCATAGGCATGGCGTTGGTGAGCACGTCCCGGAGCATGCCGCCGCCAAAGCCGGTGATCATCCCCATGGACACCACCAGCACCGGGTTTCCCAGCCCGTAGGTGCTCACGGCGATGCCGGCCCCGGAGACGGTGAAGGCCGCGAGGCCGATGGCGTCAAAGAAATTGTCCACCCGGTCCAGCCGGTTCTCATAGCGGCGGTAGAGATCGTTCTTGGTCTTAGCGGCGATGAACACCGCCAGAGCGGAGGCCACCGCCACGGCGATATACACATAGCTGGTGAACATCCGCGGCGGGGTCTGCCCCAGCAGCAGGTCCCGGATGATGCCGCCGCCCAGGGCGGTCATCAGGGCCAGAAACAGCACGCCGAACAGGTCCGCCTTCCGGTGAATGGCCACCATGGCCCCGGAGACGGCGAAGGAGGCCACGCCGATGATATCCAGTATCAGGTTGAGCATAGCCCCGCCCCCTTCAAACATTGAAGCGGAAGAGGGTCACGTCCCCGTCCCGCATCACATAGTCCTTGCCCTCGCTGCGGACCAGGCCCTTTTCCCGGGCCGCCGCCATGCTGCCGCAGGCCTCCAGATCCGCGAAGGCCACGATCTCCGCCCGGATAAAGCCCCGCTCAAAGTCGCTGTGGATCTTCCCGGCGGCCTGGGGGGCCTTGGTGCCCCTGCGGATGGTCCAGGCCCGGCACTCGTCCGCGCCGCAGGTCAGGAAAGAGATCAGGCCCAGCAGAGCGTAGGAGCATTTGATCATCCGGTCCAGGCCCGACTCCTCCAGGCCCAGCTCCTCCAGGAACATCTGCCGCTCCTCCGGCTCCAGCTCCGCCAGCTCCTCCTCCGTCTTGGCGCAGATGGGCAGCACCTGGGCCCCCTCCGCCGCGGCGATCTCCGCCACCGCCTGGTAATAGGCGTTGTTGGCGTAATCGGCCACGCCGGCCTCGTCCATGTTGGCCGCGTAGATCACCGGCTTGAGGGTCAGCAGGTCGCTGGTCTCGATCAGCTCCCGCTCCTCCTCCGAGCAGACAAAGCTCCGGGCGCTCTTGCCCTCGTTCAGGTGCTCCCGCAGGGCCTCGAAGAGCTCCGCCTCCTGGAGAAACTTCTTGTCACCGCCCTTGCCGGCCTTTTTGGCCTTGTCGATCCGGCGCTCCACCATCTCCAGGTCCGCCAGGATCAGCTCCAGGTCGATGATGCCGATATCCCGCGCCGGGTCGGTGTTTCCCTCCACGTGGATGACATTGTCATCGTCAAAGCAGCGGACCACGTGGACAATGGCGTCGGTGGCCCGGATGTTGCCCAGAAACTTGTTGCCCAGGCCCTCGCCCTTGGAGGCGCCCTTCACCAGGCCCGCGATGTCCACAAACTCGATCACCGCGGGGGTGCGCTTCTTCGGCGCGTAGAGCCCGGTGAGATAGTCCAGCCGGGCGTCCGGCACGGAGACCATGCCCACGTTGGGCTCGATGGTGCAGAAGGGGAAGTTGGCCGACTGGGCCCCCGCGTTGGTAATGGCGTTAAACAGAGTGGATTTGCCCACATTGGGCAGGCCTACGATGCCTAATTTCATACGTCCATCTCCTTCAGAAATCCCAGGGATACGGGGCGAAAATACCGCATCTCCGCTCCTAAAAGAGTATAAGAAAAAGCCGTCCGCTTGTCAAGCCGGGTTTTTCCGCAGCCTATGCCCGCCGGTCCGACAGCCGGTCCAGCAGCCCTTGGATCTCCTCTTCCAGTTCTCCGTCCCGGCAGAGGCGGAGGGCCTCCTGCCCCAGGCGCGCGGCCTCGTCCAGCAGCTCCCCGCCCGCCTCCAGACAGGCGGCGGCCCGGGCGTATGCGGCATAGGCGGCCCGGCTCTTGTCTTCCTCCCTCATGGCGCTCCTCCTCTGCATTTTTTGCGCAAAGTCAGGGAAATTATAAATCATAGTTTATGTAAAGTCAACCATAGTTTGTTCTACAATTCGCCTATGGTTGTTATCATTTACACTATAAGACAAGCAAGGAGAGGGGAGAGGGCAATGGCAAACGAGGAAATACTCCGGGGCATCGGCGAGCGGATCAGCGCCCGCCGGCGGCAGCTGCGGCTGACCCAGGAGGACCTGGCCGACCGGATGGACGTGTCTCCGCAGATGATCTCCTATGCTGAGCAGGGGCGCAAGGCCATCCGGCCGGAGAATCTGATCCGGCTCTGCGCCGCGCTGGACGTGAGCGCGGACTATGTGCTCACCGGCCGGACCTCTGAGGCGGAGCTGGGCCGGATCGGGGAGAAGCTCTCCCGCCTGCCGGCGGAGGAGCTGCTGCTGGTGGAGGAGATCATAGACCGCTGCCTGGTCCTGGCGGGCAGATAACGCGGGCCAAGGCCCCGGCAGAACAAATTTTTCCTTTTTGGGGCGACAGCCCTTGCAAATCCCGCGCATAATGGTAAAATAGAAGCGATACTTTCGGCTACCTGGAGAGAGATATGAGTGATTTGTTGAATCCGACACGGCTTTCGGCGCTGCCGCCGCTGCTGGCTTCCGCGGCAGGGAGCCAGAAGAGCGGGGACGGAGGGCTGGGCCTGTTCTTGGGGGGCATCGGCATTCTGGCCTTCCTGCTGATCGCCCTGGTGATTATGATCTCCCTGCACAAGAAGCACCGCTTCAGCCTGTTCTGCGGGCTGCTGGCCCTGCTCTTTTCCGGCGGGGCTATGCTGCTGTGCCTGCTGGCCAGCACGGTGGGCACGCTGGTGGCCCGCCCCACGGGGGACCCCCAGGAGACGGTGACCGCCTTCTTTGACGCCCTCTCCGCCGGGGACTATGACAGCGCCTATGCCCGGCTCAACGGCTATTCCGATCTGGGCCTGGCCAACACCCCCGCCGACCCGGTGGGGCAGAAGCTGTACGACGCCCTGAAGGAGAGCTATTCCTACGAGCTCTACGGCAGCTGCGTGGTGGACCAGCTCTCCGCCCATCAGGAGGTGCTGTTCACCTACCTGGATCTGCCCGCCCTGGCGGCGGACCTGGAGGAGGAGACCATGGAGGTCCTCAGCGGCTTTGTGGAGGAGCGGCCCCGGAGCGAGCTCTACGACAAGGACAACAACTACCTGCCGGAGGTAGCCCAGGAGGCCTACTCCACGGCGGTTGACAATCTTCTGGCCCAGGCCGGGAACTATTACACCACCACCGGCGTCCAATTAGAGCTGGACTACATGGACGGGAGCTGGCTTCTGCAGCCCAGCCGCAGCCTATTAACTGCCATCACCGGCGGGGCCGCCTGAGCCGCGCCCGGGACGCTTGGGAGACAGACCATGAGCAACAAGGATTTTGAATTTGATCTGGACGATATTTTGTCCGAATACTACGCGGACCTGGAGGCCTCTCAGGCCGCCGCTCCGCCGGAGCCGGAACAGCCCGCGCCCCTGCCGGAGCCGGCGCCTCTGCCGGAGCCGGAACCGGAGCGCCCCGCCCCCAGGCGGGAGAGCGCGCCGCCCCGCCCCCGAAAGCGGGAGCGGGAGGAACCAACTGCCCGGCGGCAGCAGGCTGACCCTGCCCCCTCCGCCGCCTCCGGCGGGGAGGAGAGCGGCCGGAAAAAGGCCGCCCGCCCGGAGCGGAAGGCTGAGCGGCGGCAGACGCCGCCCCCGGCCGTACGGGAGACCGCCCCTTTACCGGAGCGGGAGGAAGAGCCCCCGGCAAAGGAGCGGAGCCGCGCCGCCCGGGTGCTGATCGGCGCGGCCCGGGGCGTTGCGGGGTTGATCGGCGCCGTGGCGGCCTTGGCTGTGCTGGCCTGGATGCTGCTGAACGTGCACCCGGACCTGGAGGCGGACAGCGCCGCCTCCGCCCCGGCGGGGAGCCGGATCGACCTGGTCTCCGAGCTGGACAACTTTGCCAACAACGCCGCCAGCGACGCGCTGAGCGACCTGACGTACATCCGCAAGATCTACACCATTCCGGAGAACGCCACCTCGGCCCCCGCGCCGAACCAGGCGCTTTTCGGCTCCACCACGGACCCCCAGGTGATCCTGGACCTGATCGACTCCGCCTCTGGGCTGCTGGAGGGGCAGTCGGTGGCCTTCGATCCCAACGCGGACTTCCAGGCCGGCAAGGAGATCCGGTACTACTACGATGAGACGATCCTGGCCATCACCTGGAAAGAGATCATCGACGGCAAATGCTGCTCCTGCGCGGAGGTCAAGGTGGCCGACGGGTCCCAGATCCGCCGGAAGCTGTCCGGGGACACCTACGGCTCCAGCATCCAGCTCTACGCCTCGGATATGGCCAAGGCGGCCAACGCGGTGGTAGCCATCAACGGGGACTTTTACGCGTTCCGCACCATCGGCATCACCGCCTACCAGCGGCAGATCTTCCGCTGCAACAGCCCCACGCTGGACACCTGCTTCTTCACCGCCTCCGGGGACATGCTCCTCTCCTACGCCGGGGAGCACACCGACTGGGACGAGACCCAGCAGTTTGTGAACGACAACGACGTGGTCTGGGCCATCACCTTCGGCCCCATCCTGGTGGACAACGGGGAGCTGCGCACCGTCGGCAGCTATCCCATCGGGGAGATCAACACCACCTACTCCCGCTCCTCCATCGGCATGCTGGACACGCTGCACTACTTCTGCATGACCGTCAACTATGACGACGGCTACGCGGTGGCCTCCACGCTGAGCCAGCTGGCCCAGTTCATGTACGACAAGGGCTGCCAGAAGGCCTACGCCCTGGACGGGGGGCAGACCTCCGTGATGCTGATGAACGGCGAACTGGTCAACCACGTGGACTTCGGCTACGAGCGCACGGTGAGCGACATTATCTACTTTGCCACGGCTCTGCCGGAAGAGGAGGCAGTCTCATGATAGAACCTATCGCCATCTATTCCGGCGGGATCGTGCTCTACTGGAGCTCCATCGTCATCTGCCTGGCGGTAGCCGCCTGGTTTTTCCTGAGCCTGGCGGTCTACGCCCCCGGCGGCGGGGCCGCGGCCCTGTGGATCCTGCTGCCCATCGCCACGGTGCTGTCCCTGTTCTTCGCCCGGGCGATCCACTGGTACTGCCACGCGGAGCAGTACACGGGCTTCGCCTCCGCCTTTACCAACTTCTCCCTGGGGAGCTACTGCATGCCCGGCGTCTTTCTGGGTGTGACCCTGGCCGTGCTGCTGGTGCGCCTGCTCCGCTTCTCGGACAGCGCCGGGCGCATGTTTGACGCGCTGGCCCCCGGGGCCGCCCTGGGCATGGCCCTCATCCGCCTCAGCGCCCTGTTCAGCAACGCCGACCGGGGCAAGGTGATGGTGAGCACCCCCGCGCTGCAGCGGCTGCCCATCGCCGCGGCGGTGGACAACGGCTCCGGAGCGGCGGAGTACCACTTCGCCACCTTCTTTGTGCAGTTCCTGCTGCTGCTGGTGCTGGCGGCGCTGCTGCTGGGCTTTACCTACCGGCGCGGCCGGGTCCGCATGAAGAGCGGCTCCCGCTACGGGCACACGGCCTTGCTGTTCCTGCTGCTCTACGGCGCCATGGAGATCGTGCTGGACAGCACCCGCTATGACTCCAGCTTTCTCCGCTCCAACGGCTTTATCAGCTTGGTGCAGATCCTCGGCGCCCTGTCTATGCTGGGGGTGCTGGTGTATTACAGCGTCCACTCCATCCGGGCCAACGGCCTGCGCTTCTACCACTGGATCCTCTGGCTGGTTTTCCTGGCCTCCGTGGGCGGGGCGGGCTATCTGGAGTACCTGGTCCAGCGGCACGGGGACTGGTATCTGAAATGCTACGGCGGCATGAGCGCCTGCTGCCTGGTCATGGCGCTGACGGCCCATATCTGCTACCGCACCGTCTGCGAAAAGCGGAAGAAACAGACGGCCCCGGAGGCAGGCTAAAGCGGGAAAAACCACAGGAACAACAAATACGGAGGATTTGAATGGACCCGATTTTTGATCTGGAATTGCAGGACTGCCCCTATTGCGGCGGCACGGGCTGCTTTGAGGACGAGGGCGGCTGGTGCCTCTACGTCCAGTGCCTGGACTGCAGCAGCCATACGGCGGAGTTTGCCTACCGGAATGAGGCGGAACGGGCCGAGAGGGCCCGCCAGGCCGCCCATATCTGGAACATCGGCAAGGTGATCCGCCCCAATCCGGGGGATTAAAAACGCACCTGCCGGGGCGCGGAGACTCTTGACTTGCGGGCCGGTTTGTGGTACTCTGGATTGGCAACAAAGGGAGTAGCATGCATCGAAAGATGTTGGCGCGTCGTCAGCCCGACCGGTTTTCCGGTTCGGCGTGCCAGATACTGATTGGTATTTTGCGAGACTTTTACAGCGCTTGCGCTGTAAAAGTCTCTTTTTATACGGAAAAGGAGTTTTGCGTATGAAATTCTACTGCGAAGAAAAAGAGACGGTGCTCGCCGAAATGGGCTCCGCCCCCGAGGGCCTGCGCGCGGCGGAGGCCCAGCGCCGCCTGGAGGAAAACGGGCGCAACAAGCTGGCCGCCGCGCCGGGCAAGTCCCTGCTCCGCCGCTTTCTGGAGCAGCTGGCGGACCCCATGATCATCATCCTCCTGGCTGCCGCCGCCATCAGCGGCGTGCTGGCCGTGGTGGAGGGGGAGAGCTTTGCCGACGTGATCATCATCCTGGCCGTGGTGCTGATCAACGCGGTGCTGGGGGTGTACCAGGAGAGCAAGGCGGAAAAGGCCATCGAGGCGCTGCAGAAGATGTCTGCCGCCACCTCCAAAGTCCTCCGGGACGGGCATCTGATCGTCGTGCCCAGCGAGGAGCTGGTGACCGGGGACGTGGTGCTCCTGGAGGCCGGGGACGCGGTGCCCGCCGACGGGCGGCTGATCCAGTGCGCCAGCCTGAAGGTGGAGGAGGCCGCCCTCACCGGCGAATCCGTCCCGGTGAACAAGGAGGTCGAAAGGATCGCGCTGGCGGAGGGGGCTAAGGACGTGCCCCTGGGCGACCGGAAAAACATGGTCTACATGGGCAGCACCGTGGTCTACGGCCGGGGCGCCGCCGTGCTCACCGGCACCGGCATGGACACCGAGATGGGCAAGATCGCCGACGCGCTGGCCCAGGCTCAGGAGGGGCAGACCCCTTTGCAGATCAAGCTCAGCCAGTTGTCCAAGGTGCTGACTTGGCTGGTGCTGGGCATCTGTGCGGTGGTCTTCGGCGTGCAGCTGTTCCGGGCCGGCGGGCTGGACTTTGAGGCGGTGCTCAGCTCCTTCATGATCGCCGTGTCCCTGGCCGTGGCGGCCATCCCCGAGGGCCTGGCCGCGGTGGTGACGGTGGTGCTGTCCATCGGCGTCACCAACATGTCCAAGCGCAACGCCATTATCCGCCGCCTGACGGCGGTGGAGACCCTGGGCTGCGCCCAGATCATATGCTCCGACAAGACCGGAACCCTCACTCAGAACAAGATGACGGTGGTGGACTTCTACGGGGACAACGAGGCGGAGCTGGCCTCCGCCATGGCCCTCTGCTCCGACGCGGAGCTGGGGGAGGACGGCCTGGTGACCGGCGAGCCCACGGAGGCCGCCCTGGTGGCCTGGGCCAACAAGCTGGGCCGGGATAAGAACACCCTGAAGGCCCTGAACATCCGCTGCGGCGAGGCCCCCTTTGACTCGGGCCGGAAACTGATGAGCACGGTGCATACCACGGCCTCCGGCTATGTGCAGTTCACCAAGGGCGCGCCGGACGTGCTGGTAGGCCGCTGCACCCACTATCTGAAAAACGGAGAGCGGCTCCCTATGACGGAGGAGGTCCGCCGGCAGATCGGGCAGGCCAACAAAGCTATGGCCGACCGGGCTTTGCGGGTCCTGGCCTGCGCCCGGCGGGACTGGCCCGCCCAGCCTGGGAGCTATGAGCCGGAGGAGCTGGAGCAGGAGCTGACCTTCATGGGCCTGTGCGGCATGATCGACCCGGTGCGGCCGGAGGTGCTCGCCGCCATCGCCCAGTGCCGGGAGGCGGGCATCCGCCCCATCATGATCACCGGCGACCATGTGGACACCGCCGTGGCCATCGCCAAGGAGCTGGGCATCCTCGCCGAGGGGACCTACGCCGTCAGCGGCTCCCAGCTGGACGACATGGACGACGAGACCTTCGGCCGGGAGTTTCGGAACATCAGCGTCTACGCCCGGGTGCAGCCGGAGCACAAGACCCGCATTATCAACGCCTGGCGGGGGGCGGGCTATGTGACCGCCATGACCGGCGACGGGGTGAACGACGCCCCCAGCATCAAGTCCGCAGATATCGGCGTGGGCATGGGCATCACCGGCACGGACGTGACCAAAAACGCCGCAGACATGGTCCTGGCGGACGACAACTTCGCCACCATTGTGGGCGCCGTGGAGGAGGGCCGCCGGATCTACGACAACATCCGCAAGGCCATCCAGTTCCTCCTGGGCTCCAACATGAGCGAGGTGCTCAGCATCTTCTCCGCCACGCTCCTGGGCTTTACCATCCTGCAGCCGGTGCATCTGCTCTGGATCAACCTGGTGACGGACTGCTTCCCGGCCCTGGCCCTGGGCATGGAGAAGGCGGAGGCGGACGTGATGCGCCGCAAGCCCCGGGAGGCCCGGGCGGGCATCTTTGCCGGGGGCATGGGGGTGGACATCGTGTACCAGGGCCTGCTGGTCTCGGCCCTCACCCTGCTGTCCTACTTCATCGGCCACGCCATGGAGTCCGGCGTCTGGGCCGTCGCCAACAGCCCGGACGGCACCACTATGGCTTTTCTGACCATGTCCATGGCGGAGATTTTCCACAGCTTCAACATGCGCTCCCAGCGGGGCAGCATTTTCCGGCTGAAGAGCCGGAACGTCATGCTGCTGCTGGCCGCCGTGGGCTCCCTGATCGCCACCACCGTGGTCTGCGAGATCCCGGTGCTGGCCGCGGCCTTTGAGTTCACCAGCGTGTCCTTCCTGGAGTACGCCATCGCCATTGGCCTGGGCGCCTGCGTGATCCCCGTGGTGGAGCTGGTAAAGCTTGTGCAGCGGAAGCTGAAAAAGGCATAAACGCGATAAATGGAAGACAATGCCCCGCCGTATATGAATACGGCGGGGTTTGTCCTTGAAAAAGGGCGCTTTAACAGGTATAATAGGGAAAAAACACAGGAGGACGCGGCTATGCTGACACCGGCTGAATTTGTAGAGACTTATCTGGACCTGGGGGAGCGGAAGACTAAGGCGCCGGCCCTGCGGCTGCTGGTGCTGGGGGTGCTGGCGGGCTTCCTGGTGGGCTGCGGCGCCTGCGTGTCCAACACGGCCACCTTCGCCGTTTCCAACCCCTCTGCCGCCCGGATCATCAGCGGCCTGCTGTTCCCCTTCAACCTCTTTATCATCGTCATGATGGGGGCGGAGCTCTTTACCGGCAACAACCTGATCGCCATGGACCTGTTCGCCGGCCGGGTCCGGCTCAGCGGGATGCTGCGCAACTGGCTGCTGGTGTACGGAGGCAACCTGCTGGGCGGCTGCCTGCTGGCCGCCGGCTGCGCCTTCGCGGGGCAGATGGACCTGGGCGACGGGGCCCTGGCGGTCTACGCCATGAAGGTGGCGGCCAACAAGTGCGCCCTGCGCTTCGGCCGGGCCCTCCTGCTGGGGATGGGCTGCAACATCCTGGTCTGCATCGCGGTGATGTGCTCCTCCTGCGCCAAAAGCGTCCCGGGCCGGGCGGTGGGCGTGTATCTGCCGATCAGCTTCTTCGTGATCTGCGGCTTTGAGCATAGCGTGGCCAACATGTTTTATATCCCGGCAGGGCTCTTCGTCAAGAGCCTGCCCGGCTATGCCGCGCTGGCCGCCCAGGCGGGGGTGGATATCTCCGGCCTCACTTTGGGGAATTTCCTGCTGCGCAACCTTCTGCCGGTGACCCTGGGGAACATCCTGGGCGGCCTGCTGGTGGCGCTGCTGCTCTGGTACGCCTACGGCAAGAAAACGGAAAAAGCGGCCTGACCGCGGATTTTATAAAAAAACGGGAACCGTTTTCACGGTTCCCGTTTTTTTATGCGTATTTTTAATTCTCCTTTTCCTCGGGCAGGACCTTTACCAGGACCCGCTCCACCCGGCGGCCGTCCATGGAGAGGACGGTGAGCTCCAGGTTCCCGCAGCGGATGCTGTCCCCCGCCTGGGGGAAGGTGCCGAAGATCTCCAGAGTCCAGCCGCCCAGGGTATTGCTCTCGGCCTCAAAGCTGTCCGCCTCCAGGCCGACCAGCTCCAGGAAATCCTCCAGCATCATGTCCCCGTTCAGCTCGTACTCCCCGTCGGAGCGCTGCACCGCCTCCGGCTCCACCTCGTCCGTCTCGTCCCAGATGTCGCCCACGATCTGCTCCAGCACGTCCTCCATGGACAGCACCCCCAGGGTGCCGCCGTACTCGTCGGACACCACGGCCAGATGCTGCTTGGCCCGGCGCAGCTGGCTGAGCACCTGGGGCAGCTTCATGGTCTTGTACACATAGCAGGGGGGCATCAGATATTTGCGGATGTCCACCCGCTCCCCGTCCGTGAGGGCCTTCAGGAAGCGGTTGAGATACAGCACGCCGATGATGTTGTCAACGCTGCCCTCGTAGACCGGCAGGCGGGAGAAGGGGGCCTCCTCCACCTGGGCGATCAGCTCCTCCCAGTCGTCGTCGATATCCAGGGCCTGCACATCCACCCGGGCGGTCATGACCTCCAGGGCGGAGATATCCGCGAAGTCGATGGCGGCCTGGAGCAGCTCGGACCGGTCCTCGTCCAGGACCTCCTCATCCTCGGCGGTCTCGATGAGAGACTGCAGCTCCTCCACCGCCTCCTCCTGGCCTTCGCTCTCGCCCTTCATACCCCGGGTGAGCAGCTCGATGCTCTTCACCACCAGCCAGATCAGCGGCTTGAGGAGCAGCATCAGCGCGCGGATGGCCCAGGCGTTCTCCATGGCGGTGAGGTTGGCCCGCTTTTTGGCGGTGATTTTGGGGATCGTCTCCCCGAAGATGATCACCAGCAGGGTGATGCCCAGGGTAGAGACCCAGGCGTAAGCGTCGCTCCCGGTGAGCAGAATGACAAAGACAGAGCCCAGGGAGGACGCGGCGATGTTCACCAGGTTGTTGCCGATCAGGATGGCGCCCAGAGCGTCGTCATAGCGCTGGGTGATCCGCACGGCGGCGGCCGCCCGCTTGGAGCCTTCGTCCCGGTATTTCTCCAGGCGGATGGTGTTGCAGGAGGAGTAGGCCATCTCCGAAGCGGAGAAGAAGGCGGACAGAGCCAGGCACAGCACAATGCCCGCGGCGATCAGATAAATGGTCACGCCTCCTCGCCCCCTTCCCGGTCCTCCGGCAGGAGGGCGACCCGCAGCTTCAGAATGCGGTTGTGCTCCATGGCGGCGACGGTGACCTCCAGGCCGTGATACCGGAAGCTGTCCCCCACCTTGGGGATGGCGGTAAACTGCCCGTAGGCCCACTCGCCCATCAGGGTGTTGACCAGGTCCTCGTCCCCCTCCGGGTCCTCGTAGCCCATGTGCTCAAACACGTCGCTGACGGTCTCATCCGCGTCCGCCAGGCACAGGCCCTCGCCCTGGTCCACGATCGTCTCCTCCACCACGTCGTCCTCGTCCCAGATCTCGCCGACCAGCTCCTCCAGGATATCCTCCACGGTGACGATGCCCAGAGTGCCGCCGTAATTGTCCGTCACCACGGCCACATTCAGCCGCCGCTTGGACATGACGGGCAGCAGCTCGTCGATATTGGTGCTCTGGTGGATAAAAAAGACCTCGTCCAGCAGGGGACGCAGGTCCAGCCCCGGCCCCTGCCGGAGATAGGCCTTGATAAAGCGCCGGATCTGCAAAATGCCGATGATATTGTCGATGCTGCCCTCGTAGACCGGCAGCCGGCTGTGGTTGGTGGACTTGATCAGGGAGAGGATCTCCTCCTGGCTGTCCTCTATATCAATGGCCACTAGGTCCACCCGGGGGGTCAGGATGCTCTCCACCGTCACGTCCCCGAACTGGAGGGCGGAGGAGATCAGCTCGCCCCGCTCCTCGTCCAGGGCGCCCTCCTCCGTCATGTCCTCGATGATGTCGTACAGTTCATCCTCAGTGACGGAGATCTGGGGGTCCTCCTTGGTGAGCCGGGCCGCCGCCTGGCCGATCAGGGTCAGCAGGGCGGAGAAGGGGCTGAAGAGGCGCATGAAAAAGCTGACCGGCCCCGCGCAGATCTTGGCGAAGCGCTCGCTGTATTTCTTCGCCACGGTCTTCGGAAGCATCTCTCCGGCGAAAAAGACCACGATCGTGGTCAGCACCGTGCTCACCGATACCGCGCTCAGGCCCCACTGCCGGGTGACCGCGACAGTCACCAGCGTGGCGGCGGCGATATGTACGATGTTGGTGCAGATCAGCAGGGTGCTGATGGCCCGGTCAAAATTGTCCAGCACCCAGAGGGCCCGGCGGGCCCGGGCGTCTCCCCGGTCCGCGGCGGTTTTTATCTTGTTCCGGGAGGCGGAGGCAAAAGCCGTCTCCGCCACGGCGAAGTACGCGGCGCACAGCAGCAAAAGAAACGCGATTACCCACGGCAATCGACTGCCATCGTCCATTTTGGGAATTCCAACTCCTTTTGTCCCACAGAATCTGCCGCCGGGACCGGAAAAGCCGGAACCGGCGGACCTTAAAGGACCTTTAATCTTTAGTATAACATAAGCCGTTTAGCACGTCAATATGCGCCCTGGGTCGGAAATAAGGGCTCAGGTTCGGATCTCGCAGGCGATGCCGCCGTTGTCAAAGACCTGGATCAGCGCCCAGCTGGGCGTCCGCCCCTTCCCGGCGGAGCCGGGGTTGAGCACCTGGACGCCGCCGATCTCCTCGTACAGGGCCTGGTGCGTGTGGCCGAAGAGGGCGAGCTTGGCCCCCTGCTCCTGGGCGGCGTATACCAGCGAGTCCAGCCTGCCCCAGTTCACGTTGTACAGGTGCCCGTGGGTGATGAAGGCCTTTACCGGGCCCAGGGGCACCGTGTCCGTCAGGGGGCAGAGCCCGGCCAGGTCGCAGTTGCCCCGGACCTGGTAGAGGGGCAGCTGGGGAAACTCCCGGCGGAGCGCCTCCGCGTCCCGCTCATAGTCCCCCAGGTGGATCAGCAGGTCCGGCCTGGACCGGCGCACAGCCTCCAGCATCAGGGCGGTGTTGCCGTGGGTGTCGGAAAAAACGGCCGCTTTCATGGGCGTACCTCCTGGATGAAAAAATTTTGCCGGGAGACGGCGAAAAAAGGGTTCAGCCGGCCGGCCGGCGCATAGAATGGAGAGAACGAAAGCCTGCGGCCGGAAGGCCGCTTAGCGTGTCGCAGAAGGCGACACGCTTCAAATGCGACCCACTGCGTTGGGCTCGCATTTGAGTTACTCGCGCTAATCGCAGGGGCTTCGCCCCGTTTGGTCGGCGCGAGGGCTCGCTTTGCTCGCCTTAGAGTGTTTTTGAGGCGGCAAAGCTGCCTCAAAAACGATTTGAATTCTTTTTCGCTGCTCTGTGGCGAAGGTTACGAAACTTTGTCTACAGTTTACTGCGGCCAGAAGGCTGCGGGAGAAGGGAGCCTTTGACAATGCAGAATTTTGAGAGCATCGGCCGGGAGCTGGAGCGCCGGGGCAAAACCGAGGACATCCGAAAGCTGGCCGAATCTGCCGACGGGCAGCGCCTGGGGCAGATGATCGACGCCCAGGCGGTGGAAAACGCCGCCCGCAGCGGCGACGGCGAGGCCATGCGGAAGATCCTGAGCGGCATCCTGACCACGGCCGAGGGGAAGCGCCTGGCGGAGAGCGTCAGGCAGCTGATGCAGGACTGAAGGAGGTGACCTGCCGTGAGCGAATGGGAGGACAGGATCAACAGCCTGCTGAACGACCCTGCCCAGATGGACAAAATCGCGAATCTGGCAAAGACGCTCATGGGCGGGGAGAACGCCGCTGGGCAGGGGGGAGGGCCCTCCGCCGGTGCGGGGAGCGGCCCCGCGGACGGGGACGCCCTGGGCTTTGACCCGGCGGTGCTCCGGCGGCTCAGCCGCCTGATGCAGGACGGCGGCGGCCGGGACGGCCGGGATAAGCGGGCCCTGCTGGAGGCCATGAAGCCCTATCTGTCCGAAAAGCGGCGGGTCAAGATGGACAAAGCCATCCGCATGGCCCGCCTGGCCAGGATGGCCCAGCTGGCCATCGGAGAACTGGGGGAGAACGGGGATGTATAACCGCTACCAGGGGAACACGGGGAAGGTGGTGCGGGTGGAGGAGCGGCCGGGCCCGCCGGCCCGGCGGCCTGCCGGGCCGCCTCCGGCCGCTCCGGCGTCGTCCCCCTGTCCGGGTCCATGCCGGAACCGGCCGCCGGCCCTGGCGGAGCAGCTGAACCGGCTGCTGCCAGGCAGCCTGGGGAATCTGGAGACGGAGGACCTGCTTTTGCTGCTGATTCTCTACCTGATGTACCGGGAGAGCGGGGACAGCGAGCTGCTGATGATCATGGGCGGGATGTTTCTACTGTAAAACAGTCCGAGAAGGATGTCAATAGAAAAGCCTTCCTACCGACGGCACAGGCACTTGCGGGCCTCTCTGTCAACGGATCAAAGGCCTCGCAGAGTTTCGCGCCCGCAGGCGCGAAAGCAATATGATCGTTTTTTCCGAGGATACACCCCAGGGTGGCTTCTCTTGCCCCTTCGGGGCAATTCACCTGCTGTGCCTCGGAAAAAACACTTCTCAGCCCGCAAACGTGCGTGACCCCCGTCCTTGACGGGGGTCATCGTGCGCTGCAGCGGGCTGTAATTCCCTTGTCTCGAAAGGGCTATAGCCCTTTCGAGACAGCGATCAGCCGTATTGCTCCGCCAGGTAGACCTTGGCCCGGCTCTGGATGGCCGCGGCGGCTTCCTCCAGGGGCCGCCCGGAGGAGAAGGCCTTCTCCGCCTCCTCGCTGATAATGTCGGTGATCACGTCGCCGCGAATCCAGCCCTTGGCCTGGGCCACGGCGGTTTTCAGCCGGTCCGCGTCCTCCTGGGTGAAGGTGGTGTAGGAGTCCGGGCTCATGAGCCTGGCGGTGTACTTGTCAAAGCCCTCCACCGTCACCGGGAAGGTGAAATTGGTGATGGTCCCGGCCTGGACCCGCACGTCCAGCAGGGTCCGCAGGAAGGCCCAGGCCCCATCCTTGTGCTGGCTGGCGGCCAGAATGCTGAAGCCGCTGAGCCCCCGGATCAGGTGGACCGGTCCCTCCCGGCCGGGGAGGCCCACATAGGCGTAATCCTCGCCAAAGTTCTCCCGCAGGTAGGCGGGCAGGCCTCCGTGAACGGTGGTTGCGATGAGAGCCCCGCCGTCGGCGTTGGCCAACTGGTCTTCGGTATAGCTGTTCCAGATCTCCAGCCAGCGGACAAAGCTGGGGTCGTCAAAGTAACAGGCGGCGTTGGCCCGGTCCACATATTCCACACTGGCCAGATACAGCACGATATCCGCCATGTTGGAGCGGCTGTAGCCGTTAAAGAGGGTGACGCCCTCCGGCAGGCTGTCCCGTAGGGCCAGCAGGGAATCCACGGTCCAGCTCTGGGCCTCCTCCGCCAAGGAGGCGGGGGCCTCGACGGTGTAGAGCTGGAAGCCCGGGTCCAGCTGGTACAGATGCCCGTTTTCAATGGCGCTTTCCAGCAGGCCGGGGAGGAAGCTGCCCCGGTTGTAGACCGGGTCCGCGTCGATGTAGGGCAGCAGGTCCACGCACAGGCCGCTGTCCAGCCCGAAGCGGGTAAACTGGCTCTCCTTGTCCACGGTGCTGCCAAGGGAGAGAATGTCCGGCCCCTTGCCGCTGGTCAGCTCGGTGCGGAAAGCCTCCATGTCCTCCGCGTCGATCCGCCGCAGGCGCGCCACGTATTCCTCGCTGCTCTGGTTGAAAATAGAGATGGCCTGGTTCAGATAGATGCCCATCGTCCCCGCACCCACAGCTACGTCCAGCACCTGCCGGGCGGGGCCCTGGTAGGCGCTCAGGTGGAGGATCTCTCCGTCGCTGATCAGATAGAGCTCCTGTTCGGCGGTGACGCAGACGCTGTCCAGCCAGGAGGGGTCTAACCCGGCCTCCAGCCAGTTGAGAAGCTCTGTCCGCTCCCCGGTGGCCGGGTCCAGGGTCCAGAGCCCGTCGCCGCTGGCCACGCAGACCGCATCCTCGCTGGCGCAGGCCTGGACGGAATAGGGGCTCAGATCGGGCAGCTCGACGGGGTTGGACAAGACGCCCTCGCCGTCGATCTCCCAGAGGGTGACGCCCTCCCCGCTCTCACTGTCGCCGTAGGCAAAGACCCGGTCCCCGGCGGTGGAGCAGCTGGCAAAGGGGCTCAGCTCCGCGCCGGAGACGGCGCCCAGCGGCTCCCCCTGGAGGGAATAGAGCCGGCCGGCCAGAAGGAGCTTGTCCCCCAGGAGCGTGCAGGAGCTGAACCACAGATCGTCGGTCCCCTCCAGGACCACGCTGCCGGTGAAGGCGCCGGAGGCGTCCCAGCTGTAGAGAGTGACCAGCTGCTCCCCCTGGTCGGTATATTCGGTGAGCAGCAGATAGGCGCCGCTGTTATTGGCAGCCAGTCCTGAGAGCTCCCCCCGGAGCGGCTCCGCCTCTTCTCCCTCCGCTGCCGGACGCAGTGCCTGCCAGGAGGCGCCGGTCCGGTCGGAGACGTAGAGGGAGGGACCTTCTGTATCCTGGCAGGCGGCATAGAGCCTGTCCCCGCATAGGACTATGCTCCGCACGGAGGCCTCGCTGCCGGGGGCCGGGAGGGCCTCCGCTTTCCAGCGGGTCTCCAGGCCCAGGTCAGCGCCGGCCTCCTCCGGCGCGGGGGTGGACTCTCCGGCCGGGTCCGGCTCCGCCGCCGGCTGCCCTGCCCCGCTGCCGCAGCCGGGCAGGCTCACCAGCACGGCGCAGACCAGGAGAAAGGCCAGCAGCCGGAGGCCCGGATTGTCTTTAAAGGCGTTCGTCAGTTTCTTTTTCATGATGAAAAAACCCTCCTTTCGGATGATGGCGCCAGTATACACCCCATTTGTATCGTTTCGGCCAATTTTTTGTATCGTTTTTGTATCATGCAAAAATTTTTTTCGCCGTCTATAGTCGTTAGACGGGAAAAACCCCGGCCTGCTTGCGCCGGGGTAAATTTTTTCGCTATGGGGCCGGGCGGCCTTTTAGACGCGAAAGCCGTCCCTGTCTAAACACGGAACGGGGGCGAGACGGAAAAAATCTGCAAATTGCACCAAAATCCGGCTTTTTGACGATTTTGAAGTGTTGACCTTGCATATTGACCCGTCCCGTGTTAAAATAGGAACGAAAATATGGTTGCATTTCGCCGTGCATTTTCGAAGGGGGTACGCATATGGACAATAAGGCCAAGATCATTACGGTCGCGGGCAAGGGGGGCGTCGGCAAGACGTCGATCTGCGCGTGCATTGTGAGGCTTCTTGTGGAGAAGTATCCGGACAAGAAGATCCTCGCCATTGACGCCGACCCTGCCGTGGGGCTGTCTGTCGCTCTTGGCGTGGACGTAAAGCTGACGTTGGACGATATCCGCACCAGCATTGTGGACACCGTGGAGAACGGAGAGGCCCGGGAGGCGCTGGAGCTTTTGAGCGAGGCCCGGTTCCGGATCTTTGACGCGCTGGTGGAGATGCCCGGCTTTGCCTTCCTGGCCATCGGCCGGCCGGAGAGCTCGGGCTGCTACTGCAAGGTAAACTCCTATCTGAAAGAGGTTATCAGCCTGCTGGCCAACAGCTTCGACTATGTGGTGATCGACGGGGAGGCGGGGATCGAGCAAATCCAGCGCCGGGTGATGGAGAAGGTCACCCACCTGCTGCTGATCACCGACCAGAGCAAGAAGGGCGGCCAGGTGATCGCCACCATCAAGAAGGTGGCGGACGATCTGATCGCCTACGACAAAATCGGGGCCATCGTCAACCGGGTCACCAACCCGGAGCTGGCGGGCCTGCTCTCCGTTCCGGGGGTGGAGCTGCTCTCCTTTATCCCGGCGGACAGCACCTTTGCCGCCAACGACATCATGGGCAAGAGCGTCCTGGAGCTGGACGCCGATTCCGCCATCCTGTCCGGCGTGCACCAGGCGCTGGAGAAAATGGAAATCCTTTAAATTTCAAAATAAAGAGGTGTAACATTTGAAAGATCTTAAGCATCTGATCTACTTTGAAAGCCTGCTTGAGAACGCCAACAATGAGCTGATCAAACAAGCTCAGGCGGATGGGCAGCTGGCCATCGGCTATACCTGCTTCCACATCCCCGAGCCTCTGCTCAACGTTGACAAGTGCTTCTCCACCAGGCTCCGCGCCCCAAACACCGGCTCCATCGACATCGCCACCTACTACATGTCCAACTACACCTGCGAGTACGCCCGGGCTCTGCTGGAGCGGGCCATCGAGGGCGGCTACCAGTTCCTGGACGCGCTGATCGGGGTGGACGCCTGCTCCATGATGAACCGCTCCATGGAGCACTTCGAGCTGCTGCACGTCAACGACAAGCCCGGTTTCTTCGTGACCCACTGCGATATCCCCTACAAGATCGCCGACTACACCCTGGATTCCTATGAGAAGCAGATGCGCGTCCGCGTGCTGGACCGCCTGACGGAGAACTACGGGGTGGACACCTCAGACGAGGCCATCCGCAAGGCCGTGGCGGAGCACAACGAGGTCTGCAAGATCATCTCCGAGATCCGCGAGATGCGCAAGGCGGACAACCCGGTGATCACCGGCTATGAGTTCCACGTGATCGACCTGGTCACCTATGTGTGTCCCAAGGCGCTGATTCTGCCCTATCTGCGGGAGACGCTGGAGGAGCTGAAGACCCGCGAGCCGGACGAGAAGCCCCCCTTCCGGGCCCGTGTCGCCATTGTGGGCAGCGAGATCGACGACCCCAGCCTGACCAAGCTGATTGAGGGCTGCGGCGCGCTGGTGGTTTCCGACCGGTACTGCTTCGGCTCCACCCCCGGCCGGGAGGTCATCGAGCTCAACGACGACGAGCCCGCCCTGCGGCAGCTCTGCCTGCACACCATGCAGGTCTCCGAGTGCGCCCGGTACATATCCGACGAGAAGGTGCTCCAGCGCCGGGAGACCGCGGACAAGCTGGCCAAGGAGTTCAAGGCCGAGGGCATGATCTACGAGCAGATGAAGTACTGCGACTACTGGGGCTTCGAGCGGGCTCTGGTCAGCCACATCATGCACGACGAGTACGGCTGGCCCGTCCTGTCCATCGACCGTCTGTACAACAATGGCAACTCCGGCCAGCTGCGCACCCGCGTACAGGCCTTTGTGGAGTCGCTGGAGATCAAGCGTATTCATAAGGAGGGAAAGTAAGCTATGGCGAAAGCTCCGAAATTTCCGAATCCCGCTTTCTGGCGCGCCAAAGACAACATTGACTGGAAGGCCCAGGGCGAGAACCTGAAGGAAGTGGGCGGCATCTTCTGGGACATGCTGAAGGCCACGGACTGGAAGGAATTCGGCCAGAAGACCCTGGACGATTTCAAGGCCGACGGGCAGCGCATCAAGGAAGAGTATGCCGACTTTATGGCCCTGAGCAAGGATGAGAAGATCGACCGGATCCTCAACGGTGAAAAGAGCCTGGGCCGGCTCTACCGCAAGGGCGCCATGGCCACGGTCCGCCGTGAGTGGCGCGGCATCAAGGACACGGCCTACGACTTCTATGAGTGGGCCCACATGTGGGGCATGCTGCTGATGACCTTCTCCAAGGATCTGATCCCCGCCCTCAACAGCGCCCTGTACTACCGCTGGATGATCTCCTATTTCTGCTGCCACGGCTTCATGGACAAGAACATCATGGGTCTGCGGGGCTCCAACCTGCGCATGAGCCACCTGCTGATCTACGATATCTTCCGCTATGTGGCGGAGAACCTGGTGTTCCTGGCCAAGTGCGACAAGAAAAACGGCAACAGCCAGGAGTTGAACAAGAAGGTGGTCCTCTTCGACGAGATGACCATGGGCCAGATCATGGCCGGCTTCCCGGATCTGCTGGGCATCCCCTATCAGCTGATGCCCGTGTTCCTGGTCTCCGAGATCGACCAGCTCACCTGCGTACCCTATATCGACGCGGTGGAGAGCTACGGCCTGCCCTCTGACACCTGCCCGGTGCCCTCTTCCGAGTGCGGCGCCCTGGTGGTGGACGCGCTGCCCCATATGGGCTCCTGCTTCATCTCCAGCTCCATGCCCTGCGACGGCTCCACCATGGCCTCTTCCTACATGGCCCGCCGCTTCCCCGACCTGCCGGTGTTCCATCTGTGCTTCCCCGTCCGCTACGAGGACGAGGAGACCGTCCAGATGGGCGCGGAGGATATCCGGGCCTGCATCAAGTTCATCGAGGAGACCACCGGCGCCAAGTGGAACTGGGACGCCTATTTCACCCAGATGAAGCGCTTCAACGAGGAGACCGCCTACGAGCTGCAGAAGTGGGAGATCAACAAGTCCCGCTACCCGCAGCTGCTGGGTCCCTGCTATGAGCTGTTCCGCAAGTGGAACTACGAGATGGACGGCGGCGCCGACCCGCGGACCCTCAAGACCTTCAAGAAGGTCAACAAGATCCTGCTCAAGGCCTACGAGAAGCAGGAGGAGCCCTGGCCCGGCAAGATGAAGTACCGCGCCATCGTCTGGTCCTGCCCGGCCCACTACTATGCCAACTTCTCCAACTGGGCTGCCAACTGCTGGGGCATCGACGTCCTGGTGGAAATGGAGTCTCTGAACTTCACCAAGCAGCTGGAGACCGAGGATAAGGAAGAGGCCCTTCGCGACCTGGCCCGTCTCTACGAGAGGATGGTCATGCGCCGGCACACCAACGGCGGCTATCAGAACGTGGTGGACGAGTGCTGGCGTCAGTGCGAGGCCTGGGACGCGCACCTGGTCATCATGTACCAGAACGTGGCCTGCAAGAACATGGCTACCGTTCAGGGCGTGCTGGACGAGCAGGGCCGTCAGCGCGGACTGGACCTGATCTGGGTCGAGCACGACCTGATGGATCCCCGGACCGTGTCCCGCCGCACCATGCGCGACAAGGTCAGCGAGTACATGCGCACCGTCAAGCAGGCGGAGCCGGTGGACCCGTCCCTGGTGGAGTTCGAGGACGAGGTCTGCATGTAATTCAACTCTGTACTTACAGAATACAAAATCATTATTAAAAAATAATTAAGTTTATTGGAGGAAAACCAAATGAAATACTATGGCGGCTGCGACGTGGGCTCTACCTACACGAAGGCGGTAATTCTGGACGAGAACGGCAAGATGGT
>CANQRQ010000017.1 GCA_947626315.1 uncultured Oscillospiraceae bacterium | reverse complement strand
TATAGCCTATCCGACAGGTACGAGTCCCTGCACTTATGCGATTGAACCGCCGTGTACGGAACCGTACGCACGGTGGTGTGGGAGGTCGGCCCCGTCAGGGGCCTCCTACCCGATGTGCCTTTTATCTCTTAGAGAGAGGGCAGAGAAGCGTTCATGCTCCCGCTGCGGTAGCCCGCCAAGTCCAGAGACACATAGCGAAAGCCCAGAGCCTTCAGCTCCCGCTGCACGGTCAGGCGGAGCTCCTCCGCCATAAACCGCGGAAAATCCTCCGGCAGAAGCTCCAGCCGGGCCAGGGTCCCGTGTATCCGGACCCGGACCTGCCGAAACCCCAGGTCCAGCAGCAGCGTCTCCGCCCGCTCCACCATGGCGAGCTTTTCCTCCGTGATCTCCTCCCCGTACACAAAGCGGGAGGCCAGGCAGGCGAAGGAGGGCTTGTCCCAGTTGGGCAGGCCAAGCTCCCGGGAGAGAAGGCGGATCTCCTCCTTGCGCAGGCCTGCCTCCCGGAGCGGGCTGCGGATCCCCAGCTCCCTGACGGCGGCGAGACCTGGTCGGTAATCCCCCTCGTCGTCCACGTTGGAGCCGTCCGCCAGAACAGGGAAGCCCTGCTCCCGGGCCAGGCTGAGAAAGGTCTCAAAGAGAGAGCGCTTGCACAGATAGCAGCGGTTCGCGGGATTTTGCCGGAAGCCCGGCAGGTCCAGCGGATTCATCCGGCACAGGATCTGCCGGATGCCCCGGGTCCGGCAGAAGACCTCCGCCTCCTCCGACTCCCACCGGGGAAAGACGGGGGAGACGGCGGTGACCGCCGCGGCCCTCTCCCCCAGCGTCCGCTGGGCAAGGCAGAGGAGATAACTGGAATCCACCCCGCCGGAAAAAGCCACTGCCACAGAGCCGTAAGAGGCCAGAAGCTCCCGGAGCTTTTGCTGCTTTTCATGTACCGCGTCCATATGCCGCCTCCCGCGCCGTATTTCCGCCTTAGCCGTTTGCGGCTATTATACCACGCCCCTTCCGGCGGGTCAACACAGGTCCGCCAGGCTTGACAAAGCGGAAAGCGTCCATTAGAATATGAGAAGCCGTGAAACTGGCAAACTCGCGGGGCAGGAGGTGAGGCTGTGCTATTCAATTCATTGGGATTTCTGATCTTTTTCCCGGTCGTCACCCTCGTCTATTTCCTGATTCCCCGGCGCGCCCAAACGCTCTGGCTTTTAGGGGCCAGCTATTACTTCTATATGTGCTGGAACCCGGCCTATGCCCTGCTGATGCTCACCTCCACCGCCATTACCTATATGGCGGGCCGCCTGCTCGCGCTGGCCGGCGGGGAGGGCCGCGCCGCTGTCCTCCGCAGACGGTGGACGCTGGCGCTCAGCTTTGCCGCCAACCTGGGTATCCTGTTTTTCTTTAAGTACTATTACTTCACCCTGGACAACCTGAATCTTGTGCTGCGGCTGGTGGGAATCGCTCCGCTTCGGCCGCGTTTTGACGTGATTTTGCCGGTAGGCATCTCCTTTTATACCTTCCAGGCGCTGGGCTACACGATGGATGTCTATCGGGGAAAGCTCCCGGCGGAGAAAAATTTCTTCCGCTACGCGCTGTTTGTCTCCTTCTTCCCGCAGCTGGTGGCGGGGCCGATCGAGCGTTCTACCAATCTGATCTCCCAGATCCATGAGGAACACCGCTTTGATTATGAGCGGATGAAACGCGGCCTGCTGCTGATGCTCTGGGGCTATTTTCAGAAGCTGGTGTTGGCGGACAGGCTGGCCATCGCGGTCGACGCGGTGTATGCCCAGTATACGGCGGCGGCAGGCTGGCAGCTGGCCTTGGCCACACTGTGCTTTGCCGTGCAGATCTATTGCGATTTTTCCTCTTATACGGACATCGCCCGCGGGGCCGCCGAGGTGATGGGCTTCCGGCTTATGGAGAATTTCCGGCAGCCGTACTTTTCCAGAAGCATCGCCGAGTTCTGGCGCAACTGGCACATCTCCCTCTCCACCTGGTTTCGGGATTATCTCTACATTCCCCTGGGCGGGAGCCGGGCAGGGCGCTGGAAAAAATACCGGAACATCCTGACGGTTTTTCTGGTCAGCGGCCTGTGGCACGGCGCCAGCTGGCACTATGTATTTTACGGCCTGCTGCACGGCCTGTACCAGGTGACGGGGGACATGACCCGCGGCCTGCGGGACCGGGCTTACCGCGCCTTGCACGTCGACCCGGACGGATACCCGCGGAAGGTCATCGCCTGCCTGGGGACCTTTGTCCTGCTGTGGTTCTCCTGGTTCTTTTTCCGGGCGGATTCCATGGGGCAGGCGGTTGAGATCCTCGGCCGGCTGACGGCACCTGGGTCTGCCGAAGGTTTGAGCATGGGCCTGTCCGCCCGGGCCTGGCTGGTGACCGGCTTTTTCACAGTGGTGCTGATCGGATGCAGCGTCCTGCGCCGCCGGGGGATCGTACCCCGGGAAAAGCTGCTGGCGCTGCCGCTGCCCCTCCGCTGGAGCCTGTATCTGATCGGAATTTACACGGTGCTGGTCTTCGGCGTGTATGGGCCGGGCTACAACGAGACGGCGTTTATCTATTTCCAATTCTGAGGGGGAGACCATGAAAAAAAGACGGATCCTTCTGAGATTTGCCGCGCTGCTGCTTCTGTTCTGTCTGGGTCTGCTGCTGTTGAGCGGGATCCTGATCCGGAAGGATTTGGACAAGCCGTTTGATATGACCACCAAGCTGGCAGGCTTCTTCAACGAGCCGGCGGATGAATTTGACCTGCTGTTTTTCGGCACCTCTCATATGTATACCTCGGTTGCGCCGCCGCTGCTTTGGGAGGAGACCGGGCTTAAAAGCTATGTCCTGGCCTCCCAGTCCCAGCCGATCTGGGCGACCTATTATTACATCCGGGAGGCGCTGCGCAGCCAGACCCCCAAGTGCGTGGTCCTGGAGCTGCATATGTTCTGCCAGCAGATGTATTACGACGAGGGCGCCGTCCACAGCGCCATTGACCATTTCCCCTTTGGGCGGAACAAAATTGAAATGGCGGTCAAGCTGGCGGACCATGGGGACTGGCTGCCGCTGCTGACGCCGTTTATCACCTATCACGGCCGCTGGGAGACGCTGATCACGGCGGATCTGACCTACCGCCGCTGGGAGCAGCGGGACCCGCTGAAGGGCTATGTTCTGCTGGAGGGGACCAGGCCGCTGTCCGCGGGCCCGATCCTGAGCCGGGAGACCGAGGCTGTTCCGGAGGAAAACGAGCAGGTCCTGCGAGAGATCATCCGCCTCTGCCGGGAGACGGGCGTGCCGCTCTGGCTTATTAAAACGCCCAACAACGCCGACGAGACGGAAGAGCGGCGTTTAAACAGCATTGCCGCCCTGGCGGAAGCGGAGGGCCTTCCTTATACCGATTTCAATGAGCGCTACGATGAAATCGGCCTGTCCCTGGCAACGGATTTCTTTGACAGCCAGCACATGAATTTTCTGGGCGCGGAAAAATTTACCCGCTATCTGGCCCAATACCTGCAGGGAGCGCTGCCGGGGAGCGGAACAGAGGACCCGCAGTGGCGTGCGGACGCCGGCGAATACCACGCCGCCTTTGACCAAGCGGCCGCCGCTATCGCCTGAGCGGAAAATCCTGACACAGCCCGAGGGTCCGGAAAGACAGACCCTCGGGCTGTTCCGGCCCTTTACAGGAAGGGCCGCATGTCCAGGCTCAGCTGGTGCTCCAGGTCGATCAGGCGCCGGGCGATGTCTTTAGAGGACTCGCTGGCGGCCTTGTACTGGTTCAGGTAGCGGTTGAGGGACTTGACGCCCATGTTGCAGCCGTCGGTCATCAGGTCCGCAATGGTCTGGTCAGAGTCGTCCACGCCCAGCTTCATGTTGGTCTTCATCCAGGACATGCCCTTGGCGAGGGGGTTTGCGTCCTTCCCCTGGTCGCAGTAAGTCCGCAGCAGGGTCCGGGTCTCGTTTTTCAGCTTCTCGTGCTCCTGCCTGCAGCTGTCCAGAAGCTGCCGCATGCTGGGGCTGCACACGGAGTCCAGCACCTCGTCGATGGAGGACACGCCCATTTTAATGCCGGCGTCGCACTCCCGGAGCAGTTTTACGGTGTCTTGTTCGATCATACGCGCTTTCTCCTTTCCTTGTGTCTTTATTTTCCGCAGCCGGCCCGGCGATATTCCGGAAGAGCGGCGGTAGGAATTAACATTTTTTTCTTTTATTTTGCCCAGGGCTGTGGTAGAATAGGCAAGGAACGAAGGGAAGTGAGTCCATGGCCCCGAAGCAGCTGGGCATAAAGCATGTGGCGGACAACCGGAAAGCCTATCATGAATACTTTGTGCTGGAGCGCTATGAGGCCGGTATCGAGCTGGCGGGCACGGAGGTGAAATCCATCCGGGCGGGCCAGGTGAACCTGAAGGACGCTTTCTGTACTGTCAAGGACGGGGAGCTCTTTGTGCGCGGGATGCACATCAGCCCCTATGAGCACGGCAATATTTTCAATAAGGACCCGGTCCGGCCCCGGCGTCTGCTGATGCACAAGCGGGAGATCCTCAAGCTCAACGCCCGTGTCATGCAGGACGGGGTGGCGCTGGTGCCGCTCTCCCTGTATTTCAAGGACAGCCGCGTGAAGGTAGAGCTGGGCCTCTGCAAGGGCAAGAAGCTCCACGACAAGCGGGACGCGGAGGCGGACCGTCAATCCAAGCGGGAAATCGACAGAATGATAAAGGAGAAGAATTACACATGAGCAAGCCTGTTGTGACGATTGAAATGGAAAACGGCGATGTGATCAAGGCGGAACTGTACCCGGAGATTGCCCCCAACACGGTGAACAATTTCATCTCTCTGGTGAAGAAGGGCTTTTATGACGGCGTGATCTTACACCGGGTGATTCCCGGCTTTATGATCCAGGGCGGCGACCCCAAGGGGATCGGCGTCGGCGGCCCGGGGTACAGCATCAAGGGCGAATTCACCGCCAACGGCTTTAAAAACGACCTGAAGCATGACCGGGGCGTGCTCTCTATGGCCCGCACCATGGCGCCCAACTCCGCCGGCAGCCAGTTTTTCATCATGCACCAGAATTCCCCCCATCTGGACGGGCAGTACGCCGCGTTCGGCAAGGTCATCGAGGGCATCGAGGCGGTGGACCGGATCTGCGCTGTGCGCACCGACTACAACGACAAGCCCCGGACGCCCCAGGTGATGAAGAAAGTCACGGTGGAGACCTTCGGCGTAGACTATCCCGAGCCGGTCAAGGCGTAAAAACAATTAGGAATGAGGAATGAAAGGATTGATAACGCATTCCCTCTATTCCTCATTCCTGACTGATGATAATTCCTAATTCCTAATTTGAAATCTGGGGATGTACCGGTTTCGACGGGGGTGCGGAGGCCGGAATAGCGGGCGGATGCGCCTACCATCCTTAAAATGGGCAGCTTATAAATTAAAGAACAACAACGAACCTGTTCTTCTCGCTGCTTAAATAGCGAGCGTTCCGCCCGGGAGGACCACGGCCCGGGACGGAGCGTCGATCAGTGGTGCCCGTGCGCCGGCAAAGCTTTGAGCCGGCCACGCATAATGAAGCTACCAAGTCCCGGAGCGTGGCGGCCCGCGCCGGGATAAGGGAAAGTAAAGGACCGCCTGCGCCCGGAGAAGTTCCTGTCAAAACGCTTTCGGACGGGGGTTCAACTCCCCCCATCTCCACCAAAGGAGAGCCAGGCGAACCTTGGTTCGTACAAGGTCCCCTTATCTCCACCACGTCAGAAGCACAGTGAATGGATCGCATTGCCGCAAGCAGCAATGCTCCAGGATTCACTGTGCTTCTTCCTTATCCCCATAAAAGGGCGTTGCCCTTTTATGGGGTCCCTGTAGAGGGTCTCTTTTTGCCCTATTATGGGAGTTGAACCCGAGGGCTCTTAGCAAAGCGCCGGGGGCGCTTTGCAACCCGAGGCGGCCTGTGCCGCAGCGCAGGTCAACTCCCCAATCTCCACCACGCAAAAACCCCATGCGAAAGCATTGGGTTTTTGCAACGAAATCCGTCCTGCGGACAGGTGAAATCCCGCTGACGTGGGATGAAATCGCTTCGCGGTAAAATCCTGCTTCGCAGGATGAGGGACGGATTTTATTTCACCGGCGCAAAGCGCCGATTTCACCAAAGGCGCAAGCCCTTGATTTCACCGTGCCAAGGGCACGATTTCACGCTTCACTCAAAAACTGTTTTGACGCCGAAATACTCGGGAGGAAAAACCTCTTGACACTCCATCTTTGCCAATGTTATAGTTTTTCCATCTTATAAAAGGAGGGCACAGCGATGCGGTGGATGCAGAACGGCTTGATCCTGCATTTTAATGGCTATGATATGGCCATCCACGGGATCAGTGCGCCCTTTTTTCGGTGACTACGGGTCACGACAAATGGCCGCGCCGGTCCTTTTCTTATTAATGAAAAAGAAAGGATGGCGCTATTTTTATGCCCATAAATCAAAAACAGTTTTCTATTTTCAGACAAAAACTGGCCCTTCTGGTCCTGGAATGGTCGGTAGGCTTTCGTCCGGCGGGAAGTGTGTGGGTTCTCTTGCTGGCTCTGCGTGGGTTCTCCCTGGTGGAGATCGGCTTTGCGGAGGCCGTGTTCCATGTTGTGAGTCTATGCTGCGAGCTGCCTTCGGGACTTCTGGCGGATGTGCTTGGGAGGAAGCGGACCCTGACAGCCAGCCATGTGATGTTTGTGCTCTCCACTCTGCTGATGGCGGCCTCCCGGGGGATGGCCGGGGTATGTCTGTCTCTGGCAATTTCCGCCCTTGGGTACAACCTGGAATCCGGCACGCGGGAGGCAATTACCTATGAATCCATGCTCCAAGCGGGGCAGGGAGCGGACTATCTGAAATTCTCCTCTCTGCAAAATGGGGTATACCGCTTCAGCAGTGGCGGCGCTATGCTGCTGGCGGGGGCTACGGTGCTCCTGGGTTGGCGGAGAGCATACCTGTTGGACACGGGGATTACTCTCATCGGATTAGCGGCAGCGCTGACCATAAGCGAGCCGGAGCGAAACACTCCCGGAATCACGCTGCGAACGCTGCCCGCCGCCATGGCGGAGACAGTCCAGGACGCCTGGACGCTCCTCAGATCGGATGCCGTGGCTGTCCGGATCATGGCGCTCAATGCTCTGGTGGGAGTATGTGCCACACTGACGGGATTCTATCTGCAAGAGAAGGTAGAGGCGGCGGTGAAAGTCCCGGCGCTGCTGGGACCGGCGCTGTTTGCGCTGGGCTTGGGCGGCGGCTTGGCAGGACTGCTGACGGGCAGGCTGGACCGCCTGTCCTATCCGAAGACGGTGACCTTCACCGGGGCAGGTGTTCTGCTCTGCGCCCTTGCGGCGCGGGGGACGTGCCTGCCGGTGCTGATGGCCTCCGGCCTGATGGCAGGACTTCTGGACGACAGCCTCCAGCTGGTCAGCGACAAAAGGCTGAATGACCGCTTCCCGTCTGCTCAGCGAGCCACGCTGATCTCTGCCTCCTCCATGATCTTTTCGGTTTTTATGATCCCGCTGTCGCCGCTTTTCGGCTGGTGGTTCTCATAATGATTATCGCTACGCGAAAACAATCGAGAGTTCGATTGTTTTCGCTGCCAAACGACAAGTTTGGCAGCCAATGATTCAAAGAATCATTGGCGCGATGCTCATTGCAATGCGTATATGGCAAAACAGCACTGCTGTTTTGCTGAGCAGCAAAGCTGCTCGGCGAAACGCTTTTGGCGTTTCGCTATCATATAATCATTATAAGCTTTTAAGGAGGGGAGCGGTATTACGCTGCGCGGACGGTTTAAAAGTTAAATCCCGGAACTCCAGGACAGCGCTGGAGCTCCGGGAATCCAAGATTGCTTTCTTTGACAAACTATGCTATATTTTTAGATAATCTCCCTGCGGGAAGGCAGGGCAGAACGATTGGGGGATGAAAGCAATGGCGGCGCTGGTTCTTTTGCTGACGGTGTCTTCCGGCAGCTTTTTTTGTTGCGCGCGAACCGGGAAGAGATATGAAGAGATCCTTCCGCTGACCTGCATGGGGATCGTTCTGATTCTGTTTCTGTTTGGCCTTCTGGGGTTGCTGAAGCTGGGCGTTTACGCGGTCCTTGCTTTGGCCGCGGCGCTTTACGCAGGCGGAGGATATTTTATTTGGCGGCATAAGCGCAAGGAAGCCGGCGGCGCGTTCCTGGCCGGCATGCTTACCCCGGGTTCCGTCCTGTTCGTGTGCATGTTCCTGGCGTTCTGGCTGTTGAACCAGGGCCGGCTGGCTTCTGAATGGGACGAATTTTCCCACTGGATGGATACGGCAAAGATTCTGACGACCCTGGATGATTTCGGTACGAATCCGGCGGCTTTTGCGAGCTTTCCCTCCTATCCGCCGGGCATGTCCCTCTTCCAGTATTTCTTCCAGAAAATATACCTGCTCTTCCATCCCCAGGCTGTGTTCAACGAGGGGCTGGCGTTCGCGGCCTTTCAGGTGCTGTTCTTTTCCGTTCTCTTTCCCTTCTTTAAGGAGCTGTCCTTCCGGCAGCCCCTGCGGCTGATGCTCACCTGCGGCGTGGTGTTCCTTTTCCCGCTGTTGTTTTTCCAGAATATCTATGCCAGCGTACAGATCGACTCGTTTCTCGGCGTCCTGTCCGGCGCCGGGCTCGCAGCGGCGTTCCTCGAGCGGAAATGGGACTGGAGCGGTTCCCTGTATGTCTGGATGCTCTGCGCGGTACTGGTCCTGGCGAAGGCGAGCGGCCTGCTGTTTGCCGTTGTCCTGGCGGCGGCCTATGCTGTCAGCCTGCTGTGGCGGGACAGCCGGGAGCCTGCGCCGCGTAAAAGAGGCAGAAACCTGCTGCTCTGCGGCGGAGCCGCACTGTCCGTGGCTCTCCCAAAGCTGCTTTGGACTTATGAGGTCAAAAGCGCCGGAGCCCGCATGTCCTTCACCGGGAAGGTGGACCTGGCCCGCCTGTGGCAGGTCCTCATGGGAAGGGACGGCAGCTATTTAGCGACTGTCCTTGAAAACTGGAAAAACGCCTGGGGGAGTTCCGCGATCGCCTTTGGCCATACGGGCCTGGAGGGCAGCGTCAGTTACCTCATGCTTGTGGTCCTGTTAACGCTTGCCTGCCTGCTCCTGTGGATAAGTTACGTATCCCATGCGCCGAAGAGAGAGAGAGAGAGAGAGAGAGAGAGAATTCCGCGCCCTGCTGCTGGCGTTTGTGCCGGCGCAGATCCTGGTTTACGGATTTGGCCTGTGCGTGATGTACATGTTCAAGTTCAGCGAGTATGAAGCGACCCGCCTGGCCTCTTACGGAAGATATATGAACGCGGTTTTGCTGGCCTCATGCCTGGCCGCGGCCCTGATCGCCATAGACGCGGTAAGCGCTTCTGCTGCCGGACGGACCCGGCGGCGCAGGGAATTTGCGGCCCTTGCGCTGCTTTTGATGGCCGTCCCGCTGCGGCCTCCCCTGCATTTTCTGCTCAGGACGGACGTCCAGGCCAGTATTGACCGCCGGGCAGCATATGAGCCGCTGGTGCAAAAGATCAACGACGTGTGCGGCGGGGATGCGGACCTTATGCTGGTCGCGCAGGGCGATACGGGATATGACAGTCTGGTCATCCGGTTCTGTGTCCGCCCGAACAGGGTGGATGGAGGGTACTCCTTTTCCCATGAGCCGCTCTATGAGGGGGATGTCTGGACCACGATCAAGACAGCGGATAGCCTTCAGGAGGAATTGGCCGAGAGATTTGACTACGTGGCTCTGTACTGGCTGGACGAGGCCTTTTACAGGTACTACAGCACGTTGTTTGAAGATCCCGCAGAGATCGATCCGGGAAACGTGTATGCCGTTGACCGGGAAACCGGACAGCTGAGCCTGTGTCGGTAGGGATGCTTTCCTTTGCGAAAGTACCTGGCAAAAATGTAGGTACTTGCCATTTGCAACGGGCCTTATTATAATAATTGCCGCTGTAAATTGAAAAACCGGCGGCGGGGTAGAACCGCTGCCGCCGGAGAAAAGGAGCTGCAGGATATGAAAAAGAGTTTCGGGGCGAAGCCCTATCTGTTCCCCATGCCCACTTATATGATCGGGACCTATAATGAGGACGGCACCGAGGACGTGATGATGATGGCCTGGGGCGGCATCTGCGCGGAGGATATGGTGGCGCTGAACCTGGAGGAGGACCACAAGACGGTGGCCAATCTGCGCGCCAGAAAGGCCTTTACCCTGGCCATCCCGGGGACGGACACCCTGGTCGAATCCGATTTCTTCGGCATCGCCTCAGCCAACAAGGCGGCGGATAAGTTCCGGCGCAGCGGGCTGCACGCGGTCAAAAGCGAGCGGGTGGACGCGCCCGTGATCGAGGAGTACCCGGTCACGCTGGAGTGCACGGTGGAGAAGCTGGAGGAGGAGCCCTACGGCCTGCGGGTCCTGGGGCGGATCGTAAACGTGCTGGCGGACGAGGCGGTGCTGGACGAGAACGGGAAGATCGACGCCGGCAAGCTGCACGCCTTCACCTTTGACCAGATGCGCAACGACTACTACGCCGTAGGCGAAAAGGTGGGCCAGGCCTGGCACAGCGGCGGAAAGCTGATCAAATAAGCCGAAAAAAAAAGAAACAGCGGGGCTGTGAGAAGAACCATCCGCGGTTCGCTTCTCACAGCCCCGTGTTATTCACTTTGTCCGCCCGGCGAGACAGAAGGGCAGCTCCATGCGGTTTGCCTCCAGAAGCGCCCGGTCGGAGAGGATCTCCTCCGTGGGCCCGTCGGCGACGAGCTGCCCCTTGGACATGAGGAGCACCCGGTCGCAGGTGTCCAGGATCATGTCCAGGTCGTGGGAGGCGATCAGCTTGGTCTGGGGGAGGGAGCGGATGGTGTTGATGACGATCCGCCGGTTGTAGGGGTCCAGGGCCGAGCTGGGCTCATCCATCAGCACCGCCTCCGGCTCCATGGCCAGGATGGTGGCGATGGCAGCCATGCGCTTTTCCCCGCCGGAGAGCTTGTGGTTGTGCCGGTGCTTCAGGTCCTCCAGGCCCAGCCGCTCCAGCACCGCGTCCACCCGCCGCTCCGCCTCCTCCCGGCTGAGGCCGTAGTTCAGAGGGGCGAACATCATGTCCTCGTAGACCGTGGGCATAAACATCTGGTTGTCGGAATTTTGCAGGACGTAGCCCAGCTTCCGCCGGATCTCGCTCAGGCTGGCCTTGTTCAGTTCGGTCCCGTCCACCAGGATGCGCCCTTCTCCCTGCCGGAGCCCCAGCAGGAGTTTCATCAGAGTGGATTTGCCCGCGCCGTTGGCGCCGATCAGGCCCACGGATTCCCCGGGGGCGATGCGGAAGGACAGATTTTGCAGAACCGGCCGGTCCGGCTCATAGGCGAAAGAGACGTTTTGAAACTGGATCATGATTCTCACCTCAGCAGGAGATTGCCCAGCAGCTGGGCCGCGGGCACGAAGCGCAAAACCAGAAAGAACAGCGCGCTGAGCGCCAAATAGACAACGTCCCCCGGGCCGAAGGGCTTCATGGGGGCGTAGTGGAAGTGCTCATGGTAGCCCCGCAGGAGCATGCTGGCGTAGAGCTCCTGGGCCCGGTCCATGCTGCGCAGGAGCAGCTGCCCCAGGAAGGAGCCCCAGGCGGAGACCTGCAGCCCTTTCTGTCCCGGGGCGCGGAGACTGTAGGCCTCCGTCATGACGGCCAGTTCCTCCGTCATGACGCCCACATAGCGGTAGGTGAGCAGCAGCAGCGTGACCAGCATGCCGGGAATGTGGAGCTTGCGGAGGGAGGCGCAGAGACTGTCAAAATTCGTGGTGGCCATCAGGAGAAAGGAAGCCATCAGGCACAAAAGCCCCTTGAGCATCAGCGTCAGCATGCTGATAAAGCCGCCGGAAACGGCCAGCGGCCCCAGGCGCAGGAGAATAGCTCGGTCAAAAAAGGGGTTAAAGAGGCCCACCGCCAGCACCAGGGGCAGCACGATCCGCAGCTTGTAAAAACAGATGTGCACCGGGATCCCGCTCAGCTGGAACAGCAGCACCGGCCACAGCAGCAGAACGGCCAGGCCGCTGAGCTGGTATTTGCCGAAGGAGAGCACGACGGCGATATACAGCACCGTGGCCAGCAGCTTCGCCGTGGGACAGAGGCGGTGGATGATGGAGTTTTGCGCCGCGAGCTCGTCCATCTCGGCCAGCTCCCGCAGCGCTTTCTGCATTTTGTTCATAGGCGTTCACAGTCAGAGGACAGCTTTATGCAGGGCGTCATAGGCGCCCTGCATGAAGCTGTCATTTTTCAGTGTTTATGAGAGTTGGCTTTCCGGCGGCGGAAGAAGCCGCCGGCCAGGCAGATCAAAACGGCGGCCCCCGCCACCATAGCGGAGCCTACGATGCCGGAGACGCTGGTTCCGGCCGCGCTGTCGCTGCCCTGGAACGCGTAGTCCGGCAGGAAGGAGGTGACCTCCTGAACGGCGCCCGCCTTTTCAGCGGCGGCGCTGCTCACGCCGAAATTTTCCTCATCCAGGCCCATGTTCTCAGAGTAGCCCGCGTCGGCATTGCCAAAGAGGGCCCACTCCAGCCCGTCCGGGTTGGAGCTGGCCAGCAGGCTCAGCCCGCCGCCCACCATCAGCACCAGCACCGCCAGAATGGCCACGGTGGCCTTGAGGGAGCGTTTGGCGGGGAGAGAATCCTCCGCAGGGGAGAGGCCGCTGAGCAGCTCCGGCCGGGATTCGTACACAAAGAGCAGCACGGCGGCGGTGATCAGGCCCTCGATCAGTCCGATGGCCAGATGGATCGGCTGCATCAGGGCACAGAAGGCACCCAGGGGCAGGTCGGTGATGCCGGAGAGGCTGGTCTCCAAAACCACGGAAAAGGCGCCCAGCTGCAGGGTCAGCACACAGCCGGCCACAGAGGCCAGGATGATCCGGGAGCGCTGAGCGCCTTTAACGCCCAGGCCCTTAAAGAGGCGGCTGCGGAGAATGGGCCGCCAGAGCAGGTAATAGCCCACAAAGCAGCCGTAAAAGGCCATGTTCCAGATGTTTGCCCCCAGGGCCATCAAGCCCCCGTCGGCGAAGAAAAGGCACTGGATCGTGAGGATCACGATCATGGAGAGGAAGCCTGCCTGGGGCCCCAGCAGCGCTGACAGCAGCATGCCGCCGCACATGTGGCCCGAAGAGCCGGTGCCGGGAATGGTATAGTTGATCATCTGGCCGGCGAAGACCAGCGCCGCGGAGACCGCCATTACCGGCAGCTTCTGGGGCGCGTCCTCCTTCCGCAGCTTGTGGATGGAGACCCCGGCGGCCGTGCCGGAGGCCACATACATTGCCGCGGCCACGGTGGGGGCCAGCAGCGCGTCAGCCATATGCATAAGAAACACCTCACATCTTTTTTTCAGATGCATCTGAAAAAAGTATACCATGAAATGTTCCCCGCACAAGCCCCCCGGGGGGATATTTTTTAGGAATCCGG
The DNA here is from genome assembly GCA_947626315.1 of uncultured Oscillospiraceae bacterium. Classification (GTDB taxonomy): domain Bacteria; phylum Bacillota; class Clostridia; order Oscillospirales; family Oscillospiraceae; genus Limivicinus. Next base: position 46,377 of record CANQRQ010000017.1, on the reverse strand, counting down.
CTTTCTCCGCAGCCGGGGAAAGTCGCCGCTGAGCCGCCGGAGGGCGGGGGAGCGGGGCCGGGCGATCAGCAGAAAGCGGTTTTCCAGGCCGTAGAGCTCCGCTTCCATTTCCTCCCAGGGGCGGCGCCCGGCCAAGGCCAGGCAGTCGGAGACCGCGGCGCGCACAGCAGCCTGATTTACGGCCTCCTCCCGCTCCAGAACGGCGGCCACACAGTCAGATGATACATAGTATGTAACCATATTGTTCCTCTTATGAAACAAAAAGAGAGCGAATTGTCTCTCTTTTGATGGATTATCCCTATAATAAACAATTTTTTTCGCATTTTCTATGCAAAAAATATGGAAATACCGGAAAGTATATGGTATACTAAAAACACGCGTTATGTAAATCACGCAAATTATTTTCGCTCTTCCGGGCCGGTCTTGGCCCGGGGAAAGGAGCTTCCGTTGGAATACCTGGAGACAAAAATCGACGGCGAGGTCAAATACAAGGGCATCATTGTCACGGTCCGGCTGGACAAGGCCCGGCTGCATAACGGCACGGAGGTCAAGCGGGAAGTGGTGGAGCACCCGGGCGGGGTGACGATCCTGCCGGTGGACGATGAGGGGAACTGCTACATGGTGCGGCAGTTTCGCTACCCCTTCGGCAAAATGATGCTGGAGGCTCCGGCGGGGAAGCTGGAACCGGGGGAGGATCACCGGACCTGCGCCGTGCGGGAACTGGCGGAGGAGACGGGTTTTACGGCGGATGAACTGCTGTATCTGGGCGGCTGCTGCACTTCGCCGGGCTTTTCCACAGAGGTGCTGCACATCTACTTGGCTCTGGGCCTGCACCCGGGGAAGAGCCACCCGGATCAGGACGAGTTCCTCAATGTGGAGAAAATCAGCCTGAAAAAACTCAGCGAGATGGTCATGTCCGGGGAAATTGACGACGGAAAGACCATTGTAGCGGTGCTGAAGGCGGAGAAAATCCTGGCCGGGCGCTGATTTTCCCCGGCGCCGGCAGAAAACAGTTGCTAATTTCTGTAGTATGTGATAAAATCTACATCTGGTGGAGCCTGCGCCAGGTTTGCACTGGATATATTGGAAGGTGTACACTATTGGATAAATATGTGATTCATGGCGGCGTCGCGCTGCACGGAGAAGTTGAGATCAGCGGAGCTAAAAATGCCGCTGTGGCGATTATTCCGGCGGCCCTGTTGGTGGACGGCGTCTGCCGCATAGAGAATATCCCCCAGATCAGCGATACCGATATGCTGCTGACCATCCTGGCCGAGCTGGGAGCGAAGGTCAGTTTCATCAATCCCTCTACAATTGAAATCGACTGTACCAATGTGCGCTATCAGGACGCGCCCTACGACCTGATGCGCAAGATCCGGGCGTCCTATTATCTGATCGGCTCCATGCTGGGCCGGTTTGGCGCGGCCAAGACGACCATGCCCGGTGGCTGCAACTTCGGCGTCCGCCCCATCGACATGCACATCAAGGGCATGACCGCTATGGGGGCGGAGGTGAACGTCAAGAACGGTTTCGTCTACGCGGAGGCGGCCGGCGGTCGGCTGCGCGGGGCACGGGTCTATCTGGATAAGGTCTCCGTGGGCGCCACCATGAACATCATGATGGCGGCGACCCTGGCCCAGGGCCGGACAATCATTGAAAATGCCGCCAGGGAACCCCACATTGTGGACCTGGCCAACTTCCTCAACTCCATGGGCGCGGATGTCCGGGGCGCGGGGACCGACACTATTAAAATCAACGGCGTGGACAGGCTCCACGGCGGCTCCTATACCATCATCCCCGACCAGATCGAGGCGGGCACCTATATGCTGGCCGCCGCCGCCACCGGGGGAGAGGTCCTGGTCAAGAACGTGATCCCCAAGCATCTGGAGTGCATCAGCGCCAAGCTCCGGGAGACGGGTACCATCATCCAGGAATATGAGGATTCCGTGCTGGTCAAGGGGGCCAGCACCCTGCGCAGGGTCAATGTAAAGACCCTGCCTTATCCCGGCTTCCCCACGGACATGCAGCCCCAGATGGGCACGCTGCTGTGCCTGGCGGAGGGAACCTCCGTGATCACGGAGGGCATCTACGACAACCGCTTTAAATACGTCAACGAGTTGCGCAAGATGGGGGCGGAGATCCAGGTGGACGGCCGGATCGCCATCATCGAGGGCGGCAAGCGCCTGACAGGCGCCCTGGTCCAGGCCTGCGACCTGCGGGCCGGCGCGGCCATGATCATCGCCGGCATGTGCGCCGCCGGTGTGACGGTGGTGGAGGATATCCACTATATCGAGCGCGGCTATGAGAATTTTGTAGGTAAGCTCAAGAGCCTGGGGGCGGACATTTCCATTGTCAATTTCCCTGACGAGCCGGAGGAGCTGGAAAAGATCCTCGCCATCAGTTGATGAAGATTTTTGTTTTTGCCAGCGGCTCCGGCGGAAATTGCCTTATGCTCTCCAGCGGTGATACAAACATACTGATCGACGCCGGGATTTCCATGCGAAGGCTGTCTTCCGCTCTGGCACAGGCAGGCCGTACAATGAGAGAGATCGGCGGAGTGCTCATTACCCATGAGCACTCCGATCATATTTCCGGCCTGAAAAGCCTGGTCAAGGCCGGCGGCGTCCGGGTCTTCGCGCCCAGGACCGTGGCCAGCCGTCTGCGGGGCCTGCTGCCGGAGATAGAAGAGCGGTTAAACGTAATTCCGGTGGGGGAGCCCTTCCCCCTCGGCTGCCTGCAGATTCAGGCGTTCCACACCTCCCATGACACGGACGAGAGCGTGGGCTACCGGGTGGAGGGCGAGGGCGTTTTCGCCCTGGCGACGGATATGGGCTGCGTCACCGACCAGGTTCGGGCGGGCCTACGCGGGGCGGAGACCGTGCTGATCGAGGCGAACCACGACGAGGAGATGCTCCGTTACGGGCCCTATCCCGTCTATTTAAAACGCCGTATCCTGTCCGACCGGGGGCATCTCTCCAATGACAGCTGCGCCGCTCTGGCGAGATTTCTGGCGGAAAACGGCACGGAGCGGATCATTTTGGGCCATCTGAGCCGGGAGAACAACCGGCCGGAGAAGGCGCTGGAGACGGTGGGGGAGGCCTTGAAGGACACGGGCGCGGAGCTTGTCTGCGCGCCGGTTCTGGGCTGCCTGCAGGTCCCGGTGGGAAAGGCGGAGCGATGCTTGGCATAAAGCTGATCTGCGTTGGAAAGCTGCGGGAGCGCTTTTACCGGGAGGCCTATGAGGAATACAGTAAGCGCCTGTCCGCCTTCTGCCGCTTTGAGACGGCGGAACTGACGGAGACCCGGCTGCCGGAAAACCCCTCAGCAGCGCAGGTTAGCGCCGCCCTGGAAAAGGAGGCGGCGGAGATCCGCCGGAGCATCCCGGACAACGCCTATACGGTGGCCCTCTGCGTGGAGGACGGCCAGATGCCCAGCGAGGGCATGGCCCGGCTGCTGACCGAGCGGGAGGCCTCCGGCCGGCCCAAGCTCTGCTTTATCATCGGCGGCTCTTACGGTCTGGCCGAATCGGTGAAGACCGGGGCGGACCGGCGGCTGAGCATGTCGGAAATGACCTTTCCCCACCACCTGGCCCGGGTGATGCTTGCGGAGCAGATCTACAGGGGCTTTAAAATCAAGGAAGGGTCGAGATACCACAAATGAGGGAGAAAAAAGAGGGGGCCTGGGGCCGGTCTGCCGAGGGTGAGCTGCCCGAAAACTGGCCCAGGGACGAACAGGGGCAGCCGGAGGAGCCGGTTTTCCTCTGCAACTGCCGGAACATCGGCATGGAGGACGCTCTGCGCGTCAGCATGCTGGCCGGTTACGGTATTCCGTGTTTGCGTGTTTTCCCCGGAAACGGGGTTTTTGGCCGTCTGATTTTGGGCTTCAGCGGCCAGGGTACGGATCTCTATGTGCCCAAAAGCACCTATGAAGACGCAGTAGAACTGTGTAAGGAGGAAAATCATGAGGAATTATAAAGAGGAGTATCAGCGCTGGCTGGACAGCCCCGCCCTCAGCGAGCAGGAGTGGGCGGAGCTCAACGCCATCGCGGATGACGAAAAGGAGATCGAGAGCCGCTTTTTTGCCCCCCTGGAGTTCGGCACCGCCGGTCTGCGGGGCACCATGAAGCTGGGCCTGCACAACATGAACATCCATATCATCCGCCACGCCACCCAGGCCTTTGCCAACGTGATCGCCGCCGAGGGCCAGGCCGCCAAGGACAAGGGCGTGGCCATCGCCCACGACTGCCGGCTCAACGGCCGGGCCTTCGCGGAAGAGGCCGCCTGCGTCATGGCTGCCAACGGCATCCATGTGCGCCTGTTTGACGCTCTGCGGCCCACGCCGGAGCTGAGCTTCGCGGTGCTGCGCTACGGCTGCGCGGCGGGCCTGAATATTACGGCCAGCCACAACCCCAAGGAGTACAACGGCTACAAGGTCTACTGGTCTGACGGCGCGCAGCTGCCCCCCCAGAAGGCGGAGCAGATCGCCAAGCAGATGGAAGAGATCGACATCTTTACCGGCTTCAAGACCTGCGATTTCAAAACGGCCGTGGCTGAGGGGAAGATCGAGATCCTGGGCCAGGAGACCGACGAGGAGTTCCTGGAAAATGTCATGAGCCAGGCGATCGACAGAGAGGCCGTCAAGGCCGCGGCGGACGACCTCAAGATCGTCTACACCCCGTTCCACGGCTGCGGCTATAAGCTGGTGCCCGAGGCGCTGAAGCGGCTGGGGATCAAGCATCTGTACCCGGTGCCGGAGCAGATGGTGATCGACGGCAGCTTCCCCACGGTGGTGAGCCCCAACCCGGAGAATCCGGAGGGCTTCTATCTGGCAGTGGATCTGGCCAAGGAGGTGGGGGCCGACCTGATCATCGGCACGGACCCGGACTCTGACCGGATCGGCATCATGGTGCCCGACGGGGACGGCTATTCCGTCATCACCGGCAACCAGCTGGGCGTGCTGCTGCTGGACTATGTGATCACCGCCCGGAAGGCCACCGGCACCATGCCGGAGAATCCCGGCGCCCTGTCCAGCATCGTCAGCACCGGCATGGCCCGGGCCGTGGCGGAGAAGAACGGCGTCCACTTTGAGGACACCTTCACCGGCTTCAAGTTCATGGCCGAGCGCGTGGCCTCCTGGGAGGCCGCCGGGTCCTATAAATACATCTTCGCCTTTGAAGAGAGCTACGGCTACATGATGGGCGACTATGTCCGGGATAAGGACGCTGTCACCGCCGCCATGATGGTGACGGAGATGGCCGCCCACTACCGGGGTCTCGGCATGAACCTGCTCCAGGCCCTCAACGCCCTCTACGAGAAATACGGCTGGTACATGGAGAAGACCCTGAACCTGGTGATGCCGGGCCTGGACGGGCTGCAGAAGATGAAAAACCTGATGGACAGCCTGCGCAGCCAGCCCCCCATGGAGATCGCCGGGGAGGAGGTCGTCCGCCTGCGGGATTACCTGGACGGCAGCATCTTTGTCACCGGCCTGGGCAAGGTGGACAAAACGCCCTTCTGGGGCTCCAACGTGCTGTACTTTGAGCTGACCGACGGCAGCAGCTTCATCATCCGGCCCTCCGGCACGGAGCCCAAGATCAAGGTTTATCTGCTGATCCGCGGCAAGGGACGGGAGGACTGCCAGGCCAGGCTCCAGAAATATTTGGGTTACGCCGAGGCCCTCGGTAAATGAAGCAGCTGGCGAAACTCTTTCTCGTCTTCGCGAAAATCGGCGTGATGACCTTCGGCGGCGGCTACGCCATGATCCCCTTCCTGGAGCGGGAGCTGGTGGAGAAGCGGAGCTGGACCACCAGCGAGGAGCTGATGGACTATTACGCGGTGGGCCAGTGTACGCCGGGGGTGATCGCCGTCAACACGGCCACCTTCGTGGGGCAGAGCATGGCCGGCGTACCGGGCGGCATCGCGGCCACCCTGGGGATCGTGTTCCCCTCCCTGGTGATCATCTGCGTCATTGCCGGCATCCTCACCAATTTTGCCGATCTACCGGCGGTGAAAAGCGCCTTCGCGGGGATCCGGGTGTGCGTCTGCGTGCTGATTTTCAACGCGGTGGTAAAGCTCTGGAAAAAGGCCGTTCCGGATAAGGCGGCGCTGGCGCTGTGCCTGGCCGTCTTTGTCCTGTCCGCGTTCTTTAACCTCTCCCCGGTGCTCTTCGTGCTGTGCTGCGCGGCGGCGGGCATCCTGTTTACACAGTGGGGGGTGCGGGGCAGATGATCTATCTCCGGCTGTTTTTTGAGTTTTTCAAGACCGGGCTTTTCGCCGTGGGCGGCGGAATGGCGACCTTGCCTTTTCTGTACAGCATGTCCGATACTACCGGCTGGTTCAGCCACGGACAGCTGGCGGACATGGTAGCTGTGTCGGAGTCCACGCCCGGCCCCATCGGGGTCAATATGGCCACCTATGTGGGCTTCACCACCGCCGGGGTCCCCGGCGCGCTGGTGGCTACGCTGGGCCTGGTTACCCCCTCGGTGATCATTATCCTGATCATTGCCAGGGTGCTGCAGGCCTTCCGGTCGAACAAGTATGTGGACGCGGCCTTTTACGGCCTGCGCCCCTGCTCTGTTGGCCTGATCGCCGCGGCGGGGCTGCTGGTGGTAAAGATCGCCGTTCTCAACACAGAGCTCTACGCCCAGACCGGGGTTTTGGCCGACCTCTTCAACCTGAAGGCGCTGCTGCTGGCGGCGGTGCTCCTGCTGCTGACCCGTGGGATCAGGCAGACGAAAAAGCTCCACCCCATTGTCTTTATTCTGGCCTCCGCGGCGGCAGGCGTTCTGTTCTCTTTTTAAAGGAAGAGCAGCCCGGCCAGCCAGGCCAGCGCCGCTCCGAAACACGCGCTCAAAAAGCGCCCTGCCAAGTGCAGGGTGCTTTTTATTTCGCTGTCGGCGAGGAGGGAGAGCGTCTGAAAATGCACGGAGACGCCGCCCCAGCCCAGAAGCCAGGCGGCCAGGGCCAGATTTGCCGGCGCGGAGGAGAGGCCCCGCAGCGCACCCACGCCGCTGCCCAGCTCCAGAAAGCCGGTGAGCAGCGCCCGGACCCAGTGAAGTCCGGCGCCGGTGGCCGAGGCGATCCGCCCCGCCGCGGCGGAGAAGAGGCCGGCAGAATCCAGAAGCCCGCTGAAAACCGTGAAGCAGACCACAAAGCCGCAGACGTTTAAAACGGACAGCACCGCCTGCCGGACCGCCTCCGGCAGAGCGGCGGAAAAGGAGAGGGGCGGGACATTTTCTGCCGGAAGGAGACTTTCCGCTGCGCCGCCCCTTCCCCGCAGCACAAGGCCGGTGAGCAGGGCGGCGGCGATGTGCACGGCGTAGAGGAGCAGGCCGGTTTTGACCGAGCCAAAGACGCCGGCGCCCACCGCGCCCACCAGGAAAGCGGGGCCGGAGTTATTGCAGAAGGCCAGGAGCCTCTCCGCCTCCCGGGTGCTGATCTGGCCGCTCCGGTGGAGCTCCGCTATGTACGCCGCGCCCATGGGGTAGCCCCCGGAGAGACCCACCACCAGCGCGGAGGCCCCGGCCCCGGAGACGCCGAACAGGCGGGACGCGGCGGGGGCGAGCAGCCGGCCGAGCCAGGCGGGAAAGCCCAGGCGGCTGAGCAGGCCGCACAGGACAAAGAAGGGAAAGAGAGAGGGCAAAATCAGATCCGCGCAGAGCTTCAAAGCGCTCCGGCTGCTCTCCAGCACCTGGGGAGAGGCCAGAATCAGCGAGAGCATGGCGCACAGCGCGGCGAGAACGGCCAGTTTGTTTTTCATATCCTTCTCCTATCTGCCCTTTAGCGGCGTTTTTCAGATTGCGGCGGGATTTTCCCGCCGCTCGCCTTGTCCGTGTATCAAATTATGAGCGGCGGCATAGATTTATACGGACAGGGGGTGGCCGCGCTGAAGAAAATCGGAATGCTGGCGTCAGATCTGGCGGAGAGATTCTCCCTGCCGGAGGAGGCGCTGCTGGGGGCGGCGAAGCTCAGCGTCACCGCCGGGCGGAAGGCCCTGATCGAGAACCACCGGGGCATCCTGGAATACGGGACAGAGCGCATTGTGATCGGCGCCGGGCGGGGCAAAATCAGCCTCAGCGGCAGCAATCTGCGCCTGACCGCCATGAACAGAAGCGAGCTTCTGATCTGCGGGGACATCAAAAACGTGGAGTGGGAATAGGGGAGAGCCCAGCCCCAGGGGGCGGAAACGCGTATGGCAAAACTGACTGACAGACTGAGAGGAACCGTGCGGGCAGAGATCAGCGGCGTCTTTCCGGAGACGGTGCTGAACGCCTGCGCCTTAAACGGCATCGAGTTGTGGCATCTGGAGTGTCCGGACGCCTATACCGTCCGCCTGAATGTGTATGAAAAGCAGCTGGAGGAGCTGCGCGCCGCAGCGGAGAAGAATATGTGCAGTCTGTACGTCCTGAGCCTGCGGGGCGGCAGCCGCAGCCGGGGCTTTCTGCGGCGGCGGATCTGGCTGCTGCTCTCGGCGGCGCTGGCGGCGGGGCTTCTGGCGCTGTCCTCCCTCTTCATCTGGGAGATCGACATCCAAGGCGGGGAGAAGCTCTCCCGGGGACAGGTGCTCCGGGCGCTGGAGGACTGCGGCGTGGGCCAGGGCACTTACTGGCCCGGCCTCTCCGCCGACCTGGTGCGCAGCCGGATGCTCACCCGGCTGCCGGAGCTGGCCTGGATGACGGTGAACGTCAGCGGCTCCCGGGCCATGGTGCTCCTGGCCGAGCGGCAGGAGAAGCCGGAAATTTATCAGGAGAGCCAGGCCTGCGATATCCGGGCAGGGAAGACGGGCATACTCTCCCGCCTGTCCGTCTTAAACGGCAAGCCGGTGGTCACGGAGGGCCAGTCCGTGCTGGAGGGGGAGCTGCTGGTCAGCGGGGTGATGGACAGCATCACCAACGAGCCCCGGCTGGTCCGGTCCCGGGCAGAGGCAATGGCGGACACCTGGACCGAGCGGACGGCGGTCTGCCCCCTGGAGATGCAGAAAAAAACCGAGGCGCGCCGCTCCTTCAGCCGTTTTGCCCTGCGACTGGGAAAAAGGCGGATAAATTTTTATTTTGGCGGTGGAAAGCGTCTTGACGCGTATGATAAAATCGTGTATGAGTATAATTTGGGAATAGACGGACTGTTCGCCCTGCCGGTGACCCTGGTGCGGGAGGAGCTGACCCTTTGGAAAACCGAGGCGGCAGCGTGCGACTCCGCCCGGGACATGGAGCGGCGGCTGTACGCGGCCCTGGAGGACGAAATCGACGGGGAGATCGTCTCCGCCTCCTTTTCTGACGCAAAAGCGGAGGGCCTGCAGTTGGTGACGCTCCGGGCCCGGTGCTATGAAAATATCGCCGCAGACGCGGAGCTGGTCAGGCCCCAGTGAAAGGAACAATACGAATGATAGACAAGACCATCGAAGTGGAACGGATGGAGCACGTGATCAGCGTGTTCGGCTCCTTTGATCAGAACCTGCGGATCATCGAGACGGAGCTGGGGGTCAAGGTCCTGGACCGGGAGAACATGATCCACATCTGCGGCGAGGCCGAGGACGTGCTGCTGGCGGAGAAGGCCATCAACGGCCTGCTGACCCTGGCGGCCAAGGGGGAGAATATCGACGCCCAGAACGTGCGCTATATCCTCAAGCTGGTGTCCGAGGGGAAGGAGACCAAAATCAACGAGCTGGCCGGGGATGTGATCTGCATCACCGCCAAGGGAAAGCCCATCAAGCCCAAAACCCTGGGCCAGAAGACCTACTGCGACGCGATCGCGGAGAACACCATCACCCTGGGCATCGGCCCTGCCGGCACCGGCAAGACCTATCTGGCCGTGGCCGCGGCGGTGGCGGCCTTCCGGGCGGAGGAGGTCAACCGCATCATTCTGACCCGGCCCGCCGTGGAGGCGGGGGAGCGGCTGGGTTTCCTGCCGGGGGACCTGCAGAGCAAGGTGGACCCCTATCTGCGCCCGCTGTACGACGCGCTCTTTGACATGCTGGGGGCGGATACCTATCAGAAATATCTGGAGCGGGGCAACATCGAGGTGGCGCCGCTGGCTTATATGCGGGGCCGCACCCTGGACGACAGCTTTATTATCCTGGACGAGGCCCAGAACACCTCCCGGGAGCAGATGAAGATGTTCCTGACCCGGATCGGCTTCGGGTCCAAGGTGGTCGTCACCGGGGATATCACCCAGATCGACCTGCCGGAGGACAAGGCCAGCGGCCTGAAGGTGGCCATGAAAGTGCTGGACGGCATCGAGGATATCGCCATCTGCCGGTTGACCGGGGCGGACGTGGTGCGCCACCGGCTGGTCCAGAAGATCATCGAGGCCTACGAGGCCTATGACAAGCAGAACCCTGCCGTGCCGCTGAAGAAGCAGCCGCCGAAAAAATACAGGAGGGGCTGAGCATGGAACATGAGATCTATGTGAGCCGGGAAGTAAAAAACCTGGGGCACCCCAACGCCGCCCGGCTGATCAAAAAGGCCGCCCGGCTGGCGCTGCAGGCCGAGGGGGTGGACTGCCCCTGCCTGATCAGCGTGATGCTGACGGACGGGGAGGGGATCCGCCAGGTGAACCGGCAGTTCCGGGAAGTGGATCAGGAGACGGACGTGCTGTCCTTCCCCCTCAACGAGCTGAAACCCGGGGCCTTTGACCCGGCCCTCTGCGACCGGGACCCGGAGACCGGCTCCCTGCTGCTGGGGGATATGATGCTGAACCTGCCCCGCTGTCAGGAGCAGGGGGAGGAGCTGGGCCACGGCTTTGAGCGGGAGCTGCAGTATTTGACGGTCCATTCGGTGCTGCATCTGCTGGGCTACGACCATGTGGACGAGGGCCCCATGAAAAAGCAGATGCGCGCGCGGGAAAAAGCGATTATGGGTGAGGAGTAACTTATGACAAAATCAGCGATGATCACTCTGTGCGGCCGGCCCAACGTGGGCAAATCCACCCTGGCCAACGCCCTGGTGGGGGAGAAGGTGGCCATTGTATCGGACAAGCCCCAGACCACCCGCAACCGGATCTGCGCTATCGCGGCCAGAGGGGAGACCCAGTTCGTGTTTGTGGACACGCCGGGCTTTCACAAGCCCCGGACCCGGCTGGGGGACTATATGGTGAACGTGGTGCGGGAGAGCGTGGCGGATGTGGACTGCGTGCTGCTGCTGGTGGAGCCGGTGGCGTCCGTCGGCCCCCAGGAGGAGGCCATTCTGGAGCGCCTGCGCCAGACCAAAAGCCCCGCGCTGCTGCTGATCAACAAGATTGACACGGTGGAGAAATCACGGCTGCTGGAGGTCATGGCCCTGTACGGCGCGGCCTATGACTTTGACGCCATTCTGCCCATCTCCGCCAAGACCGGGGACGGGCTGGAGGAGCTCTTCACGGAGCTGGAGAAATACGCGGAGGAGGGGCCGCACCTGTTCCCGGAGGATATGATTACCGATCAGCCGGAGCGGCAGGTCTGCGCGGAGCTGCTGCGGGAAAAGCTGCTGCTCTGTTTGGACAAGGAGATCCCCCACGGCACGGCGGTGGAGGTGACAAAGTTTTCTGAGCGAGAGAACGGCGTTATCGACCTGGACGTGACCATCTACTGCGAAAAAGAGAGCCATAAGGGCATTATTATCGGCAAAAAGGGCGCTATGCTGAAAAAGATCGGCGAGCTGGCCCGGGCGGATATCGAGGCCTTTATGGGCACACGGGTGTATCTTCAGACCTGGGTGAAGGTCAAGGAAAACTGGCGGGATTCCGTTTCCCAGCTCCGCAGCCTGGGCTACGGCGGCTGAGGGAGCCTGCAAAATCTGCCAGGTGTTGGACGGGACCGGCGGGAAATACTAAGGGCAGAGGTGATCCCGTTGAGAGACGACGCGATTTGGCAGGCCTTTGCCAGCACCGGCGACCCGCTCTATTATCTGCTGTATAAAAGCCTGCAAAGCAAAAAGCCCGAACAGAAGAAAGAGAGGACGGGACAACTGCCCCGCCCCACGGATTAATGGTTTACATAATTATTGACCGGATATGTATAAGACAGTAAAAGCGCTGGTTTTGCGGGAGGTGCGGTACAAGGAAGCGGACCGTATCCTGACCCTGCTCACGGACACGGAGGGGAAAATAAGCGCCCGGGCCCGGGGCGCGCTGCGGAAAAGCAGCCGCATGGCCGCGGCTACCCAGCAGCTCACTTGGTCCGAGCTGACCCTGTTCGGCAACAAGGGGCGCTGGTCGGTGAACGAGGGGACGGTGCTGGAGCCCTTTGACGGCCTGCGAAACGACGTGGCTGCCCTGGCGCTGGGCTGCTATTTCGCCGAGTGCCTGGAGGCGCTGAGCGTGGAGGACCAGCCGGACGCGGCGCTGCTGCAGCTGGGGCTCAATTCCCTGTACGCCGCCGCCCACGCGCTGCGCCCGGCGGAGCAGATCAAGGCGGCTTTCGAGCTGCGGCTGATGTGCCTGTCCGGCTATGAGCCCAATGTGGCCGCCTGCCCGGTTTGCGGCAGGACGGAGCCGGAGGAGCCCATGCTGTCCATGGAGGATGGGGCGGTCTTCTGCCGGGGCTGCCGGAAGGCCCAGTACGGCGCGGCGGCCCTCTGCGGCGGCTCTCTGGCGGCGCTGCGGTATATTGTCTCCGCACCGGCCCGGCAGCTCTTCTCCTTCCAGATCGGGGATAAGCCGCTGGACCGCCTGGCCGGCGCGGCGGAGGCGTATTTTTTGAGAAAGGCCGAGCGGGGTTTCGCGACCCTGGATTACTGGAAGAAAGTGCGATAGAAAACGATGGAACAGTTTGAAAAATCTCTCAATACCCTGGAGCTGCCGGCGGTGCTGGACATGCTGGCCCGGCACGCCGTCAGCGACACGGCCAAGGAGCGCTGCAGGGCCCTCAGCCCCTCGGACAATCCCTCTGAGGTGCGGCGCCGCCTGGAGGAGACCAGCGCGGCCAAGACCATGATGGTGATCAAGGGCGCGCCCTCCTTCTCCGGCGTGAAGGACATCCGGGGCGCTCTGTACCGGGCGGACCTGGGCGGGGCGCTGAACACCCGGGAGCTGCTGGATGTGGCGGGGGTGCTGCGCTGCGCCCGGCTGGTCCGGGGCTACCTGGCTGAGGAGACCACCGGCAAGACCTGTATCGACAATCTTTTCCGGGCGCTGCGGGCCAACAAGTTCCTGGAGGAGAAGATCTGCACCGCCATTGTCGGTGAGGACGAGATCGCCGACGGGGCCTCGCCGGAGCTGGCCTCTCTCCGGCGGCAGATGCGCGCCGCGGCCACCCGGGCCCGGGACGCCCTGCAGAAGATCATCTCCTCTCCCTCCTATGCCAAGGCCCTGCAGGATCCCATCATCACCATGCGCTCGGACCGGTACGTGGTCCCGGTGCGCTCGGACCACAAGGGGGAGGTCCAGGGCCTGGTGCACGACGTCTCCGCCTCCGGCATGACGCTCTTTGTGGAGCCCATGGCCGCCGTCCGGGCCAACAACGAGCTGCGGGAGCTGGCGGCCAAGGAGAAGCTGGAGATCGAGCGGATCCTGGCGGAGCTCTCCGCCGACTGCACCGGGCACAAGGACGAGATCAGCGAGGATTTTGAATATCTGGTGCGCCTGGACCTGATCTTTGCCAAGGCCAAGCTCTCCTATGAGCTGGACGGCCAGGAGGCGGAGGAGGGGGAGGGCATCGTCCTCCGCCGGGCGCGGCACCCGCTGCTGGACAAGGCCAAGGCGGTGCCTATCGACGTGGAGCTGGGGGACCGCTTTGACACCCTCATTATTACCGGCCCCAACACCGGCGGCAAGACCGTGTCCCTGAAGACCATTGGCCTGCTCTCCGCCATGAACCAGTGCGGCCTCCACATCCCGGCAGCGGACGGGAGCCGCCTGCCCGTGTTCCGCCACATCCTGGCGGACATCGGGGACGAGCAGAGCATCGAGCAGAATCTCTCCACCTTCTCCGCCCACATGACCAATATTGTGGGCATTCTGCGCGCTTGCGGGGAAAACTCCCTGCTGCTCTTTGACGAGCTGGGGGCGGGCACCGACCCCACCGAGGGGGCGGCGCTGGCCATTGCCATCATCGAATACGCCCGGCAGCGCGGGGCCAGGATCGCGGCCACCACCCATTACGCGGAGCTGAAGGTCTACGCCACCAACGAGGAGGGGGTGCAGAACGCCTCCTGCGAGTTTGACGTGGAGACCCTGCGCCCCACCTACCGGCTGCTGGTGGGCATCCCCGGCAAGTCCAACGCCTTTGCCATCTCCAGCCGCTTAGGCCTGGAGGAGACGATCATTCAGGACGCCAGAAACCGGGTCAGCACGGAGAGCGCCAGCTTTGAGGCCACCATCGAGAAGCTGGAGCAGACCCGCCTGCTGCTGGAAAAGGACCGGGCCGAGGCCGCGGCAAAGCTCCGGCAGGCGGAGGAGAACGCCAAAAAGGCCGCCTTTCTTCGGGCGGAGCTGGAGGTCCGGCTGGAGAAGGCGGATCAGCGCTCCCGCCGGGAGGCGGAACGGCTGATCGCCGAGGCCCGGGAGACCGCGGAACAGGTTTTCCGGGAGCTGGACGACATGAGAAAGCGGGCCAATCAGGAGGAGGACGCCCAGCGGATCAACGAGGCCAGAAGCGAGCTGCGCCGCCGCCTGAACGAGACGGAGGAGAAGCTCCGCCCGGCGGCCCCGCCGCCGGAGCCGGAGAAGCGCTCTTCCCGGCCGGTGCGGCCGGGGGACACGGTGCAGATCAAGGCCCTGGGGCTGAAGGCGGAGGTGATCTCCGTCTCCCCGGAGCGGGAGCTCACCCTCCGGGCAGGGATCATGAACGTCACCGCCCGGGAGGACGAGGTGCTGCTGCTGGAGGGCGAAGCGGCCCCCAGAAAAAAGCAGGCAGCTTCCGAGCGGGCCCAGCTCAGGGCCGCGGCCCTGCCTGCGGAGATCGACCTGCGGGGTATGGAGACCATTGAGGCCACGGCCGCCGCGGAGCGCTACCTGGACAGCGCGATGATGGCCAGGCTGGAGACGGTGCGGATCATCCACGGCAAGGGCACCGGCGCGCTGCGCGCCGCCATCCAGCAGATGCTGCGGCGCAACAAGAACGTCAAATCCTTCCGGCTGGGCCGGTACGGAGAGGGCGAAACAGGCGTGACTGTTGTCGAACTGAAATAAAAAAAGCGCGAGCGCTTGCAAAATCATGGTAAAAATAACGAAACAAAGAAAACCGGTTGACGATTGACCAAAAATTTGTTAATGTATAGGCGTGCTTTTTGGGAGCTGACTGCGGAATTATAAACTGTTTAAGGAGTGGCGAGTATGATAACCAAAGAAGTAGTCATTAACAATCAGGTAGGTCTTCACGCCAGACCCGCGACTTTCTTCATTCAGAAAGCCAACGAGTTCAAGAGCAGCATTTGGGTCGAGAAGGATGAGCGGCGCGTCAATGCCAAGAGTCTGCTGGGCGTGCTCTCCCTTGGTATTGTAAAGGGTACCGCCGTCACCATCATTGCCGACGGCACCGACGAGGATGCGGCGATTGCGACGCTGGCTGAACTGATCGACTCCGACTTTTCCGAGTGATCATTCCCGCGAAAACTGTTGAATAAGGGTGTGCCATGGGGCACACCCTTATTTCATGATTCTTTCTTCGCCGCTCCCTGTGGTGAAGGCAGTATAACTTTGTCCAGGTCGGATTTCATCCGTTATAAAAGGAAGTCTGCAAGGCAATTATGAAAAAGGAAAACACTGCTATTCTGGAGATGCTCCTCTGCGCGACCTTGTGGAGCATTGCCGGTATTTTTATGAAATTGGTGCCCTGGAACGGCTTTGCCGTGGCCAGTATGCGAAGCCTCATTGCCGGGCTCACCATCGCCCTGTATATGCTGGTCAAGGGCTACCGGTACAGCCTGAATAAAAAGACCCTGACCGCGGGTTTTCTGACCGCCTGCGTCTATACCTGCTTCACCGTGTCCAACAAACTGACCACGGCGGCCAACGCCATCGTCCTGCAGTTTACCTCCCCGGTGTTTATCGTGCTGTTTTCCGCGCTGTTTTTTAAAACGCGCATCCGCCGGGCGGACCTGCTGGCGGTGCTGTGCACCCTGGCGGGCATCGCGCTGTTCTTCTTTGACCAGCTCCGGCCCGGCTATGTGGCGGGCAACCTGGTGGCGATCCTGGCGGGGATGTTTATGGCCGGGATGTATATGACGGTGGGCGAGCTGCAGGGGCAGGAGCGCTTCAGCGCCATCGTCACCGGGCAGTTTCTCACCTTTCTGATCGGCCTGCCCTTCTTTATCGCCACGAAGCCGCCCCTCACCGGGACGGCGGTGCTGAGCGTTCTGGTGCTGGGGGTCTTTCAGCTGGGGATTTCGTACATCCTCTATGTGAAGGCCACCGCCTATTGCCCGCCTCTGGCCTGCTGCCTGCTGGGCGCGGTGGAGCCCCTGCTCAACCCGGTCTGGGTGTTCCTCTTTGACGGGGAGCGCCCCGGCTTTTACGCGCTGATCGGCTGCGTGATCGTGGTGGTGTCCGTGACGGCGTGGACCATGTTTGGAAGGGAAAAGGCCAGTGTCTGAGGAAAGGAGCCCGGCTATGTCCACTCTGGAGAGCCTGAGTGAAAAAGCCAATAAGCTGCCGCTGCTGCCGGGGGTCTACATCATGCTGGACGACCGGGGCGAGGTAATCTACGTGGGGAAGGCCAAGAAGCTGAAAAACCGGGTCAGCAGCTATTTCCACGGGGAGCACCTGCCCAAGGTGGCGGCCATGGTGGAGAAGGTGGCGGATTTCAACGTCATTGTGGCAGCCAGCGAGTTTGAGGCCCTGGTGCTGGAAAACTCCCTGATCAAGCGGCACAAGCCCCACTACAACATTCTTCTGAAGGACGACAAGGGCTACCCCTTTATCCGGGTGGACCTCAAAAGCGAGTACCCCGCCATGACCCTGGTCAGCCGCCACGGCAAGGACGGGGCCCGGTACTTCGGCCCCTATGGCGGCCGGAGCCAGACCCGGGAGATCATCAGCACCATCAGCAAGGCCCTGCTCCTGCCGGACTGCTCCCGGAAATTTCCCCGGGATATCGGCAGGGAGCGGCCATGCCTCAACTACCACATGGGCAGCTGCGCCGGCTGGTGCCTGAAGGACGGCAGCGCCGAGGACTACCGCAATCGCATGCGGCAAGCCATGCTGATCCTGGATGGGAAGAGCGGCGAGCTGACGGCGGAGCTGAAAAGCCAGATGGAGCAGGCCGCCCAGGAGCTGCGCTTTGAGCGGGCCGCCGAGCTGCGGGACCGGCTGCGGGCCATTGAGGGCCTGGCCAACAAGCAGCGGGTGATTTCCACCGTTTTTGCGGATACGGACGCCGTGGGCTTCTGCCGGGGCGCTAAAAGCTGCTTCTCCGTGCTGCATTTCCTGGACGGGGATCTGGCCGGCAAGGACGTGGAGATGATGGAGGAGCCCCTGGAGGAGGACGCGGAGGCCGTGTCAGACCTGGTGCGGCAGTATTACACGGTCCAGCGGAGCAGCTGGCCCAAAACCGTCCTGCTGCCCTGCGAGATCGAGGACCGGGAGGAGTTGGAGCGGCTGATCGGAGAGGCCGCCGGCAGGCGGGTGTATATCGAGGTCCCCAAGCGGGGGGAGCGGCTGCGCCTGATCGAGAGCGCGGCGCTGAACGCCCGGGAGGAGGTCCAGCGGCGCACCACCCTTGCCCAGCGGCGCTCCAAGACCCTGGAATGGCTCCAGCGGGCCCTGGAGCTGGAGCGTTTTCCCCAGCGGATCGAGGCCTTTGATATCTCCAACCTGGGGGATACGGGGATCGTTGCCGCCATGACCGTCCATGTGGACGGAAAGCCTCTGAAGCGGGACTATCGGAAATTCCGCATCCGGGACCTGGAGATCCGGGATGACTACGCCAGCATGTACCAGGCGGTGTACCGGCGCTTCAAGCACTATGTGGACGGGGACGAGCGCTTCTCCCCGCTGCCGGACCTGCTGCTGATCGACGGCGGGGAGACCCACGCGGCCACCGCTCTGCGGGCGGCCGGGGAGCTGGGGATCCAGGTCCCCATCTTCGGCATGGTGAAGGACGACCGGCACCGCACGAGGGCCCTGGTGGCGCCGGACGGCCGGGAGATCGGCATCAGCGGCAACCAGGCGGTGTTCGCCCTGGTGGGGAATATCCAGGAGGAGACCCACCGCAGTGCCATCGAGTATCAGAGGAGCCTGCGCAAGGAGAGCTACGGCTCCGTGCTGGACAGCATTCCGGGGATCGGCCCCAAACGCCGGACGGAGCTGCTGCGGCATTTCAAGTCCGTCAAAGCGATCCGGGAGGCCGGGCCGGAGGAGCTGGGCCAGGTCCTGCCCAAGGACGCGGCCCGGAACGTCTACGCCTATTTTCATCCGGAGGAGGAAAAGCCATGCGAGTGATAACCGGCAGCGCCAGGGGCAGAAGGCTCAAGACCCCAGACGGCCTGGAGATCCGCCCCACCACGGACAATGTAAAGGAATCGGTCTTCAATATCATCCAGTTTGACATAGAGGGGCGCCGGGTGCTGGACCTCTTTGCCGGCACCGGCCAGCTGGGGATCGAATGCCTCAGCCGGGGCGCGGCCAGCGCGGTGTTTGTGGACCAGAGCCCGGAGGCCGTGAAGCTGGTGAAGGAGAATCTGAAGATCTGCGGCATGAACGCCGCCGTTTTCCGGGAGGACGCGCTGTCCTTCCTCCGCCATTGCGGCCGCTTTGACCTGATTTTCGTGGATCCTCCCTATGACGCGGGCCTCTATGAGGACGTGTTAAAAACAATCAATTTGGTTGACATATTGTCGGATGGTGGTATAATAATAGCCGAAGCGCGCCGGGAGGCGGCTTTGCCCGATCTGACTTTGCCTTACCGAAAGCGTAAGGAAGTTGTCTACGGAAAGACAAAAATCTGCATTTACGAAAAGGAAAGCCTCTGATGAGCATTGCGATCTGCCCCGGCAGCTTTGATCCGATCACCCTGGGTCACCTGAACATCATCCGCCGCACCGCCAAGATTTTTGATAGGGTGATCGTCTGCGTCATGTTTAATTCTACCAAAACCGCGCCCATGTTCTCCGTGGAGGAGCGGCTGGATATGGTGAGCAGGGCGGTGGCCAAATACCCGAATGTGACGGTGGATACCTTTTCCGGGCTGCTGGCGGAATACGCCAAGGACCATGAGGGGGCCGTGCTGGTCAAGGGCCTGCGCGCCGCGTCAGACTTTGAGTATGAGTTCCAGATGAATCTGATCAACAAGCAGATCAACCCTGCCCTGGAGACCATGTTTTTGACGGCAGACGGGAAATATACCTTCCTCAGCTCCTCCGTTGTGCGGGAGATGGCCATGTACGGGGCCGACCTTACCGGCCTGGTACCCGATGAGATCATTGAGGATATCAAGAGAAAAGCGAAGCAGTGGAGGGCCTGACCGGGCGTTTCTCACAGGCTTTACCGGAAATAGAGATTGCCGCTTTCGGCGCGGGCTCGCCGGAACGGCGGCGGAATGGAGCTTGTTATGGAAAATAACGATATTATTGAGCTGCTGGATATCCTGTACGGCATGGTGACGGAGGCCTGGGGCGTCCCCTTGGGCAACGACAAATGCATTATCGAGCGGGAAAAGGCTATTGAGATCATCAATGATATCAAGGCGAGCCTGCCCTCCTCCATCGCGGAGGCCAAGCGCCTGGTGTCCGCCAGAGACGAGTTCATTGGAAACGCCAAGCGGGAGGCCGAGGCCCTGCGCAAGAGCGCGGAGGAAAAGGCCCGGGTCATGGTGGAGGAGCAGGAGGTTATCCGCGTGGCCAGGACCAAGAGCGCAGAGATGATCGCCTCCGCCGAGACCAAGTCCAAGGAACTGCGCCGGGCGGCCAGCGAGTATGTGGAGGACCTTATGCGCCAGGCAGAAGAGAGTATGAGCGGCGCTCTGGCCACCATCCAGAGCATGCACAGCGCTATCCGCTCCGCCAATGCGTCCGCCCCGATCCGGCCCGTTTCCGTACATAGGGACGAGGACGAATAAGAAAGAATCATTTTAAAAAGATCAGCGCCCGTTCCGCAAAGCGGCTCGCTTTGCGGAACGGGCGTTTTGACGTTGAAAGGGGGCGAAAATTTCCTGTTTTTTGGAAATCCAGGATGCAATAAAAAGACAAAAAGCAACAAAAAGTTTTTCTTGATTTTTGATAGGGGAGCCCCTATAATGGTAGTGGAAAGTGGATTAAAGTGGTGGATGATGGAGCAAATAACCAGGAATAGGGGGCACTAACGGTGACCGGCGAATACCAACATTCTCTTGATAATAAGGGTCGTATTTTTATACCTGCCAAGCTCAGAGATGAGCTGGGCGATGTTTTTTTCATCACCCTTTCTATGGATAAATGCCTCTGCGCGTACAGCAGCGAGAACTGGAAGGCCTTTTCAGAGAAGGTCAACGCGATGCCCTATGTGAAGCAGCGGAAAATGCGCCCTCTGTTCGCCCACGCCGCCCGGTGTGAGCTGGACAGCCAGGGCCGGGCCCTGATCCCTCAAAATCTGCGGGAGTACGCGGGCTTTACCAAGAACGTCACGGTGGTGGGCTGCAACAACCACGCCGAGCTCTGGGACAGCGAGGCCTGGGACGCGATATACGCCGCCGAAACGACCCCGGAGAATATCGCCGCCGTGATGGAGGAGCTGGAGTTTTGATGGCAGAGCCGAAGCATATCCCCGTACTCCTTGACGAGTGCATCGAATATCTGAAGATCCGGCCGGAGGGAACTTATCTGGACGGAACCCTGGGGCTGGGAGGGCATTCCTCTCACATCGCCTCCCGCCTGAGCACGGGCCGCCTGATCTGCCTTGACCGGGACCCGGCCGCCCTTGAGAGAGCGGCCCAGGTCCTGGCCCCGTATCGGGATAAAATTCAATTCATACACGGGAATTTCAGCGAAACGGCCGCTATTTTGGATTCTCTGGGCGTAGACGGCGTGGACGGCATGCTGTTTGACCTGGGTGTGTCGTCGCCCCAGCTGGATGAAGCGCAGCGGGGCTTTTCTTATAAGAGCGACGCGCCGCTGGATATGCGGATGGACCAGAGCGCCGGATTCACGGCCTACGAGCTGGTGAACGGCTGGAGCCAGGAGAAGCTGAGCCGTATCTTTTTTGAATACGGCGAGGAGCGGTATGCCCGCCGGGTGGCCGCCGCCATCGTGGCCGCCCGGGAACGGCGGCCGGTGGAGACGACCCTGGAGCTGGTGGAGATCATTAAGAGCGCCATGCCCGCCCCGGCCCTTCGGGAGAAGCAGCATCCGGCCAAGCGCTGCTTCCAAGCCATCCGGATCGCCGTCAACGACGAGCTGGGCGAGGTGCGCACCATGCTGGAGACGGCGCCGGACAAGCTGCGCCCCGGCGGCCGGCTGTGCGTCATCAGCTTTCACTCGCTGGAGGACCGGATCGTGAAAAACGGCATCGCGGCCAGAGAAAACGGCTGCACCTGCCCCCGGGAAGCGCCTGTGTGCACCTGCGGCTTTGTGCAGACTTTGCGCAGCGTCACCCGCAAACCGGTCCTGCCCGAGCCGGAGGAGCTGGCGCGAAATCCCAGGGCCAGGAGCGCCAAGCTTCGGGTGGCGGAGAGGGTCTGAGCCGTGAAGCAGGTCTGTGAGAGTCTTTTTAGGGCCATCGGGTTTTGCTTCTCCGCGGCTCTGATGGTCCTGTCGCTGCTGACCTCCATCAAGCTGGCCGCCGTCAACGAGACCGCGGCGCAGCTGGAGCGGGCGGTGGAGCAGCTGAAGGAGGAAAATGAGATACGCCGGGCGGCGTATGAAAACAGCGTCAGCCTGGAAGAGATCGAGCGCTACGCGGTGGAGGAGCTGGGGATGCAGCGCTGCGCCCCGAACCAGGTCTTTGTGCTGAACTGGGACGAATCCGTAGAAGAGAGCCCCTGAAACAGGGGTATTTGGATAAGCCTGTGAATATAGATAGAAGGAGCCAGGCCCGGCAGCGCCGGTCCGGCAGCCTCCCCGGCGCGTGAGCGCGGTGGAGGGAATTCTGCGTTTTTCCAGGTGAATGCCATGACTGAGTTCAACAAGCAAGACCCCGCGCCCATTGGGCCAAACCGGCAAATGCTCCGCCGGGCCCTGTTTTTGATGGCCGTGTTTGGGATAGGCGTCTTTGCGCTGCTCCTGGCCCGGCTGTACAAGCTGCAGATCGTGGACCATGCCTTCTATGAGGAGATGGCCATCCAGCAGCAGCTGCGGGAGGCGCCCACCTCGGCGGCCCGGGGCGTGATCTATGACACCAAAATGAACGCCCTGGCCATCAGCGCCTCGGTGGACAACGTGTATCTGAGCCCGGCGGAGATCGACATGTACGGCGAGGACAAGGAGCTGATCGCCCGGGGCCTGGCGGAGATCCTGGACCTGGACTATCAGGAGGTGCTGGAGAAGGCCTCCCGCACTGGCTCCTGGTATGTGACGGTGGCCCGGAAGGTGGAGCGGGAGCAGGCCGACCGGGTGCGCGCCTTTAAGAATGAGCACGAGCTGCGGGGCGTCCGCCTGGAGACGGACACCAAGCGCTATTACCCCAACTCCTCCCTGGCCTGCCACCTGATCGGCTTTGTGGGGACGGACAATTACGGGCTGGAGGGGGTGGAGGCCCAGTACGACACGGCCCTGGCCGGTAGCGCCGGGAGGACTGTGCGGGCCACCAACGCCTTTGGAACGGACCTGCTGTTTTCCCAGTTTGAGGAGTATGTCCCCGGGGAGGACGGCTATGACCTGGTGCTGACCCTGGACTCCACCATCCAGTTTTATATTGAAAAGCATCTTAAACAGGCGGTGGAGGATTACGACATCCAAAACGGCGCCGGCGCCATCGCCATGGACGTGAACACCGGGGCGATCCTGGCCATGGCCTCCCTGGACGGTTACGACCTGAACAATTTCCTCCAGGTGAGCCCGGAGGCCCAGGCGGCCGTGGATGCCGCCCGGACCCCGGAGGAGGCCCAGGCCCTGCTGAGCGCCGCACAGACCCGGCAATGGCGGAACAAAGCCCTGTCCGACACCTATGAGCCGGGCTCCACCTTTAAAATCATCACCCTGTCCATGGCTCTGGAGGAGGGCGCCGTCTCGCTGGACGATCAGTTCTACTGCGGCGGCAACGTGAGCGTAACCGGGCGCACAAACCCCATCCGCTGCTGGAAGACCCAGGGACACGGCTCCCAGGATCTGACCCAGGCGGTGCAGCACTCCTGCAACGTGGCCTTTGTGAATATCGGCCAGCGGGTGGGGGCGGAGACCTTTTACCGCTACTGCGAGGCCTTCGGCTTCCTGAACCTCAGCGACGACCCGGACGAGAATCTGACTGCCGTCACCGGCATCGACCTGGCAGGGGAGAGCGGCAGCATCTGGTGGAGCAAGAATACCTTCTGCTCGCCGAAAAATCTGTCGCAGCTGGCGGCGGCCTCCTTCGGGCAGACCTTTACCATCACCCCCCTGCAGCTGATCACCGCCGTCAGCGCCTGCGTCAACGGCGGACGGCTGATGCAGCCCTATGTGGTGCGGCAGCTGCTGAACCCGGACGGCGCGGTGGCCTATGAGCGGCAGCCAAAGCTGGTCCGCCAGGTGATCAGCGAAGAGACCAGCACCCAGGTCCGGCGCATTCTGGAGCAGGTGGTGGGCGACCCCAACGAGGGGACCGGCCGCAACGCCGCCGTAGCGGGCTACCGGATCGGCGGCAAGACCGGGACCAGCGAGAAGGTCAGCCTGGAGGCCAAGACGGGGGAGAAGGAGTATATTGTCTCCTTTATAGGCTTTGCCCCGGCGGATGACCCGCAGATTGCGGTGCTGATCTTCCTGGATACGCCCTCCAACGCCTCCGGCATCTACGTCAGCGGCGGCCAGATGGCGGCCCCGGTGGTGGGCCGGATGATGGCGGATATCCTCCCGTATCTGGGCGTAGGGCCCATGCCCCCTGAGGGGGAGGAGGGACAGCGGGACGTGGAGATGCCGGATCTGCAGGGCCTGAGCCTGGCAGAGGCGGAGCAGAGCTTGCAGGACGCCGGGCTGCGGTATCGCAGCATCGGCGCCGGGTCAAACGTCACGGCCCAGCTTCCGGCGGCGGGGGTGACCCTGGCCTCCGGCACCCAGGTGATTTTGTATCTGGACGCGGAGCCCTCCCCGGACCGGGAGGCGGTCCCGGATCTGAGCGGCATGAGCTATCAGGAGGCCAGGGACACCTTGTCCTATTACGGTCTGTATATTCAGACGGTCAGCCCGGTGACAGACACCGGACAGCAGACCGTCAGCAGCCAGAGCATCGCTCCGGGGACCAGTGTGGAGCACGGGTCCGTGGTGGAGGTGGGCCTGGTCAGCAGCGACGATTCCATGCTGGGCAAATACTGAACGCGAAGCAGCCTGAAGGCGCCGCGGCGGCGATTGCCCCGGTATATGTGGGAAAGGAACACTATGAAACTGAAAGAGCTTGTAAAAGACCTGCCGGTTCTCAGCGGCAGCGCGGATATGGAGACGGAGATCGGGGGCGTCTGCTACGATTCCCGCCAGGCCAGGCCGGGGGACCTGTTTGTGGCCGTGAAGGGCTTTGCCTCCGACGGGCACAAATTCATCCCTATGGCCTTGGAAAAGGGGGCCGCAGCCGTCCTCTGCGAAGAGCTTCCGGCGCAGGACTGCCCCTATGTGCAGGTCAGCGACTGCCGCCTGGGCCTGGCCCTGGCCAGCCGGGCGTTTTTCGGCGACCCCGCCGCCGGTATGACCCTTGTGGGCGTCACCGGCACCAACGGCAAGACCACCACCAGCTATCTGATGAAGCACCTGCTGGAGCACACGCTGGGGGCCAAGGTGGGGCTGATCGGCACCAACGGCAACATGATCGGGGACCGGGCGCTCCCCTCCGAGCGCACCACGCCGGAGAGCTATGAGCTGCACAAGCTGTTTCGCCAGATGGCGGACGAGGGCTGCACCCATGTGGTGATGGAGGTCTCCTCCCACTCTCTGACTCTGGAGCGGGTGGCGGGCATCCTCTTCGATGTAGGGATCTTCACCAATCTGACCCAGGACCATCTGGATTTCCACGGCAGCATGGAGGCCTACGCCGCCGCCAAGAAAATGCTTTTTGACAACTGCCGGGTGGGCTGCTTCAACATCGACGACCCCTGGGCCGCCTATATGATGGACGGCGCCGCCTGCCGGGTCCAGACCTTCTCCGCCCAGCGGGATGACGCGGACCTGACGGCAAAGGATATCCGGCTCTCCGCCTCGGGCGTGCGCTTCGCCGCCGTCTGCGGAAACGAGCTGCAGCTGACAAAGCTGGGCATTCCCGGCATGTTCTCCGTCCACAACGCCCTGGGGGTGCTGTCGGCCGGGCTGGCGCTGGGACTGAGCCTGGAGCAGTGCGCCGGGGCCCTGTGCGACGCCTCCGGCGTCAAGGGCCGGGTGGAGGTGGTCCCCACGGACGGGGATTACGCGATTTTGATCGACTACGCCCATACGCCGGACGCGCTGGAGAATGTGCTGAAAACCCTCAAGCCGGTGACCCGGGGCCGTCTGATCGCTCTGTTCGGCTGCGGGGGAGACCGGGACCGGGGCAAGCGGCCCATCATGGGGGAGATCGCCGCCAAAAACGCGGATCTCTGCGTCGTCACCAGCGACAATCCCCGCACCGAGGACCCGGAGGAGATCATCCGGGAGATCCTAGCCGGCATGAAAAACACCCGCACTCCCTGCAAGGTGATCTGCGACAGGCCCGCCGCGATTGCCTGGGCTATTGACAACGCCCGGTCCGGTGATGTAATATTACTCGCGGGTAAGGGCCACGAGGATTACCAGGTCGTAGGCCATGAGAAACACCACATGGATGAGCGGGAGATCGTGGCCGCCCATCTGGAGCGCAGAAAGTCCGCCCGCTAAGGCGCGGCCGGACCATGGGAGAACAACATGACGATAAAGCTGATAACCGCATTTGTACTGGCCTTCCTGTTTTCGACCGTCTTCGGGAAGTTCTATATTCCCTGGCTGAAAAAGGAAAAGGCCCGGCAGGAGATCCGGGAGGACGGCCCTACCTGGCATATGGCCAAGAGCGGGACGCCGACCATGGGCGGCGTCATGTTTATCGCGGCGGAGCTCTTTGTCTGCCTCACCACCGGATACGAGGGCATGCTGAACGGCAATTTTGTCCACATCTTTGTGCTGCTCTTTGCCCTGGTTTTCGGGGCGATCGGTTTTCTGGACGACTGGGAGAAGGTCAAGAAAAAGCAGAACCTGGGCCTCACCGCCAAGAGCAAGTTCCTGCTCCAGCTGCTGGCGGCGCTGGTGTTCGTGCTGCTGATGCGGCAGATCGGTTTCGTGCGTTCGGACCTGTACATACCCTTTTTCAACTTCACCCTGCGGATGCCGGAATGGCTGTATTTCGTCTTTGCCGCCTTTGTCATTGTGGGCACCGTCAACGCCGTCAATATCACGGACGGAATAGACGGCCTCGCCACGGGGACCTCTATCCCGGTGTGCCTGTTCTTTGTGGCGGTCACCTATCTCTGGGGAGAGGCGTACCTGGAGCTTGGCATCTTCGCCTCCGGCCTGGTGGGCGGGCTGCTGGGCTTTCTGGTGTATAACTTCAACCCCGCCAAGGTGTTTATGGGGGACACAGGCTCTCTCTTCCTGGGCGGCGCCATAGCGGCCCTGGCCTTCGCCTACGATATGCCGCTGATTCTGGTCACCCTGGGGATCATCTATATTATCGAGACCCTTTCCGATATCATTCAGGTTACCTACTTCAAGCTCTCCCACGGCAAGCGCGTTTTTCGGATGGCCCCCTTCCACCATCACCTGGAGATGGGCGGCTGGTCGGGAAAAAAGTGGAAAGAGCGCGAACTTTTTGTCCTTTTTACAGGCATATCCCTGGCCTTTGCGGTCATATCCTTTATAGGGGTGTACCATCGCTACCCCCTGTGAGATTGATCTGAAAAGTCGGGAGGTGGATGCATGCGCTATGAGAGCGCCCGCCTCGCCGGCTTTTCTGCGTCTGCGGAAAAACCCCGGCGGAGCGGCTTTGACAGCGGCTTCTTTTTTCTGGTTCTGCTCCTGCTGAGCGCGGGAGTGGTAATGGTGCTGTCCTCCAGCTATGCCAGGGCTTATTACGACCCGGGCGGGATCACCGGAGGAAACGCAGTCTACTACTTTGTCCGGCAGCTGATTTTCGCCGCCCTGGGGACCGGCGTCATGCTGGCGGCCTCCAGGCTGCCCATGCGCTTTTACCGGCGCTATGCCTTTCATTTCCTGGCGCTGACCCTGGTGCTGCTGATGCTGGTGCCCATCATCGGCGTGAAGGCCAACGGCTCCCGCCGCTGGCTGGGCGTAGGCGGGCTGACGGTGCAGCCGTCAGAGCTGGCAAAGCTGGCGGTGATCCTGGCGTTCTCTTGCATGATCTGCCGGGTCCGGGGCCGGATGAAGAGCTTTCGCTATGGGGTGCTGCCCTTCGCGGCGGTGCTGGCGGCTGTGGTGGGGCTGCTGATCCTGGAGCCTCATTTTTCCGCCTCCATCATCATTCTCTCCGTGGGCGGGGTGATGATGTTCCTGGGGGGCGCGGCGCTGGGCTGGTTTATCGCGGCCGGGGCCGCGGCGGCAGGGGGCCTGGCGGTGCTGCTGACCTTTTTCCCCTATGCCTCCTCCCGGATCAGCACCTGGCTGGACCCCTTTTCCAGCTCCTCCGACGAGGGCTATCAGATCGTCCAGTCCCTGTATTCCATCGGCTCCGGCGGGCTCAGCGGCCTGGGGCTGGGGGGCAGCCGGCAGAAGTTCCTGTATCTGCCGGAGGAGCACAACGACTTTATCTTTTCCGTGGTCTGCGAGGAGTTGGGCTTTATCGGGGCCGCGCTGGTTCTGGTCCTGTTTGCCCTGCTGATCCTGCGGGGCTACTGGATCGCCCTGCACTGCCGGGACCGGTTCAATTTCCTGGTCTGTGCCGGCGTCACGACGCTGCTTGCCATTCAGGTGTTTTTCAACGTGGCGGTGGTGACCAACCTGGTCCCCTGCACCGGCATCTCCCTGCCCTTTTTCAGCTACGGCGGCACGGCCCTGCTGATCCAGCTGGGGGAGATGGGCATTATTCTGAGCGCCTCAAGAGAGATTCTGGAAAGAAGGGAATAGAAAGAATGAAGATCCTGTTTACCTGCGGCGGAACAGCCGGACATGTGAACCCCGCGCTGGCCGTAGCCGGCCGGCTCAAAAATCTGATGCCGGACTGCCGGTTCCTCTTTTTGGGGGCCGAGGGCAAGATGGAGATGGATCTGGTGCCCAGGGAGGGCTACGAGATCCGGCCGCTGAAAATTACCAATCTGAGCCGGGAGCGCAGCCTCAGCGGCCTGGTTCATAATGTGCGGACAGTGAAAAACGTATTTGTCTCCGGCCGGGAGGCAAAAAGCATCATGCGGGAATTCAAGCCGGACGTGGTCGTGGGGACGGGGGGCTATGTGTGCTATCCCGTGCTCCGGGCGGCAAAAAAGCTGGGCATCCCCACGGCGGTGCATGACAGCAACGCTGTCCCCGGCCTGACGACCAAGCTTCTGGCCGGAGGCGTGGACGCGGTCATGGTGGGCTTTGAAGAGAGCCGGGCGTATTATCCCCATCCGGAGCGGGTGACCGTCACAGGAACGCCGGTGCGGGGCGCCTTTGCCCAGTACACCCAGGCTGCCGCCAAGGAGCAGCTGGGTCTGCCGGCTGATCAGCCGCTGGTTGTCTCGGTCTGGGGCTCCCTGGGGGCGGCCCATATGAACGAGATCGTCTGCCAAATGCTGCCGCTGATGAAGGGGCAGCGGGACTTTAGCCTGCTTCACGCCGCGGGCAGCCGGTACTATGCCCAGGTGACGGGGAAGCTCCAGGAGGCCGGGCTGGACCCGGCGGCCTGCGGCGCCCAGGTGCGGGAGTATATCTACGATATGCCCCGGGTCATGGCGGCGGCGGATCTGATCCTCTGCCGGGCCGGGGCCTCCACGCTCTCGGAGCTGTGCTTCATGGGCAAGCCCGCCGTGATCGTCCCGTCCCCGAACGTGACCAACAACCACCAGGAGAAAAACGCCCGTGTCCTGGAGCGGGCGGGCGGCGCCCGGGTCCTGCTGGAGGGCGAATTCGACGCGGAACAGCTGCTGGCGCTGATCCGGGAGCTCCTGGCAGACAAAGAACAGCTCCGGCAGATGTCGGAGGCCATGCGCGCCCTGTCCGTGCCGGACGCCACGGACAAAATCTGTGGAATTCTTCTGGACCTGACTCAAAAACCGGACGGGAGCGCCGCTCCCTAAAAAAGCACAGAAAATCCCCCCGCTGCATAGGATGGCATGATTTGAATGTACGGGGGGTCATTTCATGGATATATGGCATATACGGGGTGGACGCAGACTGGAAGGGGCCTGCTTTGTCCAGGGCTCGAAAAACGCCTCGCTCCCCATTATTGCCGCCTCAATCATATGCCCGACGCGCAGCGAACTGTTCAACGTGCCCCAACTGAAGGACGTAGACGCGGCGCTGCGCATTCTCCGGCATCTGGGCTGCTCCGCCGAACAGCGGGGCGGAGACGTTTACATAGATTCCTCCGGCCTCAGCGGCAGCGCTATTCCTCATTCCCTCATGGAGGAGATGCGCTCCTCCGTGATCTTTATGGGCGCGCTGCTCGCCCGCTGCGGCGAGGCCAGGCTCTCCCTGCCCGGCGGCTGCCAGCTGGGCCGGCGGCCGATCGACCTGCATCTGTCCGCTCTGAAGCAGCTGGGCGCGGAGATCGAGGAGGACGGGGGAGAGATCATCTGCCGGGCTGCGAAGCTGCAGGGCACGGAGATCACGCTGCCCTTTCCCAGCGTGGGCGCCACGGAGAACGCCATGCTGGCCGCCTGCCGGGCGAAAGGGGAGACGGTGATCCGTGGCGCCGCCCGGGAGCCGGAAATCGTCGCTCTGCAGAACTACCTGCGGGAGATGGGGGCGGATATCCGGGGCGCCGGGTCCGGCACGGTCACGGTCAACGGGCTGAGGCCGGAGGCCAGCGTGGTCCAGCGGATCATCCCGGACCGGATCGTGGCCGCCACGATCGCCTGCGCGGCGGCGGCCACCGGGGGAAATGTGGAGCTCAGAGGCGTAAATCCGGAACAATTTTCTACGGTTCTGCACTTCCTTAATCAGGCGGGCTGTGATATAATAAGCACAAACCGCAGCGTGCGCCTGCTTTCCGATGGAAGGCTCCACGGCGTTGGGGAGATTTCCACGGCACCGTATCCCGGCTTTCCCACGGACGCGCAGCCGGTGCTGATGGCGGCGCTCCTCAAGGCGGAGGGGCGGACCGTGATCACTGAGAATATCTTTGAGAACCGATACCGCCAGGTGCCGGAGCTCTGCCGCCTGGGGGCGGATGTGACCGCCTCCGGCAAAACGGCGGAGATCTGGGGCGTGGAGTGCCTCCACGGCACGGCCCTTACGGCCACCGACCTGCGGGGCGGAGCCGCCATGATCGTGGCGGGGCTCGCCGCCGAGGGGGAGACCGTGATCTGCGACGACGGGCACATCACCCGGGGCTATGAGCGCTTTGACATGCGTCTCCGGTCCCTGGGGGCGGATATCTATCTGGAATACTGATCGAGAAGGCCGCGCTGCCTGGGGCGGCAGAATGGAGAAAACCATGGCAAGAGTTCATCATAATCGCCATAGAAGCGGCGGAAAGAGGGCCGGGTCGCCGAAGTTCAGCCTCTCTGCTTTCCGCCGCCTGTCGGATTTCAGCGGGCCGCTGACCTTCGCCGTCGTGGTGCTGGCCATCATGTTTGTCATGAGCGTGTTTTTCCGGGTGTCTGATATTCAGATCGAAGGGAACACCCACTATACCGACGAGGAGATCATCCGCGCCATCGGCCTGGAGCAGGGGGACAACATGTTCCTGTTTGACCGGCTGGGCACCTCCAGCCGGGTGTTTGCCAAGCTGCCGTATATCGACCAGATCGTCTCTGTGGAGCGCAGCCTGCCCAACAAGGTGACCATCACGGTGGTGGAGAGCGAGGCGCTGGCCTATCTGGGATTAGGCGATGAGAAGTGGACCATGGACCACAGCTGTAAAATCCTTGGACAGGCCACGGAGAACGAGGAGGAGGTCCTGATCCCAGTGGAGGGGATCGACCCCGGCACCCTGATGATCGGCGAGCCGCTGACCACCGCGGACGGCAACCAGGAGACGGTGGATTATCTGGCGGCGGTGCTGGAGCAGATCGAGGCCCGGGGCCTCACGGCGAATGTGCGGCAGATCTATTTCTCCAGCCCCACCACGGTGGAATTCTCCTACGGACCGAAATACACCGTCGTTCTGGGGAGGAACCAGAATCTTGAACATAAATTCGGTATGTTTGTGGCTGTGCTGGACATGCTTAAAGAGGGAGACGTGGGAATTATTGACGTTTCTGACGGCGTTACAGCCCATTTCAGCCCCAATTAGGCGGGAAATTACAATTTGCTTACAAAAATTTTCAGATTTTCAAAAAAACTATTGACCAACGGAGAAAAATGTAATAATATAGGGTATACCTAAAGCTAAATATCTGCTTTTAGTAGAGCAAGAAGATACAGGGAGGCAAGATTATGGATTTTAAAGCCGAAACGGGTCCGGAGAATGTCGTGACAATCAAGGTCGTCGGCGTAGGCGGCGCGGGCAACAACGTGGTCAACCGCATGGTGAAGGCCGGCACCCAGGGCGTTGAATTTATTGCGATCAATACGGATAAGCAGGCTCTTGCGGTCTCCAACGCCGATCAGAAGCTTCAGATCGGGGAGAAGATGACCCGCGGCCAGGGCGCCGGCTCTGATCCGGATATTGGCAAGCGCTCCGCCGAGGAGAGCCGCAACAACATCGCCAAGGCGATCGAGGACGCGGACATGGTGTTTATTACCGCCGGTATGGGCGGCGGCACCGGCACAGGCGCTGCTCCCGTTGTGGCGGAGATCGCCCGGGAGGCGGGCATCCTGACCGTCGGCGTGGTCACCAAGCCCTTTAAGTTTGAGGGCAAGCGCCGGATGGACCAGGCCAACCTGGGCATTAAAGACATGCTGGGCCGGGTGGACTCCCTGCTCATTATTCCCAACGACCGGCTGAAGTTTGCCACCGATCAGAAGGTGACGCTGGCCAACGCCTTTGAGATCGCGGACGATGTGCTGCAGCAGGCGGTATCCAGCATCTCTGACCTGATCAAGAACACCGGCTTCATCAACCTGGACTTTGCCGATGTGACCTGTATCATGAAGAACGCCGGCTTTGCCCATATGGGCGTCGGCCACGCCGCCGGCAAGGGCAAGGCGGAGGACGCCGCCCGCATGGCGGTGGCCAGCCCCCTGATGGAGACCTCCATCGACGGCGCCCGGGGCGTACTTATCAACATCACCGGCTCCGAGGATATGGGCCTGGAGGACGTGGAGGCCGCGGCCAATCTGGTCCAGGAGGCTGCCCATCCCGACGCCAACATCATCTTTGGCGCCACCTTTGACGACACCATGCAGGACGAGATCCGCGTGACGGTCATTGCCACCGGCTTCGAGGAAGGCGCCGCCGCTGCCGCTGCCCAGGAGCAGGCTGCCGCCGCGGCAGGCACGGCCCGTCCCGCTGCTAAGGAGCGTCCCGCCGGCCTGTTCACCAGCGCGGTGGAGAAGGCGGCCTCGGCTGTCCCGCCTCCGCTGACCGAGGAGCCTGCCAGCGCCGCCCCTGCAGCGGCCGCCCAGGAGCCGGACCCCTTTGATCAGATTTTCAAGATTTTCAACACGAAATAAAAAGTAAGGGCTTATAGTGACAGAATAGCTCCCTTGGGCGGTCCCGCCCGTAGGGAGCTTTTCTATGAAAGGCAGGTGCGCCGGGTATTCTGAAAAAGGCGTTTCGTTTTCTCCAAGAGCTTGCGGAGATCTATTCCAAGAAGCGGATCACCCGGGCTTCGGCCGCCCTCTCCTATTACCTGACCATGACCATCTTCCCGCTGATCATCTGCCTGTATTCTCTTTTGGGCAAAAGCCACGGCAGCGCGGTGGAGATCCTGGAGCTGGCCGAGAACTTCCTTGCGGCGGAGACAGCCCGGTTTATCCACAATTTCCTGGATTACGTGGCCCGGGAGAACAGCACCGCCATGCTGGTGGCGGGGCTCACGGTGCTGGTCAGCTCCGCCTCGGCCGGCGTGCGGACCCTTCAGGCCACCATCGGCGAAATTCAGGGGGGCCAGCGCTTCCAGGGGCTGATGGACTTCGTGTTCAGCGTGATTTTCTCCCTGATGTTTCTGGCGGCCATGTATTTCGCCATCCTT
Source organism: uncultured Oscillospiraceae bacterium (assembly GCA_947626315.1). Classification (GTDB taxonomy): domain Bacteria; phylum Bacillota; class Clostridia; order Oscillospirales; family Oscillospiraceae; genus Limivicinus. The sequence continues at coordinate 13,146 of CANQRQ010000017.1, read as the reverse complement.
GTTATGCTGACCGGCGAGGAGATCCTGTCGGCGGTCAGCCGCTTTCTGCCCTTTATTGACTTGGGCAGTTCCTGGGGTTGGCTGCGGTTCCTGCTTCTGGCCGGGATCGAACTGGTGATCTACTGGGGCGTGTATCAGGTTTCCCGGCGGAAAAGCGACCAATACAGCACGCTCCCCGGCGCGGTCGTGGCCACGATCGGAACGGTCGCCATGAGCTTTGCCTTCTCCGTGTTCATCGGGGCCTCCACCCGGTATCCGCTGGTGTACGGCTCCCTGGCCTCCATGATTTTGCTGATGTTCTGGCTCTATCTCTGCTGCCAGATCATCTATATCGGCGCGGCCTTCAATATCGTTCTGCGCAACACCAAACGGCGGAATGGGGGATACCGGACCAACATGGGCGGCGTAGACAAGTAAATCCAATAACGGCAAAACCTCCGGCTCTTTTGAACCGGAGGTTTTGTCAAGACTGACTAAAAAGGGCTGTAGCCCTTTTTAGTCAAGAAAGCTGCAGCCCGCATGCACGTTTGCGGGCTGAGAAGTGTTTTTTCCGAGGCGCATGTCCCCGGAAAAAACACTTTGACTGCTTTCGCTCCTGCGGGCGCGAAACTCTGCGAGGCTGTTTTGTCAAACTGAAAACTTTCGGTCTTTCTAAGCCGTAGAGTTTGCCACCATGCAATATAGGGTAATTTTCAGGACATGAACTTGTCGATGGCCTCGTTGAGGGCCTGAAGCTGGCTCGGGTCCCCGGCGTCCTGGATGCAGTGCTCAATGTGGTCCTTCAAAATGACCTTGGCGGTGTTGTTCAGCGCGGAGCGCACTGCGGCAAGCTGGACCAGCACCTCCGTGCAGTCCCGCCCGCTCTCCACCATGCGCTTGACGGACTCCAGATGGCCGATTGCCCGGGAGAGGCGATTGACCACCGCCTTGGTCTGGGTATGGGGGTGGCTGTGGGTATGGCTGTGCTCCTCCGGCCCGTGGCTGTGCTCATGCGCGTGTTCATGGGGGTGGCTGTGGAACTGCCCGTCCCCGTGGTCGTGTATATAGAAGTCTTTTTCCGGCGTATCCATGGCGGCCTCCCCGCTTTTTTTATTAGTATAGACCCGGTTTCCCGTTTTTGCAAGCCCCCAGGGGGGATCACAGCCGCACCTCCACCGGCTTTCCCGGCCGGAGGCGGTTCTCCTCAGTCAGGCAGTCCAGCGCGAGGATCTGAACGCCCGCCCCGGCCGCCTCCCGCAGGGCCTGGGCAAAGGCCGGGTGCGTCTCCCGGTTCGGCTCAAAATACAGGACCTTCTCCATCTGCACGATGAACACCGCGTAGGCGCCGTAACCCTCCGCCGCGCAGCGCATCAGGCCGCGGAGATGCTTGACACCCCGCTCCGTGGGCGCGTCCGGAAAGCGGACGACCCCGTTTTCCTCCAGCGTGACGCCCTTGACCTCCAGAAAGCTGCCCCGGCCGTTTCGCTCCAGGTAAAAATCAAAACGGGAGTCCCCAAAGCGCCTCTCCGGCCGGATCAGCTCCGGCACGAAGCCCAGACCGCCGGCGCGCAGCCACTCAGCGCAGACCGCGTTGGGCGCGGCGGCGTCCATATTGATCAGCCGCCCGCCCTTGTAGACGGCGATCAGGTCATAGGCCGTCTTCCGCTTTGGATTTGGGCAGGCCTGGACCACCACATCCGCCCCCGGCAGCAGCAGTTCCCGGCAGCGGCCGGTGTTTTTCACATGGCAGACGGTGGGGACGCCGTCCAGCAGAACGTGGGCGATAAAGCGGTTTGGCCGCTCAATAAACACCGCCCGGCGGGTATTCTCATACTCCATAGGGCCGCCTCAGACGAATTCCTTTACCCACTGGGCCACAATGCGCCGGGCCGCCGCCTCAGAGGCCGGGCCGAAGTCCAATATAAGGGTATCCGGGTCGGCCAGGAGCGCCTCCCGCAGCCGGAGGACATAGGCCGTGAACTTCTCGCCCAGACCCAACTGCCGGCGGGTGGCCTCCGCGGCCTCCGGCGTCTGGAGCACGCCCAGGCAGGCCTGCTCCGACGAGAGGAAAGTCTCCAGCGCCTTGCGAAACTGGGGGATGATCAGCTCAAAACCGCCGAAGGCATCCAGAACGGAGAAGGGATAGTATTCCGCCTCCTCCAGCAGCCTGACCCCCTGCACCCGGAACACCTCGTTGTCCGTGGCCGGAGGGCTGACGCTTAGATGCAAAAAGCGCAGAGGCTCATAGCCCTCCGCCCCGCCGGCCGCCGCCGCGGGGAGCAGGTCATAGCCCAGCAGGCGGCCCTCCGGCGAGAAGGCCTTCTCCGTCACAAAGCCGCCGGCCATGGCGATAGAGGGACCCAGCGCCTCCCGGATCAGCGCCGTCTTTCCGCTGCCGGCCGGGCCGGACAGGAACAGATGCTTTTTCATAATAAATCCCCGCCTTCCTGTAAGCTGCCCCTATTATACAATTTTACAGCGCGTTTGTAAATGTGTGCTGGGAAAGTCGAATGTGGACCGGCCGGGACGGAATAAGATGGAAGAGGGTGAGAAAATGATCGAGAGCGCATTTCTGCTTCTGATGAACAGCCTGTTCCTCATGCTGCGCGTCGCGCCGGGGGACTCTTTTCCAAAGCCGCTGAGCAAGGAGGAAGAACAGGCATGTCTGAACCGCTGGGCCCTGGGGGATCTGACGGCCCGCAACAGCCTGGTGGAGCACAATCTCCGCCTAGTAGCCCATATCATCAAGAAATACTATACCCAGGCGGAGGACATGGACGACCTGATCTCCATCGGGACCATCGGCCTTATAAAGGGCATCAACACCTACCGGGCCGATAAGGGCGTGCGCCTGGCTACCTATGCCAGCCGCTGCATTGAGAACGAGATCCTCATGTATTTTCGCGGACAGCGGAAGTCGGCGGGGGATATGAGCCTGTCGGACGCGCTGGATGTGGACGGAGACGGGGGCGGCCTGTCCGTCATGGACGTAGTGGCCCAGGAGGACGACCTGGCGGAGCGGATCGGCAGCGAGGAGATCTGCGGGAGCCTGCGCGCTCATATCCAGCGGGAACTGAGCCAGCGAGAGGCGAGAATCATTAAACTCCGCTACGGTCTGGACGAGGAGGCGCCGAAAACCCAGCGGGAAGTGGCCCTCCTGTGCGGCATCAGCCGGTCCTATGTATCCCGCATTGAAAAGCGGGCATTGGAAAAACTGCGGGCGGCGCTGGGCGAGGAAGCAAGCCCTACATAAGAAGACTTGAATTTTAGAAAGGGCTGTGCTATAATAGCATTAATTTGTAACCTGGTTGTAACTATTGACTGATTTAAGCCCAGACGAGGAGGTGCGGAGCGTGAAAGGAAAGAAGACAGCCTGGATCATCTGTATGCTGGGCCTGTGCGTCGCGCTGTACACAATTGTGATCTCCCGCATGGACAGGACGGAAAACGTCATCCTGGGCGGGACCGACGGCGCCTTTGTCAACAGCGACAGCGTGACTTTTATCGACCTGAACGCCGTGGAGACGCCGGAGCCCACGGTGGATATCTGGCCGAAGATCGATATTACTCTGCCTCAGTACCGGATGGTGAACGACAAGAACCCCTTGCCCTCCACCTTCCAGCCGGACGCGGAAAAAATCAGCATCACAAACTATATGATGTTTGACGCTTCCGCCCTGCCTTATTTGGAGGCAATGATCGAGGACATGCAGAACGCCGGGTTCAACGTGTATGTGGCGGGTGCATACCGGAGCTTTTCCTTCCAGGAGCAGCTGTTTAACGGCAAGGCCACGCAGATCGCCATGGGGGAATACCAGACCACGGACTATATGGACCCCCAGTATCAGAAGGCAGTGGAGGAGGCCCGGACCATTACCGCGTTTCCCGGCTGCAGCGAGCATCAGCTGGGTCTGGCGGTGGATCTGATGGACAAGAGCTACGCGCCTTTGGTCTACAGCAACATGAACCAGGAATTCTTCGAGTATCTGGACTCCATCTGCGCCGACTACGGCTTCATCAAGCGCTACCCCACCCGGAAGCTGCTGCTCACCGGCTGGGACGAACCCTGGCACTACCGCTATGTGGGCCAGGAGGCCGCCAAATTCATCATGGAAAACGGCCTCTGCTATGAGGAGTTCTACGCCCACTACGTCAGCGGATTTGAATATTAAAAGGAATCTCCGGGCCCGGTAATCTCCGGGCCCGGCTTTTCTGTACGGGCGGGTGACAAAATCTATAGGCATTTTCGCAAAAAAAGCTTGCAATGTACAGGATATGGTGGTATTATCACAAAGGTAGGATTAGGTTTGAGTGAGAGTGGGTTGCCGCCCACTCTTTTTTGCGAGGCAATTGGTCCGGGCAGGGGCTTTGGGCCGGCCCGCAGCGGCGGAACGGACGCAGGGAAGGCGGCGCGCATGAGCAAAATTACGGAAAAGGTACTCCAGCTGGCAAGACCCGTGGTAAAGGAAGAGGGCTGCAGCCTGTGGGACGTGGAATATGTCCGGGAGGCGGGCACCCGCTATCTGAGGGTGTATATTGACAAAGCCGGCGGCGTCTCCATTGACGACTGCGAGCGGATCAGCCGGCGGCTTGACCCGATCCTGGACGCGGAGGACCCGATCCCGGAGAGCTATGTTTTTGAGGTGGGCTCCGCCGGAGCCGAGCGGGAGCTGAAGCGCCCGTCAGATTTTGAGCAGTTTATGGGCAGCGAGGTGGAGCTGCGGCTCTATCAGCCGGTCAACGGCCGTAAAAGCCTGGTGGGCGTTCTTGCGGGCTATGACAATGGCGACGTGACGGTGAAAACAGGCGGCGGCAGCGAGCGCTTTGCCAAGGCCCAGCTTGCCCAGGTCAGGCTGCATCTGTCCATATGACCAGAGGCGAAACAAATTTAGCGGAAGAGAATGGAGAATCAGAATGAACGCAGAATTTTTTGAAGCTGTCGAGGATATCGAGAAGGAAAAGGGCATCCCCCGCAGTTACATGTACGATAAGATCCGCCAGGCCATGCTGGCCGCTTTCCGGCGGGATAACCCGGAGTGCGAGGACAATGTGGAGATCTTCCTGGACGAGGATAAGAAACGCATTGAGATGGTGGTCAATAAGCTGGTGGTGGACGAGGTGGCCGACCCCTCCCATGAGATCAACCTGGAGGCGGCAAAGAAGATCAGCCGCCGGGCGAAGCTGGGCGAGACCGTCGCCATCCCGGTAGAGACTAAGAAATTCGGCCGGATCGCGGCCCAGTCGGCAAAGCAGGTGATCATCCAGGGCATCCGCGAGGCGGAGCGGGGCATCATCTACGAGGAGTTCACCTCCAAAGAGCATGAGATCCTCACCGGCGTGGTGTCCCATGTGGAGCCGAGAAACGGCAGCGTCTCCATCCGCATTTCCTCCAACAGCGAGTTTACCGAGGCCATGCTGGCCCCCAACGAGCGCATCAAGACCGAGGTGCTCACCGAGGGCGACCGGATCAAGGTCTACGTGGTGGAGGTCAGAAATTCCACCAGAGGGCCCCAGGTGCTGATCAGCCGGACCCATCCGGGCCTGGTCAAGCGTCTGTTCGAGCTGGAGGTGCCGGAAATCTATGACGGCACGGTGGAGATCAAGTCCATCGCCCGGGAGGCGGGCAGCCGCACCAAAATGGCGGTTTGGTCCACCCAGCCGGATGTGGACCCCATCGGCGCCTGCGTTGGCCCCAAGGGCGGCCGGGTGGCCAGCATCGTAAACGAGCTGGGCGGCGAAAAGATCGACATTGTCAAATACAGCGAGCTGCCGGAGGAGTACATCGCGGCGGCGCTGTCCCCCTCCGAAGTGCTCAGCGTCACCATGCTGGAGGACGGAAAGAGCTGCCGGGTGGTCGTGCCGGACGCTCAGCTCTCCCTGGCCATCGGCAAGGAAGGGCAGAACGCCCGCCTGGCCGCCAAGCTCACCGGTTATAAGATCGACATTAAGCCCGAGTCGGAGGCGTAAATTCCTGAAAGGAGGCGGCAGCGATGCAGAAGAAGATCCCCATGCGGCAATGCCTTGGCTGCCGCGAGATGAAGCCAAAACGGGAACTGATCCGGGTCGTGCGCTCTCCGGAGGGAGAAATCAGCCTGGACTTCAAGGGCAAGGCCAACGGCCGCGGGGCCTATATCTGCCGCCAGCCGGCCTGCCTGGCCAAAGCCATGAAGAGCCGGGCTCTGGAGCGGGCCTTCTCGGCCCCGGTCCCGCTGGAGGTCATGGCACGGCTTCAGGCGGAAATGGAGGCGGGCGGAGAATGAAGGAAAAAAGCCTTCGGCTCCTGGGGCTGATGCGCAAGGCCAACGCCGTCTCCATAGGGGAGACGAACACCGGCTCCTCTGTCAGGGCCGGCAAGGCAAAGCTCCTGCTGATCGCCGCGGACGCCTCTGAGAACTCCCGGAAGCGGGCGGAGGGCTTTGCCGCCGGGCGGCAGCTTTTGACGGTGACGCTGCCGTATGCAAAAGAGGAGATCTCCTCCCATGTGGGCCTGAACGGCTGCTCCATGGCCGCGGTTCTGGATGTGGGCTTCGCCGCCGCGCTTATGCGGGAACTGGAGGAAGAGGACCCGGAGACCTATGGCCCGGCCGCCCGGGAGGCGGAACGGCTGGACGCCAGAGCCAGAAAGAGGCGCCAGGAGGCCGCGGCGCATGAGAGAAACAAGAGGATTGGAAAAAGGAGGAAGTGCGTATGAGCATGATAAAGTACAGAATCCATGAGGTGGCGAAGGATTTTAACGTGACCTCGAAGGTGATATCTCAGATACTCACGGACTACGTGGCCGCGCCTAAAAACCACATGCAGGTTCTGGATACGCATGAGCTTGACGTTATCTTTGAATATATGACCCAGCATAACCAGGTGGCGAGCCTGGAGGAGGTCTTTAATGTAAAGCCCAAGCCGGCCGCTCCGGCCCCGGAAAAAAAGCCCGCGCCGAACCAAAAGCCGGCGCAGGGCCCCGCCCAGGGGCAGCAGCCGGGCCATCCGGGGAATCGGGGAGGCCAGCGGCCGCCTGAGCGGCCCCAGGGCCCCGCGTCTGCCGCCGGCCCCGCCAATGCCGAGCAGGCCAGGGCGGCGAAGAAGGACAAACCCCACGTGCCCCGTCAGGTGGCGGAAAAGCGCGTGGTGGACACCCGCGGCGGCGCGGCGGTGAATATCGAGAAGTACAACGAGCGCTTTGAGGATATGGCCGCCAACAAGTCCAACAACAGCAACATGCGCCGGGGCAACAAGGAGAAGATCAACAGCAAGTCCAAACAGCGCCCCAACTCCCAGGCGGCCTCCGCCAAGCGCCGCCAGGAGGAGCGGGACAAGATGAACCGCCTGCAGCTGGAGATCGCTAAGAAACAGCAGCTGAAGGTGGAGATCCCCGACGAGATCAGCGTGGGCGAGCTGGCCTCCCGTATGAAGAAAACCGCCTCCGAGGTGATCAAGCAGCTGTTCAAGCTGGGCGTTTTCGCCTCCGTTTCGGAGATCATAGACTATGACACCGCGGCTCTGGTGGCCATGGAGCTGGGCTGCAAGGTGGAGAAGGAAGTCATTGTCACCGTTGAGGAGCGCCTGATCGACGACAGCGTGGACAAGGAAGAGGATCTGCGGCCCCGGGCCCCCGTAGTGGTGGTCATGGGCCACGTGGACCACGGCAAGACCTCTCTGCTGGACTACATCCGCCATGCCAACGTGGTCTCCGGCGAGGCCGGCGGCATCACCCAGCACATCGGCGCCTATACCGTGGAGATCAACGGCAGCCCTATTACCTTCCTGGATACGCCGGGCCACGAGGCCTTTACCTCCATGCGCGCCCGGGGCGCCATGGTGACGGATATCGCCATCCTGGTGGTGGCTGCGGATGACGGCATCATGCCCCAGACGGTAGAGAGCATCAACCACGCCAAGGCCGCCGGGATCCCGGTGGTGGTGGCCATCAACAAGATGGATACCGTGGGCGCCAACCCGGAGCGGATCAAGCAGCAGCTCACGGAGTACGATCTGGTCAGTGAGGAGTGGGGCGGCGACACGATCATCTGCCCCATCTCCGCCAAGACCGGCATGGGCATTGAAGAGCTGCTGGAGAACCTGGTCGTCCTGGCCGAGGTGCAGGAGCTGAAGGCCAATCCCAACCGGGCCGCCAAGGGCACAGTCATCGAGGCCCGGCTGGATAAGGGCCGCGGCCCCATCATGACCGTTCTGGTGCAGAACGGCACCCTGAAGCTGGGCGATATCATCATCGCCGGCACCGCTGTGGGCCGCGTGCGCACCATGATCAACGACAAGGGCCAGCGGGTCACTGAGGCGGGCCCCTCCACGCCGGTGGAGATTTCCGGCCTTTCGGAGGTTCCCAGCGCGGGAGACGTGTTCAATGCCGTGGCTGACGAGCGCATGGCCAGAGAGCTGGCGGAGGAGCGCCGCGTCCAGATGAGCAGCAACGCCATGGGCGGCGTGAAGAAGGTCAGCCTGGAGGATCTGTTCAGCCAGATCCAGGCTGGCGAGATGAAGACCTTGAACATCATCGTCAAGGCCGATGTCCAGGGCTCCGCCGAGGCGGTGAAGAGCTCTCTGGAGAAGATCTCCAACGACGAGGTGCGGGTAAAGGTCATTCACAGCGCGGTCGGCGCCATCAACGAGTCCGACGTGATGCTGGCCGCCACCTCCGGCGCCATCATTGTGGGCTTTAACGTGCGGCCGGACGCCGCCGCCCAGAATAACGCCGTCCGCAGCAATGTGGACATCCGCATGTACCGGGTCATTTATGACTGCATCAATGAGATCGAGGCCGCCATGAAGGGCATGCTGGCGCCCAAGTTCAAGGAGGCCGTCATCGGCCACGCGGAAGTGCGGGAGACCTACAAGGTCTCCAAGGTGGGCACTGTCTGCGGCTGCTACTGCACCGACGGCAAGATCCAGCGCGGCTGCCAGGTCCGCGTCCTGCGGGACAATATCGTGATCCACGAGGGCAGCCTGGCCTCCCTCCGCCGCTTTAAGGACGACGTGCGGGAAGTGGCCAGCGGCTATGAGTGCGGCATGCAGGTAGAGAAGTTCAACGACATAAAGGTTGGAGATGTAATCGAGTGCTTCGTGATGGAGCAGATTGAAGCATAAGACCGCTGACAGGGCATACGGGCGCTCAGTTTGGGCGCCCGTATGCCGCGCAGAGGCAAAAGGGAAGGAGCAATCATGGCGTCAAATAAACTGGCGAGGACCAACGACGATATTCAGCGGGTGCTGTCCGAACTGCTGCGCAATATCAAGGACCCGCGGATCCAGCAGGGGATGATCAGCGTCACCCGGGTGGAGACCACGGGGGACCTGCGCTATTCCAAGGTCTGGCTCTCCGTGCTGGGGATGCGGGACGAAAAGGAGTTCAAAAAAGGGCTGAGATCCGCCTCCGGCTGGCTCCGGAAGGAGCTGGGCAGCTCGCTCAAGCTGCGGTATACGCCGGAGCTGGTATTTGAAATCGACCACAGCATCGAGTACGGCGCGAAGATCAGCCGGATGCTGAACGATCTGGACATCCGGCACGATGAGGACGAATGACATGGCAGTGATGAAATATACCGACTGCGCCAAGCTCCTGATGGAGCACGAGGCCATTTTGCTGGTCACCCATAAAAATCCGGACGGGGACACCATGGGCAGCGCGGCGGCGCTGTGCAGCGCCCTGCGCCGCCGGGGGAAGATCGCCTATGTGTACGCCAATCCCCAGACCTCCGGCCTGCTGCGGCCCTATGTGGAGCCCTTTTTCGCCCCGGTAGGAAGCGAGGAGATGTTTGACTACTACGTGGCGGTGGATGTGGCGTCAGAAAAGCTGTTTCCCCAGGGCTTTTCCTTCAGCATCGACCTGTGCATCGACCACCACGAGATCAACACCCACTATGCCCCCGCGGAGCTGATCCGGGCTGACCGCTCCTCCTGCGGGGAGATCGTGCTGGAGCTGGTAAAGGCCCTGTGCAGGACGCCCAGCCCGGAGGAGGCCACCTTGCTGTACATAGCCGTGACCACCGACACCGGCTGTTTTCAGTATCTGAACACCGACGCGCGGACCCTCTCCGCCGCGGCGGAGCTGATCCGCCTGGGGGCGGACAGCGGCCGGGTCAGCACCGAGTTTTTCCGGAAGGTCTCCGCCGCCCGGCTTAGGCTGGAGGGGGCCATTTATTCCTCCCTCAGCTTTCACCATGACGACCGGGTGGTGATTGCCACGGTGACCCGGAAGATGCTCTATGAGTCCGGCGCCACGGAGGACGACATGGACGATCTGGCCGGGCTGGCCGGCCGGCTCCGGAACAGCCTGGTGAGCGTGACGATCCGGGAGCAGGAAAACGGCGAGAGCAGGGTCTCCGTACGGTCCATGCCCCAGGTGAGCAGCAGCGAGATCTGCGCCTTTTTCGGCGGCGGCGGGCACGCCATGGCCGCCGGCTGCACCATCTCCGCGCCGCCCGCCAAGGCGAAAGCCATGCTTTTGGCGGTGATCGGCGAGATTTTGACATGACCGGCATCCTGCTGATAGACAAGCCCGCCGGCTGGACCAGCAGCGACGTGGTGGCCAAGCTCCGGGGCATTCTCCGGGAACGGCGCATCGGCCACTCCGGCACGCTGGACCCGATGGCCACGGGCCTGCTGGTGGTGTTTGTGGGCCGGGCGACCCGGGCGGTGGAGTTCGCGGAGAGCCAGGAAAAGCGCTATCTGGCCTCCCTTCGCCTGGGCCTGAGCACCGACACCCAGGACAGCACCGGCCGTGTTCTGGAGGAGAAGCCCGTCTCCGTGTCCGAAGAGGCCCTTGAGACGGCGCTGAAGGCCTTCAGAGGCGAGATCAGCCAGATCCCGCCTATGTACTCCGCCATAAAAATAAACGGTCAGAAGCTCTATGAGATCGCCAGAAGGGGCGGCAGCGTGGAGCGCCGGCCCCGGCGGATCACCGTCTATGCGCTGAAGCTGGCCGGCCGGGCGGGGGAGGATTATCTGCTGGACATCCGCTGCTCCAAGGGCACCTATGTGCGCACCCTCTGCCACGATATCGGCCAGCGCCTGGGCTGCGGGGGCTGTATGAGCGCTCTGCGCCGGACGGAGGCGGGCCTCTTTACCCTGGAGGGGGCCTACAGCCTCCAGCAGGTCCAGGAGGCGGCGGACAGGGGAGAGGCGGAGCGGCTTCTGCTGCCGGTGGACTGCCTTTTTGCCGCCCACCCCGCTTTGCCGGTGGACCGGAAGGACGCGGCCAAAATCAGAAACGGCGGCGGGATTTCCGCCCCGGCCGCGGCGGACGGCCTCTGCCGCCTCTACGGGCCGGAGGGGGAATTTCTGGCCCTTGGCCAGGCTTCCAAAGGCCAGGTCAGGATCATAAAAAGCTTTTTTGAGGTATCGTAAGTTCATGACAGAGATAAAAAGAGTCATTGCCCTGGGCTTTTTTGACGGGGTTCATATCGGGCACGGGGCCCTCCTGGAAAAGGCCAAGGCCCGGGCGAAGGAGCTGGGCGCTGTGCCCTCCGTTTTGAGCTTTGATATCCACCCGGACAACCTGGTGTTCGGCGGCGAGGTGCCGCTGATCAACAGCGCCATCGGCCGGGAGGAGATCATCCGCCGCTGCTACGGCATTGACAATGTGGTGTTCATGCACTTCAGCCCCCATGTGATGCGTATGCCCTGGCGGGAGTTTATGGACTCCATCCGGGAGGAGCTGAACATCTGCGGCATTGTCATCGGCCACGATTTCAGCTGCGGCTACCGGGGCGAGGGGAAGGCGGACAAGATCCAGGCCTACTGCGCGGAAGCAGGCCTGGTCTGCGATGTGATCCCCCCGGTGCTGCTGGACGGCCGGCTTGTCAGCTCCACCTATATCCGGGAGCTGATCCTGCAGGGCCGGATGGAGGAGGCCAACCGCTTTCTGGGCCATCCGCACAGCCTGGCCGACACGGTCCACTCCGGCTATCACCTGGGGACCAAAATGGGCACGCCTACCATCAACATGTATTTCCCGGAGGGGGTTCTGGTGCCGCGGCACGGGGTATACGCCGCCAAGGTCTTTCTGGAAAACGGGGAGAACTTTGTGGCCGTCACCAATGTGGGGGTGCGCCCCACGGTGAGCGAAGGGCAGCGCGTCAACGTAGAGAGCCACCTGCTGGACTACTCCGGCAACCTCTACGGCCGCCAGGCCCGGCTGGAATTTTACCACTTTATCCGGGATGAACGGAAGTTTGCCTCCGGGGAAGAGCTGTTCCGGCAGATCCGCCAGGACGCGGAGACGGCCCGGGCCTACTTCGCCCGGGGAAAGGGGGAGGTGCCATGAAGCGGACTGCGCGGCTCCTGCTGCTGGGAATGCTGCCTCTGGCGGTGGGCTATCTGCTGAATTACCTGCTGATGCTGCTGCCCTTTCCGCTGTTCTTCGGGAGCCTGGTGCCGCTGCTGCTCTGGGCCTGGCTCAGCGGAAAAATGGCCGATCTGAGCGAAAATATCTGGATGCAGGCGCTGCTCCTGAACGCCTTCGGCCTGCTGATGCTGCTGCTTACTCTGCTGCAGGAGCTGCTTCTGGGGGGATACTGGCAGAATGTGCTTGGGCTCTTCTCCCAGGTGTTTTTCCTGACAGGGCTGCCGCTGGCCTCTGTTTTGCTCCGACCCCTGACGGCCACCCAGGCCCTGTGGCCCTTCTATCTGGCCTCCTGGCTTTTCCTGTTTCTGCTGAGCCTGGCCGGAATCTGGCTGACCCGGCGGAGAAGAAGTAAAAAAGACTGAAAGCCGAGGGCTTTCAGCCTTTTAAGATGAAGACAAAATGTCTTCATCTTAAAAGCTTATCCAAGAGCATTTTTGAATGCTCTTGGATAAGAGTAGATTGAACGCCGAAAGGGGGCTCCCGCCCCCTCTCTGCCCTCTCCCCCTGCAGTTCTATACACTGCCGATAGGTTTACCTACAGTTAAAAAAGGCTGAAAGCCAGGGCTTTCAGCCTTTCAAGTTGAAGACAAAGTGTCTTCAACTTGAAAGCTTATCCAGGAGCATTCAAAAATGCTCCTGGATAAGAGCAGATTGAACGCCGAAAGGGGGCTCCCGCCCCCTTTCGGCTCTCTCCCCCTGCAGTTCTATACACTGCCGATAGGTTTACCTACAGTTAAAAAGGCTCTATGTCAATAGTTGGGGTAGAGCAAGAGGGAAAAAATTAAGACCTAATAAAGGGGAACATGTGGCGC
>CANQRQ010000016.1 GCA_947626315.1 uncultured Oscillospiraceae bacterium | reverse complement strand
TTTGCTTAATTACTAAAAATGTTGGGTGTAGCCCAGCCTTGCGACTGAGTTACCCCAACATTTATTTTAGAACCAATTATAATCCCACAAAAAAAGGACCGCCTCGGCGGTCCTTTTTTCAAGGGGAAGACATTTTGTCTTCCCCTTGAAAACTTATCCAAGAGCATTCAAAAATGCTCCTGGATAAGAATAGATTGAACGCTGAAAGGGGGCTCCCGCCCCCTCTCTGCCCTCTCCCCCTGCATGTACCTACAGGGTTCTTCTGCTTGTCTGCTGTCTACTCTTTTTGGGAGCAATACGAGAAAATGGAAGAGGAGAAGAGACGCTTTTTACCCAACAAAGAGCTCGTCGATGGAGTACAGCGCCGCCTTACCGGCCATGAAGATCTTGCTGCCCTCCCGGCGGCAGTAGAGGGTGCCGCCGCGGCGGGACGCCTGATAGGCCACCAGTTTCTCTTTGCCCAGCAGATCCGCCCAATAGGGGACGATGTGGCAGTGGCCGGAGCCGCAGACCGGGTCCTCCGCTACGGCCAGTTTGGGGGCAAAGCTCCGGGAGACACAGTCTGTCTCCTCACCACGAGCGGTCACATGCTGCAAAAGTCCTTCCAGGCCCTTCAGCTTCTCCTGGTCCGGGTTCACATTCCGAACGGCCTCTTCACTGTCCAGGACGCAGAGCAGATCCCGGCCCAGCCAGGCCTCCAGAGGCTGGACGCCCAGCGCCTCCGCCATGGCTTCCGTGACGGGTACGCTCTTCAACTCATAGGCGGGAAACTCCATCTCCAAAAGCTCCCCCTTCTTCGTCACGATCAGGTCCCCGCTCATGGTGCTGAACACCAGCCGCTCCGCCTGCGTCTCATAGAAGCGGAAGAGCACATAGGCCGTCCCCAGGGTGGCGTGGCCGCAGAGGTCGATCTCTCCGCCGGGGGTGAACCAGCGCAGATGGTACTTCTCCCCCTCCTTGACGGTGAAGGCGGTCTCAGAGAAGTTGTTCTCCCGGGTGACCGACATCATCAGTTCCTCAGAGGGCCACTGCTCCATCACGCAGACGGCGGCTTGGTTGCCGTGAAAGACCGCATCTGTAAAGGCGTCCACTACATACTGTTTCATGTTTTCGTTCCCCCTTGTTTTTTGGATGCCTTTAGTATATACTCAATTTATCAATAAGTAAAACTGTAAATCTGCATATTCACATGCGAGGAGCTTATTTGAATCATGAATCGCTATGCAGCATTTCTAAAAGTCGTCGAGGTGGGGAGCTTCACCAAGGCGGCTGAGATCCTGGGCTACACCCAGCCTGCCATGAGCCAGATGATCGCTTCGCTGGAAAACGAGCTGTCTATCAAGCTCCTCTACCGCTCACGCTATGGCGTGCGCCTGACGCCGGAGGGCGAACGGCTGCTGCCCTCCATCCAGAGCGCTGTCGCTCAGTTTCAGTCCATGCAGAATATCGCAGGCGAGATCCGCGGGCTGGACTACGGCGTGGTGCGCATCGGCACCATCTCCAGCATCTCCTGCCACTGGCTTCCGCCCGTGATCCGGCAGTTTTGGGAGAGATATCCCAATGTGCAGCTGATCGTTCACCAGGGGGATTACACCAGCATCCCGGAGTGGGTGCGCACCGGGGAACTGGATTTTGGCTTTGTCACACCGGATGCGGTAGAGGGGACAGACAGCCGCTTCCTTAAGACCGGCGAACACCGGGCCTGTCTGCCGAGGGAGCATCCTCTGGCAAAAAAGCAGAGCGTGCCCCTGGAGGAACTGGCAAAAGAACCCTTCCTGCTGCTGGAGGAGGGGATCTACAGCGAGCCGCTGGCGGCCTTTCGCGCTCTGGGCCTGGAACCGAACATCCGCATGACCATGCACGACGACTATTCCATCCTCTCCATGGTGGAGCAGGGCCTGGGCGTGACGATCCTGCCGGAGCTGGTGCTGCGCAAGCAGAGCTATGATATTGTGATGCTGCCAACCGAACCCATGGTCACGCGCCAGATCAGTATCATCTGCCGGGAGAAGAACGAGCTCTCCATCGCCGCCAAACGATTTATCCAGTTTTTGATCGAGGAGCAGGAAAATTTGCCTTAACAGTCTTTTTGGGCACATAAAAGAAAAGAAGCGGCTCAGCCGCTTCTTTTCTTTTATGAATAGAGGACAAAATGAAAAAGATGAAAAAACTTATCGCTTGCAGTATCTATACTAAAAGAAAAATGTTTCGGAAGTAAGACAGAATTTGTTACAGGAGTATTAAATGTTTTTCTTTCTATTCAGAATATCCCAAAATCAGGCCTTGGCTTCCCTGGCGGCCAGCTCCGCGCAGATCCGGTCGTACTCGTCCTCGTCCAGCCTGTAGTGCTTCTTGTAGAGGAAGTAGGACAGCAACATCAGCGCCCAGGGCAGCAGCGTCATGCACAGCAGCAGGCCCAAGGTCTGGCCCTGGCCGGCCTGGGTGAGCACCTGGGAGATGGAGCTGAGCTTCTCCGCCTCGCTGATGGCGCCGGCGGCCGCGGCGCTCTCAAAGGAGGAGATCTGGTTGGTGAAGCGGGTGACGCCGAAGATCAGATAACTGGCGGAGGTGAGAGCCACGGTGACGGCGGAGGACATCTTGGTGAGGAAGGGGCGCAGGGAGGCGATGATGGCCTCGTCCCGGCTGCCCTGGGTGTACTCGTTGTACTCCACGGTGTTGATGATGGAGATCATCATGATCAGATAGTAGCCGTACTGGCCGAAGTTTGCCAGCATATAGCCCACCACGATGATCCAGAATTTCGCCATGGAGGAGCTCAGCAGCAGCCCGGGCAGCACCATGACCACGTAGCCCACGGAGGAGATCACCGCCAGAATGCCCATGAGCTTCTTCCGGCGGATGTGCCGGGAGATCGCCGGGTAGAAGATCATCAGGAAGGCGGTGACGAACATACCCACGGTGGTGAAGATGGAGTACAGCCCGCCGCTGTAGCCAAAGTCAAAATAGATATAGGTAGAGGCAATGCCGCCGATGATGAAGTTATTGCCCACCTGCTGGACCAGGAAGATGATGGAGATCCACAGCAGCTGGTCGTTGCCGGTGATGGTTTTGACCACCCTTTTCAGGCTGATCGGGGGCGCGGCCTCCTGCATATCGTCCCGCCGCTCCCGGGCGCCGAAGACGGTGAAGCACAGAAACAGCGGCGCCAGGATGCAGATGATCAGAGCGATGCGGCCATAGGCCAGGTTGGTGCTGCCGCCCAGGGCGTGCTCCCCGGTGGTGAGCATGGGGATGAGCATGGAGGCGGCGGTGCTGCCGATCCCGGCGCAGAGAGTGGCCCGGGAGGTGAACTGGTTCCGGGCGTCCGGGTCTGAGCTCAGGGCGGGCACCATGCCCCAGTAGGAGATGTCGTGCATGGTGTAGGCAATGCTGTAGCAGAAGTAGAAGCCGCCAAAGAGCCAGATGAAGCTCCAGCCCTGGAGGTTGGAATTGAACACGGTGTACACCACCACGGAGGACAGCAAAATGCCGATGACCAGCCAGGGCTTGAATTTGCCCCATTTGGTGCGGGTGCGCTCGATGATGTTGCCCATGATAGGGTCATTCAGGGCGTCAAACACCCGGGCGGCCACCATGATGGCGGTGACGGCCCCCAGCTGGGCCGCCGTGAGGCTGCGGGTAAAGAGAATGAAGGTCAGCAGATAGCTGGTGACCAGGTTGTACATCATGTCCCGCCCGATGGTGCCCAGCGGAAACATCAGCAGATTTCTTTTGCGGAGCTTGGGTTCATCCATGGCAAAATCCCCCTGTTTTTTTGTCTATGCCAGTGTACCATACTTTTCCACTTTGCACAACAGACAAAAACAGTTGGTTTGTCAGAGAAGAAATTGGCCAATCTGTCATGAAGCGGTGAAGGCTTCGGACTGGCTGCCCACTGTCAGGGTGTAGCTCTCCCCAGAGAGCAGCTCCGGGCTGCTGAAGATCACCAGCGCGTAGGGCAGGGCGGGCTCCAGGGAGAAGAGCGTCCCCTCCGGCCCGGCCAGGCTGACCGGGGTCCCCGCCGCCTGGGGGCCGGTGCTGACCGCCAGAACGCCCTGCAGGCTGCCGCTGAAGCTCTGGGCCATGGAGGTCCCGCCGGTCCCCGCAAAGACGCCGCCGGTGATGCGCCCCTCCGTCTCGTAGTCCAGAACGGAGGTATCCCCCTGGCTGGGGCCGCAGACGGACACGCTGCCGCCGCTGATCAGCAGGCTGCCGTTGGAGTCCAGCCCGTCGCCGGAGGCGGTGAGGCGGACCGTGCCCCCGGAGATCACGATCCGGGCGCCGCTGTCCTCCTCCGCGGCCGGGAATCCGCCGCCGCCCCGGCCGGGCTCGCCAAAACCGCCTCCGCTACGAGGCCTGCCGAAGCCGTCCCCCCCCCGGGGACCGCCAAAGCCGCTCTGGTCCCGGCCGCCGGCGGCGTTCAGCCCGTCGTCGGCCGCCGTGACGTCGATCTCCCCGCCGCTGATCAGCAGCTCCAGCGCCTCCAGCCCCTCATAGCAGGCGGAAATCTGAAGACTGCCCCCGGAGACGGAGAGGGTCTCGTCCGCGTGGAGGCCGTCGTCCCCGGTGGTGATGGCAAAGCTGCCCCCGGTGACGCAGAGGGAGGCATCGGAGTGCAGCGCGTCGTCAGCGGCGTCCAGGGTGTAGCTGCCGCCGCTGACCAGCAGGCCGCTGCCGGCCTTCAAGGCCTTGCCGCTGACGCTCTCCGTCTCCGCCGCGCTCTCGCTGTCCCAGCCCCGGAACGGGCCGAAGCCGGAGGCGTGGGGCGCCGCGTTTTCGTTGCCACCGCCGGAGACGATGGCAAAGCTGCCGCTGTCCAGCTGCAGGAAGGCACCGGCGCTGAGCCCGTCGCCCTGGGCGCGGACCGTGAGATCTCCGCCGGAGACGAGAACATAGCCCAGGGCCGCATCCTCGTCGTTTTCCGCGTGGACCCCGTCCTTCCCGGCGCGGATGTCCAGCTGCGCGTTCCGGAGGCGCACGCTGTCGTTGGCCTCCAGCCCGTGGCCGGCGGCCTCGATGGCATAGCTGCCTCCGGCCAGGACCAGGTCATCCTTGCAGGCAATGCCGTGCCCGGCGGGGGAGACGACGGACAGGCTGCCGGAGCCGTTGAAGCTCAGATCGGCCCGGGAAAAGACCGCGGCGTCCAGCTTGCTCTCCGCCGGGTCGGCAAAGGAGCCGCCGTTGGAGAGGCGGTTTTCCGTCCCCTCGGCCAGGGTGACCACCACCTTGTCCGCCTGGCGGATCAGCAGCGCCGCGGCGCTCTCGCTGTGGACGGAGACGCCGCTGAACACCAGGTGCAGCTTGTCCTCCTGCCCGGCGTCCACGGTGATGCTGCCGTTTTCCAGGCTCCCGGAGAACAGATAGGTGCCCGCCTGGCGGAGGGTGACGCTGCCGCCCGAGATCTCCACGCCGCTGCCGCCGCCGGAGGCGGAGGAGCCGTTTAACTGGATGGACACCGCGTCCGCATCCCAGCCGGTGTCCAGATCCCGGCTGCTGAACTGTTCCTCGGCGTTCACGGCGAAGTCCGGCAGGGCCGGGGAGGCGGACGGGGCGCTCTCCGAGGCGGCGTCCGCCCCGGGCGCTGCGGCACAGCCGGTCAGCAGGGCGGCGGTCAGGAAAAGGGCAGCCAGAGCCTTCATGAAAATTCTCCTTTTATTAAATAAAGTAAGAACAATGTACCAGACAAAGCTGAAAAAAACCTGAAAAAGCGGATGAATAATCTGTGAAACTTTCTCTTTCCCTTGCGTTGAAGGGGAAGAAAGGCTATAATGAATAAAAAATCATTTCTGGGAGCGCATGATGGAAGAAGCGGTAGAAGCAATCAACGAATTCGCGGGCTCTGTACCCACAGGGCAGCTTTTATGGATCCGGGCTGCCACGGCGGCGGTTCTGGTTTTAATTGGCCTTTTTGGGGGCAACCTGGTCCGAAAGATCTTTGACCTCTTCGGGCGGCGGCTGCGCCCCAGGCTGCCGGACTGGCTGAGCATGCTGATCCACGGCTTTGCCCGGCCGCTGGAGCTGCTGATCCGGGCGGCGCTGCTGTACGCCGCGCTGCTGGCCGCGCCGCTGCCAAAGGATTGGACCGAGCTGATCTGGCACCGGCTCACGCCGGTGCTCAAGGCGGGGGTGGTGCTGTGCGTCGCCTGGGGCTTCTGGCGTTCGTCGCCCCTCTGCCGGCAGCTGCTGGTGAGCGCGGAGAACAGCCTGGACGTCCACACCAGCCAGACCATGGGCCGCTTTTTCGAGAACGTGTACCGGGTCGTGGTGATGGTGTTCGCGGTGCTGATCGTGCTGGACCTGTTCGGCGTGCCGGTGGCCAGCCTGGTGGCCGGCGCGGGGATCGCCGGCCTGGCCATCAGCCTGGCGGCCCAGAGCACTCTGACCAACCTGATCGCCGGCATCACCCTGGTGCTGGAGCACCCCTTCGGCATCGGGGATTACGTGGTTCTGGGCTCCTGGGAGGGGACGGTGGAGGACATCTCCTTCCGCTCCACCCGGCTGCGCACGCCGGACAACGTGGTGATCACGGTGGAGAATTCCAAGGTCTGCGGCGAGTACATCCAGAACACCACCGACCGGGACAGCCGCCTCTGGACCCAGACCCTGCGCCTGCCCAATGACACGCCCCTGGAGAAGCTGGACAGCTTTTGTGCCGGTCTCCGCTCCTTCCTGGCGGAGGACCCGGAGGTGAAGGAGAGCCCCCTGGTGGTGACGGTGGACGCGGTGGGAGACGACGGGATCAAAGTTTTCATTCGGGCCTACAGCACCTGCGTGGACTACATCGGGTATCTGCACTGGAAGGACCGGCTCAACCGGGGCCTTTTGAAGCTGGCCGCGGAGACCGGCTGCGCCTTCTCCTATCAGCCGGTGAGCGTGTACACGGAGGGCCAGGGGAAGAATTAAACGTAGAACGTAGTATATTTACAAAAATCCGCTTGCATTCAACAGGCGGATCGTTTATTATATGGAGTACAAGCGTTTTCCCGGCGGCGCCGCGCCGGCGCCGCCATACATAAAAACAGGAGGAGAGAATATGAAAGACATCGTAGAGATCCACTGGCATGGGCGGGGCGGTCAGGGCGCCAAGACCGCGTCCCTGCTGCTGGCGGACGCGGCCTTCAACACGGGCAAGTATGTCCAGGGCTTCCCGGAGTACGGCCCGGAGCGGATGGGCGCGCCGATCACGGCGTACAACCGCATCAGCACCGAGCGGAGCACGGTCCACTCCAACATCTACTACCCGGATTATGTGGTGGTGGTGGACGAGACCCTGCTGTCCGCCGTGGACGTGACCGCCGGGCTGAACCCGGAGGGGGCCATCGTCATCAACTCAGGCAAGCAGCCGGAGGAGCTGCGCCCGTTGCTCAAGGGCTATACCGGCAAGGTCTGCACTATCGACGCGGGCAAGATCTCCGAGGAGGAGCTGGGCCGGAACTTCCCCAACACCCCCATGCTGGCCGCCATCGTGAAGGTCAGCGGCGTGGTGGAGGAAAAGGCGTTTATCAAGGACATGGAGGCCTCCTTTAAGCACAAGTTTGCCTCCAAGCCCCAGGTCATTGAGGGCAACATGCGTGCCCTGATTCGTTCTATGGAGGAGGTAAAGGAAGGATGAGCCATCTGGCAAAGGATATGACCCCAGACGTCACATGGAAAGACATCACCCCCGGCTGCAACATCTTTGAGGGCGGCACCTCCGCCGCCGTGGAGACCGGCGACTGGCGCACCATGCGCCCCGTGATCGACTGGGACAAGTGCAGACAGTGCCTGCTGTGCGCCCCGGTGTGCCCGGATCTGTCCATCCCCGTGGGGCCTGACGGCAAGCGGGGCGAGTTCAACTACTTCTTCTGCAAGGGCTGCGGCATCTGTTCAAATGTCTGTCCCTTCGGGGCCATCACCATGGTCAAGGAAGCGAAATAAGGAGGGGAGAATATGGGTATCAGAGAGAGACTTTCCGGCAACGAGGCCGTTGCCTACGCCATGAAGCAGATCAATCCGGACGTGATGGGCGCTTTCCCCATCACCCCGTCCACCGAGATCCCCCAGTATTTCTCCGCCTACGTGGATAACGGCGAGGTGGATACCGAGTTTATCGCTGTGGAGTCTGAGCACTCCGCCATGTCCACCTGCATCGGCGCGGAGGCCGCCGGCTGCCGGGCCATCAGCGCTACCTCCTCCTGCGGCCTGTGCTACATGACCGAGATGCTGTACGTGGCCGCGTCCGACCGGCTGCCCATCACCCTGGCCGTGTCCTGCCGGGCGCTGAGCGGGCCCATCAACATCAACAACGACCACTCCGACGTGATGGGCGTGCGGGATACCGGCTGGCTGGTCCTCTTCGCGGAGACCAACCAGGAGGCCTATGACAACTATCTCCAGGCCATGCGCATCGGCGAGGCGGTGGGCCTGCCCATCATGGTCTGCCAGGACGGCTTCATCACCTCCCACGCCATCGAGAACATCGAGCTGGTGGAGACGGAGAAGGTCAAGGCCTTTGTAGGCGAGTACAAGCCCCAGCACTATCTGCTGAACAAGGACGAGCCCATGTCCGTAGGCGCTTACGCCACCCCCGTGTACTACATGGAGGCCAAGCGCCAGCAGGCCCAGGCCATGATCGACGCCAAGGGCGTCATCAAGCAGGTGGCCAAGGAGTTCGAGGAGATGACCGGCCGGAGCTACGGCCTCATCGAAAAGTACATGATGGACGACGCCGAAGAGGCCATTATCCTGATGGGCTCCTCCGCCGGCACCGCCAAGGAGGCCGTCAAGCAGCTGCGCGCCCAGGGCAAGAAGGTGGGCCTCATCAAGATCCGCTCTTTCCGGCCCTTCCCCGCGGAGGAGATCGCCGAGGCGCTGAAGAACGTGAAGGCCTTTGCCTCCATGGATAAGGACGACAGCTACAACGGCCACTGCGGCCCCATCCACGCCGAGGTCTGCACCGGCCTGTACGCCAACGGCGTGTTCGGCCCCAAGGGCATCGGCTACATCTACGGCCTGGGCGGCCGGGATGTGCGCGTGGAGAGCATCCAGAAGGTATTTGCCGAGCTGGAACAGATCGCCGAGACCGGCCAGGTGGGCGAGACCTACCGGTATCTGGAAGTGCGGGAATAAGGAGGGAGAGACATGAGCTACAGTCTGAAAGAGAACCTGATGAAGGAAGAGCGCCTCTCCGGCGGGCACAGAATGTGCGCCGGCTGCGGCTCTCCCATCGCGGTGCGGACCGTTCTGCGGGCTTTGGAGCCGGAGGACAAGGCGGTGGTGTGCTCCGCCACCAGCTGCCTGGAGGTCTCCACCTTCATGTACCCCTACACCGCCTGGAAGGGCAGCTTCATCCACAACGCCTTTGAAAACGCCGGCGCCACCATCTCCGGCGTGGAGACGGCCTACAAGGTGATGAAGAAGAAGGGCCAGCTGGACGACACCTGGAAGTTCATCGCCTTCGGCGGCGACGGCGGCACCTACGATATCGGCCTGCAGTCCCTGTCCGGCGCTATGGAGCGGGGGCACGACATGGTGTATGTCTGCTACGACAACGAGGCCTATATGAACACCGGCATCCAGCGCTCCAGCTCCACCCCCCACTTTGCCGACACCACCACCACCCCCGCAGGCACGGTGATCCCCGGCAAGCTGCAGAAGAAGAAGGACCTGACTAAGATCATGGTGGCCCACGGCATCCCCTATGTGGGGCAGACCACCTTTATCGGCAACTTTAAGGACATCTCCGAGAAGGCCCACAGGGCCATCTACACCCCCGGCCCGGCCTTCCTGAACGTGATGGCCCCCTGTCCCCGGGGCTGGCGCTATCCCAGCGAGAAGCTGATGAAGGTGACCAAGGCCGCGGTGGAGACCTGCGTGTGGCCCCTGTATGAGGTCATCGAGGGCAAGTACATCCTCAGCTACGAGCCCAAGCAGAAGAAGCCCGTGGAGGAGTACCTGAAGCTCCAGGGCCGCTTTGCCCACATGTTCAGGCCCGGCAACGAGTGGATGATCCGACAGGTGCAGGAGGAAGTGGACCGGAACTGGGAGGCCCTGCTGACCCTCTGCAATCTGTAAGAATCTGTCCCAAACAAAAAACATGGAATCCCGCCCGCCGTCCATTCGGACCGGGCGGGATTTTCACGCCGTGAGAAAGTGACGGGGCGGGCTTGCGCTTGCCCCTGAACTATGGTAAAATAAACCGATTATATACCTTTTATGAACCCAGGCGGGGCAAATGGAGAGCTGAGGGGTAGAGTCTGATGAACCAGGAGAATTACAGCGTACTCATGTCCGTGTACGCGAAGGAAAAACCGGAGTATCTGCGCCTGAGCATCGAGAGCATGTTCTCTCAGACGGTGGTGACGGATGACTTTATCCTGGTCTGTGACGGCCCGCTGACCGAGGGCCTGGACCAGGTGGTGGCCGAATATGAAAACCGGTATCCCGAGCGCTTCCATGTGGTCCGCTTCCCGGTGAACCGGGGGACCGGGCCCGCCGTGCGGGACGGGCTGCTCCACTGCAAGAACGACCTGGTGGCCCGGATGGACTCGGACGATATCAGCCTCCCGAGCCGCTGCCAGACCCAGCTGCGGCTCTTCGCCGCCCGGCCGGAGCTGCAGCTGTGCAGCGGGGCGATCGCCGAGTTTATCGGCACGCCGGCAAACATCTGCTCGGTCCGGTCCCTGCCCCGGGATGAAAAGATCGCCTCCTACGCCAAGATGCGAAACCCCTTTAACCAGGTGGCGGTCATGTTCCGCAAAAGCGCCGTGCTGGCGGCGGGGAATTACCGGGACATGCCCCTTTTTGAGGACTATGACCTCTGGCTCCGGATGCTCAGGACCGGCTGCCGGGCCTGCAATATCCCGGATGTGCTCTGCCTTGTCCGGGTGGACAATATGTATGAGCGCCGGGGCGGCGTCGACTATCTGAAAAAAACCGTCTCCTTCCGCACGCTGATGCTGAAGGACGGGTTCTGCAATGTGTTTCAGTATCTGGCGGCGCTGCTGGCCTGCGCGGTGGTCTACCTGGTGCCCAAGGAGATCCGCCAGTGGTTTTACATGTCGCTGCTGCGCAGCGGCTCGGTGGAGCGCTACCGGCCGGCGGAGGAGGGAGCGAGAAAGTTCCTGATCGTGGCCCATTACAGCCGCTTCCTGGTGCATTTTGAGCTGAACAACGTCCGCATTCTCCAGGAGATGGGCTATGAAGTCCACTACGCCACCAACTATCTCAACGAGGATATGCACCAGCATGCCAGCCAGATCATCAGGGAGCACGGCGTGCACTTGCACCAGATCGATTTTACCCGCTCCCCCTTCAACCTGTTTTCGGCCGTCAAGGCGTACCGGCAGCTGCGGGATCTGATGCTGCGGGAGAAGTTCTCCGGCATGCACTGCCACACGCCTACCGCCGGCGTTCTGGCCCGGGTGGCCGCCCGGTCCGCCGGGGTGTGGCCGGTGCTGTATACGGCCCACGGCTTCCACTTCTTTAAGGGCTGCCCCATGTGGAACCGGGTGATCTATAAGCCGGCGGAGCATTTCCTGGCCCGCTGGACCGATTATCTTCTTACCATCAATGAGGAGGACTATCGAGCCGCCCAGAATTTTCATGTCCGGTCAAAGGTCTACCGGGTGAACGGCGTAGGGGTGGATCTGAAAAAGCCCCGGGCCGGGACGGACAGCCGGGAGGCCCTGCGCCGGGAGCTGGGGATCCCCGGGGACGCCTATGTGCTGCTGTCCGTAGGGGAAGTGAACAGGAACAAAAACCAGGCCTCGGTGCTCCGGGCCCTGGCCAAAACCGGCGACCGCCGGATCTGGTACGTGATCTGCGGGAAGGGCGTCTCTCTGGAGGAGGACAAGGCCCTGGCCCGGAAGCTGAAGCTGGAGGACCGGGTGCTTTTCGTGGGATACCGGGAGGATATCGAGCAGTTTTACGCCATGGCGGACCTGTTTGTGTTCCCTTCCTTCCGGGAGGGGCTTCCGGTGGCGCTGATGGAGGCCATGGCCGCGGGCCTGCCCTGTGTGGCCTCCCGCATCCGGGGCAACGTGGATCTGCTGCCGGAGAGCGGGCTGCTCTTTGAGCCGGGGGACACGGAGGCGCTCTCCCGCCTGGTCCTCCGCTGCATGGGGGAGAATCTCCGGGAGGAGATCGAGAGGAACGCCCGCCATCTGGAGAGCTTCAGCCTGGAGGCGGTAGGGGCGCAGATGGAAAAGATTTATGCGGAAGCGCTGGGGTGACGGGAACCGAACCTGCGTCGGTTTCTGGCGGCAGAGCGAAAAAAGCTCTGTTTATCCAGTCTAACCCCGTTGCCGGCACTATAGCCGGAAGCTTATGGAAGAGCGGCTGTGCACTCTGTACCGGGAACCGGAGGAGGATTTCCGGGCAAAATAAGCGAAAGATAGGATGAACGCGTTATGATGACAGTTTGGCTGTCTCTGGCCGCGGCCGTTTTTCTGGCCGGGCTGGTCCATATTTGTGCCCCGGCGTTTCCGGCGGCGCTGGCCGCGGCCTGCGTCCACGCGCTGCTGGTGCCGGTGTTGCTCCGGAAGCAGCCGCGCTATGTGCTCCTGCCTATGACGGCGGGGCTGGCCCTCCGCGGCGGCGCCGCCGTCTTTGACGGCTTTACCTCGCTGCTGTCCAACATGAGCATCGATACGGGCGGGTATTTTATGTTTGCCAAGGGCCTGGTGGACGGCGTGAAGTATACCGGGTTTTTCGGGGGAAAATACGGCCGGATGCTGAGCTGGCTGTTTGCCTGGTGCGGGACCACCAAGGCGATGGCGGTCTATATCAACATTCTGTTCGGCCTCACGTCGATCTGGTTCCTGTACAAATGCCTGGATAAAATCAAAGCCCCCCGGCGGCTGCGGATCCTGCTGCTGTGGGCCCTGGCGCTGTTTCCCTATTCGGTCTATTATTCCTCCGTCCTTCTGCGGGAAGCCATGGTGGGGACCTTTGCGGCGGCGGCGCTGTACTGCGCCCTGTGCTGGATGGAGGACCGGCAGGCCCGCTGGGTGCTTTTGTGCGCCGGGAGCCTGCTGGCCGCCTCGGCGTTTCATGCGGGAGCTCTGTTTTTGATCATCGGCTTTGCGCTCTTCTTTACCTTCTATTCCCATCAGAAGGGACGCCTGACCGTGGGCCGGAAGTCCCTGTGCGTCCTGGCGGCGGTCCTGGCGGGGCTGGCCCTGCTGGCCCTCCTTTTCCCTGGGGTGTTCCTGGAAATTTTCTCAGGCCGCATGAATCTGAGGGGGGTTTTGTATACCTTCAATATGCACGACGGCGGCTCGGCCTATCTGACCTGGCTCAACGCGGAGAATCTGTGGGACGTGATCCGGTACTCGCCGCTGAAGCTGTTCTATTTCCTCTTTGCCCCTCTGCCCTGGGACTGGCGGGGGCTGAAGGACGCGGCATCTTTTCTGATCGACAGCCTGAGCTATCTGTGCTGCTACTGGGTCATTCTGAAAAACACGCCCAGATCCGGGTATAAATGGTTCCTGCTGCCGATGCTGCTGGGGCTGCTTGTCACGCTGCTGGCCTACGGCCTGGGGGCTTGGACCGCGGGGGCCGCGATCCGCCACCGGAACAAATTCTTCCCGCTGCTGCTGATCCTTGTGGCCCTGGCAAAAGCGCCTGCCGGGCCCGAAAATGCCGGGAAGCAAACAGAGGGAGAAAAGAGCGAATGAAGAAAATCATGCTGGTGTTCGGCACAAGGCCGGAGGCCATTAAAATGTGCCCGCTGGTCAACGAGCTGAAAAGCCGGGAGGGACTGGAGGTATCGGTCTGCGTCACCGGGCAGCACCGGCAGATGCTGGACCAGGTGCTGGAGGCCTTTGCCGTCCGGCCGGAGTACGACCTGGCGGTGATGAAGGAGAACCAGACCCTGTTTGACCTGACGGCCAACATCCTGCTGGGCATCCGCTCCGTGCTGGAGGAGGCCGGGCCGGATCTGGTCCTGGTCCACGGGGACACCAGCACCACCTTTGTCACTGCCCTGGCCTGCTTCTATCTGCGCATCCCCGTGGGGCATGTGGAGGCGGGGCTGCGGACCCACAATCTCTACTCCCCCTATCCGGAGGAGTTTAACCGCCAGGCAGTCAGCATCCTCAGCCGCTACAATTTTGCCCCCACGGAGCTGGCCCGGCAGAATCTGCTCCGGGAGGGACGGGACCCGGCGGGCATCTATGTTACCGGCAACACCGCCATCGACGCTCTGCGGACCACCGTGCGGGAGAGCTATTCCCACCCGGAGTTGGACTGGGCCGCCGGCAGCCGCCTGATCCTGATCACCGCCCACCGGCGGGAGAATCTGGGTCAGCCCATGCGGCACATGTTCCGGGCCATCCGCCGGGTGCTGGAGGAGCATGAGGACGTAAAGGCCCTCTATCCCATTCATATGAACCCGGCGGTTCGCCAGGTGGCCGGGGAGGAGCTGGGGGGCTGTGAGCGGCTGCGGCTGATCGAGCCCCTGGACGTGGTGGATTTCCACAATTTCCAGGCCCGCAGCTACCTGATCCTCACGGACAGCGGCGGTATTCAGGAGGAGGCCCCCAGCCTGGGAAAGCCGGTCCTGGTCATGCGGGACACCACCGAGCGCCCGGAGGGCATCGCCGCCGGGACGCTGAAGCTGGTGGGGACCCGGGAGGAGACCATTTACCGGGAGTTCAGCCGCCTGCTCACGGACCAGGCGGCCTACGAGGCCATGGCCCGGGCTGTCAACCCCTATGGGGACGGGCACGCCTGCGAGCGGATCGCGGACGTGCTGTGCACGGGAGCTGCCCTATAAGCCCTATAAACAGACTAACGCCTCCGGCGAATACCGGAGGCGTCTGTTATTCTATAGGCTTTAAGGAGCGGAGAGGTCGCCGGCCAGCAGCTTTTCCGCCGTCCGCCGGGCGCCCAGGACCCAGACCAGATCGTCCGTCTGCATGGTCATGTTCACGTCCGGCTGGAGGATGGGCAGGCGGCTGCGCTGGAGGCCCAGGATCATGCAGTCGTACTTCTCCCGGAGGCGGCTGGCCCTGATGCTCTTGCCCTGGAGAGGGGAGTCCTTCCCCACGGGGATGGCGTAGGCGTAGATATCCGTGGGCTCGTCCCGCTGGCTCTCCGTAAACTGCCGCAGACTGACCGGTTCCGGCTGAGACCCGGCGCCCAGGCTCAGGCGCAGGGAGCGCAGGCTCTCCGGCCGGCCGATCAGGAAGATCCGGTCCCCGGCGCGCAGCTCCAGGTCCCCGGAGGGCATGTTCAGGTGCCGCCGGCCCCGGATCACCTTGATGATGTTCACGCTGAAGAGAAAGCCCCAGTTCAGCTGGCGCAGGGTCCGGCCGGCCAGGGCCTCCCCGCAGGGGAGCTCCTCCACAAAGAGCTTCTCGTCCAGCCATTCGGCGCCCTCATTCTCCTGCCGGTGCAGGCTGCGCTCGTTGAAGTTGGCCATGAACTGCGCCTCGGCGGAGATATAGGCGGAGGACAGCCAGCCGCTTTTGTAGATCAGCACGATGGACAGGGCGATCAAAAGCAGCAGCCACAGACTGTTGACCCGCAGCAGGGTCTGCAGGGGGATGAAGAGCAGCAGCACGATGAGCATAAAGCGCAGAGCGGTCAGCGTGATCAGCGGGAGCCGGAAATGCCGGTTTTTGACCCAGAGGGTGGTGTACTCAGTGGAGTGCAGGTCCAGCATGGGCCGGATAAACAGGGCGATGCCCGCCAGGCAGAAGGCGGCGCAGAGCAAGCGGTTCAGCCAGAAGCCGGGGAAGGCGTTTTCCAGGACGGGGAGCAGCGCCAGCTGCCCGATCAGGGACACGCCCGCCATCAGCAGGGCGTACAGAGCCGTGACGCGCACATAGCGCCGGAGGAAGCTTGCCCAGTCGCTGTCCTGCTCCCTGGGGGCGTCCTCTGCCACGGTGTACCGCTCCAGCTTCCGCGCCAGCTTTTCCGGCAGAAGCCGGGAGATCAGACCGTAGAGCCGGTCCGCCCCTTTGATAAAGGCGGGCGTGGTCAGGGTGGTGATCACGGAGACGGCCACCACGATGGGGTACACATAGTCCGCGATCACCCCCAGGGACATGCCCAGAGAGGCGATGATGAAGGCAAATTCCCCGATCTGGGCCAGGGAGCAGCCGCAGCGGACGGCGGTTTTCAGGGACTGGCCGGAGAACAGCACCCCCAGGGAGGAGATCAGCAGCTTGCCGGCGACGGTCACCAGGGTGATGAGCAGGATAGGACCGATGTACTGCAAAATCATGGCCGGGTCAATGAGCATGCCCACGGAGAGAAAGAAGATGGAGCCGAAGAGGTCTTTGATCCCGGCGGTGAGATGCTCCACCCGCTCGGCGTGGACAGTCCCCGCCAGGAGAGAGCCGGCCAGGAAGGCCCCCAGGGCGGAGGAAAAGCCCAGGGTCTCCGCCAGCAGCACCATGCCGAAGCAGATGCCCAGGGAGCTGAGCAGCAGGGTCTCGTCGTTCATGAAGCGGGCGGCCTTGCGCAGCAGGGTAGGCAGGATGGTGATCCCCAGGATCAGCCACAGGGCCAGATACAGCACCAGCATCCCCAGCTGCAGCGCCAGCGCGCCGCCGGAGATATGCTGGCTGACGGACACCGTGGACAGGATGATCATCATGAAGATGCCCGCGATATCCTCGATCACCAAAGTGCCGAAGACAAGCTGGGCAAAGCCCTTCTCCCGAAGGCCCAGCTCGTCAAAGGCTTTGATAATAATGGTGGTGGAGCTCATGGAGAGCATGCCGCCTAGAAAGACGCTGTCCATCATGCCCCAGCCCAGGGCCTGCCCCACCAGATAGCCCAGCACCAGCATGCCCAACACCTCGGTCAGGGCTGTGACAATGGCGGTCCTGCCCACGCTGGCCAGCTTGTGCAGATTAAACTCCAGGCCCAGGCCGAACATCAGCACGATGATGCCGATCTCGCTCCAGGTCTCGATGGACTCCAGGTCGGTCACCTTGAAGAAATAGGGCATGTAGGGCCCCACCAGGAAGCCCACCAGGATATAGCCCAGCACCAGGGGCTGGTTGAGCTTTTTAAACAGCACGGCCACCACGCCCGCCGTGAGCAGCATGATCGCCAGGTCGGTAATAAGCTTAGGCATGGACGCGGCCTCCTGTCTTTTGAAATCATATGCGGCATTTGGGTTACATAACAACAAAATCATTGTACACCAAATCCCCAAAAAGCGCAATCCCGGGCCTATCTTGCCGCCTGCTCCGCGAAAAAGGAGTTGGTGGCCTCGTCCTCATACTGCCGGGTGTAGA
Organism: uncultured Oscillospiraceae bacterium; assembly: GCA_947626315.1. Lineage (GTDB taxonomy): Bacteria > Bacillota > Clostridia > Oscillospirales > Oscillospiraceae > Limivicinus. The sequence continues at coordinate 43,378 of CANQRQ010000016.1, read as the reverse complement.
GCCGGTAATAGGCCCCGCGCCGCCGCATCAGCTCCGTATGCTTGCCCTGCTCGATGATCTTCCCGTCCTTCACCAGGAGGATCAGGTCCGCGTTCTTGATGGTGGAGAGCCGGTGGGCAATGACGATGGAGGTGCGGCCCCGGATGATTTTGTCTATGGCCGCCTGGATCTTCTGCTCAGTGATGGTGTCCACGGAGGCGGTAGCCTCGTCCAGCACCAGGATCCGGGGCTTGGCCAGAATGGCCCGGGCAAAGGAGAGCAGCTGCTTCTCCCCGGTGGAGAGCAGGTCGCCCCCCTCCCCCACGTCGCTGTCCAGGCCGTTTTCCAGCTTATCCACCACGCTCTGGGCGGAGACCAGCTCCAAGGCCTGGCGGATCTCCTCCTCGGTGGCGTCAGGGTTGCCGTAGAGCAGGTTTTCCCGCACGGAGCCGGAGAAGAGATGGGGGGTCTGGAGCACATAGCCGATGGAGGAGTGCAGCCAGAGCTGGGAGCGCTCCCGGGCGTCCCGCCCGTCGATGAGCACCCGGCCCGCCGTGGGTTCGTAGAAGCGGCAGACCAGATTCACCAGGGTGGACTTTCCCGCCCCGGTCTCCCCCACGATGGCGATGTTGGAGCCGAAGGGGATCTTCAAATTGAAGTGCTCCAGGATGTACTCGTCCCCGTCCGGGTATTTGAAGCTCACATCCTCAAACTCGATGTCTCCTTTAAGCTCCTCCCAGTTTTCCCGCCTGGGCTCGAAGCTGTCTCCGTATTTGGCAATAACCTCCGGGGTGTCCACCACGTCTGGCTTTGTCTCCAGCAGGCGGGTCAGCCGCTCGATGTTCACCTTGGTGGTGATCAGGTCGGAGATGCTGTCCACGATCCAGCGCACCGGCTCCATCATGCCCTGGGCATAGGACATGAACAGAGAGAAGGTGCCTACCTGGCTCTCGGCGATGTAGCCCCCCTGCCAGAGGACGATGGCCAGGGCCAGGGAGGAGGCCAGGCTGATGGTCAGGGCGAAGAGGCCCCGGTACCGGGCGGCGTGGACGGATTTGCGGCGCATGTTGGCCGTCTCGTCCACGAAGCCCTTCTCCATGGTGTCCTCGATCACCAGGGTCTTGATGGTCTTGGCCCCGGTGATGCCCTCGTTGAAATTGCCGGTGATGTTGGAGTTGATCTCCCGGATCTCCCGGTTCAGCTGCACCAGCTTGCTCTGGAACAGGGAGAACAGGACCACGATCAGGGGGATGATGGAGGTCACCAGCAGGGCAAGCCTTGCGTTGACGGCGAACATCACGAACACCGCTCCCACCAGATAGGTCAGGTGCCAGATCACGTCCATCATGGTCCAGGAGATCAGCGTGCCGATGCGGGAGCTGTCGCTCATGACCCGGGCGTGGATATAGCCCACGCTGTTCTGGTTGAAGTAGGAAAAGGACAGGGTCTGCAGATGAGCGAAGGCCTCGTTGCGCAGGTCCCGGTCCATCCAGACCTCCACCTTGGTGGCGTAGAGGCAGGAGATATAGTTGGCCCCGGCGCTGAGCAGGATCACCGCCGCGTAGCCCAGAATGAACCAGGGCAGGGTGTCCAGGGTCTTCAGAGTGACAAAGTGGTTCAGGGCATAGCGCTGAAACAGAGGGCCGCCCACGTCGATGGCGGAGCCGGCCAGGCCGCAGACCATCATCAGCAGCAGGATATGCCGGTATTTTTTGAGAAAGGGCAGGAGCTTGCCGATGCCGAAGAAGGGCAGGCCGTCTTTTTTCTTTTTCCGCGTCATATGGCCTCCTCCCCCGTGCCGGACTGGATCTCATAGATCTGCTGGTAGATGCCCCCGGCGCTTTTCAGCTCCTCGTGGGTCCCCTCCTCGACGATGCGCCCCCGGTCCAGAACGATGATCTTGTCCGCCTTGGAGAGGGTGGTGATCCGGTGGGAAATGAGGATGATGCTGGCGCTGCCGAAGCGCTTTTCCAGGGCGGCGCGGATTTTGGCGTCGGTCTCCGTGTCCACCGCGGAGAGGGAGTCGTCAAAGATCATGATGGGGGTGTTTTGGGTCAGCATCCGGGCGATAGCCGCCCGCTGCTTCTGCCCGCCGGAGAGGGTCACGCCCCGCTCGCCCACGAAGGTGTCGTAGCCCTTGGCAAAGCTCTCCACCGTCTCGTCCAGGCAGGCGGCCCGGGCGGCCTCCCGGATCTGCTCCAGGCTCATGTTCTCGTCGGTGATGCGGATGTTCTCCGCGATGGTCCGGGAGAAGAGATAGGGCTCCTGGAGGACGATGCCCACGTTCCGGCGCAGCGTTCCGGTTTTGATTTTGGAGAGGCTGACCCCGCCGATCCGGATCTCCCCGCAGCCCTCAGGCAGCTCGTAGAGCTTATCCAGCAGGAACATGAGGGTGCTCTTGCCGCTGCCGGTGCCCCCCAGGATGCCCAGGGTGGTCCCGGCCTTGACGGTGAAGGAGATGTCGTGCAGAATCTCCGGGCAGCCCTCATAGGCGAAGGACACATGGTCAAACTCGATGTCGCCGCCCATGTCGGCCTCCACCGCGTCCGCCGGGTCCTGCTCCTCCTGGGCGGCCATGATGTAGGCCACCCGGTCGATAGAGACGCCGGCCTTGCTCATCTCGGAGATCATCCGCCCCAGGGCCCGGACGGGCCAGATCATCATGGAGGCATAGGAGATGAAGACGATGTACTCCCCCGGCTGGAGCCGGCCCCGGATGCAGAACACGGCCCCAAAGACCACCACCAGCAGGATCTGCGTTCCGGAGAGCACGTCGGCGCTGCTCCAGTAGCTGCTCATGGTCCGGGCCAGGCGGACCCAGAGCCCGGTGTAATACTCGTTGTGGTCCACAAAGCGGTCCCGCTCATAGCGCTCCCGGCCGAAGGCCCGCACCACCCGCACGCCGGTGAGATTCTCCTGGGCCATGGCGGAGAGCTTGCCCTCGTTCTCGTCGCAGTCCAGAAAGGCCTCGCCGATCTTCCGGTTGAAATAGAAGGAGTAGACGATCACAATAGGGGCCGGCAGAATGGCGATCAGGGCCAGCAGCGGGTCCATGCTCAGCATAAAGCCGATGGACAGCCCCAGCAGAATGACCAGCCGGAAAATAGAGGTCATCTGCTCGGACACGAAGCGGCGCATGGTCTCGATATCCGAGGTGCAGCGCTGGATGATATCCCCCGTGCGGTTTTTCACGTGCCAGGAGAAGGGCAGCCGCTCGATATGGCCGTAGAGGCTGTCCCGCATGGTTTTGACCAGGGTCTCAGAGGCCTTGGTGTTGGTCACCCGGAACAGGTACTGGGCCGCCACCTGCACCGCGGCCACCAGCACCACCGCCAGGGCCATGAGCCAGAGCTTATCCCGCAGCGCGGCAAAGCCGCCCAGCCGCTCCACCAGGGCCAGTACGGGCCCCGGCAGCTCCGCCGGCCGGCCGCCGATCACGTTGTCCACCGCCACCCGGACGATCTGGGGGCTGAGCATGTCCGCCAAAGCCGCCACGGCGGTGGAGAAAATGCTCAGGGCGAAAAGGGCCTTGCTGCCCTTCAAAAAGCGCCAGATCAGCTTCCATCTGTTCTTTTTTTCTTGTTTTTTTGCTGTGCTTTTCATCTTTTTTTCATCAAAATAGGTCCTCATGTGTTATGTGCGCGGCAATTTGGCATTATATCATATCCGGGCCAAAAAAGGAAGAGAAAAAAACAGCGGGGCGTGGAGCCCCGCTGTCTGAAAATGTGCTGAGTTTTATTTCTTCTCTGTCAGGAGCTTGAGGATCTGCACCGCGTTGCTGGCGGCGCCCTTGCGGATCTGATCGCCGCAGCACCAGAGGGTCAGGCCCTTGTCGTCGGTCAGGTCCTCCCGGATCCGGCCCACCCAGACCAGATCCTGGTTGCTGGTGTCCAGAGGCGTGGGATAGTTCCGGCCCTCGTAGTCCTCGATCAGGCGGCAGCCGGGATAGGCCCGCACCGCCTCCTTGGCCTCCTCCACAGTGACCTTCCGCTCGGTCCGCAGGGTGACGGAGATGGAGTGGGAGCGCATGACGGGCACCCGGACGCAGGTGCAGGTGACCTTCAGCTCCGGCAGGTGCAGGATGCGCCGGCCCTCGTTCTGCATCTTCATTTCCTCGTCGGTGTAGAGATTGTCCAGCTCGTCGCCGATGTGGGGGATCACGTTCAGGGCGATCTGGGTGGGGAAGGTCTTCGCCTCCGGCTTCCGGCCGGCGGCCAGATCCGCCATCTGCCGCTCCAGCTCCTCCAGCCCCGGCTGCCCTGCGCCGGACACGGCCTGGTAGGTGCAGGCCACCATGCTCTGGATGGGAGACAGCCTGGCGATGCCCGCCACGGCCATCAGGGTGATGATGGAGGAGCAGTTGGGGTTGGCAATGATGCCCTCGTTTTCAAAGGCGTCCGCGCCGTTGATCTCCGGCACCACCAGAGGCACGTTGCTCTGGAGCCGGAAAGCGGAGCTGTTGTCGATATACACCGCGCCGCTCTTGACGATGGCCGGGGCGAACTTCTTGGACATGCCGTTCTTCACGGCGCCCAGCACGAAGTCCATCCCCTCAAAGCTCTGCTCCGTGGCCTCCTCGATCAGGACCTCCTGTCCCTTAAAGGTCACGGTGCCCCCCGCGCTGCGGGCGCTGGCCAGAGGCAGCAGCTTCTGGACGGGGACCTGGTACTCCTCCAGGACCTTCAGCATCTCCCGGCCCACGGCGCCCGTGGCACCCAGTACCGCGATTTTGTACTCTTTCATGTCAGTTCTCCTCCCGTTTCCCATTAAAATTATGTCTTTTCATAAACCGCTCAGCCCGCGAAGCCGTCGTACAGCACGCGGATGGCGGTCTCGAATTTGTCGTTTTCCACTCCCACTATTATAGACAGCTCGTCGGCGCCCTGTGCAATGGTGCGGATGTTCACTCCCGCGTCCCCCAGGGCCTTGAAGAGCCTGCCGGAGATACCGGGCCGGGAGGTCATCTTCCGGCCCACGGCGGCCACCAGGGCGATCCCGTCCTGCACGTCCACGCCGTCCGGCCGGCACTCCTCCTTGATGTCCGCGATGGCATCGTAGATATTCTCCCCCAGGGTCCCGGTGGAGACCACCAGGGCAAAGGAGTCCAGCCCCAGGGTGATGTGCTCCACCGGGGTCTTGTACCGGCCCAGCACCCCCAGCGCCTGCCCCAGGCTGTGGTTGGCGTTGAGGTTCCGCTTCTGGACGGTGATGATGCTGAAATTCTTCCGCCCGGCGATGCCGGTGATAAAGCGGTCGGGGCTCTCGTCGCTCTCGATGCTCTCCACGATCATAGTGCCCGGGTCCCCCGGCCGGTTGGTGTTGCGGATGTTCAGGGCGATGCCCTTCTCCTTCACCGGCTGGATCGAGTCCTCATGGAGCACCGAGGCCCCCATGAAGGCCAGCTCCCGCAGCTCCGCGTAGGTGATGTGGGAGATAGGCGCAGGATTGTCCACAATGCGGGGATCCGCCATCAGGATGCCGGAGACGTCCGTCCAGTTCTCGTACACGTCCGCGTCCACCGCCGCGGCGGCCAGAGCGCCGCTGATATCGCTGCCGCCCCGGGACATGACCCGGAGCCGGCCGGAGGGCAGCCGCCCGTAAAAGCCGGGGATCAGAATGCGCCCGTTGGCCTTCAGCGCCGCGGAGATGGCCTCATAGGTCCGCTCCTGGTCGATCTGCCCGTCCAGCCGGAAGAACACGCAGGAGGCCGCGTCCACAAAGGTGTAGCCCAGATACTCCGCCAGCAGCCGGGAGGTGAAATACTCCCCCCGGGACACCAGCTCGTCCACCGGCATGTCCTTGTTCATCCGGGCCCGGAAGGCGGCCAGATCCGCCTCCACATCGTAGCGCAGGCCCAGGGTCTCCTTGATTTCCACAAAGCGCCGGACAATGGTCTCCATGATCTCGTCGCAGGACACCCCATAGGTCAGGTGGGCGTGACAGAGGTACAGCAGGTCCGTGAGCTTATGGTCGTCCCCGCTGCGCTTGCCCGCCGCGGAGGACACCACGATCCGCCGGGAGGGGTCCGCCTCCACAATGGCCTTGACTTTTTTAAACTGTTCCGCTCCCGCAACCGAGGAGCCGCCGAATTTTGCCGCTTTTAACATCCGTCTCTGTCTCTCCAACTTCTTTATTTATCCCCCGATGGCGGCGAAGAACAGCTCTCCGCCCTGGGCGCGGATCTCCCCGGCCAGCTCGTGCATGGCGGCGGGAGACAGGGGCTTGGTCACCAGACGGACCGTATCCCCGTCCGGCTCCGCGCTCTCGGCGGCAAAGCGCTCCGCGAAGCGGGCGGGAAGCCGCACATAATACAGCTGCTCAAGGGCGCCGTTGTCGGCCGCGACCCGGCAGCAGGCCGGCCGCAGCATGGCCCGGTGCCCCAGCAGGACGCTGTTCAGGTCCCGCAGCACCGCCGAGGCGGTGGGCCAGCGGCCCGCCCCCTGGCCCATCAGCACGATGGACCCGGAACACGCCCCCTCATACTTGGCCATGTTGTAGTTCTCCAGCACCGAGCACTCCGGCACGCCCTCCCGGAACAGCACCGGCTCCACAAAGGCGTACACGCTCCCGTCTCCGTTCAGCCCGCCCCGGGCCAGCAGCCGGCAGGTGTAGCCCCGGCTCTTCATATGGGCCGCGTCCGCCGCCGTCATATTCTCGATCCCTTCGTTCAAAAGGCCCTCCGTGGGCAGCCGGTCATAGGCCACCGCGCAGGCCAGCATGATCTTCCGCAGCGCGTCCAGGCCGGACACGTCCGCCGTGGGGTCCGCCTCCGCGTAGCCCAGGCGCTGGGCGTCCGCCAGGGCCTGGGCATAGTCCATGTCCAGCCGCTGCATCGCGTCCAGCATATAGTTGGTGGTGCCGTTGAGGATGCCCCCCAGGGAGCGGATCCGGTCGCTCTCCCGGGCCAGGGACAGATTGTGCAGGAAGGGCACCCCGCCGCCGCAGGCGGCGCTGAACAGGAAGGCTGCGCCGTGCTCCTCCGCCAGGGCCTTCAGCTCGATCCCCCTGGCCGCCACCAGGGCCTTGTTGGAGGTGACGAAATGTTTCCCCGCCTGCAGCGCCGCCGCCGCGTAGGTAAAGGCCGGCTCCACGCCGCCCATCACCTCCGCCACCGCGCCCACCGTGGGGTCGGAGACGATCTCCTCTATGGACGTCACCTTAAAGGGCGCGTCGGCCTTTCCCGGCCGGACCAGCACGGGGCCCTGCTCCAGGCCCTCTGCCCGCCCCAGCATCTCATACACGCCGACGCCTACCACGCCGTAGCCCAATACCGCAACTTTCATGTCTGCCTCCAAAAAATCTATGTCCGTTTGAAAAATACACTTGTATTTTTAGCAGGGACAGTGTATCATATGCCTTGGACAAAAACAAGCCCCAGTTTCCGTTTTTTTGTCAGAATTGGAGAAATAGCCAATGCTTGAGAATTATCTCATGATCCATAAGAGCATTTTGCCCGCATATTACGAAAAGGTGCTCCAGGCCCGCCGCCTGATGGAGAGCGGCAAAGTCCGGGAGGTGAGCCAGGCCGTCCGGCAGGTGGGCATCTCCCGCAGCACCTATTATAAGTATAAGGATTTCATCTTTGAACCGGCGGACGTGGCCGGGGAGCGGCGGGCGGTCCTCTCCATGATGCTGACCCATGCCCCCGGGGTGCTCAGCGCCCTGCTGGCCCGGATCTCCCAGGCGGAGGCCAGCGTGCTGACCATCGCCCAGAGCCCCCCGGTCCACGGCCAGGCCAGCGTCACCCTGTCGCTGGAGATCGGCGCCATGAACGCGCCGCTGGCGGAACTGCTGGAGGCCTTGAAAAAGCTGCCGGGGGTGGAGAATCTCCGCCTGCTGGCCGTGGAATAACACATTGGGAGGAACCATGATCTACAAGAGCACACGCGGCGCCTGCGCCGCTGAAGACACCGCCGCCGTACTGCAGGGCCTGGCCCCGGACGGCGGACTGTATATCGACCCGCTGCTGGCAAGCCGCCCCTTTGACTGGCGCGCCTGCCTGCGGCAGCGCCCCCTGGACATGGCGGAGCGGATCCTTACGCACCTGCTGCCCGGCTTTGGGGACATGGGGGAGCTGGTCCGCCGGGCCTACGCCGGAAAGTTTGAGACGGAGGAGCTGACGCCCCTGGTGCCGGTGGGGGACGAGTACGTGCTGGAGCTGTTCCGGGGCCCCACCTCCGCCTTTAAGGACGTGGCCCTGTCCATGCTGCCCCAGCTTGTCACCGCCGCCCGGGCCAGGGAGGGGGTCACGGACCGGATCTTGATCCTCACCGCCACCTCCGGGGACACGGGCAAGGCCGCCCTGGAGGGCTTTCACGACGTGGAGGGCACCGGGATCATCGTCTTTTACCCGGATGGGGGCGTCTCCCCGGTCCAGCGGGCCCAGATGGTGACCCAGGAGGGCCGGAACGTGAAGGTCTGCGCCGTTCGCGGCAATTTTGACGACTGCCAGCGGGGCGTGAAGGAGGCCTTCGCCGCCATCAGCGCCGGCGGGCAGCTGGAGGGGAAGGGCGTCCGCCTCTCCTCTGCCAACTCCATCAACATCGGCCGCCTGGCCCCCCAGGTGGTGTATTACTTTATCGCCTACGCCCGGCTGGTGGACCTGGGCCGCATCCGGCCCGGGGACCCGGTGGATTTTTCGGTCCCCACCGGGAATTTTGGGGACATTCTGGCGGGCTATTTCGCCAAGCTCATGGGCCTGCCCGTGGGGCGGCTGATCTGCGCCTCCAACGCCAACCGGGTGCTGACGGACTTTCTCAACACCGGCGTCTACGACCGGCGGCGGCCCTTCGTCCGCACCAGCTCCCCTTCCATGGATATTCTGGTCTCCTCCAACCTGGAGCGGCTGCTGTACCTGGCCTCGGAGGGGGACAGCGCCCTGGTCCGGGAGCTGATGGACCGGCTCTCCGGGGAGGGGGTCTATACCCTGCCGGCGGAGCCTCTGGCCCGGATCCGCTCCGTCTTCTCCGGCTTCTGCTGCGGCGAAGCGGAGACGGAGGCGGCCATCGCCCGGGTCTGGCGGGAGCGGGGCTACCTGTGCGATACCCACACCGCCGTGGCCTTCTCCGCCGCCTGGGCCTATGAAAAGCAGGCCGGGAGCGGCGCGCCGCTGGTGGTGCTCTCCACCGCCTCCCCCTATAAATTCCCCGGGACGGTGCTCAAGGCCCTGGGGGGCGACACAGCCGGGGATGAATTCCGGCAGATGGAGACGCTGTCCCAGCTGACGGGGGTCCCCATTCCAAAGGGGCTCCGGGGCCTGAGGGAGAAACCCCCGCTCCACAGCGACGTGATCGACCGGGAGGAGATCCTCCCCTATGTTCTCAGACAAATAGAATCGGAGGTTTGACCTATGCGTGTGCGTGTTCCCGCCAGTTCGGCCAATCTGGGCCCCGGTTTTGACTGCTTCGGCATCGCCTGGCAGCTGTACAACGAGATCGAATTTTACCACAGCCCGGAGCTGGTGATCAAGGGCTGCCCGGAGCAATTCCGGAACGAGGAAAACCTGGCCTATCTGGGTTACCTCTCCGTCCTCCGGGCGGCGGGGCTGCCGGAGGAGCCGGTGGGCATCAGCTTTCTCTCCACGGATATCCCGGTCTGCCGGGGCCTGGGCTCCTCCTCCGCCCTGATCGTGGGCGGGGCCCTGGCCGCCGACCGGCTGTACCGCCTGGGTCTGAGCAAGCGGGAGTTGCTGCACATTGCCGCCGCGGTGGAGGGCCACCCGGACAATGTGGCCCCCGCCATCCTGGGCGGGCTCACCGCCTCCATCATGGACGAGGCAGGCTCGGTGGTGACGGTCAGCTTCACCCTCAGCGACAAGCTGTGCTTCACCGCCCTGATCCCGGATTTTGAGCTCTCCACGGAGCTGGCCCGCAGCGTGCTGCCCGCCCAGGTCTCCCGGGCGGACGCCATCTCCAACATTTCCCGGGCCTCCCTGCTGCTCAAGGCTCTGGAGGTGGGGGACGCGGGGCTGATCCCCGCCGCCCTGCAGGACCGGCTGCATGAGCCCTACCGCCGGGGCCTGATCCCCGGCTTTGAGCGGGTGCAGGAGCTGGCCCTCAGCCGGGGGGCCGCCGGCATGTGCATCTCCGGCGCCGGGTCCACCCTGCTCTGCGTCTCCCAGGGAGCCGGCTTCACCGCCGGCATGGCCATGGCCATGGCCGCGGAGTTCCCCTCCTGGCGGGTCATCCCGGTGATCCCCGACCTGGAAGGGGCCGCTGTTCTGGAATAATATTAAAACAGTTGAAAAGCCCCCATACTTGTTGTACAATCAGGAGTAGACAAACCGATGATACAACAAGTACGGGGGTGTTCTTTTGGAACTTGAACTGCACCAACTGGAGCTGGCCGCCGAGCGGCTCAAGCCGATCCTGCACCATACGGAGCTGGACCTGTCCTCCACCTTTTCCGCTATGACCGGCGGGCAGATCTACCTCAAATGCGAAAACCGGCAGAAGACCGGTTCTTTCAAGATCCGCGGGGCCAGCAACAAGCTGGCCAGCCTCACCGAAAACGGGGAGAAGCGGCCGGTGGTGGCCTCCTCCGCGGGGAACCACGCCCAGGGCGTGGCCTGCGCGGCGAAGAAATTCGGCGTTCCGGCCACCATCGTCATGCCCAAGGCCGCCTCTATCGCCAAGGTCCAGGCCACCCAGGGCTACGGGGCCAAGGTGGTGCTGGAGGGCTCCTGCTATGACGACGCCTACGCCTATGCCAAACGCCTGTGCGAGGAGGAGGGGGCCGTCTTTCTGCATCCGTATAACGACCTGGAGGTGATCGCCGGGCAGGGGACGCTGGGCCTGGAGATCCTCTCCGACCTGCCCTATGTGGACGTGATCGTGGTCCCCGCCGGGGGCGGCGGGCTCCTGGCCGGCGTCGCCGCCGCCGTGAAGCTCATCAACCCCCGGGTGCAGGTCTACGGGGTGCAGGCCGAAGGGGCTGACGCCATCGCCCAGAGCTTCCGGCAGAAGGCCCTGGTCCAGACGGAGACCGTCTCCACCATTGCCGACGGCATCGCCGTCAAAGCCCCCGGAGACCTGACCGTATCGCTGATCAACCGCTATGCCGACGGGGTGGTCACCGTCTCCGACGCGGAGATCGCCGACGCCATGCTGCTGCTCATGGAGCGCTGCAAGCAGATCGTGGAGCCCTCCGGGGCCACCAGCGTGGCGGCGGTGCTCAACGGGAAGCTGGACGTGCAGGGCAAGCGGGTGGTCTGCGTCCTGTCCGGCGGCAATATCGACATGAGCTTTATCCAGTCCATCATCGAGCGGGGCCTGGTGGCCCGGCACCGGCGGGTGAAATTCATCGTCACCATCCTGGACCAGCCGGGCAGCCTGGTGCGGCTGCTGAACGTGATCGCCGGGGCGGGGGGCAATATCCTCACCGTCCTTCACGACAAGCTGAGCCCCCGGCTCCACCCCAACGAGACCGCCGTGCACATCGCCTGCGAGGTAGGCGGCGCGGAGCACGGCCAGGCCCTGCTGGCCAGCATCCGGGCCCAGGGCTACGAATTGCAGGAGGAATAAAGGCCCGCTTTGCGGGTAACCGAAAAACAATAAAAACAGGAGGAAAAACTATGCAGATCGTATCCACGGACAAGGCCCCCGCGGCCATCGGCCCCTATTCCCAGGCAGTGATCTCCGGCGGCCTGGTGTACACCTCCGGCCAGATCGGCATTGATCCGGCCACCGGCGCTCTGGCGGAGGGCCTGGAGGCCCAGGCCGAGCAGGTGTTCAAAAACCTGCAGGCGCTGCTGGCCGCCGCCGGCACGGACATCGGCAGGACGGTGAAAACCACCGTGTTCATCAAGGACATGGGCAGCTTTGCCACCGTCAATGAGATTTACGCCCGGTACTTCACCCAGCCCTACCCGGCCCGCTCCTGCGTGGAGGCGGCCCGCCTGCCCAAGGACGTGCTCATTGAGTGCGAGCTGATCGCGGAGCTGTAAGAAGATTAGGAGAAACCAGGAGCCCGGCGCGTTTTTTGCGCCGGGCTCCTGGTCCTTATCTGTACAAGTCTCACGCCGCCCATTTTGCCGGGTCTTGCGGGAAGCTGCCGGACATGGTAGAATGGAGGCACTACATACGAGAGGAAAACTGCCATGAAAAAAGCTGTAAAGATCCTGCTCTGCGCCCTGGGGGCGCTGGTCCTTCTGGCCGCGGCCTTCGTGCTCTTCCTGACGGTGACAGAGTTCAAACCCGCGCCGGTGGAGGAGCTGGCCCTCTCTTCCTCCGAGCGGCAGCCGCCCCTTGAGCCGGGCCAGAGCCTGACCGTCCTCTCCTGGAACATCGGCTACGGCGGCCTGGGCGCGGCGTCGGACTTCTTCATGGACGGCGGGACCCAGGTCCGCGCCGCCGACGAGCAGACCGTCCTGCGCTACCTGGACGGCATCTCTCAGACGCTTGACGATTCCTGGGCGGACCTGCTTCTGCTCCAGGAGGTGGACGTGGATTCCGCCCGCAGCTACGGCATCGACCAGGCCGAGACCCTGGCCAACGGGCTCCCCTATGTCCACGCCCAGAACTATTCCTGCCCCTTCGTGCCCTATCCCTGGCCGCCCATCGGCCGGGTCCACAGCGGCCTGATGACCGCCGGCGGCTTTGCCGTGGACAGCGCGGAGCGGATCGCTCTTCCCTGCCCCTTCTCCTGGCCGGTGAGCGCCGCCAACCTGAAGCGCTGCCTGCTGGTGACCCGCCTGCCCATTGCGGAGAGCGGGGCGGAGCTGGTGCTGGTGAACCTGCATCTGGAGGCCTATGACGACGGGGAGGGCAAGCGGGCCCAGACCGAGCAGTTGAGAAGCTTCATCCAGAGCGAATATGAGAAGGGCAACTATGTGCTTGCGGGGGGCGACTTCAATCAGGTCTTCCCCGGCAGCCTGGACCGGTATCCCAACGCCCACCCGGAGCTTTGGGAGCCGGGGGTCCTGGAGGACGAGCTGCTGCCGGAGGGCTGGCAGTTTGCCTACGATCTCTCCGTCCCCAGCTGCCGGCTTTTAAATCAGCCCTATGACCCGGCGGATATCGCCAACACCCAGTATTATGTGATCGACGGTTTTATTCTCTCCCCCAATGTGCGGCTGGACGCAGTGGAGACCCTGGATCTGGGCTTTGCCAACTCCGACCACAACCCGGTCCGTCTCCAGGTCAGCCTGGGATAAAAACTGCCAGGGCTGCAGCTCAACTTCTCGTTTTGCTGCAGCCCCTTCTTGGTATATGAGGTTTTTTTACAGAACCGGCTGGCCGGTGACCATCTTGGCGGCGACCCGGCCCCAGAGCACCGCGGCGCCAATGGAGGTGCCGCAGCCGGGGTAGATGGTGCCGTACATGCCCTTGGGGGCCGTCTCACCGGTGGCGAAGAGGCCGGGGATGATCTTGCCCTCGGCGTCCAGCACCCGGCCCACCAGGTCGGTCTCCAGGCCGCCGAAGGTGACGGTGACGCAGGGAGTGTAATAGAACGCGGCGTACTTGGGCCCGTCCACCGGGAACAGATACTCGGCGGGCTTGCCGAAGTCCTCGTCCACGCCCTTGTCCGCCAGCTGGTTGTACCGGTCCACGGTGGCCTTCAGGACGGCGTAGTCCACGCCCATCTTCCCGGCCAGCTCCTCCAGGGAATCCGCGTACACGTCCTTGGGGTCGGAGGTCTTGCCCGCTTGGAAGGCGGCCTGGACCGTGGCGTATTTGTCCTTGCCGCTGGTCACGTACCAGCCGTGGTTCTTCTTCGTGCGCATCAGCGCGTCGCCCACCACATACTGGTAGCTCCACTCGTTGACCACCCGGCGGCCGTCCGCGTCCACGATCAGGCCGGCCTCCTCCTTGATGCCGATGAAGGCGGAGGAGATGCTCATGTAGTTGACCTGTACGCCGGGGGAGACGTACTCCTTGGCGCCGGCCTTCACGCCCTCGTCGATGCCCTTGCCCACATTGGTCTTGGGCACGTCGGTGAAGTAGCCCTTCATCTGGGGATAGAGCCCCTCCAGTTTCTCCCGGTTGGCGGCAAAGCCGCCGGTGGCAAGCAGAACGTTGTTGGCGTGGACGGTCAGGGTGCCGCCGCCGGCGTACTCGCAGACGGCGCCCTTCACCGCGCCGTTTTCCACGATGAGGTTTTTCAGGGCGCACTCAAAGACGATCTCGCCGCCCAGCTTTTCATAGGTGCTGTGCATGGCGTAGGTGATGTGCCCGCCCTGGCCGGCGGACATGTAGGAGCCGCCCTCGCTGTTGTACACCCGCCAGGGGACGATACTCTCGTGGATGGGCTCCACATCCTGGCATTTCCAGCCGCAACTCTCCAGCCAGAGCAGGTTTTCATAGGCCCGGTCGCAAAAAAAGCGGATCTTGTCCGGGTCCACCAGGCCCTTGCCCTGCTCCATCATGTACTTGTACAGCAGGTCCGGGCTGTCGTATATGCCCACCGCATGCTGCCATTTGGTGCCGGGGGCCATGAGCTTGCCGCCGGAGCGGGCCGCGGAGCCGCCGGTGACGCCGGCCGCCTCCACGATCAGCACGTCCGCTCCTGCCTGCCGGGCCTGCACGCCCGCGGCCAGGCCGCCGGCGCCGCCGCCCAGGATCAGAAAGTCCACGCTGCGCTCCTCGTCCGGGTGAGCCGGGCGGGGGAGGGGGGCCGTCAGGGCGGACATCTTTGCCCCGGACTGGGAGATGGCTCTGGTGGCCGCCTTGATGATGGCCTTGGAGCTCTTCTCCGCGCCGATCACCGGAGGCACGCCCAGAGACTGGTGCTTGACGATCTCGGCGGGGAGGGTCTCCACCGGGGAGGTCTTCAGCCCCCAGCCCACACCCTTGATCTCGCCGTGCTCCAGGATCTTCACGTCCTCGATCCGGTCCTCCGACAGAGTGACCTGGACGATGACCGTACTGGGCTTGCTGTCATAGCCGTTGCCGTAGGCCTTGCCCTTGTATACGCCGGGTTTGAATTTTGGCATAATGATCTCCTTTCTTATACAGGTGTTCCGATTTGCCTTGCCTTTATTTTAACATGCTTCCTGGCTCCCTACCCGACAAAAAGCACAGTTTTCCTTCCAACGGACGGGAGCCCAGGCGGAATCTGACCACGCAGCCGCCGCCGTGGGGAGATTCCGGCGAAAGGCCTTGATTTTCCCCGGAGATTGGTTTATAATGCGTGCAACATACAAGAAAAAAGGAGGTTCTTATCATGTTAAACAAAAAGATCGCGGCGCTGCTGAACGACCAGATCAACAAGGAGCTCTATTCCGCTTATCTCTATCTGGATTTCGCCAACTACTACGCCGATGAGGGCCTGGACGGCTTTGCCCATTGGTACGAGGTGCAGGCCCAGGAGGAGCGGGACCACGCCTTCATGATCCGCCGGTACCTGATCAACAACGGCATCAGGGTGGAATTTCTGGCGATCGACAAGCCGGACAAGGTGTTTGAAAACCATATGGCGCCTCTGGAGGCCGGCTATGCCCATGAGCAGTATGTGACCTCTCTGATCACCACCATCTATCACGAGGCGTTTGAGCAGAAGGATTACAAGACCATGCAGTTCCTGGACTGGTTCATCAAGGAGCAGGGCGAGGAAGAGACCAACGCAGAGGATATGGTCAAGAAGATGAAGCTCTTTGGGGGCGACGCCAAGGGTCTGTATGCCCTGAACCAGGAGCTGGCGGCGCGGGTCTATGCCCCGTCTGCCACCGGCCCCGCCATGTAAGCCGCTGACAGAATAGGGAAAAGAAAACCAGCACCATCGGCCCGCCGCGAAGCGGCGGCACCAAAAAAGCCCGCCAATTGGCGGGCTTTTTTCAAGGTGAAGACAAAGTGTCTTCACCTTGAAAACTCATCCAAGAGCATTTTTAAATGCTCTTGGATGAGTGTAGATTGAACGCTGAAAGGGGGCTCCCGCCCCCTCTCTGCCCTCTCCCCCTGCATGTTTATACAAGGTTCTTCTGGTTGTCTGCAGTCTGAAAAACGCCAGCCGCTATGCGGCTGGCGTTTTTCTGGAGCGGATGATGGGAGTCGAACCCACCTTATCGGCTTGGGAAGCCGGAGTTCTACCGATGAACTACATCCGCAGGGGATAAGTGTATGTAGTATAGCATGCCAGCGGCAGAAATTCAAGTGCCTTTTGCGAGTTTTTTTAGGCTAACGGCAGCCCTTTCAATAAAAAGAAAAAGGGAATCTTTTTATAGACGAAAAGAATAAAAAGCTTCCCGCCCCTGAGCGTGCGCTTTGGGGCGGGATTTTTCGGTTATAGGAAATTAAATCTGATCCAGCGCCTGGGCGATATCGGCGATCAGGTCCTCCGCGTCCTCCAGACCGCAGGACATCCGCACCAGGTCCGGGGTGATGCCGGCGGCGATCAGCTCCTGATCGTTCATCTGACGGTGCGTGGCAGAGGCGGGATGCAGGCAGCAGGTCCGGGCGTCAGCCACATGGGTCTCAATAGCGGCCAGCTTCAGGTGCTTCATGAAGGCCTCCGCCGCGGAGCGCCCGCCCTTGACGCCGAAGGAAACCACACCGCAGCTGCCATTGGGCATGTATTTTTGAGCCAGTTCGTAATATTTGTCGCCCTCCAGGCTGGGGAAGGTGACAAAGGACACTTTGGGGTGGGCCTTCAGAAAACGGGCGACCGCCAGGCCGTTTTCACAGTGCCGCGGCATGCGCACGTGCAGGCTCTCCAGCCCCAGGTTCAGCAGAAAGGCGTTCTGGGGGGACTGGATGGAGCCGAAATCCCGCATGAGCTGGGCGGTGCATTTGGTGATGAAGGCCCCGCCCAGGCCGAATTTCTCCGCGTAGGTGACGCCGTGGTAGCTGGCGTCCGGCGTGGTCAGGCCGGGAAACTTGTCCGCCTGGGCGAACCAATCAAATTTGCCGCTGTCCACAATGCAGCCGCCCACGCCGGCCCCGTGCCCATCCATGTACTTGGTGGTGGAGTGGGTCACAATGTCCGCGCCCCACTCAAAGGGGCGGCAGTTGACGGGGGTGGCAAAGGTGTTGTCCACCACCAGGGGGACCCCGTGCCGGTGGGCCGCGGCGGCGAAGCGCTCAATGTCCAGAACGGTCAGGGCCGGGTTGGCGATGGTCTCGCCGAAAACGGCCTTGGTGTTGGGCTTGAAGGCGGCCTCCAGCTCCTCGTCGCTGCAGTCAGGGGCGACAAAGGTGAAATCCAGCCCCATTTTCCGCATCGTCACCTGGAACAGGTTAAAGGTCCCGCCGTAGATGGTGGAGCTGGCCACCACATGGTCCCCGCAGTTGGCAATGTTGAAAATGGCGTAGAAATTGGCCGCCTGGCCGGAGGAGGTGAGCATGGCCGCCGTGCCCCCCTCCAGGGCGCAGATCTTGGCCGCCACCATATCGTTGGTGGGGTTTTGGAGGCGGGTGTAAAAGTAGCCGTTTTCCTCCAGGTCAAAAAGCCTGCCCATGTGTTCGCTGGTATCGTATTTAAAGGTGGTGGACTGAATGATAGGGATCTGCCGGGGCTCGCCGTTGCCGGGGGTATAGCCGGCCTGGACGCACTGGGTTCCGATCTTTTGCTGATTCATAGCGTTTCCTCCTTATTCTGGCGCTTGCATTCAAAAATAAAACGCCCGTCTTCCCAAAACAGAAGACGGGCGGAAAACCCGTGGTACCACTTCTTTTCACCCCGCAAAGAGACGGGGCCTCATGCCGGGCATCCCGCAATGCCCTTCGCTGTAACGGGCGGACCCGTCGCGCCCTGACCTGCGCTTGGGCGCACTGCTCCGGAACCATGTTCTCCCACTGCCGGCCTGCCCCTTTTCAGCTGCCGGGGCTCTCTGCAAGGCGGCGACGCGGGGTACTCTTTCCTTCACCGCATTTTTTATTTAAATTAATTGTTTTTTTCATTATAGTGAGCCCGGCGCTGCTTGTCAAGAACAAAATTCCCGTTGCGCGGTGAGCGGAAATGTGCTAAACTACGGGCAAATATAAAAACAGGAGGCATTTGACATGAACAAGCTGTGGGACGCGCTCAGCGCGGCGAAGGAAATGAAATGGGTGGAGCTGTCCCACCTGATGGATAACGGCAGCCCCTATTGGAGCGGGATCCCCGCGGGCGCTGTCGAGCTGGGCCCGGTGCTGTTTGACTGGGGCAACCCCATGCTGGAGTGCCAGATCCAGAGCTTTAAGTTTCCCGGGCAGTTTGGCACGCATATCGACTTTCCCGCCCACTTTGTGAAGGGCGCTGTTACCGCCGAGGCCTTCGGCGCGAAGGACGCGGTGTTCCCCCTCTGCGTGGTGGATATCAGCGAGAAGGTGAAGCAGGACCCCTGCTATTGCGTGACGGAGGAGGATCTGAAGGCCTTTGAGGCGGCAAACGGACCGATCCCCGAGGGCGCTTTCGTGGCCCTGCGGACCGACTGGTCCAAGCGCTGGCCCGATATGGACGCCATGTCCGGCACCGATGAAAACGGGAACGAGAATTTCCCCGGCTGGTCCCTGGAGGCGATCCGGTACATCTATGAGGTCCGCCGCGCCGCCGCCAACGGCCACGAGACGCTGGACACCGATGGCTCCGCCGAGTGCGCCAAGCGGGGGGACCTGGCCTGTGAGCGCTATGTCCTGTCCCACGGCAAGCTGCAGATCGAGCTGCTGTGCAATCTGGATCAGCTGCCCCCTGTAGGGGCGGTGCTGGTGGCCTCCTGGCCCAACTTCAAAGGGGCCAACGGCCTGCCCTGCCGGGTGTTCGCCGTCTGCGAGTGAACTAAAAGGTGAGGGGTGCATATGAGCGTTTTCCTCAGTCTGGCCTATCTCTTCTTTATCGGCTCGGTCCTGGGCTGGGTGCTGGAGCTGGTTTTCAGAAAATTCTTCTCCGCTGCCAACCCGGAGCACCGGTGGATCAACCCGGGCTTCTGCGTGGGCCCCTATGTGCCCCTCTACGGGGCCGGCCTCTGCATCCTCTATCTGCTGGCAAGCTGGGGGGAGAGCAGCGGCCTCTGGGGCAGCGCCTGGGGGCGGGTCCTGCTGCTGCTCTGCATGGCATTGAGCATGACGGCCATCGAGTATCTGGCGGGGATCGTGCTGCTCAAATGGATGAAGCTCCGGCTCTGGGATTACAGCCAGATGTGGGGGAATATCCAGGGCCTGATCTGTCCGCTGTTTTCCGCAGCCTGGGCGCTGCTGGGGGCGTTCTATGCCTTCGCCATCCATCCCCACATTCTCAACGCGCTGAACTGGCTGGCCAACAACCTGGCGTTCTCCTTTGTGATCGGCTTTTTCTTCGGCGTGTTCACCATCGACGTGGCCTATTCGGCCCAGATCGTCTCCAAGCTCAAGCGCTATGCCGAGGAGAACCAAGTGGTCGTGAAGGTGGAGAATCTGAAAGCCCATATCCGCGCCGCCGAGGAGCGCACCCACTTCCTCTTCGCCTTCCGCACGGAGGAGCATTTGCTGCTGGAGCATCTGAAGGAGGCCTATGAGGCCTGGGAAGAGTTGAGAGAAAAACGGACATAACATATATGAATAATCCGGCGGGCACCGAGGTGCCCGCCGGATTATTCATATGGACAGATTTAAAGATTTAAATCAGGCTTGCTGCCAGCTCGGCGATATGCGCTGCGCTGAGGCCAAATTGCTTGAGCAGCTCCGCCGCGGGGCCGGAATGGCCGAATGCATCGTTGACGCCCAGCCGCTTGACCCGGCAGGGCAGGCCCGCCTCCGCAATCACGGCGCAGACCGCCTCGCCCAGACCGCCGATGACGCTGTGCTCCTCGCAGGTGACGATCTTCCCGCAGTCCCTGGCCGCCTGGAGGACCAGATCCTCGTCCAGGGGCTTGATGGTGGCCAGGTTGATCACCCGGGCGGAGATGCCCTGTCCGGCCAGAGCCTCGGCCGCATCCAGCGCCTCCGCCGCCAGCAGGCCGTTGGCGATCAGGGCCACGTCGCTGCCCTGGCGCAGGACTTCGCCCTTGCCGATCGTGAAGGAGAAGCCGGCCTCCTCGTGGATCACCGGAACGGCAGGACGTCCGAAGCGCATGTAGACCGGCCCCCGGTATTCGTAGGCGGCTTTGACCATGGCCCGGGCCTCCACGTCGTCAGAGGGGCACATCACCACCATGCCGGGGATAGAGCGCATCAGCGCGAAATCCTCGCAGCACTGGTGGGACGCGCCGTCCTCGCCAACAGAGATGCCGCCGTGGGTGGCGCCGATCTTCACGTTCAGATGGGGGTAGCCGATGGAGTTGCGCACCTGCTCAAAGGCGCGGCCGGCGGCGAACATGGCAAAGCTCGAGACGAAGGGGACCAGCCCCATGGTGGAGGCCCCGGCGGCCACAGCCATCATGTTCCCCTCGGCAATGCCGCAGTTAAAGTGCCGATCGGGGAAAGCCTTTTTAAAAATGCCCGTTTTGGTGGCACCGGCCAGGTCCGCGTCAAAGACGATCAGATCCGCGTGCTCAGCGCCAAGCTCCTTCAGCGCGCTGCCAAAGCTGTCCCGGGTCGCAATTTTCATTCGTTCGCTCATGCCTGTGCCTCCAATTCCGCCAGGGCGGCGTTCAGCTCCGCCATAGCCTGTCTGTATTCCTCCGCGCTGGGGGCCTTCCCGTGCCAGCCTGCCTGATTCTCCATAAAGCTGACGCCCTTGCCTTTGACGGTGCGCATCACGATGGCAAAGGGCACGCCCTTGGTCTCCCGGGCTTTGTTGAAGGCGGCCTCCAGCTGCTCAAAATCGTGCCCGTCCACCTCTACGGCTTCCAGGCCAAAGGCCCGCAGCTTCTCCGGAATGGGATAAGGGCTCATCACCTGGCCCACAGGGCCGTCGATCTGGAGCCCGTTGTTGTCAATGATCACGCAGAGATTGTCCAGCTTGTAGTGGTGGGCGAACATCAGCGCCTCCCAGACCTGGCCCTCCTGGATCTCCCCGTCGCCCAGCAGGGTGTAGACCCGGCAGGGCTTGCCCTGGACCTTGGCGGCCAGCGCCATCCCCGCCGCGGCGGAAATGCCCTGGCCCAAGGAGCCGGTGGACATATCCACCCCGGGGGTCAGGTTCATGTTGGGGTGCCCCTGGAGATGGCTGCCGATCTGCCGCAGGGTCAGCAGGTCCTCCCGGGGGAAGAAGCCCCGCAGCGCCAGAGCCGCGTAGAGGCCCGGGGCCGTGTGCCCCTTGCTGAGAACAAAGCGGTCCCGGCCGGGGTCCTTGGGATCGGCCGGATCTATCCGCAGTTCCTTGAAATACAGATAGGTGAACAGCTCCGCCGCCGAGAGGCTTCCGCCCGGGTGGCCGGAATTGGCCGCGTGGATGGCCTCCAGGGCGCTCATGCGCAGCCTGCAGGCCGTCATTTCCAACTGCTTTTTTTCTTCAGGTGTCATAGCTTTTCTCCATTCTGCCGCTCTGACTGCGGCTCTTGCCGTCCTTCCGCTCTGCTCTGGGCGGACGTCTGGACGCGTTTGCAGCATGGACGGGATTTGCATCCCGGATGCCGGGCTCCTTTTGATAGTATATCCTGACGGCGAAAAATGTCAAGACATCGGACCTGCTTTTGTACGGGAACGGCTTTTTGTCCACGGTTTTTAAGATTCGCTTAAAAAAATCTACTTATGTGTATAAGGGGGCGGTTTCCCCCGGCGAAAGCCCCCGAACGGATATTGCCTTTATCCAAATGGACATTTATAATGAGCATATGGCAACGTAATAGTTTCAGACAGAAATCCAACAGGACGGTGGGAAAAATGCGGAAAATCATGATCCTTGAAGATGATCCGGCGATTCGGGAGGAGCTCTCGCTGCTGCTCCGGAATGAGGGGTACGCGCCGCTCCCGGTCACGGATTTTGCCACGGTGACAGAGCAGGCGGCACGGGAGCAGCCGGATCTGATCCTTTTGGACATCGGCCTGCCGGGACAGGACGGCTTCGCGCTCTGCGCCGCCCTGCGGAAGGCTGTCTCCGCGCCGGTGATCTTCGTCACCAGCCGGGATTCCGGGCTGGACGAGGTGCGGGCCCTGAGCCTGGGCGGGGACGACTACATCACAAAGCCCTACAGCGTGCCTGTCCTGCTGGCCCGGATCAAGGCGGTCCTGCGCCGCAGCGGCGCCGTTGGATCCACGGACACCGTGGAAGCAGCGGGACTGCGCCTGAGCCTGACCAAGGGGACCCTGACGGCGGCGGGGAAGACCGTGGAGCTCACCCGGAACGAGCTGCAGATCATGGCCTGCCTGATGGGGCAGGCCGGGCAGATCGTCTCCCGCGCCGACCTGCTGGACGCCCTGTGGGACAGCCAGATCTACATCGATGACAACAGCCTCAGCGTCAACATGACGCGGCTGCGGGGCAAGCTGGCGGAGCTGGGTCTGCCGGAGCTGATCAAGACCCGCCGGGGAATGGGGTATCAGCTATGAGTCTGGGGGAGTTTCTGTATGACCGGCTGGGCCGGATCGTTCTCTGGCTGGCCTGTTTGGGGGCGGCGGGGCTTTTTCTCGCCGCAACCGGCACACAGCCGGGCGTCCTTGCGCTGTTGACGGCGGTTTTGCTGCTGATTTTTCTGGCTGTACAGGGAACAGACTATCTGCGGCAGCGCGCCCGCCTCCGGGAGCTGGAGCGTATTCTGGAGGGACTGGAGGAGAAGTATCTGTTCACCGAGTGCGTCCCGCCGGCGGATACGCTCTATGAGCGCCGCCTGTTTGACCTGATGCGCCGGGCGGGGCGGGCGATGACCGGCGCGGTGTCCGACGCCCGGGCCGCCCAGCGGGATTACCGGGAGACCGTGGAGAGCTGGGTCCACGAGATTAAGGCCCCTATTACTGCCGCCCGGCTGGTCTGCCGTCAGCTGGAGGGGGAAGCCCGGCGGAAGCTGGATTTTGAACTGGCGCAGATCGAGGCCCACGTGGAGCGGGCCCTGTTCTATGCCCGGGCGGAGAGTCCGGAGCGGGACTGCGTGATCCGGCAGTTTCCCTTATCGGAGCTCGTCTTTCAGGCGGTGGAGAATCACCGGACGCTGCTGAGGCAGAGCGGGGTTCAGATTGAGACGCAGGGCCTGGAGCAGACGGTATACACGGACAAACAGTGGGCGGTTTTTATTCTCGGACAATTGTTTCAGAACGCTGCCCGCTACCGGGGGGAAGCGCCGGCGATCGCCATTTCCGCTGAGCCCCTGGAAGACCGGGTGCAGCTCAGCGTCCGGGACAACGGCATCGGCATCCCGGAGCATGAATTGCCCCGGGTCTTTGACCGGGGCTTTACCGGCTCCAACGGCCGCGCCCGGGGCGGAGCCACGGGCATGGGGCTGTACCTGTGCAAAAAGCTGTCCGGCTTTCTGGACCTGGATATCCAGCTGACTTCCGAGGAAGGGGCGGGGACCTGCGTGACCCTCAGCTTTCCGGCGAAGCTTACAAAACTGTAAGAAAAATCAATATCTATTCGATACAAGCGCCGCTCCTTTTGATGTACCATAGGGCCAAAAGGGGGTTATACCATGCTGCAAGTGCAAAACATCGAAAAAGTATACGGGAGCCGGAACAACGTCACCAAAGCCCTGGACCGGGTGAGCTTCGACGTGGCGGACGGGGAGTTCCTGGTCATTATGGGCGCGTCCGGCAGCGGCAAGACCACGCTGCTCAACTGCATCTCCACCATCGACATGGTCAGCGCGGGAAAGATCCTGATGGATGGGGTCAACGTGGCCGAGCTGTCCGAGGACGCTTTGGCGAAGTTCCGCCGGGAGCGGCTGGGCTTCGTGTTCCAGGACTTCAACCTGCTGGACACGCTGACGGTGGAGGAGAACATCGGCCTGGCCCTCTCCCTGAACCACGCGGACCCGAAAACGGTGCAAACCAAGGTCCGGGAGATCGCCGGAAAGCTGGGCATTACGGACATCCTGGCCAAATTCCCCTATCAGATCTCCGGCGGGCAGAAGCAGCGGACCGCCTGCGCCCGGGCCCTTGTGGCGGGCCAGTCCCTGCTGCTGGCGGACGAGCCCACCGGCGCGCTGGACTCCCGGGCGTCCAAAAATCTGCTGGAGCTCCTGTCCCTTCTTAACCGGGACATGGGGGCCACGATCCTCATGGTCACTCACGACGCCTACAGCGCCAGCTATGCCAAACGGGTGCTGTTTTTGAAGGACGGCCGGGTTTTTAACGAACTGCTCCGGGGCGGCCGGGAACGGTCCGTGTTCTATCACGAGATCCTGGACGTGTTGGCCGCGCTGGGAGGTGACGTCAGTGACGTACTGTAAGCTCTCCCTGCGCAACGCCCGGCGGCAGGCCCGGGATTATCTGGTCTATTTCGTCACCATGGTGCTGGCCGCCGCGCTCCTGTACGCCTTCAACGCCCTGGCGGCGTCTGAGGAAGTTCGGTTCCTGGCGGCCGGGTCGGCGAATCTCTCGCTGATGATCGCCCTGGGCAGCGTGGCCGTGGTGTGCGTGTTCGGTTGGCTGGCGGCCTATTCCACCCGGTTCATGCTCTCCCGGCGGGGCCGGGAGTTCGGGCTCTATCTGCTCAGCGGCCTTACCAACCGCCAGGTGGCCCGGCTGTTCTTCCTGGAAAATGTAACGGTGGGCGCCGCCGCCCTGGTCCTGGGCGCTGCCTTCGGCGGCCTGCTCTGGCAGCTGTTGCGGGCGATCGTGCTGGCCATGTTTGCCCAGCCCTACCGTTTTACTCTGGATTTCTCGCTTCCCGCCCTGGGCCTGACCGGGCTGTACTTCGCGCTGATCTATCTCTTCGCCCTGGGCAGGAGCCGGAGACGCATCCGGAAGATGAAGATCTATGACCTGATCTACTTCGACCGGCAGAACGAGGGCGCGGTGCTGAAAACCGGGGCCCTGCGCCGCCTGGTGTTTGGCTTGTCTCTGGTCCTTGGGGTGATCGGGATTTGCCTGCTCCTGCAAATGAATATGTATGTGGCGCTGGCCGGGGCGCTCTGCGCCGTTCTCGGCCTGTTTGGCTTTTTCCTGAGCTTTGCCTCCGGCGTCCCCGCTTTTTTTGACCGCCGGCCTGCCCGGAAATACCGGGGACAAAGCCTGCTGGTTTTCCGCAGCCTGACGGCCAAGCTTGCCAGCATGGGCGTTTTGATGGCGGTGCTCTCCGTCGTTTTCGCGGCCACGCTGATCTCCGAGGGCAGCTCCTCCGTGCTTTACGGCATCCTGAAGGGGCGGACCGCGGAGGCGGCCTGCTTCGACCTCTATATCGGGATCGAGGGCGGGCAGCCGGACCCTGAACCGTACCTGTCCTATATCGGGGAGAACATCCCGGTGGAGCAGGAGCGGCTGTATCCGGTCTGTATGACCGGGAAAACGCAGCTGCAGGACTATCTGGAAGACGCGTATTATAACTATGACTACGACAGCGACCCCGTCCTCCGCTGGAGCGATTACGCGGCTCTGCGCACCCTGGCCGGCTATCCGGCAGTGGAGCCGCCCGGACCGGGGCGGTATCTGATCCATTGTATGCCCTACCTGGCCGGGCCCCTGGGGGCCTATCCCGAAGCGCTTCTGGTGGGCCAGACGGCCCTGAGCCTCAGCGGACTGTACACGGAGCATCTCTCCCAGAGCTACGGGACGGCCAACGGCCGGGGCTATCTCCTGGTATTGCCCGACGAGGCGGCGGAGGGGCTGCCGGTGCATCACCTGGCCTACGCCGCCAAAACCGCCCAGCCTGTGACCACCAAGCAGTACGAGGCCCTGGCCGGCCTGGCCAGGGCGGAGCGCGGCCGGGAGAATTATACCTTCGTCCTCAGCAAGGCCTATGAGGAAGCCCAGGTGGCCGCCCAGGCCGTCCTGGTCTGCTTTCCCCTGTACTATCTGGCCCTGGCCCTGATGTTGACCGCCGTCACCATCCTGACCATCCAGCAGCTCAGCGAGACGGAGCGGTTCCGGCGGCAATTCGCGCTCCTGCGCAAGCTGGGCATGGACCGGCGGGAGATGGCCCGGGCGCTGGGCCGGCAGTTTGCCCTGTATTACAGCCTGCCTGCCGTCCCGGCGGTGCTGATCGCCGCCTCCTTCATTGTGCACCTGGCCATGATGCCCGAGCCGGGCGTCATGGTGGGCTGGAACAGCCCCGCGGCGATCACGGCGGTCTCGTTGGGCGTGTTCTTCCTGATCTACGCGGTCTATATCCTGCTGGCCTACACCGGCATGAGGCGGAATGTGCTGCCAAACTGAGAATGCAATTTTTTTATAGAATAATCCTGCTCCGGTTTCTTAAATTTTCTTAAGTATATGCTCCTGCTTCGTCCCTGTGCTATAATGGCTAATAATGGATCGCATGAGCTGAGCACCCTCGGAGGAAAAGTCACATGGTGAAATGCAGGAGAATTCTGTCTGCCGTTTTGCTGCTGAGTCTGCTTTTCTGCCTCGCCGGCTGCGGTAAAACGGACGGGCAGAGCCCGGCGGGGCAGAGCGCCGCTGCCGCGCCGCAGGCCGTCGAAGGCGCGGAGCCGGGCGGGGCGGCGGAGACGGAACAGGTCCTCTATTCCCGGCAGGAGTACCTGCTGCCCGGCGGCTGCTCCGTGCGCGGCGCGGCGCGCCTGGGGGAGAAGCTGCTGCTGTATGGATATAAGGACGGGGCGCCCGTCCTGGGCCTGACCGGCTATGAAATGGAGGAGGGCGTGCCCCGGTTCACGGAGACGGCGCTGCTGCCGCTGGACGCCCAGTCTCCCTACTACGCCACCGTTCAGGGCGTCACGGCCGGGGACGACGGCTTTTTCTATGTGCTCACCGGGGAATACCCGCCGCTGTACACCCGGCAGGGGGAATACTTTACAAACAACGACTATCAGGGCCGGATCGCCGTTTTGAAGCTCTCCGCCGATGGGGAGACAGTGGACCGGATGGAGATCCCCCAGTGGCCCTGGGAGTTCTGCCTGGGGATTACTGTGGATGAAAGCGGCCGGGTCTATCTGCTGGGGGAGGACTGCGTGGCCTCCTTCCCCTGGCAGTCGGAGGAGGTCAGCACCCTGCGGCCCGAGGGCGGCGCCCTGTGCTCCATGGCTATGACTTCCGCCGGCCCGGTCCTCTGCGCCCAGGTGGGGGACGGGTACCGGTATTACGTGCTGGAGAGCCCGGAGCGGTTGAAGCCCCTGACCCTGGAAAACCCCTGCAGCTTCCCTACGGTGGAGGTGGGCAACCTGGCCGCGACCCAAGGCCTTGACGGGGAGTATATCGTCTCCGCCAACAGCCATTTTCTGGCCTGTGACCCGGAGAAGGCCATGGTGCAGGACCTCTATCAGTGGGACTATACCGCCTACCCCGGCGGCTGTGAATACGCCTGCCGCCTGGCGGAGAGCTGCTTCGCCTGCACGGTGGGGGAGGACTATCTGCTGGTCACCGGACTGAAGGAGGAGCCGGTCCGGGAGAGGAGCGCGGTCCGGGTCGCCCTGTATGACATGGGGGAGTCCAACGCGGCGGGGATCCTCACGGAGCTCAACCGGCGCGGCGGCGTTTACGTCTATGAGATGACAGAATATCCGGCGGAACAGAGGCAGCGGCTGCTGGCCGACATTGTGGCCGGGGATAAGATCGACCTGGTCCTGTTCAACAACAACCTGGACGTGAGCTCCGACGCCTTTGAGGACCTGCTGCCCTATATCGACGGGGACCCGGACCTGAGCCGGGAGGACTTCCTCCCCGGCCTCCTGGACAAGCTCTGCGACGGCGGACAGCTCCACGAGCTGTGGGACGGGGTGAGCGTCCGCACCCTGGCGGCCCGCACGGCGGACGTGGCAGGCCGGGAGGGTCTGCGCCCGGCGGATTACCAGGCGATCCTGGAGGCGAACGGGCAGTATGAGGCCGTCTTTCAGAGCTTCATGGACAAGGAGAACCTGCTCAAGTGGGTTTCCGAGGCGGCCATGGCGGCTTATATCGACGTCCGGACGGCCTCCTGCCATTTTGACAGCCCGGCCTTTGCCGATCTGCTGGCCTGGTGCGCCGCCATGGGCGACGGGGTGCAGGAGGGCAGCGGCGAGCCCGGCTATGAGCTCTCCCAGGTCGTTTTGTCCCCGGAGACGATCTCCAACCCGGCCCGGCTTGCCGCGATCCGGGAGGGCTTCGGCCAGCCCTTCACCTTCGTGGGCTTCCCGGACGGCGGCAGCGGCCTGAGCTGCTTCTCCTGCTCCTACAACGGGGGCATGGCGATCCCCGCCAACTCCGCCAACAAGGAGGGCGCCTGGGCCTATCTGCGCGGCCGGCTCTCGGAGGAGGCCCAGCTGAGCATGGACTACGCCCTGCCGGTGAACCGGAACGCGCTGAACAGAAAGGCGGAGGCCGCTTTGCCGCCGGAGCTGGCGGAGCAGCTGACGGCGCTGGTCGGAAGCGTCTCCTCCGCGGCCCGCTTTGCGGACAGCCAGGTGAGGGACATTCTTCTGGACTGCGGCCGGATGTATCTGGCGGGGGACAAGACGCTGGAGGACACGGTGCAGCTGATCCAGTCCCGGGTCAGCCTCTATCTGGCGGAGCAGTACGGATAAGCTCCCTTGCTTTGGCTGCGCGGATTACAGAACACCCCTGATAAAAAGCGAAAACGCTTTTTATCAGGGGTGTTCTAATCTTACAAAACTGTAATTTGAACTTGCCCGGCGGGGCCTGTATAATGAATGTAGGAAGGGGATGGGATCGGAAATGAAACGGCTGTTTTTATTGGAGGATGATTTTAGCCTGATCAACGGCCTGTCCTTCGCGTTTCGCAGGCAGGGCTTCGCGCTGGACGCGGCCAAAACGCTCCGGGAGGCGGACGCCCTCTGGAGGGACGGAAAATACGACCTGCTGATTCTGGACGTGTCACTGCCGGACGGCTCCGGCTTTGCCTTCTGCGAAAAAGTGCGCGCGGTTTCCAGGGTGCCGGTCATCTTCCTGACCGCCTCGGACGAGGAAACAGACATTGTGCAGGGTCTGGACATGGGCGGCGACGACTACATCACCAAGCCTTTTAAGTTAGGTGTGCTCCTGTCTCGGGTCAACGCCCTGCTCCGGCGGGCGGAGGGCTTCGCTGCCGCCGGGACGGAGCTCAGCTCCAACGGGATAAAAGTGCTATTGCTGCAGGGACAGGCCTTCAAGAACGGAGAGCGGCTGGAACTGACGGCCGCAGAGTATAAGCTGCTGTGCCTGTTCATGCAAAACCCAGGAATTGTCCTTACCAAAGACAAGATTTTGGACAGATTATGGGATTGCGATAACAATTATATAGACGGCAACACGCTCACGGTCTATGTGCGGCGGCTGCGTATGAAAGTGGAGGACGATCCCAGCAATCCCCAAATGCTTTTGACTGTCCGGCGCATGGGCTATAAATGGAACATAATGGAGGCCGGTGAACTATGAGAATACTGGCAAACAGGGAGATAAAACGTCTTTTTCTTGCGGTGTCAGGCATTTGGCTGGCTAATCTTCTGCTGGCCGAGAGCTCGGTCTGGCTGCTCTGCCAAAAGTTTTCAATAGAGTTGATGCTCTTTTCTCTCCTGACACTTGGGGCTGTATGGGCGGTCTGTATCCGGTATTTCCGCTGTCAGGACGCTGACATGGAACAGGCGGTGCAGCAAATTAATGAGTACCTTGCCGGGAACATAAACTCCCGGATCGAATGCGACCGTGAGGGGGAACTGTTTCGACTGTTTCATACTATCAATTCGCTGGCAGCGGTCTTAAATACTCATGCGGCTAATGAACATCGGGAAAAAGAGTTCTTGAAAAACATGATTTCCGACATCTCCCACCAGCTGAAAACGCCTCTGGCGGCCCTAAACATCTATAACGGCCTGCTCCAGAGCGAGGCGGAGGGAGCGCCCGCCGTTCGGGAGCTGGTCAGCCTTTCGGAACAGGAGCTTGACCGGATGGAGACGCTGATCCAAAACCTGCTTACCATCACGAAACTGGATGCCGGGTCCGTCGTTCTTGAAAAGGAGCAAGAAAATGTGGCAGAAATAATGCGGGATGTGGAACTACGTTTCGCAACCCGTGCCCGGCAGGAACAAA
Organism: uncultured Oscillospiraceae bacterium; assembly: GCA_947626315.1. GTDB lineage: Bacteria > Bacillota > Clostridia > Oscillospirales > Oscillospiraceae > Limivicinus. The sequence goes on along the minus strand of CANQRQ010000016.1, from coordinate 13,520 downwards.
AAGAACTTGTCCTATGCGGGCCGGAGGAGTTGTTCCTCCTCTGCGATCGAGACTGGCTGATGGAGGCTATCGGCAATGTAGTAAAAAACGCCCTGGACCACACCGGGGAGAGGGACACAGTTCGCTTGGAATGGAAAGCCTTGCCCACCTTTGTACAAATTACGGTGATGGACAATGGGAGCGGCATACACCCGGAGGATCTGTACCATATTTTCAAGCGCTTCTACCGCAGCCGCTTTTCCAAAGACCGGCAGGGGCTCGGGCTGGGCCTGCCCCTGGCCAAAGCCATCGTGGAGGCCCACGGCGGAACGATAGAGGCAGATAGCGAATGGGGAAAAGGAAGTGCCTTTACGATGAATTTTCCAATTCCTACATAATTGTAGGCTGACAGTCATATAAGAGTAAGGTTTATGTGTTATTCTGCCTCGCGTGGACAGGGTAAATCCTGCGCCTAATACAGTGAGATGTTTTGAAAGAGGTGTATAAATTGGATTTATTGGAGGTACAGAAGCTCTGCAAGACCTACGGCAGCGGGGAAGCGGCCGTGAAGGCGCTGCGAGATGTGAGTTTTTCTGTTCCCAAAGGGGAATATGTGGCCATTGTCGGAGAGTCCGGCTCCGGCAAAACCACGTTGCTGAATCTGATCGGCGCACTGGATACGCCCACTTCCGGTAAGGTGCTGATCGACGGGAAAGACGTCTTTTCTATGGATGACAAGCAGCTCACCGTGTTCCGGCGGAGAAATATAGGCTTTATCTTCCAGGCGTTCAATCTGGTGCCAGAGCTTACCGTGGAGCAGAATATTGTTTTCCCACTGCTGCTGGATTATCAGAAACCGGACAAGAAATATCTGGAAGAACTGCTAACAGTGCTGAACCTGCGGGAGCGCCGGAACCATCTGCCGGGCCAGCTCTCCGGTGGCCAGCAGCAGCGGGTGGCAATCGGCCGGGCGTTGATCACCCGCCCCGCCCTGATCCTCGCGGACGAGCCTACCGGCAATTTGGACAGCCAGAACAGCCGCGAAGTGATTGCCTTGCTGAAAGAGGCGTCGAAAAAGTATGAGCAGACCATCCTGCTGATCACCCACAACCGGAGCATTGCCCAGACGGCGGACCGGCTCCTCCAGGTCACGGACGGCCGCCTGACCGATTTCGGGAGGTGCCGGGCATGAAAAGCTATCTGAGCCTGATTCCCCTTTCCGCCAGGGTGCGGAAGCGGCAGAACCGCATGACGGTCCTGTGCATCGCCCTGGCGGTGTTTCTGGTGACAGGCATCTTTTCCATGGCGGACATGGGCGTGCGCATGGAGACCGCCAACGCCCGGCGGCAGCACGGGAATTATCACATCGCCCTGCGGGGGCTCCCGGAGGCGGCGGCGGAGAAGCTGGCGGTCCGGCGGGATGTGGCGGCCGTCTCTGTCAGCGAATCAATCAACACAGATATCAGCCTGGACTATACCGTAGCCGGGAAAAAGGCCGGTATAACCGGCTCAGACGAGAGCTGGCTGACGGACACCTTTTCCTATCTGAGCGAGGGCCGGTTCCCGGCAGACAGCGGGGAGGCGGTGCTCTCGGAAAACGCGAAGACCGTCTTCGGCGCGGAGATCGGCGGCAGCTTTACCCTCCACACCCCCGCCGGGGACTTCCGCTACCAGATCTCCGGCTTTGAGGACGACGGCAGCGCCGCCCGGTATGATGCGCTCCTGGTGTGCCTGAACCGGGCCGCTTTTGAACAGGTCCGCGCCGCTAACGGCGCCGCCTCAGCGCCGGAGCTCTTTGTCCGCTTCCGGCCCTTTACCCAGATCCGCCGGGCCATCTCTGAAATCAAAAGCCAATTTAGACTGGAGGAGGGACAGCTGGCCGAGAATCTGGTGCTCATCGCCCTGTCCGGCTTCAGCGAGAACAGCGTGGTGCTGGGGATGTACGGCGCGGCGGCGTTTCTGTTTGTCCTGGTCCTCACGGCGGGGGTCATTATGATCACCGGCAGCCTGAACAGCAACGTGGCCCAGCGGACGGCCTTTTTCGGGATGCTCCGCTGCCTGGGCGCCAGCAAAGAACAGATCATGCGCCTGGTGCGCCGGGAGGCGCTGTACTGGTGCCGGAGCGCGGTGCCCGCCGGCGCGGCCCTGGGGATTGCAGGCAGTTGGGGCGTCTGCGCCGCGCTCCGCTACGAGGTCGGCGGCATGTTCAGCGGCATCCCCCTTTTCGGCGTCAGCCTGCCCGGCCTCTTCTGCGGCGTTCTGGTGGGGCTGCTCACGGTCCTTTTGGCGGCCCGCTCTCCCGCCCGGCGGGCTGCCGCGGTCTCGCCGGTGATGGCGGTGACGGGAAATGGGGAGAGGAAGGCCGCACGTCCGGCCCGGCTGGGGCCCTGGAAGGTGGAGACGGCCCTGGGGCTCCGCCACGCCGCCGCGTCTAAAAAGAACCTGCTGCTGATGACCGGCTCTTTCGCCCTGAGCATTCTCCTGTTTTTGAGCTTTTCCGCCGTTCTGGCTTGGATCCATTACGCCCTCACCCCGCTGCGGCCCTCCTCGCCGGATCTATCGGTGTTAAGCGATGACGGCTCTAACGCAGTGACTAGAGAATTGGCGGAGGAGCTTTCCACCATGCCGGGCGTAAAGCGGAGCTTCGGCCGCACTGTGCAGAAGCTGGAGGCGGAGTGGGAAGGGGGCGGCGGACAGCTGTTCCTGGTCTCTTTGGACGGTCGGCAGATGGATTGGGCGGAGCAGGAGGGCTGGACAGAGGACCGGCGGGGCCTGGAGCGGGCCTGCCGGGAGGAAAATTGCGTGATAAGCGTCTATGACCCGGGCAATCCGCTGCAAAAGGGGGACCGGCTTCAGATCGGCGGGCAGAGCCTGGAGGTGGCCTGCGTTTCCACCTATACGCCCTTCGACGGCGGCGGGACCCCGGTGCTCTTATGTACGGAAGCGCTTTTCGCCCGCCTGTGCGGGGAGAGCGGCTACGCGGTTTTGGACATGCAGCTGGAGAAGGACGCCACGGAGGAGCAGGTGGCCGAGATCCGCGCCGCCGCCGGGGAGCTTCTGCTGTCCGACCGGCGGGCGGGCAACCGGGAGACGGCCGCCACCTACTGGGCTTTCACCCTGCTGGTGTACAGCTTCCTGGCCATGATCGCCGCCATCACCGTCTGCAACATCGTCAACAGCATCTCCCTGAGCGTCTCCGCCCGGATCCGGCAGTACGGCGCCATGCGCAGCGTGGGGATGAGCGGGCGGCAGCTGACGAAAATGATCATCGCCGAGACCCTGACCTACGCTCTCTGCGGCCTGGCCGCCGGGCTGGCGGCGGGCCTTCCGGCCCATAAAATGATCTATGAGAGCTTTATTACGGCGTACTTCGGCGAGGCCTGGAAAGTCCCGGCTGGGGCGGCCCTGGTCATTGCGGCCTTTGCCGCCCTGGCCTGCGCCGCGGCGGTGGCTGCCCCGGCGAAGCGGATTTGCCGGATGTCCGTCACCTCGACGGTCAACGAGTTATAAGAACCAGAACCAATAAGAATCGACTGCCTCGCAGCCGATTCTTATTGGTTCTTATAGATATGCTTGGCGCTTACATGTTCCCTTCTGGCCCCAGGTAGATCTCCCGGATGACCTCCTCCAGGGCCCGCACGTCCTTGGAGTGGTATTCCTCCGAGGGGTAGGCCAGGCCCAGCTTCATGAAACAGCCCTCCTCCCCGATGGAGAAGAACACCGCGTCCCCCCTCTCGCTCTACGGAGGAGGCGTAGGTGAAGGCCAGGCCCAGGCCTGCCGAGGCCATGGACACGGCCATGGCAGCGGTGATGTTGCCGTTGATGATCCGGCAGGGCAGCTTGTCCCGCTTGAACAGGTCCCGGCCGATGTTGCCCAGAATGGTGTCATGGTCGCTGAGGATGAAGCCGAATGATGCCAAAACCGGCCGATATCGGCCGTCAAGCCTGGAATCCCGCTTTTATCAGGATCTCAGCCGGCGGCGCGAAGGGCGGTCTTCCATGATGGAACGTGTTTTTCACGCGAATGGGGAGAAAGTCAAAAAAAGAAAAGCCGGGAGGCCCCGGTAATAATAAATTCATAATTCATTCATAAAAACCCAATGAAGCACAAACAAAAATAAGATATAAGATACATACCGAAAAAACATTTAACGGAGAATAAGAGAGCTCAGGGACAGGAGAAGGCCGATGCCGGAATTTATCACTTTTGAGAAGGTCAGAAAGACATATCAGGTGGGCGAGGTGGAGATCCACGCCCTGAAGGAGGCCAGCTTCACGGTCCGGCAGGGAGAGATCTGCGTGATCGTGGGGGCCTCCGGGGCGGGGAAGACCACCATCCTCAACATCCTGGGCGGGATGGACACCGTGACCGGCGGCCGGGTTTGGCTGGACGGGCAGGAGATCTCCGCCTATAAGGAGAAGCAGATCACCGCCTACCGGCGCAGCGACGTGGGCTTCGTCTTCCAGTTTTACAATCTGATCCCCAACCTGACAGCCCTGGAGAACGTGGAGATGGCGGTGCAGATCTGCAGGGACCATCTGGACCCGGCGGAGGTGCTGAGGGAGGTGGGCCTCTCGGAGCGGCGGGACAATTTCCCCGCCCAGCTCTCCGGCGGGGAGCAGCAACGGGTGGCCATCGCCCGGGCCCTGGCCAAGAAGCCCAAGCTCCTGCTCTGCGACGAGCCCACGGGGGCATTAGACTACGCCACCGGAAAGGCCATTTTGAAGCTTTTGCAGGACACCAGCCGCCGGACCGGGATGACGGTCGTGATCGTCACCCACAACTCCGCCCTCTGCGGCATGGCCGACCGGGTGATCCGGGTCAATAGCGGCGTTGTCCAGTCCGAGACCGAAAACCCGGCCCCCGTGCCGGTCGAGCAGATCGAGTGGTGAGGGCATGGGGGTCTTGCTGAGATCGGCCCTCCGAGAGATCGGGGACAGCCTGGGCCGCTATCTGGCCATCTTAGTCATCATCGCGCTGGGCGTGGGCTTTTTCGCCGGGCTGCGGGCCTGCCGCCCGGCCTTTACCGGCACGGCGGAGGCGTATTTTGCCGGGCAAAACCTCTATGATTTCCGGCTCCTGTCCTCCCTGGGCTTCTCCCAGGACAGCGAGGAGGAGTTGTCCCGGCAGGAGGGGGTCGCCTGCGCCGAGGGCGCGCTGTTCGAGGATGTGCTGGTAAACGGGGATGGGGGAGAGACGGTGCTCCGCTTCCACTCCATCACGGAAAAAGTCAACTGCCTGACGCTGGTCTCCGGCCGACTCCCGGCCTGCCCCTGGGAGTGCGTGCTGGACGCGGACGCCTTTGACGCGGGCTGCATCGGGCAGACGCTCAGTTTTTCAGAGAACAACAAACAGGAGACCCTGGACGCCTTTACGGAGTCCAGCCTCATCGTGGTGGGGACGGTCCGCTCGCCGCTGTATATCAGCCTGGAGCGGGGCAACGCCTCCATCGGCGACGGCCGGGTGGCAGCCTTCGCCTTCGTCCCCCGGGACGCCTTCATGGCGGACTATGTCACGGAGCTTTATTTCACAATGGCCGGCCGGCCGGCGGCCTACAGCGCGGACTATGAGGACCGGGCCGAGGCCTTTGAGGAGAGGGCCGAGGCCCTGGCGGCGGAGCTGGCGGAAGCACACTATGAAGAGCTTCTCTCCACGGGCCGGGCCGAGATCGACGACGCCCGGACCGAGCTTGCCGACGCCCGGAATGATCTGGACAAGAAGAAAGAGGAGGCCGTGGAGGAGATGGCCGGGCAGATGGCGGCCTACGGCGTGACGGACAGGTCGGACATCCGCACGGCCATAGACGAAGCCTTCCAGCCCTTTGAGGAGGAGCTGGCCGAGGGCTACGAGGACCTGGCCCAGGCGGAGAAGGACCTGGCGGACATCGAAGAGCCCTCCAGCACGGTACTGACCCGGAGCGAGAACGCCGGTTACGCCGCCTTCGACCAGGACGCGACGATCATCGAGAACATCTCTGTAGTCTTCCCCGTGTTCTTCTTTCTGGTGGCGGCGCTGGTCTGCGCCACCACCATGAAGCGCATGGTGGACGAGCAGCGGACCCAGATCGGCGTGTGGAAGGCCCTGGGCTACCGGCGAGGGGCGGTCAGCGGCAAGTATCTGCTCTACGCCGGCTCCGCCGGCCTGATCGGCGCCCTGGGCGGCTTCATGCTGGGGACCGGCTATCTGCCGGGCATCTTCTGGAAGGCCTACCGCTCCATCTATAACTTCTCCCAGGTCCTGACCTACTCCTTTGACGCCTGGATGTTCGCCTTTTCCATGGCGGTGGCCATGCTCTGTACGGTGGGCGTGGCCTGGGCCTGCTGCCGCCGGACCTTGCGGGAGACCCCCGCCTCCATCCTCCGGCCCAAGACGCCCAAGAGCGGCAAGCGCATTTTACTGGAGCGCTTCACGCCCCTCTGGCGGCGGCTCAGCTTTCTCTACAAGGTTTCCCTGCGCAACACCATCCGCTACCGGCAGCGCTTTCTCCTGATGATCCTGGGCATCAGCGGCTGCACGGCCTTGGTGCTCACCGGCTTCGGCATCCGGGACTCCATCCAGGACGTGGCGGGATACCAGTACGGCGAGGTGGTCTGCTATGACGCGGAGCTCAGCTTCATTGGGGACCTCAGCCCGGAACAGCGGGAGGATTTCGCGCGAAAGCACGCGGGGGCGGCGGAGAGCCTGCTGTTCCTCTCCCGGAACAATGCCAGCCTCCTGGCCGGCGGCAGCTCAAAAGACACGGCCCTGACCTGGGCCTGCGGGGACCTGGCCGGGTTCATGGACCTGCACGCCGGAGAAGAGCCGGTCGCGGCCCCAGTCGACGGGGAGATCGTTCTGAGCCGGGGCCTGGCCGAGGCCCTCCGGGTGGAGCCGGGGGACACTGTTGACCTGGCGGACGGGGATTTCCACACAGTCCCCGCCACGGTGACCGGCGTGTTCGACAACTACATCGGCAGCTATGCCTTCGTCACAGAAAAGACCATGCGGGACCTATTCGGCCAGGCCGATATCAACGCCGCCTATGCCGTCTTCCCGGAGGGAGCGGACCAGGGCCAGGCCTATACGGACCTGGCCGGGGACGAGGATGTGAGCTTCGTTTCCCTGAACCGGGACACCCGGGATACCATCGAGACCTCCTTTGCAAGCCTGGATCTGATCGTGGCGCTGATCATCCTCTGCGCCGGGGCCCTGGCCTTTATCGTGCTGTTCAACCTCATCAACATCAACATCAGCGAGCGGAACCGGGAAATCGCCACCCTCCGGGTGCTGGGTTTTTTCAACCGGGAGTCCGCCGCTTACGTGTTCCGGGAGGTCAATATCCTGACCTGGACCGGGGCGCTGCTGGGCCTGCCCCTGGGCAAGCTCCTCCACGCCTTTGCCATGTTCCAGATCAGGCCGGACGGCATGAGCTTCGACATCCGCATCGCCCCGCTCAGCTATCTCTTCAGCCTCCTGATGACGCTCTTCTTCGCCGCGCTGGTCAAGCTCGCCATGGGGCAGAAGCTGAAAAAGATCCACATGGCGGAAGCGCTGAAATCTGTAGAATAATGATAGACCAAAAACCCGCGCCGGGATCACGTTCCCGGCGCGGGTTTTTGGTATAGGGATAGGGGTTTCTGTTTTTTTACACGTTCCCGTCGGGCCCCAGGTAGATCTCCCGAATGACCTCCTCCAGGGCCCGCACGGCCTTGGAGTGGTACTCCTCCGAGGGATAGGCCAGGCCCAGCTTCATGAAACAGCCCTCCTCCCCGATGGAGAAGAACACCGCGTCCTCCTCCCGTTCCACGGAGGAGGCGTAGGTGAAGGCCAGGCCCAGGCCTGCCGAGGCCATGGACACGGCCATGGCGGCGGTGATGTTGCCGTTGATGATCCGGCAGGGAAGCTTGTCCCGCTTGAACAGGTCCCGGCCGATGTTGCCCAGAATGGTGTCATGGTCGCTGAGGATGAAGCCGAATTGGCAGGCGTCCTTCATATCCACCCACCAGCCGGAGCTGTCGGCCTTGGGGTGGGCGCAGGCCATGATGGGGTGGTGCCGGTTGCCCACCATGAGCACCTCGTCGTACTTCAAAAAGATCGTGCCGTGCCGGAGCTTGGCCGGCGGCAGGGCGATGACCGCCAGATCCAGCCGGGCCTCCAGCAGCAGCTCCTCCAGCTTCATGCTGTTCTCCTCCACGATGTCCACCTGCACGTCCGGATACCGCTCGTGGAAATGCCGGAGGATCAGCGGGGCCATGCGCCGGCCCCGGAAGGAGCTGATGCCCAGGGTGACCTTGCCGCCCTTCATGCTCTCGTTGTCCCAGAGCTCGTTTTTGGCCCGGCGGTAATCCTCGGTGAGCTTCTCCAGCCGCTGGATAAAGACCGCGCCGGCGGAGGTGGGCCGGATCCCCTTGGAGGTGCGGATGAACAGCTTGACGCCCAGCTCGCTCTCGTACTGCTGCAAAAACTGGCTCAGGCTGGACTGGGCCATATACAGCTGGTCCGCCGCCTTGGACACGCTGCCCTCCCGGGCCAGGGTGATCAGGTAGTTGAAATCCTTCAGGTCCATATTAATCCCCCTTCTGCCGCAAGGTCGGCAGCACAAGTAGAAAGAAAAACCCCATATGCGGCAGAACGGGGATTTTCGTCATGTGCCGCGGTTGCCGCTTTTGCGGCGAGCGGCACGCCGTTTTTTCGACGTTCGCGTGGCTTTTCACGCAAACATCCTCCTGCTATCGGCTGGGCCGATAGCATTTATAAAATATTCTGAATTGCGAAAGTTATGTCAAAAATTATACAATAATGACAGCAATTTGGCAAGCAAATAACTTTCAGAGAGAGGAGAGACCGTATGCCAAAAGTATCTATGCAGGGTGTGGTGGATATGCACGTCCACACCAACCCGGACCTGCGGCTCAGAGCCTATGACGATTTTGAGCTCTGCGACGCGGCGGTACGGGTAGGGGCCCGGGCCATCGTCATCAAGACCCACCTGGGCTACACCGCCAACCGGGCCTTCCTGGTGAACCGCTACAACCAGATCGTCCACGGGGACAACGACTTCACCATGTTTGGCTCCGTGACCCTGAACCGCTGCGTGGGCGGCATCAACCCCGTGGCGGTGGAGAACGCCCTGAAGCTGGGGGCCAAGGTGGTCTGGCTGCCCACCCAGTCCGCCCGGCGGCACCTGGAGATGATGAAGAAATCCACCGCCGACGCCGTGGACGTGGTCCGGGACGGAAAGGTGGTCCCGGAGCTGCTGGACGTGTTCCGGCTCATCAAGGACCATGACGCCGTGCTGGGCACCGCCCATGTGTCCCCGGAGGACGCCTTCGTGGTGGTGGAGGCCGCCCGGGCCGCCGGCGTCAAAAAGGTGGTCATCACCCACCCCGAGTGGTGGATCGTGGGCATGTCCGTGGAGGACCAGATCCGCCTGGTGAAGGATTACGACGTGATCCTGGAGCGCTGCTTCGCCCAGAACATGGGCGGCGGCCAGTACAAGAGCAACCTGCCCGACAACCTGGAGATCATCAAGACCGTGGGCTATGAGCACGTCATGGTGGACACCGACGGGGGCCAGACCGAGAATCCCCACTGGGAGATCGCCATGGAGATGTACATGCAGTATCTGGCGGACCACGGCATCCCCCTGGAGCAGATCCGCTACATGACCCACACGCTGCCCTGCCGTCTGCTGGGCATTGAAGACTGAAAAAAGAACAATTAGAGCGAAGAAAGGAAGAAAAACATGAGCGCCTCTGTCCTTAGCCTGCTGATCATCGTTTCTATCGCCCTGGCCGTGTTCCTGGGCTACAAGACCGGTATCAACACGGGCCTTTTCTGCATCGTGTTCGCTTATGCCATCGGCTGCTTTGTCATGGGCATGAGCACCAAGAACCTGATCGCCACCTGGCCCACCAATACCATGTTCGTCATTCTGGCGGTTTCCCTGTTCTACAACGTGGCCGCCGCCAACGGCACCCTGGAAAAGCTGTCCAAGACCCTGCTGTACGCCTGCCGGAAGTTCCCCGGCCTGCTGCCCTACGCCCTGTTCTTCGTGGCGGTGATCCTGTCCGTCATGGGTGCGGCCTACTTCACCGTGCTGGCTTTCCTGGCCCCCATCACCCTGATCATCTGCGAGGAGGCCAGGCTGGATAAGCTCACCGGCGCCGTCGCCATCAACTGCGGCGCACTGGCCGGCGGCAACTTCCCCACCGCCGCCCTGGGCGTGGTGTTCCGGGGCCTGATGGACACCGCCTACGAGAATAACCCGGATCTGGTCCCGGTGGATTCCTTCGTCTCCACGCTGACCATGTTCGGCCTGGCCATCGTCGTCTCCCTGGTGATCATCACCGTTTTCCGCTACGGCGTGAAGGCCAACCGGAACATCGGCAAAGGCACCGCCTTTACCAAGCCCGAGGCCTATGACCCCAAGCAGAAGCAGACCCTGACCCTGATCTTTATCATGATGGCCGTGGTCCTGATCTTCCCCCTGCTGAAGCTCTTCCTGCCCAATGTGGCCTTTATCTCCGCCGTGGCCGGCAAGATCGACGTGGGTTTGGTGGCCATGATTTTCGCCATGATCGCCCTGCTGATGAAGCTGGCTCCCCAGAAGGAGATCATTGCCAAGGTGCCCTGGAACACCATCCTGATGATCGCCGGCGCGGGCATGCTGATCGCCGTGGCCGTGCAGGCCGGCACCATCGACATGCTCTCCGCCTGGATCGGCAGCAACGTGCCCAAGTTCCTGATCCCCGTGGCCTTCAGCATCGTAGGCGCCTTCATGAGCTTCTTCAGCTCCACCACCGGCGTGGTGTGCCCGGCCCTGTTCCCGCTGATCCCCGGCCTGGCCGCCGCTACCGGCCTGAGCCCCGCCGCGCTGTTCGCCTGCACCGTGCTGGGCGCCCAGAGCTCCGCCATCAGCCCCTTCTCCTCCGGCGGCTCCCTGATCCTGGGCTCCTGCAACAAGGAAGAGGAGCGCACGACCCTGTTCAACCGGCTGCTGTTCGTGGCCGTGCCCATCAGCGTCTGCATCTGCGCGGTGTACAACCTGATCGTCTCCTTCATCCTGTGATCCCGGCAGGGCGCCCCCAGCCCCTCTCTCTCAGGGGGCGCCCTCTTTATAGAGAAACAGTTTTTTATTAAACGAAAAGGAGAAACACTATGGTCAAGCTTTACGACGGCGGCGTGTATCTGGTAAACGGCAGCCAGATCGTGCCCGAAGCGGAATCCGAAAAGCTCCCCTCTCTCTGCGGCAAGGCGGCCAATAAGGCTGAGGCAAAAAAGGGCACCATCGCCTACTCTATCCTGAAGGCCCACAACAGCGCGGAGGATATGGAGAACCTGCGCCTGCGCTTTGACGCCATGGCCTCCCACGACATCACCTTCGTGGGCATCATCCAGACCGCCAAAGCCTCCGGCATGGACAAGTTCCCCATCCCCTATGTGCTCACCAACTGCCACAACTCCCTGTGCGCCGTGGGCGGCACCATCAACGAGGACGATCATATGTTCGGCCTCTCCGCCGCCAAGAAGTACGGCGGCATCTACGTCCCGCCCCACATCGCGGTCATTCACCAGTACATGCGTGAGATGCACGCCGGCTGCGGCAAGATGATCCTGGGCTCCGACTCCCACACCCGCTACGGCGCCTTGGGCACCATGGCCATCGGCGAGGGCGGCGGCGAGCTGGTCAAGCAGCTGCTGCGGGACACTTATGACGTGAAGTACCCCGGCGTCATCGCCATCTACCTGGACGGCAAGCCCCAGCCCTTCGTGGGCCCCCAGGATATCGCCCTGGCCATCATCGGCGCGGTGTTCAAGTGCGGCTATGTGAAAAACTGCGTCATGGAATTCGTGGGCCCCGGCGTCAGCACCATGAGCACCGACTACCGCAACGGCGTGGACGTGATGACCACCGAGACCACCTGCCTCAGCTCCATCTGGCGCACCGACGAGGACACCCACGCCTTCCTGTCCCTCCACGGCCGGGGAGACGAGTACAAGGAGTTGAATCCGGCGGAGGTGGCCTACTACGACGGCTGCGTGTATGTGGACCTGAGCAGCGTCAAGCCCATGATCGCCCTGCCCTTCCACCCCTCCAACACCTACGAGATCGACACCCTCAACGAGAATCTGTCCGACATCCTCTCCCAGGTGGAGAAGGAAGCGGCCAAGGTCAGCGACGGCCGGGCCAGCTACAGCCTGCTGGATAAGATCAAAGACGGCAAGCTCCACGTGCAGCAGGGCGTCATCGCCGGCTGCGCCGGCGGCAACTACACCAACGTGGTGGAGGCGGCCAACATGCTCCGGGGCGGCAGCTGCGGCAGCGGCGAGTTCTCCCTGGCGGTGTACCCCTCCTCCCAGCCGGTGTTCATCGACCTGACCCGGAAGGGCGTCATTGCCGATCTGATGGAGGCGGGCGCCATCATCCGCACGGCCTTCTGCGGCCCCTGCTTCGGCGCGGGCGACACCCCCTGCAACAACGGCCTGTCCATCCGGCACACCACCCGGAACTTCCCCAACCGGGAGGGCTCCAAGCCCGGCAATGGGCAGATGTCGGCGGTCGCTCTGATGGACGCCCGGTCTATCGCCGCCACGGCGGCCAACGGCGGCGTGCTCACCAGCGCGGAGCGCTACGACTGCTGGGGCGACGTGCCCGAATATCACTTCGACAAGGGCGTGTATGACAAGCGGGTGTACCAGGGCTACAGCAAGGCCACCGGCGAGGACCTGGTCTACGGCCCCAACATCAAGGACTGGCCCCAGATGAGCGCCCTGACGGAGAACATCCTCCTGAAGGTTTGCTCCAAGATCATGGACCCGGTGACCACCACCGACGAGCTGATCCCCTCCGGCGAGACCTCCTCCTACCGCTCCAACCCCCTGGGTCTGGCGGAGTTTACCCTGTCCCGGCGGGACCCCCAGTATGTGGGCCGCAGCAAGGCAGTGGACAAGCTGGAGAAGGCCCGCGTGGCGGGTGAAGATGTGACGGCGGCGGAGCCCGAGCTGAAGGCCGTGTTCGACGCCATCCGGACCATCCCCGGCCAGGAGAACGTGACGGCCGCTGAGACGGAGATCGGCAGCATGATCTACGCGGTGAAGCCGGGCGACGGCTCCGCCCGTGAGCAGGCGGCCAGCTGCCAGCGGGTGATCGGCGGCCTTGCCAACATCACCAGGGAGTATGCCACCAAGCGCTACCGCTCCAACGTGATGAACTGGGGCATGATCCCCTTCCAGATGCTGGGCGAGCCGGACTTCGAGGTGGGCGACTACATCTATGTCCCCGGCGTGCGCACGGCCCTGGACGGCGATCTGAAGGACGTGAAGGCCTATGTGCTGAAGGACGGCCAGGCGAAGGAGATCAGCCTCTATGTGGCGGACATGACCGCCGATGAGCGGAAGATCGTCAAGGCCGGCTGCCTCATCAACTACAACCGGGCCAGAAAGGGCCTGTAAGGGCGCAACAGCCCCGTATACCTATACCGAGGGGCTGTAGCAAAACGGCCCAGGAAAAAACAACACCGAGGACTGAAGAAACAGTACCTCGGTGTTGCTTTTTGTG
>CANQRQ010000015.1 GCA_947626315.1 uncultured Oscillospiraceae bacterium | reverse complement strand
GCGGCCGGCTGGGGGAATACCGGTACTATGACATGGACGATGTGATTGCCGCCGCTCTGAACCGGGCGGAGGAGGAATAATACTATTCTTCGATAAACAAGAAATTTATAGAGCAATCGAAAAGGAGTTGTAGCGCAACATACGTTTTGCTACGACCCCTTTTTTCATATCAATCGAACGGGACTCGAAGAGAGCGGTGTAGGGGGTCCCATGAAAGCCCGGCGCAGCGGGCTTCATGGAGAAAGGAAAAAGACCTCTGACCGACGTTTATGGCCGCATTTATGCGGTCATATCGTCTTCAGAGGTCTTTTGACGCTGACCCGGCCCGCCCGGATATAAATGATCAATCAGAATCCGAAACGAGCGGCGGTTACACCGCGGGAACGGGCTCCTCGGGCTGGGCCCAGAGCTCCGGGGGACCGTAAAAGTCCAGCAACAGGTCGGCAAACTTTTGGTAGACGCCGTGCTTGTAGGCGGCCTGGATGATGTTCATGCCCGGATTGTGGTTCCCCTCGATCAGCTCCAGCTGGCCGCCGGGGAGGATGGCCACATCCCAGCCTACCACATGCAGGCAGGGGAGCGTCAGGGAGGCCCGGCGGCAGAGATCAATGATCTCCGGCCAATAGGGGATCTGCTGCCCCCGGAAGGGGACGCCGGTCATGGGGTGGCTTAGATAGGCGTTGCCGTGCTCGTCCAGGCCGTCGGTGATGATCAGGCCCGTGTCCGGGTCGATCTCGCAGAAGATCCCGCCGCCGTGGGCGTTGTCCACATGCAGGCCCTTGTTGCCCACCCGGAGCCCCGCGCCGAAGACGGTGAAGCGCTCCCCGTTGCGGAAGGTGATGACCCGCAGGGTGTTGAGAGAGTCCGGGTGGTACTTGGCCAGGGCCGGATCGGACTGCAGAAACTCCTCCGCCAGATAGCCCTCTTCGGCCAGCTCCTGAAACACGCGCTCCTCCTGCCCGGCCAGCTCCTCCGCCGTCAGCTTGCGAAAGCCGATGCCCCAGCTGGAGAGAGGGGGCTTCAGGGCCACGGAGCCGTGCCGGTGCACAAAGCCGGCGAATTCCCCGGCCGTGGCCTCCGGCAGATACAGCCAGTCCCGCCGGACAAAGTCCGAGAAGGTCTTTAAAAAACAGACCTTGTCCTTTAAATAGGGCTCGGAGGCGGCGTTATAGGGGCGCATGAGCAGCGTGGCCTCCGTGTCCGTCAGATAGGCCCGCTTTTCCTCCAGGCTGAGCCGGTAAAAGGCGAAAATCATGTATTCGGATATGGACACCCGCTTTTCCGGCAGCTGCCGCCGGACCTTCAGATAATCAAAAAAGAGCTTGTCAGGCGTGAAGCCCTCCGGCATCTGCTCCACGCCGGCGATATAGGTCTTGAAGCGCTTTCGCAGACGGGGATAGACCCGGATGCTCTTTACCAGCATATTGTCCCACAAAATGTTGCTCATTTTCTCTTCCCTATACAATCCAAAAGCTCAGGGTATTTGCCCCGGTTGTCAAACTGGATGATGTTGCCGCCGGGCCAGTTAAAGTTGCCCTCGATCAGCTCCGGCCCCTCCGGCGTGAGCGCCACGTCCCAGCCCACATAGCCCACGCTGGGGACGGCGTCCATCCCCCGGCGGACGCAGACCAGCACCCGGTCCCAGAAGGGGACCTGAAAGCCGGGCATGAAGCAGAGGGAGCCGGGGTGGTGGATATACTCGTTCAGGTCCCGGTTGTTCCGGCCGGGGCCGGAGACCCGGCCGGTGGCCAGCTCCAGGGGGTAGGCCACGCCGCCGGTGTGAAAATTATCGGTCACTGCCCCCGGCGCGCCGCACTTGAGGCAGGCGCCGATCAGCCGGACGCGGCCGGCCCGGTCCCGGGCGGCGTTGACGCGCACGGAGTTCAGGCTGGAGGCGTTGATTCGGTCCAGCGCCGGGTGCTGCCGGATGCAGGATTCCAGCAGGAGCTTATCCTCCCGGCAGCGCCGGTACAGCGCCGCCCGGTCCGGGACGGCCCCGGCCCGGAGCTTCTCGATGCCCCGGCCCTGGAGCCCCCGGACCGGCTTTAGGATCAGGTCCTCCTGCCGGTCCAGAAAGGCGGAGAAGTCCGCGAAGGAGGCGTCGGGAGCGTACAGGCTCTCCCGCTTGACCAGGCCGGCGAAATGGCGGTTAAACAGGGCTTTGTCCCCCAGGATCCGCCGGTCCTCCGCCGTGGCCTGCCGGTTCAGGGCCCGGTCCGCCGCTTTGGAGCGGCCGGAGGTGAGATAGCGGGCCCGCTCCCGCTCCGGCAGCCGGAAAAAGCGGAGCACGAAATAGTTCTCCGGCGAGGCCCCGTGCCGGAAGAGGCAGAAGAGCGCGTCCGGAAACAGGGGCAGGGGAGAGCCGCCCCGGCAGTCCGCCAGGCGCCGGC
Source organism: uncultured Oscillospiraceae bacterium (assembly GCA_947626315.1). Lineage (GTDB taxonomy): Bacteria > Bacillota > Clostridia > Oscillospirales > Oscillospiraceae > Limivicinus. The sequence goes on along the minus strand of CANQRQ010000015.1, from coordinate 58,740 downwards.
ACATGGCCCAGGTCTTTTGTATCGCGGTCCACTGTGACATGGGGCTCCTCCCTATAAGGAAAGCATTTGGCCGAACATCCGGTCCGTCTCCGGCAGGCGGCGGTTGTCCATGGCGGCGCTGGGGGTAAAGGTCATCTCCCCGAAGCGGACGCCCTGGGGGGTGAGATACAGATCCACCCGCACGAAGGGAAAGCCGGCGCTGAGCCGGTCCGCGACCCGGAAGGCCTCGTCCAGGCCCGCCGGCTTCTCCGGAGCGAAGTCTGCCGGGGCGGCCTGAGAATCCGGGTTGATGCGCAGCAGGGTAAAGCTCCGGTCAAAGAAATAGAAGCGAGGCCAGCCCTCCTCCCGGCCCTGGCAGAGCAGGACGCAGTGGGCGTGACCGTCAAAGCAGTAGAATTTATAATCCTCCGGCAGAGAGCCGTCCGCTCCGCCGATAAATTCCTCGGCCAGCAGCTTCTTCTCCATATGCTGGTATTGCAGCTCGGAATAGTAGGCCCAGAAGGGCTCCCGCCCCCAGGCCTTCAGCTGCCGGAGGGCCTGGGCCCTGTCCAGAGCGGCCTTGTCCGGACAGATCAGATTGTAGCCGCAGCCGAAATTCCACTTCAGGGCGAAGCGCTCCGGCAGCGCGTCCCAGTCGATGTCCGCCGGCCGGTCATAGACGGCCAGCAGCCGGTTGAGCAGCGCCCCGTAGCCCCGGCTCTCCACAAAATCCCGCACCAGAAGCTTGTCCGCGCACTGGCGCACCAGCGGGTCCGTCCCGTAGCGCTCCAGCTTCAGCTTCAGCAGCTTCTCGTTGAGGGTGGCGGGATGGTCCAGGTCCGGAAAGCGGCCGAACTTCCGGTAAAACAGCAGCCGGGTATTCAGCCGGGGGGACAGGTAGGACAGAGCGGCATAAAAGTTCCGGGTGCTCCGGCGAATCTTTTTCTTTTTCATGGCCGCGCCCTACAGTTTCGCCGGGACAGGAGACTGCTCCGGCAGAGGCGCCGCCTCTTCCCCGGCGGAGACTATCAGCTCCTCCGCGGCCCGGAGAGAGTCCAGCAAGCAGGCGCAGACAAACTGAGAACGGCGCAGAATGGAGCGGTACTCAGTCTTGGTGGCCATATACTGATAGTGTACGATCTGGAGGGAGGGCTCATAGAGGACCACGCTGCCCTCCCGGCGGCAGAGCCAGTTCAGGATCTCCATCTCGTAATACATGAAGGTCTTGGGGTAGAAGGGCTCCGGGTGGCGCTCCAGATACCGGCGGGAGAAAATCACGCAGGCCCCCTGCAGGACCACGTCCTCCATGGGAACGGAGGAATCGATGTGCTGCTTGGCCCGCCGCTTGCGCTGCACCTGGCGCCAGATGGCGGGGCTGTGCTTCTGGCCGCTGCTGAGGAGCATCCACACAGGCTTCTGGCTCCGCTGCACATAGGCGATCTTTCTGCGGACAGCCTCCAGGGTGCAGGGCTCCAGGCTTTTCGGGTTCTGGTGGATCCCGGAGAAGACGGAGAGAATGTCCGGGCCCATCAGGTCAAAGGGCCGGGCCTCGTAGAGCGCGGAGATCCTCTGGGAGAAATCCTCCTGAAAGATCTCCACGTCGTTGTTCAGAGCCACCACAAAGTCCGGGTCAAACAGCTCCAGGGCGCGGCGGATGCCCAGGTTGTTGCCCCGGGCAAAGCCCAGATTTTCCGGACTGAGCAGGACCTGCACCGATTCGTCCCCGGCGTATTTCTCCGCCAGGACGGCGCCGCTGCCGTCAGGGGAGGCGGAATCCACCACCAAAATCCGGTTGTCGCCCGCCAGGGCCTGGAGGCTCTCGACGCATTTGACCGTGCTCTCAATGGCGCGGTAGTGAAGGATCACAAAGGCTGTCATCTTACTGCTTCTCCGTTATTTATTTGCTCAGAGAACGGACCCTGGCCCGGATAAGATAGGCCAGATCGTACCATTTATGGCTCAGCCGGAGGCTTTTGCGGAAGTGCTCCGCGGCTTCGGCGGGCTGAGAGGCCAGCAGCCGCAGCCCCATCCGCCGGTTCATCACCGCGTCGGCGGCCGGGTGGGCCGCGTAGAGGGCCGCGTGCTTGGCGTAGAGCTTGACCAGCGCCGGATAGGACTTGACGGCGGCGGAAATGCTGTCCTCGCCCACGGCGGAGTCCGCCAGGGCCTCGGGCAGATAGACCAGGGAAAAGCGCGCCGCGGCCCGGATGGCAAAATCCCAGTCCTGATAGCGGCGGAAGCTCTCGTCAAAGCGGAGCTCCTCCCAGACCTGCCGGCGCATCAGCATGGTCTGCGTCCCGGCCCGGTTCTCCGCCAAAAAGTCCTCCAGGGCCCGCTCCGGGTGAAAACCGTGCACCGGATAGTAGAAGGGCTTCCCCTCCACAGGGATGCGGTTCATCCCGCAAAAGCAAAGGTCCGCGCCGGAGGCCCTCAGGCAGGCCAGCTGCTTTTCCAGCTTGTCCGGGGCCCAGGTGTCGTCGCTGTCCTGAAAGGCCAGGTAGGTCCCCCGGGCCCGCGCCGCCCCGTAATTCCGGGCATAGCAGGCCCCCCGGTTTTCCCCGTAACCCAGGGCGCGGAGCCGGGGGTCCCGGACGGTTTGCAGATAGTCCATGGTGCCGTCCGTGGAGGCGTCGTCCACCACCAGGACCTCTATATTGGCATAACGCTGCCCCAGCACGCTCTCCAGGCAGGCCGGCAGGCTGTCCCTTCGGTTGTAGCTGGGGATCACAACGGATATGAGTTCTTGCTGTTCCATCACAAATGACCGGTCCTTATTCTCATTGTAAGCACGCTTTCGGGAAGCTGTCAAGCATCAATTGTTTCTTTTCCTCTGCCATTTCCCGGGTGATGGGGTATTGGGAGGCGATCTCCTCCAGGGACGGGGCGGGAGACTGCCGCAGGTCTCGGCAGACATGGGGCAGGCCGTAGGCGGAATAGTAGTCGTCAAATTTATACCCGTCTCCCAGCAGCCGGTCCCCGAACACCACGTGCAGGTTGGGCACGCCAAAGCTGTCCGCCGCGATGAGGCCGTGGAGGCTGCTGGACAGGACCGCCCGGCACTGGGCGATCTGCCGCAGGACGGCGAGGGGTTCGTCCCGCACGTCGATCAGCAGGGCGCTGCCGTACTTCTCCGCCAGGGCCTGGACCGCCGGGTCCGACAGATCGCACAGGTGGGGGATGATGCCCACGTCGTAAGCCTTTTCTGGCAGCTCGTCCAAAAGGGCGGAGGCCAGGATGCCCGCGTCCCCGGTGGGGATATCCAGGCTGCGGCCGGTCATGCGCTCCACCCGCTGGCGGGTCAGCTCTCCCCGCAGGGCGCAAAAGCGCATCCGGCGCTTGAAAAAGCGGCCCTGGCAGTCGTCATAGTTGATGAAGCCCGTGCCCCAGATATAGACCTGGGGGCGGAGAAAGCCGTTAATAAACTGCTGCAGGCGCATGGCGGCATTGCCGTGGTAGCAGTATTGGACCAGGCAGCTGCCGATGCCGCAGAGCTGGCCGGTGAGGAAGGACTGCCGCTGGGTCTCCAGGCCGAAGCAGCGCCGCACGATCAGGGGGTTGAGCAGGTCGCCCATGTTGTTGATCCTGGCGTAATAAAAGGGAACCGCGCGATCCATAAGCGCCTCCTTACAGCCCGCCCACGGCCCGCAGATAGGGCAGGGCATAGAGCAGCACGAAGAACAGCCCCACCGCGACGCCGAAGCCCAGATACACCAGCCACATCCGCCGGTCCTTCCGGCATTCCGCCGGGTCCAGCGCGGAGGCGGGGGCCTTGAACAGCGCCTCCCGCTGCCGCCGCTCCTCCCCGGTGGGCGGGCGCAGCGCGGAGCCCAGAACGGCTCCGGCCAGGCTCAGAATGATGCCGATAAAGAAGGAGTCCAGATACACAGGGGGCGTGATGCCCCGGACCGAGTAGAAGATCTTCGACCCGGCGCAGCCGATGAAGCCCAGTGCCATGCTGAGCAGCGCCCCCGTTCGGCTGAGCCGCCTGCTCCAGATGCTGCCGAAGGCCGCCACGCTCCAGGAGCTGGCGATGACGGTGCCGCCGAAATACATGATGACAAAGATCTGCGGCGGGTTCAGATAGGCCAGCACCAGGATCACCAGCCCGGCCAGGAACATGGCCAGACGGGAGATACGGAGCTTTTTCCGGTCGTCCTGGCCGGCGGCGGGGAAGAAGTCGTTCACCGCGGAAAAGCCGATGAGGGACAGGAAGGTGGAGGCGGAGGAGATCCCCGCCGCGGCGATGCCCGAGAGCATGACGATCCCCACCAGGGTGGGCAGCATGTGGGTGGCCGCCCAGATCACGGCCTGGCTGCCCTCCAGCCCGGCGTTGAGCAGGCGGATGAAGGCCGCCATGAAGTACAGAGAGATGGTGACCCCCATGACCCCCATAGAGGACCAGATGGAGGAGCGGAGCACCACATGCTCGTCCCGGGCCATCAGGTAGCGGCTGGTCTGCCAGGGGCTGACGGAGACCACCAGGGCCCAGACCAGGCCGTAGGTGATGGCCCAGAAGAGATTGCTCAGCCCGTCCGGATAGAGATAGCCAGACCAGCCGGCCCAGGAGATCATGCCCGGCAGCTCCTGCTGCACAGCCAGCGCCTCGATGCCGGAAAACCAGCCGCCGGCGGCGCTGACGATGAAGGGGATGGCAATCAGGGAGCCGATGAGGAAGATGAGGAACATGACGGTGTCCGTCAGCAGGACGCCGGGGGAGCCGGAATAGATGGTGAAGGCGGTGAAGGCCAGCCAGACGATCACCGTGCAGAGGGAGTAGTCCAGGCCGGTGACGCTGCTGATCAGGGTGGAGACCCCCTGAATGGCTGAGAGCAGGTAGGCGCTGACGGAGACGATCAGGATCAGGGACGCCGTCCGCCGCAGACCGGCGGATTGGAAGCGGACGCCGAAATACTCCGGCAGGGTGGAGGCCTCGCTGCGGCGGATGTAGCGGCCGAAGAGCCCGGCGCCGTAGATATAGCCGCTGGCCTGCAGAACGCCCACGATGACGATGCCCATGAAAAAGCCGGAGTAGACCTCGCCGGTGTCCCCCAGAAAGGCGCCGGTGGACAGAAAGGAGGCGATCAGCGAGCCCACCACCAGGATGGTCGGCGCGTTGCGACCGGCCACGTAGTAATCGTCCGTGTCCTTGACCTTCCGGCCCGCGAAAAAGCCGATGATGAAGAAAACGGCCAGGGAGAAGAGAATGCCGGTCAGATACACGTTCATTTCTTTCCACCCTTTCCGCCGGAGCAGAAGGCCCGGTACACAAAGGCCGTGAAAACGATCCACAAGCCAAAGCCGATGGAGAGAACCAGTTCCATATGTATGCCTCCCTTATGACTAATCAAAAATTCTTTGACAGGCGGGGCAGTATCTTTTACGCACGATCTCGTAGGTCTTTTCATAGCTCCCGCCGGTGGCCCCGACAGGATGCCGGAGGCCGATGTAGGTACATTCCCGGACCCAGGTCAGCGGTCCGCCGCAGGCGGGGCAGACGGTCCTTTTGGCCCGGCGGCGGTGCTCTCTGACCGCCTCCGGGCTGAAGCTCAGATGCCACTGCTTGATGGGGCTGAGCCTGTCGTACTCTATCTGCGTATAGCCCAGCCGCCGGTCGATGGCCCGCTCCTGCTCCTCGGTATAGACGAAGACTTTTTCATACCGGAGCCAGGGCCGGACGGCGGCGCAGACCGCGCTTCCGGCCAGGCCGCAGCCTGTATAGACGGCGGCCAGGACGACCGCCGTTTTTTCCATGCAGCCAAAGACTGCCGCCGCCAGAAAAAGCAGCGAAAGGACGGTCAAAACGGCGAAGATGCCCTGCAGCAGACGAAGTGATTTCATAGCCGCCTCCCTGGGTTTCAGACTGAGAACGCTTTTATAGAAGGGAAGATGCCTTTGTGACGACCACTTTGCCTTGCGAATCCAAAAGAGGTGTAATACCTCCTGCGTACCCTGATTTCCAGATGAGATAATTCACACCTGTTTCTGTATCTACCAATATTTGACGAATTCCGGCATCTTTCAGCTGAGAACCATCTGTATAAACAACTTCAAATCTTTCTTTTTTACCCACCTTTGTACTCCTCCATAAAACGCCGATTTGAGCCGCTTCCCGAAAAACGGGGATTTATTGCTGTTTAAACTTCTGTCGAATGATCAGCTTTATGATAATTGCTATAACCAAAACGACAGCCGTTTCTATACCGGCGGCTAAAATGCTTGTGTACCACGGTGCAGACTGCACGGCATACAAATCGGGATGCACCTTATAATCCCAGAATACATATATACCGTGCCCGATAAAAACGCCAACAGCTGTGCCTATGATTATATTCAAAATCCAATTAAGAGTTTTCATATTTGTCCTCACAACTCCCGATTTGCCGCGCGGATAACACACAAAGCCTCACAAAGCCTATTATACCATAACCGCGAAGCGGGGATGGTATAATTTAGCCATGTTTTTCGGTTGCCGCGTAAGCGGCGAGAAAAACGGCTTAAAAATCTATAATAGCCGTCTGACGGCTATTATACCATAACCGCGAAGCGGGGATGGTATAATTTAGCCATGTTTTTCGGTTGCCGCGTAAGCGGCGAGAAAAACGGCTTAAAAATCTATAATAGCCGTCCTACGGCTATTATACTACAGGCCCCGGGACGGGGCAACAGGGGGAGACGATTCAGCGTTTTTTCCTTATAAACCGGGGGAGCAGCATCGCCGCGGCGCCGAGAAGCAGGTAGACCGACGCGTAGAGAATGAAGGCCGGCTCGCCCATATCAAAAAACAGCCATGTGCCCGCCAGGAAGAACAGCGCCGTGAGAAGCGGAACAGACCACAGCTTCTTCGCGTCCAGGCCTGCCCAGGCCCCGGCCAGAAGCGCATAGAGCGGGTTCAGGGCAAAAAACAAAACGAGACAGGCGGCCATGCCGTTAACGCCCTTCAGGAGGGTGACGGCAAGCCAGGGGAGCAGGAGCATGACGAGCGCGGACGCCGCCAGCCAGAAGAGAAGCTTTTTCATAGCACAACTCCAAAGTGGACCTTCGTTTATCGGAGAATAGATTCAGTAGTCCGTCACGTCGAACGCCCGGTCCTTAAAGTAAAATTTCCTGTCCGCATCGGTGATCTCCCGGATGACCCGGCAGGGATTGCCCACGGCGATCACATTGGCCGGAACGTCCTTCGTGACCACGCTGCCCGCCCCGATCACCGCGTTGTCCCCGACGGTCACTCCCGGCAGGATCACCGCGCTGCCGCCGATCCAGACGTTGTTCCCCACTGTGACGGGGGCCCCGTACTCGTAGCCGGAATTCCGGCTGGCCGGGTGAACGGGATGCCCGGCGGCATAGACGGACACGTTCGGCGCGAGCATCACGTTGTCGCCAAAAGTCACCTTGCCCACGTCCAGGATGGTCAGGCCGTAGTTGGCGTAGAAGTTCTCTCCCACCTCGATGTTCCAGCCGTAGTCGCAGTGGAAGGGGGGCTCGATCCAGAGGCGTTTTCCGGTTTTCCCGAGCAGCTTTTTGAGCAGCTCCGGGATCCGGTCCTGTTCCTCCGGCCGCAGCAGGTTAAATTCATAAATGCGCGCCTTGCAGGCGGCCCGCTCTGCGTCCAGCCCGTCCTCCCAGGCCTTGTAGGGCAGGCCGCTGAGCATTCTTTCCTTTTGATTCATGCTGTCTCCTTATGAAAGCTTCAGCAGGACCCGCTCATAGGGCTCCGGGGAGAAGGGGCGGCCGGTCATGCCCTCGTCAAAGAGCGGCTGATAGCCATAGCCCTCCGTCACCCAGCCGAAGCCCCGGTACTGGGCGGTGTTGAAGCCGGGAATGGTGTTGGCCTCGATGATCAGGGGCCCCTCCTCCGTGAAGGCTACGTCCCAGCCCACGTTGGAGATCTTGCCGGCCAGGGGGACGGCCTGCCCCAGCAGGGCCAGGGCCTCCTCCCAGAAGGGGATCTGGGTCCCCTTAAAGGGCGCGCCGGTGAGGGGGTGGGCCGGATAGTCCACCACGTTGTTCTGATCCACCGCGTCGGAAATAGTGAGCCCGCTGCGGATATCCACCATGGCGGTCAAAGCGTCCTGAGAGCCGTTGGAGATGTCCAGCCCGTCGGCCACCGTGAGCACCGGGGCGAAAAGATACATCCCGGCAGGGGAGCAGACGGAGTAGAAGCGGACGATGTTGACGGCGGCGGGGTTCAGCCCGGCCATCACCGGATGCTGCCGGATATACTCCTCCGCCACGCCGTCCCCCAAAAGGCGGGCGTAGTCCAGGGCGGCCTGGAGCCCCTCCCGGCCGGAGACCTGAAAGACCCGGACGCCAACGCCCTGGCCCTTGCAGAGGGGCTTGAGCACCACCTTGCCCGTCTCCCCGGCCAGGCGGCGCAGGTCCTCCGCCGTTATGCCCGCCAGGCGCTGGCAGCGGCGGCCGGTGTACTCGGCAAAGACCCGGGAGAAGATGAATTTGTTCATCAGCAGGCAGATGTAGCGCCGGTCGGTAAAGGTCTTGCGGAACTGGGCCCGGGTCCACAGGGTGGAGACCGTGCGCTTTTGCGCCTCGCTGAGGGCGTAGTACCCGGTCCACTCATACTCGTTGAGAGAGATATGGTTGATCTTTTTCGCGGCGAGAATGTCCCGCTCCAGAGCTTTGGGCTCCAGGCCGGTCCTTCCCGCCAGGTCCCGGGAGAAATCCCGAATGTACCGCCGGGCCTTCACGGCGGTGTGGAGTGTTTTCTTCTGTTCGTTCATATGCTTCCCTCGCTCACATCTGTGCAATCAGTTCTTCCAGCTCCTGCCGGCGGCCGGTCCGGGTCACCAGCTGCATGCCGCCCATCTGGGCGGTGCAGTTGGCCTCCACCATGCACCAGCCCCGGTCCCGGCTGAGGGCCAGGTCCCAGCCGCAGTAGTGGTTCCCGGGGACCTGGAGGGCGGCCTCCCTGACCATGGCAGCCGCCTCTTCCCAGCGGGGGATTTGAAAGCCCTTGAAAACCACCCCGCTGTCCGGGTGGCGCTGGTAGCGGTGCCCCTTTTTGTCCGCCCCGTCGGTGAAGATGACGCCGGTCTCCGGGTCGATCAGGGCGCTGATGCCGCCGGCGCTGAAATTGTCCACCAGGCTGTCCTGCCGGCCCACCCGGAGGGTGGGGTGGAACAGCCGGACCTCCGGCTGCCCGTCCGCCCCCTTCAGGACCACGGTGGGGATGCGCAGGGTGTTGACGGACTGGGGATGGAGCACGGCCATCCCTTCGCCCTGTTGGATGATCTCCTCCAGCACGGCGCCCTTCTCGTGGTGGGCCGCGTAGGCCTCCTCCGGGGAGGCGTAGTTGGACAGGCTGTCCAGATGCACGCCCTTGCCGAAGGCGGCGTAAATGGGCTTGACAATGTAATCCGGATGCCGGGCGGCAAAGGCGGCGTACTCTTCCACCGCCTGGGGCGTGATCTCGTCCCGGGCGCGGACGCATATCATCTCACGCTTGAAACAGTCCCGGAACTTTTTATAGGTCAGGTACTTGTTTTCCAGCATGTTTGTGTTCTTAGGATCGTTCATGCGGGGGTAAAAGCTCATGCGGATGCCCTCGGTGATGAAGGAGGCGCGGTATTCGTCGTCCCGCCCCTCATAGCCGAAGAGGAAATACTCGTCGTAATAGGAGCCGAATTTGAACAGGGAGCGGATCATGTCCCGCCGCAGGGCGCGGACGGCCCGCCGGTCCGCCATCTGCTCCGGCGTGCGGAAGCGGGCCATGATCTCATACAGGGCCTTCCGGTGCCGGTGATAGTAGTAGGCCTTCCGGTACCAGGTCTGGAACCGGATCTTTTTATAGATTTTCAGACAGAGCTTGTGAAACACGCGAGACACCTCGAAACAGGGTTAAATTGGTTAAAATTATAAAAATAAACGGGAAATTTGTCAACAGCCAAACAGCAGAAATGCCGCCATGCCATAAAGGCATGGCGGCAGACTGCGCGGATTATTTTTTTACGACTTTCTTTTTCTTGGGCCGGAACATGTTGATGCTGATCCGGTGGGTCTTGTCCCGCTGGAAAGACTCCTCGTAGATCCGCAGATAGCCGGTCTCCATAATGAGCCACTCGCCGTCCACCTTCACATACTTGTCGGTGTAGATAGCGGAGCCCTGGATCTGAGTGCCCTCATAGGGGTTGCCCTCGGCAAAGATCAGGTTGTCCTGGAGGTACCACTTGCCGACAGCCTCGGTGTCGCTGACGATGGTGATCTCCGGGTTGTGGCCCTGGTGCAGGGTGATCTCCGTGGGGGGCTGGACCTCCTTGAAATAGTCGGTGATCTCCTTGGGGCCGTGGAACACCAGCTTGCCGTTGGAGTAGGAGGTGGAGATGTCCGGGTGCATGGTTTTCTCCAGCGCGTCCCAGTCCTTGGTGTCCAGAGCGCGGAAGTAGCGGCTCTTGAGGACCTTGATGGCCTCGATGTCCTTCATCCTCTGGACTTCTTTTTCAAGAGCTTCCAGGCGTTCTTCAACAGTCATGGTAAATCGTCCTTTCCTGAAATTTGGTTCAGATGGCTCAGATGGCGGTGCCGACTTCGTAGGCCTCGCGGGTGGCGTCGATGCCCATGCGGACTTCCTTGGCGTCGCCGATCACGTCGCAGGGGATGCCCAGCTCCGCGCACTTGGCGGTGAGGGCCTCGGTGGGACGGGAGGTGATGCCGATGGCCACAACCAGGCTGTCAAAATGACGGGTCTTGGTGGAGGTCTTCTTGAACTTGTCGGTGAACTTGTAGGTAACCTCGTGGTCGCCGATGGAGAGAATGTTGGACTTGTTGCTGCGCTTGATCTGATCGGGGGTGTACTCCAGATTCAGGAACATGTTGCGCAGCATGCCGGTGCCGTTGCCGACGCGGACCTTGTCCATCACGCGCACGTCGCAGCCCTCTTCATACAGGAACTGAGCGACCTCGATGCCGTCTCCGCCGCCCCCCAGAACCAGGGTCTCGCCGTGGGCCTTGGCCTTGCCGGAGAGGATATCGTCCACGCAGTACACGTCCGCCCCGTCAATGCCGGGGATGTCGGGCGCTTTGTACTCGGCGCCGATGGCCACGATCACATGGTCGGGCTTGACCTCGGCGATCATCTCGGGGGTCACGGTGACGCCGGTCTTGATCTCGATGCCCATGCGCACGCACTCCTTAGCCTCCCACTCGGCAGCGGCGGTGAAGCCCTGCTTCTTGGGGGCCTTGCCGGCCAGAATGAAGCGGCCGCCCAGATGGTCGGAGGCTTCGTAAATGGTGGGGTTGTGGCCCCGGGCCTTCAGGAACTCGGCCGCCATCATGCCGCCGATGCCGCCGCCGATGATCATCACGTTCTTGGGCGTGTCGGTCTTGTTCAGGCCCTTGTACTCCAGGCAGGCCATGGGGTTGCGGGTGCAGGTGATGTGGGTGGCGTTGGGGTCGATGACCTTGTCATAGCAGCCCTGGGTGCAGCCGATGCACTGACGGATTTCGTCGTCCCGGCCTTCCTTGGCCTTGTTGCACCACTCGGGGTCGGTGATCTGGGCGCGGCCGATGGCCACCATGTCGCACTTGCCCTCCTCGATCAGCTTGTTGGCCAGATCGGGAGTGACGATGCGGCCCACGCCGGCCACGGGGATCTTCACGCGGGCCTTGACCCGGGCGATGATCTCCATGTTGAAGCCGGGCTCCAGGTTGTAGGGCGGGACCTCGTACACGGTGGCGTTGCTGCGGGCGTTGCCGCGGGACAGGTCCACGATGTCAACGCCGGCGTCGGCGGCCTGGTTGATGAACTCAACGATCTCGTCCTCGCTCATGTTCTTGGGCATCATCTCGTCGATGGCGTCCAGCCGCATGAACAGGGGCATGTCCTCGGGCATGTTGGCGCGGATGGCCTTGATGCACTCCAGGGGGAAGCGGCAGCGGTTCTCAAAGCTCCCGCCGTACTCGTCGGTACGGGTGTTCAGGTAGGGGTTGAGGAACTCGTGGGGCAGGTAGGTGTGGGCGGCGTGATACTCCATGGTGTCAAAGCCGGCGTCCACGACCCGCTTGGCGGCCTCGCCGAACTGGCGCACGATCCGGTGGATATCCTCTACGCTCAGCGTGTCGGGGGTCTCCAGCTTGTTGGTCTCGTCAAAGAACTGCTCGGGCACAAAGCCGCCGTGCCAGACCTGCACGCCGGCCTTGCCGCCGGCGGCGTGGATGGCGTCGGTGACCTTCTTCATGCCGGCCACGTCTTCATCGGTGTACATGCCGAAGTACAGGGGGGCGTGGGACTCGGGGCAGACGGAGACGATCTCCACCATGTTCAGTCCGCAGCCGCCGGCCGCGCGGGCCGCATGGTAAGCGACCGCGTCTTCGCCGACACCGTGACGGTTTTTGACCATCTTGGTGTTCATGCCGGGCAGCAAAATGCGGTTCTTCAGCTCCAGGCCGCGGAGCTTAATGGGGCTAAACAGAGCATCGTAACTCATAAGCTGTACCATCTTCCTTTTCTTCGTTTTTTAGTTTGTTTTGGTTGGTTTGGGAAAAACCATAAGTGGGAATAGAAAGGCAGAAAACTTCATGACAAAATTCTAACACGTAGAGGGGCAAACAGCTGGAAATAATTTTGCGATATTATGCAGATGCGATGTACAAAAAACGAATTTTTTGTATCAAAAGTTGAAAGGCTTATGGCAAAATGTATAAAACGGGAGGTCCGGAGCCCGGAGAAGCTTGAAAAAAACGTAGAAAAACAGAACCGCGGGAGAGGGAAGCGCGCAAAGGGGCGAAGAAGGGAGCGGGGAGGGGAGCTCCTTCCCCGCCCGGAAGGACGTTTTTTCCCGAAATATCAGGCTTTTTCCACAGACAGAGGGGGAAAACCGGTTAGTAAATCCTGAATATTTGGCCGATTTCATAGCATAAAAAATTCAGCTTTTTTGCGGGGGTAATGACTGTTTAGAGGGGAATTTGAGTGACATAAAATTCACACATGCCCTATAATAAAATCATAAGGAACGTCATGTGATAACTTGGGCCGCTTTTGCGGCAGAATGGAGCGTATCATGGAGCTTTTGCTGGATAAGGTCGCGGTCATTACGGGGGTCAATTCCGGCATTGGCCGCAAAACCGCGGAGCTGTTCAGCCGGAACGGGGCGAAAATCGTGGGCGTGGACATCCGGGTGGACAGGATGGAGGAGCTGAAGAGGCTCGTGGAGGCCGCCGGCTCCCAGTTTCTGGGCTGCCAGTGCGACGTGCGCAGCGCCGCGGATGTGAAGGCCGTGTTCGACCAGACGCTGGCGCGCTTCGGCAAGGTGGATATCGTGGTGAACAATGCGGGGGTCTCCTGCTCCAGCCCGGTCACCCGCATCGGCGACGAGGAGTTTGACCGGGTGATGGATATCAATGTCAAGGGGGCCTTCAACTTCTGCAAATTTGCCGCGGCAGTTTTCAAAAAGCAAAAGCACGGCGTAATCGTCAACACTTCCTCAGTCACCGGGCTGTACGGCTCCGGCATGGGCTGCCCCTATCCCGCTTCCAAGGCGGCGGTGATCGGGCTCACCAAGTCCCTGGCCAGCGAGCTGGCCCCCTGGAACGTGCGGGTCAACTCCGTGGCCCCCGGGGTGATCAACACCGAAATGGTGGGCATGCTCAGCGACCGGGCCCGGAAGACCTTTGCCGACAGCATCCCCCTCCGGCGGATGGGGGAGGCGGAGGACGTGGCGGACGCCATTTTGTTCCTGGCCTCGGACATGGCCCGGTACATCACCGGGGCCGTCCTCTGCGTGGACGGAGGCTACCGCCCGAACCCGGTCAACCCCTGAGCCGGGACTGTTTATTGAGAGCAATTTTTACACCATAAATCAAAAAAGAGGAAACGAAAAGGAGATGGAAGCATGATTACTGACATGAAAAAAGCCAAGCTCTTCACCCCGCTTCAGCTGGGCAGGACCACGCTGAAGAACCGCATTGCCATGGCGCCCATGAGCATGCACTACGAGGCCTCCGACGGCACCGTACCCAAGCAGCTGGCGGATATCTTCGTGCGCAGAGCCGAGGGCGGCGTGGGCTACGTGGTCATTGACGCGGTCACGGTGGACCACAAGTACTGGTACATCGGCCGGACCACCGCCCTGGACAAGGACAAGCTGGTGCCCCAGTTCCGGGATTTCGCCAAGCGCGTCAGCGACGCGGGCAGCACCCTGATCCCCCAGATCATCCACCCGGGCCCTGAGTCCATCTGCGCCCTGAAGGGCATCAAGCCTCTGGGCCCCTCCGTGAACACCAACGCCAACGGCGCGGTCAGCCGGGCCATCAGCGTGGAGGAGATCCACAAGATCGTCAAGCAGTACGGCCAGGCGGCCCGCCGGGCCGAAGAGGCCGGCTGCGGCGGCATCGCCCTGCACTGCGCCCACGCCTATATGCTCCCCGGCGCCTTCCTGTCCCCTCTGCGCAACAAGCGCATGGACGAGTACGGCGGCTGCATCGACAACCGGGCCCGCCTGACCCTGGAGATCATCGAGGAGTGCCGGCGGAACGTGAGCCGGGATTTCCCCATCATCCTGCGCGTCTCCGGCTCCGAGCGTATGCCCGGCGGCAACGGCCTGGACGAGATGCTGTACCTGGCGCCCAAGTTCGAGGCGGCCGGCGTGGACATGCTGGAGGTCTCCGGCGGCGTCCAGTACGAGGGTCTGCAGAACATCCTGCCCTCCCACAGCCAGAAGATCGGCATGAACGTGTATGAGGCCTCCGAGATCAAAAAGGTGGTCAACATCCCCGTGTTCGTGGTGGGCAAGATCAACGACATCCGCTACGGCGCCGACCTGGTGGAGCGGGGGCTGGTGGACGGCATCAGCCTGGGCCGCCCCCTGCTGGCCGATCCCGACCTGCCCAAGAAGGCCTATGAGAACCGCTTTGACGATATTACCCCCTGCGGCTCCTGCGGCGGACGCTGCATCACCCCGGAGGACCCGCAGCACCCGGTCTGCAAGTGCCACATCAACCCCCTGGTGGGCCGCGAGTATGACTTCCCCTTCAACCCGGTGGACAAGCCCCGGAAGATCCTCATCGTGGGCGCCGGCCCCGGCGGCATGTACACTGCCGTCACCGCCGCCGAGCGGGGGCATGACGTGACCGTGTGGGAGAAGAGTGGACAGATCGGCGGCCAGCTGAACCTGGCGGTGGTCTCCCCCGGCAAGCAGGAGATGTGCAAGTGGCTGGTCCACCTGAACTACCGGGCCAAAAAGGCCGGCGTGAAGTTCGAGTTCAAGAAGGAAGCCACGGTGGAGAACGTGAAGGAGTTCGCGCCCGACGCGGTGGTTCTGGCCACCGGCGCCACCCCGCTGATCCCCACCTTTATCAAGGGCGTGGGCCAGTATCCCGTCATCACCACCCATGACATCCTCAGCCGCAAGATCACCATCCCCAAGGGCCGCGTCTGCATCCTGGGCGGCGGCGAGGTGGCCTGCGAGACCGCCGAGATGCTCATGGCCGACGCCCGGCCCAACTCCTTCGCCACCACCGGCAGCATCGGCGACGTGGAAGTAGAGCTGGTGGAAATGCTGCCCCAGATGATGACCGGCGTGTGCCTGCCCAACCGGAACATCGCCCTGGCCAGCCTCCGCCGGGAGGGCGTGAAGATGCACGTCAACTCCAAGGTCCTGGAGGTCACCGAGCACGACGTAAAGATCCAGCACAAGGATGGCAGCGAGGAGTGGCTGAAGGGCTTCGATTACATCGTCCTGGGCCTGGGCTCCCGGAAGTACGATCCGCTGTCCGAGGCGCTGAAGGATGTGGTCCCCGAGATCCATGTGATCGGCGACGCCATCAAGCCGGGCCAGTCCAGCGACGCCATGCACCAGGGCTTCGAGGTGGGCTACAACCTGTAAGCCAGGCGTTGGAAATCTGTAAATAGTAGGGGAGCCCCTCCGGTTATAACGACCGGAGGGGCTCAGACTGTAGACAAACAGAAGCACCATGTATAAACATGCAGGGGGAGAGCGCAGAGAGGGGGCGGGAGCCCCCTTTCAGCGTTCAATCTACTCTTATCCAAGAGCATTTTTGAATGCTCTTGGATAAGCTTTCAAGGTGAAGACACTTTGTCTTCACCTTGAGCCCCTCCGGTTATAACGACCGGAGGGGCTTTTTTTCAAAATTGGCAAAATTTTGTCTGTTATTTTAGAAGCGATGGCTTGAAAAATGGCCGGAAAAATGGTAAAGTAATTTAAAATATTTTTCTTAAGTATTTTCAGTATAGCTGAAGATCATTCCACCGCGGCGCGGGGACAGGAGGGAGCGCGTATGAAGCAGGGCGTTGTCCTGTACGAGAAGGCGAAAGAGCATGTGTTTACCGGCCCGGACAAGTACCTGAGCTTGCAGAAGCTCGTGGTGGGCGAGCATATGTCGCCCGTGCTGGAGTTCGACAGCTACTTTATCCTGGTCAGGCGGGGGACGGGCAGCTTTATCATCAACGGAGAGGAGTTCCCGGCGGAGCCCGGCTGCGTGGCCTGGATCCAGGCCTCCCAGGTCCTCTCCATCCTGCCGGAGTTCGGCGGAGAGCTGGAGCTCTGGGTCGTCGCTTACGACTATCAGCTGATGAATTATTTCATGTTCGAGCCGGTCAGTCTGAACAGGGAGACGGAGATCGTCACCGGCGTGCCGGTGATCGGCCCGGAAGGGGAGATCCTCCAGACCCTGATCCGCCTGTTCTGCCAGTTTGAAAAGCTGGACGGGCTGCGTTCCAACGGCTCCGCCGTGATCCGCAGCGCTTATCTGCGGCAGATCGAGCTGCTGTACAACCGGGAGGCTCAGAAATATAAGGAGCGGTACCGCCTGCAGGATATGCCCCTGGGCCGCCGGGCCAGCCTCTATATCGCCACCCACAGCACCCAGAAGCTGACGGCGGACACGGTGGCCAAGGCCATCTCCCCGAAGCTCAGCGGCGCGTCAGTGAATCACGCGCTGCTGGTCACCACGGGGATGAACTTCAACCAGTACCTGGTGCGGCTGCGCCTGGTGATGGCGGCGTCCTACTTTTTATATTACAGCCTGCCCTTTGATTACATCGCCTCCACCGTGGGCTTTGACATTGACGTGACCTTTTACCGGCGCTTTAAAAAGCTCACCGGCATGACGCCGGAGACCTACCGCAACAGCATGCTCAGCGACGGGAAGGGGAAGCGGGTCTACCGGAAGATGATCTTCAGCGAGCACATTATCTCCACGGTCAACTACCTCTATGAAAATCTTTCGGAGCCTCTGGACGTGGAGACGGTCTCCAAGGCGCTGTTCATCTCCGGCAGCCTGCTGCGGATCCAGTTCAAGGACTGCCTGAACACCAGCTATAAAAACATTCTGGCGCTCTTCCGGGTGCGCTATGCCGAGGCTCTGCTGACCACCACGGACATGCCGGTGATCGACATCTCCATTGAGTCCGGCTTCAGTTCCGACCGGACCTTCAGCCGGACCTTCCTGGAGATCAACGGCATGTCCCCCAGTGAGTTCAGAAAACGGCGCAGGGAGGGCAGGTCATGACGGAAAAAAACAGACCGGGCGAGGGACAGTTCAACGCTTCCCCCTTCGGCGAGGCCCACGATTATTTTATAGAGAACGTCCAGCCCAGAAACATCCAGACCTACAAGCGCACGGTCCACAACCCCAGTTCCATGATCCACAACCGGGACCAGACTTTTCTGCTGATCCGCCGGGGGACCGGGACGCTGACCGTCAACGGCCTGGACTATCCCCTGCGGCCTGGCACCCTGGTGAACCTGTCGCCCTTCCATATCTACCGCTACCTCCCCGACGAGGGGCAGACCCTGGAGGTGGTGGAGAGCCGGATGAACAGCGGGACCTATATGTACCTGATTTCCAACCCCTATTTCCGGATGCAGAATTTCTCGGTGCCCTCCGAGCCGCCCATCGCGTACCTGAAGGGCATGACGAGGGATATCGCCTACGCGGCCATGGACGGGCTGCTGGCCGAATTCGGGGAGGGCAGATGGGACGCGGACAGCCTCTGCTTCTGCTATATGACGGAGCTGTTCGGCATCATCACCGACGAGATGTTCAAAAACCGGGGCAAAAACGGCCGGGACAGCAGAGAGGAAAAAGAAGAATAGGAAAAGATTTTCCCCGGAAGGCTCGCCTTCCGGGGAAACGTTTATCCGTTTTCTTTCTTTTGAGTTGCTTTTTTCTTCCGCCAGGCGTAGATCTGATGCCCGTTGGGCACGGTGATAAATTTAAACTGCTGGGCGTCCTCTCCGGCCGCCTCCCGCTCCTCGGCCAGGCGGCTCTTGTGCACCTTGCCGTTTTGGTCCCGGGGGATCCGCTCCACCAGCTCGATGCTCTTGGGCAGCTTGTAGTTGCTGATCCGGCGGAAGCAGAAATCCGCGAAAGAATAGAGCTTGAATTCCTCCGGCGGGCAGTTGGGCTCGATCAGCGCATGGACGCGCCGGCCCCAGGTCACGTCTGACAGGCCGAACACCAGCGCGTCTGCCACCTGGGGGCACTCCTTCAGGACATTTTCCACCTCGGAGGCGTACACGTTTTTGCCTCCGGTGATGATCATATCGCTGCGCCGGTCCACCAGATAGACATAGCCATCCGCGTCCATATAGCCCAGATCCCCCACGCTGACCGCCCCATCCGGGGCCTGGCTGAGCTTCTGACTGCCCAGCAGATAGTGGGAGCTGCCGGGCTGCTCGTTTTTGAAGAACACATTGCCCACCGTGCCGGGCTCCACCGGGGCCATTCCGTCGTCCAGGATCTCCACCGTGCAGCCGAAGGGACGGCCCACGGTGCCCTCATGGAGCAGCCATTCGTCCCCGCGCACGGCGGTGACGCCCACCTTTTCCGACATGGAATAGAACTCGTAGATCTTTTCGCCGCCCAGCAGGGCGATCCATTTTTTCTTGAGCCAGACCGGGCAGGAGGCCCCCGCGTGGTGCATGCACTCCACGCTGCTGAAGTCCCCCGGCCGGGTTTCCAGCAGCTGGGAGATCCGGCTCATCATGGTGGGCACCAGGACAAAGGCGCTGACCCGGTATTTCTCCACCAGGGACAGGAACAGCTCCTCCCGGAACTGCTTCAGGACGATGCTGGTGTTGCCCATTGCCATGGCGATGTAAAAGGCGTTGCCGAAGAGACTGTGGTGCAGGGAGCCGCAGATCAGCAGCCGCTGGCCGCTGTGCTCCCCGGTGAGCATCTGCCAGGAATAAAAATCTATGGGCCCGTAGCGCATGGGCATGTCCTCAATGATCACCTTTGGCGTGCCGGTGCTGCCGCCGGTGGCCGTGGCCCGGGCGGGCAGGAGGCAGAGGTCCGGCAGGGGACCCTGGGCGGCGGGGAGGGCGGCGATCGAGGCGTCCGTCAGGTTCTGGACGGGCCAGCCGGAGAGCTTCCCGCCGGCGGCCACCAGCTGGGGCTGGATCTGGTCCAACAGCGCCTCCAGCTCCTTGCCCGGCAGCTCCGGGGACAGGAAAAACACACAGCAGCCCAGATGCCAGCCGGCCAGAGCCGCCGCGACGGCTGCCAGCGAGTTGGGCAGCGCCACCGCCAGCCGGGACCCTTCCCGGAGCCCAAGCCCACGGAAATACCAGGCGGTCCTGTCCGCCGCGGACAGAAGCTCCGCCCAACTCACGGCCCGCTCGCCGCCGTCCTTGTCCACCAGGACGATGGCGCTGTCCCCGCCTTTTTCCGCCGCCCAGTGGGCGACCCAGCCGTATATGCTCTTTGTCTCACCCTGAAAAACAGGGGGAAGGGATGCGGTATCCATCGCTTTTTTCATCTCCTGACCTGCGCGGCCGCGCCCTGAAGGCACAGCCTTGTTATTTATTTTACAAAATTTATTTTACCATAGTGTTAAGCAGGCAAATTTGCAAAAAAGCAAAAATCACTTTCAGATTTTGAGTAAATTATCTAAGAATCAGTTTCAGATTCTGCCAACCGGGCCCGGCTTATGCGGGAGATATCGGCTTTGGACATGAGCACGCCCATCAGCTCCATGACGTAGAGAAAGCGGAGCTTCTCACTGTAGTAACCGGGCTCCGCTTCGGCGCACATCTCCTCAAAAATCTTTTCGATCCGCCGGGTGTCCGCCTCGGAGATCTGGGCCACCGCCGGCGGCTGGGGCACCACGAATTCCTTCACCTTGATATAGGGGCAGGAGAGAATGTACATGTAAGCGCCGCAGTCCATCCGGCAGAGGGACAGCTCCAGGACGCTGCCCGGGTCCGGCGTGATGGCGTAATTATGGAAGGGGCCCAGGCAGAGAAAGCAGCCCCGCCTGAGCGGGATCGTCTCGTTGTTGATGCTGATAAGCCCGGTCCCGGCGCGCACCAGGAGCAGCAGGTTGCTGTCCAGCTGGGTCCGGGGCGTGGGCTTGGAGACGGTCATCTTATGGCCCCGGGGGTCGATGGCGGTGACGCTGTTTTGAAAATATTCGTTCAGCCCAAAGCGGACCGAGTAATCCCCCAGGGGAGAGGCGGGCTCATTGCTCATGGTCAGGGCTCCTTTCCCGGCACTTTTTTCGGTACTCGCTGGGGGATTCGCCGTTGATCTCCCGGAAGCGCCGGCTGAAGGTGCTGACAGAGTTGAAGCCCACCAGCACCGCGATATCCAGCAGGTACAGGTCCGTGCCGGAGAGGAGAGACTCGGCGTAGCGGATGCGGAAGAGGGACAGAATGTCCTTATAGCCCACGCCGAAGGCCTTGTCAATCAGGCTGCGTATGATGTTGGGGGAGATGAAGGTGGCCTTGACGATGCTGGAGAGGCTGATAGGCTCGGAGATGTTGTTGTACAGATAGCGCATCACGGACAGCAGCCGGTCGTCCATGATCATCCCCCGGTACGGCAGGTTCCGCCGGCCGCTGCTCAGGCTCCGGTCCCGGTACTGGCTGGGGGTCGTCCCCATGACCTTCTTGAAGCAGCGGAAAAAGGTGACCTCCGACTTGAAGCCGGCGTGGTTGGCGATGTAGTCCAGAGGCAGGTTCTCGCAGAGAAAGTAGGAGGCGGCCAGAATGCAGCGGCTGCGGCAGAGCATCTGGTCAAAGCTCTGCCCGGTCACCATGCGCAGCTGCCGGTTCAGGCTGCTCACCGTGGTCCCCAGCTCCCGGGCGGCGCTCTCCGGGCTGATGTTCTCCAGGCTGTGCATGGCGATATAGATGCTGGCCCACCAGCCCAGAGGCAGGCGGCGGCCGGAAAAGCTCTCCCGGAGCCGGGCCACCTCCTTGCCGAAGAGCAGGGACAGCTGGCCCAGAAGGGAGACCTTGACCAGGGCCGAGCCGTAGTCCCGCCGGTCGTTGATGTTCTCAAAATCCTGAAAGATCCGCCCCATCCGGGCCGCGGCCTCGCTCCCGGGCCCGATCACCGGTATCCCGGTCACCACCTCCGTGCGCTCGCTGCCGGAGCTGACCTTGAACATGAGGTAATTGGACAGGGCGTATTCAAACACGATGCTCCAGAGTTCCAGGGGCTCTCCCGGATCCGGCTCAATGGTCATCACTTCCGTGCACTGGATCCAGCAGACGCTGCCGGGCTGCAGCTCAAAGGGCACGCCGTTGACGATCATGCGGCCGCGCCCGCCCCGGACCAGCAGAAAATAGCTGTCGTCCTCCAGGACGGGGAACATGCTTTCCGCGATCCGGTGCTTAAACAGAAGCAGATATTTCTTCGGCCCGCAGAACACGCCGCCCCGCGGCGCCTCGCACAGGGGCCGGACCCTTGTCTCCGTCACGCGCTTCCCCTCCTTCCGGCATCAAATCATAAAATTTGTTTACGAACAGTATACCATGGAAATTGTGAAGATTCAACAGCTTGAAGAAATTTTGCCTAAATTCAACGGCAAATTTTCGGCATTATCACGGTTTTGAACGCGATATGAAAGTAAATATTTTTAATTTGCTCTCTTTAATTATAGAAATTGTTTAGAAAAATGACGGTAGAGAGGGGAGCGCATATGCTATAATTTTATCAAATAGAAATCCTCATACAATGGGCAAGACCCGGCAAGCAGAACAGTCAATCAAAAAAAGGAATGATAAAAAACAGGAGGTTGAAAAATGATCAAATTGCTCGAAGGCGTCCGCGTAGTGGAAACCGCCAGCTTCGTCATGGGGCCGATTGCCGGCCGCGTCCTGGCCGACTGGGGCGCGGAGGTTATCAAGATCGAGCCCGACACGGTCCATCCCCCCTTTGACGGCGACCAGATCCGCGGTACCGGCCTGGCCCGGGGCATCATGAACGGCGATCCCTGCATCTACCAGTTTGTCAACGGCAACAAGAAGTCCGTCGCCCTGGACACCCGCTCCAAGCAGGGCCAGATCATCCAGCAGAAGCTCTGCGCCAGCGCCGACATCGTCATTCACCACGTCAGCAAAGCGGACCAGAAAAAGCTGGGCATCGACTATGACACCCTGTCCCAGCTGCACCCCGGCATCATCGTGGCCTGCACCCACGGCTACGGCAACACGGGCCCCGACAAGAACCGCCCCGGCTTTGACGCGGTGGCGTATGCCGCCCGTTCCGGCATGATCACCGGCTGCAGCAGCGACGGCACCCCCTACATCCCCTTCATGGGCCTGGGCGACGTGCCCTCCGGCACCTATCTGGCCGCCGCGATCCTGGCCGCCTACTGCCACAAGCTGAAGACCGGCGAGGGCGAGGAGGTCACCACCGCCCTGTACGGCTCCGCCATCTGGACCGCCGGCATCCCCGTCTGCGCCGCGCCCTACGGCGACCCGTATCCCACCCCCATGGAGGCCGCCATGCCCTCCGCCCGGATGTATGAGTGCGCCGACCACAAGTGGATCTACATCATGTGCAACAACTGGGACATCTCTGTGCCCGAGTTCAAGAAGGTCATGCCCTCCTTCCCGGCGGACGCTGAGAAGCGCTGGCCCAACTACTTTGCCGCCAAGGCCGCCAACGCAGAGATCAGCGCACTCTTCGCCGCGGAGTTTGCCTCCCATGACCGGGATTACTGGATCCAGAAGCTGTCCACCGCCCGCATCCCCTTCGACGTGGTCAACGACTTCAAGGACATCCAGAAGGACGAGCAGGCCTGGGCCGCCGGCTTCCTGGTGAAGCCCGACGAGGCCGGCACCGAGGATTATCCCTACGAGACCGGCATCCCCATGGCCCCCGGCACCTTCCGCAACGCCGGCAGCCCCTCCGTCACCATCTCCAAGGCGGGCGAGCACACCCGCGAGGAGCTGAAGAAGGTGGGCTATAGCGACGAGCAGGTGGACAAGTTCCGGGAAAAGAAGCTGCTCTCCGAGGGCGACCAGTTCCAGCCTGACCGGTTCAATGTCTACAAGCCCGGCACCTATTACAACATGGTCTTCTCCGCCCTGAGCAAGAAATAAGAGCAAACGGCAAAAAATCAGCCGGCATCCGTTTTGCGCGGATGCCGGCTATCTAATAAGCATGCCGGGGAGAGCAAGTCTTTCTGTCGCCTTTAGACAGTCTCACATAATTTGTTTAATTTACATAACTTGGCGTTCCTGCAAAAATGTAGCAAAATATAAAATTTTGTCTGGACCATTTGCATAAAATAATGTTATTTAGCACAAATGCAGAGGCAGACAACTGTTAAAATATTAGCGTAACATCCATCTGGTTAACTGGGGAATTGTTGGGGTTTTGGGAAGACCCCGGCAAGGCAGAAGACTTAAAAACTATTGAATGGAGAAAGGAAAAAGCACATGTTTGAGAATGAATTCAAAGACAAAGTAGTTGTTATCACCGGAGGCAGCCGCGGCATCGGCTTTGCCGCAGTGAAGGCCTTTCTCGCCTGCGGAGCGAAGGTCTGCTTCCTCAGCCACTATGAGGAGACCGGCGCCGCCGCTATGGCCGCGCTGAAGGAGATCAACCCCGACTACGAGGTGTTCACCCGTCACATCGACCTGTGCGACTTCAAGGCCGCCCAGGAGCTGTACAAAGAGGTCGAGGCCAAGTGGGGCAAGATCGACGTCCTGATCAACAACGCCGGCAAGGACTCCAGCACTTGGATCACCAAGCTGAAACAGTCTGAGTGGGACGACGTGTCCGACCTGAACATGAAGGCCAACTTCAACATGAGCAAGTACGCGCTGCCCTATCTGCGCAAGACCCAGGGCTGCATCATCAACACCGCCTCCGTGGCCGGCGTGTACGGCACCCCCACCGGCCTGCCCTATCCCGCCTCCAAGGCGGCTGTCATTGCCATGACCAAGTCCCTGGCCTACAGCATGGCCGCCAACGGCGTGCGCGTCAATGCCATCGCCCCGGGCGTTGTGGAGACTGATCTGGTCAAGAATCTGCCCAAGTTCGCCAAGGACAGCATCGGTGACACCATCCCCATGAAGCGCATGGGCCAGCCGGAAGACATCGCCAACGCGATGCTGTTCCTGGCCTCCTCCGCCGCTTCCTACATCACCGGCGTTTGCCTGCAGGTAGACGGCGGCTATCGTCCCTCCAACCTGACCACCTGAGTTCCATTTACGCGGGAGAGTCAGCGCACAGACCCTGTGCGCTGACCTCTCGTGAAATTTGAAAGTCCAGAGGCATTTGTCATGGCAAACGCTGGCAAGCATTTCAATATCTTCAACGAGGGCGTAGAGAGCTGCTTTACCGCCGGAAGACAGCTGGCGTGCATTGCCCGGGTAAAGCCGGACGCCGCCGCCATCCTGTATGTCTCCGCGGAGGGGAAGGAGAGCGTGACCACCTGGCGCGAGCTGGAGGTCCTTTCCAATCAGCTGGCCTGGTTTTTGCTGGACCGGGGGATCGGAAAGGGGAACAGCGTCATGGCGGCGCTGCCCAATACGCCGCTCCATATTGCCCTGGCTTTTGGGATTTGGAAGACGGGGGCCTGTTATGTGCCCGTCTCCAACCGGACGCCCAAGCGCAATATGGACGAGATCTGCGCCTGCGTCGCCCCGTCCCTGGTGGTGACGAACCGGGGCAGGCCGGACGGGTATACCTGCATGAGCACGGCAGAGCTGAGAGAGCTGGCCGGGTCAATGCCGGGGCACATGCCGCCGGATGTGCAGGCGATCCCCAATCTGGCCAACTGCTCCGGAGGCAGCACGGGACAGACCAAGGTGATCGAGCAGAATATGCCCGCCGGAGAGAGCGACGAGGGTCTGAGGGCCTGGTTCAGCGTCTCCGGCATGGGATTTGAAATGCGGCAGCTGCTGGCAGGCCCGCTGTTTCACGGGGCGCCCCATTCGGCGGCGTTTAATGGACTGTATGCGGGGAACCTGCTGATCATGCCGGCAAGCCTGAAGGCGGAGACGATTTTATCTCTCATTGAAAAGCACCAGGTAGAATATGTCCAGATGGTGCCCACCCTGATGCAGAGAATTCTGGAGCTGCCGGATTTTTCCCCGGAAAAGCTCAGAAGCCTGAAGGCTCTGTGCCACACGGGCGGCGTCTGCAGCCGGGACCTGAAGCTGCGCTGGCTGGAGCTCATGCCGCCGGAGCGGGTCTATGAGATCTACTCGATGACAGAGTGCGTCGGCATGACCCATATCCGGGGGGACGAATGGCTCAGGCATCCGGGCAGCGTGGGGAAAATGCTCTCCGGGAGCATCTCCATCCGGGACGAGCGGGGCAGGGAACTGCCGGCCCGGGAGACCGGGGAGATCTTCATGAGCTGGGGCCCGGGCAGCCCGCGGGTGAACTATAAGAACGTGCCGCCCCTGGCGGTTGACGGCAAGGGCTTTCGCAGCGTGGGCGATATGGGCTGGCTGGATGAGGAAGGCTACCTCTATTTCGCCGACCGGCGGAGCGATATGATCGTCACCGGCGGGGAAAATGTTTTCGCGGCGGAGGTGGAGGCGGTGCTGAAGAAGCACCGGAAGGTGACGGACGCCGTGGTGGTGGGCCTGCCCGACAAGGACTGGGGCCACCGGATCCACGCGATTTTGGAATGCTCCGGGCCGGTGAGCGACAAGGAGCTTATCAAGTTCGCCCTGAACTATCTTCCGCCCTACAAAATGCCCAAGTCCTTTGAGTTCGTAGAGACGATCCCCCGCAACGAGAGCGGCAAGCTGGTCCGGCCGGCGCTCATTGAGGAGAGCCTGCGGAAGGGCTTCTGAACTTTTATCAGTCTCCGCTGGAGAAATAGAAGGAATTTCTCTGACGCCGGGCGTGTACAGCGGTCGGCGGCAGTGAACAAAAAATTTAGAAAAGGAGTAAAAAAATGGAAAAGAAACAGTTCAAGGGCTGGGGTGTCCTTGTAGCGGCGTTTCTGATGTCCTTTATCCCCACGGCGATAATGGGCAACTGCTTCTCGCTGTACATGGCCCCTGTCTGCGCGGACCTGGGCTTCGGCAACAGCGCCTGGTCCATGGTGAACCTGATCGCGTCCTTCACCAGCGCCATCGGCGCCATGATCATTGCCGGGTTCTACCAGAAGAAGAACATGAAGGTCATGCTGATCATTGTGACCGTGGGCACCGGCATCTGCTGGGCCATCGCCCCTCTGTGCACCGCGATCTGGCAGTTCTACCTGATCTTCGGTATTTCCAACGTGTTCCAGGCCGGCCTGACCCAGCTTCCCATCTCCATGCTGGTCACCGCTTGGTTTGAGGACAAGCGCGGCACCATGATGTCCATCGCCATGGCCGGCGGCGGCCTGGGCGGCCTGGTCTGGTCCCCCGTGCTGACCAAGTTCATCACCGCCAGCGCCACCGGCTGGAAGACCGCTATGTGGTTCTCCGCCGCGGTCGTCACCGTCGTGATGGTGATCTGCGCCCTGTTCCTGGTCAAGCGTTCCCCCGCCGAGTACGGCACCGAGCCCTACCGTGACGGCAGCGGCGCCAAGGCCGCCGAGGCCAACAAGGCCGCCAGTGACAACGCCTGGATCGGCGTGTCCAAGAAGGTCGCCACCAAGTCCGGCGCCTGGTGGTGCATTGTCGGCGTCGTGATGCTGGTCGGTATCCTGTCCGCCGGCGTCACCACCCACGTGCCCAACTTCATCACCTCTGTCGCCCAGGACGGCGGCACCCTGTCCGGCACTGTTCTGTCTGTCTACTCTCTGATCACCATCGTCGGCCTGGTCGGCGGCGGCGCTCTGATGGACAAGATCGGCATCAAGAAGACCGTGCTCATCGCGGTGGTCCTGGTCTGCCTGGGTCTGGGCAGCCTGGTGCTCTATGCCAGCAACGGCAACGCCGTCATTGCTTACGGCTACGCCATCTTCTTCGCCATTGCCATGTGCCTGCCTAAGCTGCTCCCCTCTGTGCTGATGTCTCAGGTCTTCGGCACCAAGGACTATGCCGGCATCTACGCCCTGGCCAACCTGTTCTTCCTGGTGGGCGCCGCTCTCGGCTCCGTGCTGACCTCCATCATCCAGGGCATCGTGGGCTACGGCATGACCTGGGTCGTATACATCGTGATCGCCATTCTGTTCTTCTTCTGCGTCGTCGGCGCCATCAAGGGCGGCGAGAAGCTGAAGGCTCAGTATCCCAACGGCGACTGATTTATGCCTGATAAGCGGGGCGCGGAGCCCGCGTCCCGCCGAAACCGGCCAACCGAAAAAATTTGTTAAGAAAGGATTGTTTCAATGAAAGAGATCAACAATAAGCTGACTCAGAAGTTTGACGAGTATCCTGTATTCGGCGTCCTCCAGGGCGTGAAGGTTTTCATTACCGGCACCAATATCGCCGGCCCCTTTGCCGGTTCTCTGATGGCTGAGATGGGCGCGAAGGTCATCCAGGCTGAGGCCCCCAACATCGCCTGCCAGACCCGCGGCACCCTGTCCTGGTCCCAGAACCACCGTAACGAGTTTTCCATCACCATCAACACCTCTTCCCCCAAGGGCAAGAAGATCTTCTTCAAGTGCATCGAGTGGGCCGACATTTGGATCGAGGCCGGCCGTCCCGGCACCTACAAGAAGCGCGGCCTGACCGACGAGGCCTGCTGGGAGCACAACAAGGCCCTGTCCATCGTCCACGTCTCCGGCTACGGCCAGTTCGGCCCCTCCAAGGACAAGCCCTCCTATGACGTGTCCGGCCAGGCCATGGGCGGCTACATGTACCTCAACGGCGTGTCTCCCACTTCCGGCCCCCTGAAGGTCAACCCCTATCTGTCCGACTACGTGACCGCCTACAACGCCTGCATCTGCGCCATGGCCGGTTACATCAAGGCCAAGAACACCGGCGAGGGCGACTCCTGCGACGTGGCCCAGTACGACACCATGTTCCGTCTGCTGGACAACTATCCGGCCAACTGGTTCAACAAGGGCTATCCCCAGCCCGGCGAGCCCGTGCCCTACCGCACCGGCAACAAGAGCGACCAGGCTGCCTGCTTCTCCTTCTATGACACCAAGGACGGCGGCGCCATGTTCGTCGCCATCGTGGGCCAGGGCCCCGTCACCCGCGGCTATCCCATCATTGGCATGGGCAAGCCCGGCGTGGACCCGGACATCCCCAAGGAGTGCACCGGCTTCCCGCTGTTCGACCCCCGCGGCCAGAAGGCCGAGGCGCTGTGCGCCAAGTTCTGCGCCGAGCGTACCTGCGATGAACTGGAAGAGATCTTCAACGCCGCCGGCATCCCCTGCCAGCGCGCCTACGGTCCCGCCGACATCGAGAAGGACCCGCAGTTTGAGGCCCGCGAGAACATCGTGGAGTGGGAGGATCAGTGCTTCGGCAAGATGAAGGGCATCGGCGTTGTCAACATCTTCAAGAAGAACCCCTCTCAGATCGTCGCTTCCGCTCCCTGCTTCGGCGAGCACAACCGGGACGTCCTCAAATCCTTCGGCTACACCGACGAGGAGATCGACGACCTGTACAAGAAGGGCGAGCTGAACACCTGGACTCCCGCCGACACCGCGCGGATCAAGAACTTTGTCCAGTGGCACTTCTTCTGGGATCCCGAGCGCCAGAGCAAGCGCATTGGCCTGGAGTATCCCCCCAAGAAGTAAATCCTATTTCCAATAAAAGAAACAGGGCCTGTTGCAAAAGCAGCAGGTCCCGTTTTTTATTTCATTCACCGCTTGGCTGTCAGCCTTCTCCGCCGAGCAGGCTGAGCCGCTGCTCCATATCCCGGAGGGCCTTACGCAGGAAGAAGCCGCTGGCCGCCAGGGAGAACAGCTCCGCAATGGGGAAGCACCACCAGACGTTGTTCACATCCCCGGTCAGGGACAGAAGCCAGGCGGCGGGGATTAGGGCCACGATCTGCCGCATGACGGAAACGAAAAAGGAGAACATACTCTTGTCCAGCGCCTGGCAGACGGAACCGGCCACGATGCAGAAGCCGGCCAGCAGAAAGCTGAGACTGATGCGCCGCAGGGCGGGGACGCCGATGGCCAGCATGGCCTCAGAGGGATTGAACACGGCCAGCAACAGCCCGGGGCAGAGCTGAAAGACCACAAAGCCCAAAACCGTAAAGCAGGAGGCATAGAAGACGCCGTAGCGGATGGTCCGGTAGATGCGCTCCTTTTTCCGCGCCCCATAGTTGTATCCGATGATGGGGACAAGGCCGTTGTTCAGACCGAACACCGGCATAAAGAAGAAGCTCTGCACCTTGAAGTAGGCCCCGTACACTGCCACGGCGGTGGAGGTGAAGCCTATGAGGATGACGTTCATCAGGAAATTGGTCACCGAGTTGATGCCAACCATCAGAATAGAGGGGAAACCGATGCGGTAGATCTCCCGCACGGTGGACCAGGGCAGGCGGATGTCAGCCAGATGCAGGACCAGCTCCCGGTTACGCTTAAAGTGGAACACAAAGCCCACAGCGGTGGCCAGGCTCTGACCGAAGACGGTGGCGATGGCGGCGCCGGTGGGACCCATGGCGGGCAGGCCGCACCAGCCGTAGATGAAGAAGGGGTCCACAATGATGTTGGTGACCGCGCCCACGATCTGGGTCCACATGGAAAGCTTTGTCAGCCCCGTGGACTGGAGCAGCCGCTCCACGCAGACCTGCATATACAGGAAGAAGGAGCCGAAGCACACCACCCGCAGATAGGAATCCGCGTAGCGCCGGATGCTCTCGATATCCGTCTGGGAGCGGATGAAGGCGTCTACGCCAAAGGCGCCGAACAGGGCCATCAGCGCCCAGCAGCAGACGCTCAGAGCTACCGCCGTCCCGGCCACCCGGCTGGCTTGACGCCGGTCCCCGCTGCCCAGGGCCCGGGAGATCAGGGTGCTGACGCCCACGCCGGTGCCGGTGCCCAGGCCGATCATAATGTTCTGGGCGGGGAAGGCCAGAGACAGGGCGGACAGGCAGTCCTCCGACACCTGGGCCACATAGATACTATCTACGATGTTGTAGAGGGCCTGTACCAGCATGGACAGCATCATCGGCACAGCCAGGCTCAGCAGCAGCCGGCCCTCCGGCTCCTCGCCCATGCGGCTGGAATCCAGCCGGTTTTGTGCTTGAGACATAAAGCGTTCACTCCTTGGAAATCGTCAAAACGCAGGTATTATACAGCATTCAAAAGAGGCTTACAAGATGAAGCTTGCGCTTTTCAGCGAAATAACCGAAAAAAAGAGGGATTTTCCACTAAAATCATGAAAGATGCGGAACATAAAGGACCTCTTTCCGCCGCAAGAAAAAAAGCCAATATTGGCAGGACAAGAGGGGAAAAAGGGTGTATAATACAAAAAGACACAGAGACGGAAGGTAAGGGCGTGAACGGAGCGTGAAAATTCTGGTGACCGGCGCCAACGGCCAGCTGGGGCAGGATCTGCTGCCGCAGCTGCTGGACCGGGGGCATGAGGCGGTGGGCAGCGGCAGCGCGCCCTTTTGGCGCGGAGCGGAAGAGCAGCCCTATGTACGAATGGACCTGACCGACAGCGCCCAGACGGCGGCTGTTCTGGCCCGGCTGCGGCCGGAGGCGGTGATCCACTGCGCGGCCTGGACGGCGGTGGACGCGGCGGAGGCGCCGGAAAACCGGTCCCGGGTCTGGGCTATCAACGCGGAAGGCACGGAGCGGCTGGCCCGGGCCTGCGGCGAGCTGGGCTGCAAGCTGCTCTACCTGAGCACGGACTATGTCTTTGACGGGCAGGGCACGGAGCCCTGGCGGCCGGACGGGCAGGAGCCCCGGCCGCTGAACGAGTATGGCCGGAGCAAGCTGGCGGGGGAGCGGGCGGTCCTCGCCCTGGCGGAAAAGAGCTTTGTTGTCCGCATCAGCGGGCTTTTTGGCCCGCACGGCCGGAATTTCGTCAAGACCATGCTGCGCCTGGGCCGGGAGCGGGAGAGCGTCCGGGTGGTGGACGACCAGATCGGCCGGCCCACCTATATCAGGGACCTGGCCCGGCTGCTGGCGGACCTGATCGAGAGCGAAGCCTACGGAATCTATCACGCGTCCAACGAGGGGCCCTACCTCTCCTGGGCGGCGTTTGCCGGGGAGATCTTCCGGCGGGCGGGGCTGCCGGCCCGGGTGATCCCGGTGAGCACGGCGGAGTACGGCCTTTCCGCGGCGGTCCGGCCCCTGAACAGCCGGCTGGACACGGGAAAGCTGACGGAGAAGGGCTTTGCCCCGCTGCCGCCCTGGCAGGACGCGCTGGAGCGCTTTTTAAAGGAGTGGAGGGAGAGCGATGGGACAGATTAAGGTGACTTGGCTGGATATCCAGGGCCTGTGCATCCTTGAACCGGCGGTACATGGGGATGAGCGGGGCTACTTCATGGAGACCTATAACCAGCGGGACCTGGAGGAGGCCGGGCTGACCATGCGCTTTGTTCAGGATAACCAGTCCCTCTCCCGCAAGGGCGTGCTCCGGGGCCTGCACTTTCAGAAGGAGCACCCCCAGGGCAAGCTGGTGCGGGTGCTCTCCGGGGCGGTGTACGACGTGGCGGTGGACCTGCGCCCGGATTCCGCCACCTTCGGCCGCTGGCACGGGGCGGAGCTGAGCGCGGAGAACAAGCGGCAGTTTTATATCCCGGAGGGCTTTGCCCACGGCTTTTATGTGCTCAGCGAGAGCGCGGAGTTCTTCTATAAAAGCACGGACTTTTACTACCCCGGCGACGAGGACGGCCTCATGTGGAACGATCCGGATCTGGCCATCGCCTGGCCGCTGATGGGGCCGGAGCCGATCCTGGCGGAAAAGGACCGGCACAACCGGAGCTTCCGGTCCTGCCGGGAGGAACTGCTGAAATAAGAATCTCTGACCAAGGTCCCCGGAAAAGGAAAAAGTTCCCTGACCGATGGAGAAGCCTCGCGCCTGTGCCCTATGGGTATGCGAGGATTTGACATCTTCAGGGAACTTTTGACGTGAGCGCGTCTATAAGCCGGGTTCTGTCTTAAACGGCCATCTATCTAGGCCTGCCGTTGCCGGCAGGCTCAAGCCACCTCCTGAGGACGGCCGGGCCAGCCCTATGTCCTCCCGCGGTGTTGCTCCGGATAGAGTTTACAGCGCCGCCCTGTTGCCAGGGCGGCGAGTGAGCTCTTACCTCACTTTTCCACCCTTACTTCGTCGTAAGCTCCGTTCGCTCGCTTCCGCGAAGCGTCGCGAAAGCTCGCTCACGCCGCTACTCCTCAGTTTCCCGGCAAACCCGCTGACGATGGGCTTTGCCGGGAGAGGGGAAGCGGTCTGGCTGCGCAAAGCGGTATATCTCTGTTGCACTTGTCCGAGGGTCGCCCCTGGCGGGTGTTACCCGTTATCCTTGCCCTGTGGAGCCCGGACTTTCCTCACGCACAGGCTTTCGCCTCGTGCCCGCGGCCGTTCGGCCCGCTCACGGGTGTTATTCTACCCATTTTTCCGGCGCAAGTCAATAATATTTCTTGTCACCGGGGCGAAAAAGCTATATAATGAAGCAGCCACAAATTGCAACAGGGAGCGTGCAGCCTTGACATTAGAAGAGTATATCGATTCCATTAAAGATAAACGGATCGCCGTCATCGGCATCGGCGTGAGCAATTCCCCCTTGGTGGAGCTGCTGCTGCGGCACGGCTGCCATGTGACCGCCTGCGACAGGCACAGCCTGGCCGAAATGGGGGAAGAAGGGGCCCTGCTGGAGCACCTGGGAGCGGAATTCCAGCTGGAGCAGGACTATCTGGAGGGCCTGGACCAGGACATTATTTTCCGGACCCCCGGCCTGCTGCCCTTTGAGCGGCACCTGGAGGAGGCCAAAAAGCGGGGGAGCGTCATTACCTCGGAGATGGAGGTGTTCTTTGAACTCTGCCCCTGCCGGACCATTGCCGTCACCGGCAGCGACGGGAAAACGACGACCACCACCATAATCTCCGAGCTTCTGAAGGCGGCGGGCTACACCGTGCGCCTGGGGGGCAACATCGGCCACCCCCTCCTGTGCGACGTCCCCCAGATGGCCCCCACCGATATCGCCGTGCTGGAGCTCAGCTCCTTCCAGCTGCACAGCATGAACTGCCGGCCGGACGTGGCGGTGATCACCAACATCTCCCCCAACCACCTGGATAAGCACAAGGACTATCAGGACTATATCGACGCCAAGGAGAATATTTTCCTGCACCAGGGGCCCAAGGACCGGCTGGTGCTGAACCTGGACGACGCCCACACCGGCTATTACCGGGGGATGGCGCCGGGGCGGGTCAGCTATTTCTCCGACAAGGCCCGGCCGGAAAAGGGCGTGTACTGCGAGGACGGCGTGATCTACCGGACCCGGGGGGAGGAGCGGCGGCCCGTTATGAAGGCTTCGGAGATCCGCCTGCCCGGGGAGCATAATGTGCTCAACTACATGGCCGCCTTTGAGGCGGTGGACGGCCTGGTGGAGGACGAGATCTGCCGGAGGGTGGCCATGGAATTCAAAGGCGTGGAGCACCGGCTGGAGCATGTGCGGACCCTGCGGGGGGTGGAGTACATCAACGACTCCATCGGCAGCAGCCCCACCCGGACCATCTCCGGTCTGCGGGCCATGAAAATCAAGCCTATCCTCATCGCCGGAGGCTATGACAAGCTGATCCCCTTTGACGAGCTGGGGGACGAGATCTGCCAGCGGGCCAAAAGGCTGGTCCTCACCGGGGCCACGGCGAAAAAGATCCGGGACGCGGTGACCGGCTCCCCCCTCTACCCGGGCAGCGGCCTGGAGATCGAGACGGTGGAGGACTTCCGGGAGGCGGTGCTGGCCGCCGCGGCCGCGGCGGAGAGCGGGGACATCGTGCTGTTCAGCCCGGCCTGCGCCTCCTTTGACCGGTTTAAAAACTTCGAGGAGCGGGGAAAAACCTTTAAACAGATTGTAATGGAGCTGGCGTAAAACATGAAGATAAGCGAGATCAAGCCCCAGGTCTATGAGATGGCGGAGCGGGCGGAGGAGCGCTGCCGGGAGGCCTTTGCCCGGATCGACTGCCGGGCCCAGATCAACACCGGGAAGGTCATGCGGGCCTTTCAGGATAACCGGGTGTCGGACAGCTGCTTTGCCGGGACCACCGGCTACGGCTATGACGATTTGGGCCGGGAGACCCTGGACCGGGTCTATGCCCAGGTGTTCGGCGCGGAGGCGGCTCTGGTGCGGCTGAGCTTCGTCAACGGCACCCACGCCCTGACGGCGGCCCTGTTCGCCCTGGCGGCTCCGGGGGAGACGGTCCTCTCCGTCACCGGCCTGCCCTATGACACCCTGCGCAGCGCTATCGGCCTGGGGGAAGAGCCGGCCTTCGGCTCTCTGAAATTTTACGGCATTGACTATGCCCAGGTGGACCTGGGCCCGGACGGCGGGCCGGACCTGCCCGCCATCCGCGCCGCCGCGGCGAGAGAAAAGGTTGCCGCGGTGCTGATCCAGCGCTCCCGGGGCTACGGGGACCGGAAGGCCCTGACAGTGGAGGAGATCGGCGAGATCTGCCGGGCCGTCAAGTCTGTCAACCCGAAGGCCCGGATCATGGTGGACAACTGCTACGGGGAGTTCACCGGCCTGACGGAGCCCCTGGAGGCGGGGGCGGACCTGATGGCCGGCTCTCTGATCAAGAACCCCGGCGGCGGCCTGGCCCCCACGGGGGGCTATGTGGCCGGGAAAAAGGAGCTGGTGGAGCGGGCGGCCATGCGCCTGACCACGCCGGGCATCGGCGGGGAGTGCGGCGCCAGCCTGGGCCAGAACCGGCTGCTGTTCCAGGGCCTGTTTATGGCCCCCCATGTGACGGCCCAGGCCCTGAAAACCGCCGTGTTCTGCGCGGCGATGATGGATCAGCTGGGGATCGAGAGCTCCCCCGGCATCGACGAGGAGCGCTCCGACATTATCCAGATGGTGAAGCTCCGCTCGCCGGAGCGGATGAAGCGCTTTTGCGCGGGGATCCAGGCCGGCGCGCCGGTGGATGCCTATGTGACGCCGGAGCCCTGGCAGATGCCGGGTTACGACTGCCCGGTGATCATGGCGGCGGGGTCCTTTATTCAGGGCTCCTCCATCGAGCTGTCCGCGGATGGGCCCATGCGCCCGCCCTACACCGTCTATCTCCAGGGGGGCCTCACCTATGAGTCCGGCCGTCTGGGCGTGATGATGGCGGTCAGCGCCATGCTGGACGGAGAGTAAACGCTTTTCGACTGTTTCGGCGGCGGGAAGCATAAAATGCATGGGGAGGTGTCTCCATGCGTTTCAGGCCGCTGTTTCGGCGCAGACCGCGCTATACCTATGAAAACCCGGAGGTCCCCGCCCGGCGCGGGACGCACCGGCGGCGGAGCATCGGCATCCTGCTGCTGCTTCTGCTTACGGGGCTGCTGCTGTTCTTTGCCACGGCGGGCCTATTTTTGGAGGAGCTGTCCACGCAGATCGCCGTGTCCGACGCCAGCGACGCAGTGACGGCGCGGGTCAACCGGGCCATCGGGGAGCTGATGGAGGAGCGGGACTACAGCGGGGACTATTTTGTGGTTCTCGAGAAGAACGACCGGGGCGAGGTCACGGCCATCAGCAGCAACATGGCCCGCATCAACGCCCTCTCGGCGGAGCTTCTGGACCGGGTGGTGGGCGTCACGGAGAACCACGCCCTCACGGTGGAGATCCCGGCGGGGAACCTGAGCGGCGTGAGCCTGCTGATGGGCAAGGGGCCCAAGGTGCCCGTGGAGATCATCGTGCTCACCTCGTCCCGGGTGGAATTTGCCAACAGCCTTGTGACCGCCGGCATCAACCAGACCAAGCACCAGATCAACCTGGAGATCATCGTGGATATTGACATTCTGATCCCTTGGGGCACGGAGAGCACCCAGGTGGTGACGGAGGTGCTCATCGCGGACACCATCGTGGTGGGCCAGGTACCGGAGACCTATTTGAAAGTGAACTGACGGCGAAACGCGGTTTCGCGGCAGCAGACAAGCGAGGAGAAGCTATGGACGCACAGGAAAAAATCGAGGCTTTGCGCCGGGAGCTGGAGCACCACAACAAGCTCTATTACGTATACGACGCGCCGGTCATTTCCGACTATGAATATGACATGCTCATGGAGCAGCTTATCAAGCTGGAGGAGGAGCACCCGGAGCTGGTGACCAAGGACTCGCCCACCCAGCGGGTGGGCGGGGAGGCCCTGAGCCAGTTCGAGCCGGTGCGGCACCAGGTCCCCCTGGACAGCCTGGCGGACGTTTTCTCCGAGGACGAACTTTATCTCTTTGGAGAGCGGATGGACAGCCTGCTCAGCGCGGGGCACGACTATGTGGTGGAGCCCAAGATCGACGGGCTGTCCATGTCCCTGGAGTATGAAAACGGCGTCTTTGTCCGGGGCGCCACCCGGGGCGACGGGGTGACCGGGGAGAACGTGACGGAGAATCTGCGCACGGTCCGCTCCCTGCCGCTACGGATCGAAAACGCCCCGGAGCGGCTGATCGTCCGGGGCGAGGTATATATGGCCAAGAGCGTCTTTGAGGAGCTGAACGCCCAGCGGGAGATCAACGGCGAGCCCCTGCTGGCCAATCCCCGCAACGCCGCCGCCGGCTCCATGCGGCAGCTGGACCCCAAGGTGGCCGCCTCCCGAAAGCTGGACATCATCTGCTTTAACCTGCAGTATACCTCCGGGGAGCCCTATCTCAACGACGCTGAGACCCTGGACGCCCTGCGCGGCATGGGCTTTCCCGTGGTGCCCTATACCCGCTGCGCCAGCGTGGCCGAGTGCGTGGAGCGAATCCGGCAGCTGGGGGAGGAGCGGAACGGCTTTGCCTATGACATGGACGGGGCCGTGATCAAGATCAACTCCCTGGCTCAGCGCGCCGCCCTGGGCAGCACCGCCAAGGCCCCCCGCTGGGCGGTGGCCTTCAAGTACCCGCCGGAGAAGAAGGAGAGCCGGGTGCTGGACATCGTGGTTCAGGTGGGGAGGACCGGGGTGCTGACCCCCAAGGCCATCGTGGAGCCGGTGCGCCTGGCGGGGACCACCGTCTCCGCCGCCACGCTCCACAACCAGGACAACATTGACCGGCTGGATATCCGCATCGGGGACACGGTGCTGCTGCAAAAGGCGGGGGAGATCATCCCCGAAGTCCTCTCCGTCAACAAGGCCAAGCGCCCGGAGGGGACGGAGCCGTTCCGGCTGCCCTCGGTCTGCCCGGAGTGCGGCTCCCCGGTGGTCCGGGACGAGGACGGGGCGGCTCTGCGCTGCACCAGCCCGGAGTGCCCGGCCCAGCGGCTGCGAAACCTGGCCCACTTCGCCTCCCGGGAGGCCATGGACATTGAGGGCCTGGGCATTTCCGTCTGCGAGAGCCTGATCGACAGCGGCCTGGTGAAGACTGCCGCCGACCTGTACTACCTGGAGCCGGGGCCCGTGGCCGCTATGGACCGAATGGGGGAGAAATCCGCCGCCAATCTCCTGGCCGCCATTGACAAGAGCCGCCAGGCGGGCCTGGCCCGGCTGCTCTGCGCCTTCGGCATCCGCCAGGTGGGGCAGAAGGCCGCCAAGGTGCTGGCCTCCCACTTCGGGGACCTGGACAGCCTGATGGCCGCCGGAGCGGAGGAACTGACCGCGATCCCGGATATCGGCGGGATCACCGCCGGGTTCATCACCGAGTGGTTCGCCAACCCCCAGTCTCAGCACCTGATCGGCCGTCTGCGGGCGGCGGGGGTCAATTTCCAAAGCCTGGAGGAGCGGCGGGATGACCGCTTTGCCGGGCTGACCTTTGTGCTCACCGGGACCCTGGATAAATACACCCGGGAGGAGGCCGCCGCGATCATCGAGAGCTTCGGCGGAAAAGCGTCCTCCTCCGTCTCCAAAAAGACCAGCTTCGTGCTGGCCGGGGAGAACGCCGGGAGCAAGCTGACCAAGGCCCAGAGCCTGGGGATCCCGGTGCTCTCCGAAGAGGAATTTGAAGAACGGATCCAGTAAAAAAGCGTAAAAAGCCGGGCCGCGCATTTTGCGCGGCCCGGTTCAGTCTGTAGACAAAGTTTTACTGCCTTTGCCGCAGAGCGCGGCGAAGAAGAATTTAAATCGTTTTTGAGGCAGCTTTGCCGCCTCAAAAACACACTAAGGCGAACCACGTCGGCAGAAGCTCCATTCCTTCGCTTCCGGCTAAAGCCGAAAGCTCATTCATGCCGCTCTGCCTCCTCT
The DNA here is from genome assembly GCA_947626315.1 of uncultured Oscillospiraceae bacterium. GTDB lineage: Bacteria > Bacillota > Clostridia > Oscillospirales > Oscillospiraceae > Limivicinus. The sequence continues at coordinate 20,405 of CANQRQ010000015.1, read as the reverse complement.
CAAAACCAAAGCCAAATGCTTTAGTTTTGCTAAGGAAGAACAAGGCTGTCCGCCGATTTTGCCGTGTTTGCGCGGCAAAATGGCGCTACAGCCTTGTTCTGACGCCGCGCCGACCAAACGGGGCGAAGCCCCTGCGATCAGCGCGAGCATTTCAAATGCGAGCCCAACGCCGTGCCCTTTGGGCACAAGTGGGTCGCATTTGAGTTTAATCCAGCAATGCCTCGATCATGGATTTGGGGATAGCGCCTACGGAGGTCTTGACCGCCGCGCCGTCCCGGAAGACCATCAGGGTGGGGATGCTCATGACCTTGAAGCGGGCGGCCAGGCCCGGCTCCTCGTCCACGTTGATCTTGCCTACCTTCACAAGCCCCGCCTTCTCCTCGGCGATCTCCTCCACAAAGGGGGCGATCATCCGGCAGGGGCCGCACCAGCTGGCCCAGAAATCCACCAGTACCGGCAAGTCGGAGCGCAGCACCTCTTCTTCAAAATTCTGTTCTGTAAGGGTGATCTCAGCCATCTTTCTTTCTCCTTTATTTCTATCTGTGCCTGCTGCTAGTATACGCCGTTTTCCCGGGCTCAGTCAAGCGGTGGGAGAATCTTTTTACTTTCCGGGAAAAAGCGGCCAAAATTGTCTTGAGCGCTGTCCGCCATTTTGGACCGCGCTCAAGTAATTTGTATGGATGACGCCGCACAGGGCTATTCGCAAACGCGCGCCAACGTAGGCTTTATCCAAGGCACTGCCATGGCATCGCCGGCGCGCATAGCCGATTTTGTCAGAGGCAAAACGGCGGCTGCCGCGAACGGGGGAAGAATCCGCCCCTCCGTTCCTTGCCTATTATAATACCATAGCTCTGTAAAAATTTGCTGAAAAAGATTTTAAAGATTTGTAAATTTTATGTCAACCTGCCAGCCATTTCTTACTTGGCGGGGCGGTTTTTCTTCCGGGAGTGGCCCCGGCCCCGGCGGCGGGACTGGTTGGACTTGGCCTTATAGAAATCCAGCATGGCCTCATCCGCCTGATACACCAGCTTGTTGGCGGTCCAGGTGTTGCTGTCCTTATTCTTGCGGAAGCGGGCCCGGGCCAGGAACTGCCCGTGCTCCGGACAGGAGAACAGGTTCATATACCGCTGGTCCCCCTGGTTGATCCACTTGAGCCCCTCCAGCTCCGCCCCGCAGACGGGGCAGCACAGCCCGGCGATCTGCCGGTCCGTAAAGGCGGCGGCTTTGCTCTCCAGATCCTCAAAGCTCTCGTGCAGCAGAGGCTCCGGCCCGTTGTCGGTCCGGGGCTCCTTGTGGTTGGGCATGCGGGCGGCCAGGATCCGGCTCGCCTCGGGGTAGAGCCGCAGGCCCTCTTCCATGTCCAGCTTGGTGCAGACCAGGGCAGTGTTGTACGCGTCCCCCAGGGCGTCATGGGCGACCCGGGTCTGTTCGATTGCAAAGTGCTCCATGGCGCTGGCCAGGGATTTTTGGTTCTTGTCCCCGCCGGTCTGGAGATTGTAGATCAGCTGCAGGTTGATCCAGCCGGCGATCCAGTCCCAGTCCAGATCGTGGATGATGATGTTCTGCTCCAGAATGCCCTGGTCGTCGCAGCCCCAGGTGATGAAGGTCACGTCCTCCCCGCACCAGGCGCGAAACTGATCCAGCGCGTCGGAAAAAGAGACCCCGTGGGCCAGACGCTCCTTGTCAAAGCCGGTGATTTTTTTGACCTTATAGTGCATCCGCCGGAAGTACACCGGCTTTACGTCAATGGTAAATTCCTCACCGGGGCTCATGTCCTCCTTCAGCTTTACCGCGCCGATCTCGATGATTTCCCCCCGCAGATGGATAGGCAGTTTATTGAATACGGAGGATTTGGAGCTCATGGCCTGGTTCCACTCTAAATCCACCACTACATAGTTCATATCGTCCGTTCCTTTGCCATAGATTTTGCAACACAAAATTATAGCACAGTCCGCCGGCTTATGCAATCGAAAAAGTGAAAGAAGTTCCGCCTCAAGGGCGGGCTCTTTCCCGTTGACAGCGGTTCCGGCGCATACTATAATATAAATCAAGATAAGTTCCGGGGGGAGAGAAATGAGAAAATACAGGCGTCTGGCAGGCAGGCTGGCCGCCGCGGCGCTGGCGCTGCTTTTCGCGCTGTCTGCCGCGGCTTTTACGGGCTCCTCCGGGTCCTGGAGCGGGCTGAGAACGGTACTGGCGGGGAGAGAATGCACGGTAGGCCTGCGCTGGGACGGCAGCGTTTTGTACGCGGGGGCAAACGACAGCTCCGCGGAGATAAAAGCACTGAAAAACTGGAAAAACGTTATCCGGATCGAGCTGGCCTTCCAAGGCGAATACCTGGTGGGCTATACGGCGGAGGGGACAGTCATGCTGGCGCCGCTGGCCGAATACTGCCAGTGGTCCCAAGCGGATGTCTCCGGCTGGAAGGGGATCCAGGACCTGCTGGTTCAGTATGATAAGCTGGCCGGGCTGCGGACGGACGGCACGGTGCTTTTGAAAACTCTCTCAGGCGACGTCCCCGACGTGTCCTCGTGGAAGGATGTTAAGGAGCTGTACTTCTTCGGCGATACGCTGCTGGGCTTGAAGACGGACGGAACCGTTGTGGCCACGGACTATGCCTGGCTGGAAAACAGCGGGAGCATTTTACCGGACTGGGCAAATCTGACCTGCCTGATCCCCTATTATGGGCTGCTGGGTCTGATGGCCGACGGGCAGATGATCGGGCGCAGGGGCCTGGGCGAGGTGAATGATGCCTGGTCCGGCATCAAGGAGGTCTATATCGCGCTGGACTCTATTTTCGGCCTGCGCAGCAACGGCACCGTGGCGGCAGATCTGGGCTATCCGGACCATCCCGCGCTGAAGGAGATCGCCGCCTGGCGCAATATTGTGGCCCTGGGTCTTGACGGCAGCAACGAGGCGCCCCGGTATCTGCCCCTGGGCCTCTGCGCGGACGGGACAGTAATGGCCGTGACGGAGGCCGACGGCCAGCGGTACGGCGAATGGAATGTCTCCGGCTGGAGCGGCGTAAAGCAGCTCTACAGCGGGGCCAATTATACCATCGGCCTGCGCTATGACGGGACGCTGCTGGCCACCGGCGGAGAATTCGGCACGGCGGACTTCGTGTCCGAGCTGGGCAGCTGGAGAGACATTGTCGCGCTGTCCGTCTATGACAGCTTTGAGGCCGGGCATGTGGTGGGCCTCCGGCAGGACGGGACGGCCATAGCTGCCGGATACAACGGGGAAGGGCAGTGCTCGCTCTCCGTCAGGTGACACTGAAAACTGTATAGTAGTATTAAGGAGGGACTGTCTGGGCAGGACGGTTCCTCCTTAAACATTCTTGATAAGTGAATTGTTCATATCCTGTTCACAAAAAATATGCCGGAACGATACACGGAAATGCTAAACTTGGCTGAAAGAAAAGCAAAGGAGAATAGGCATGAAAAAGACCCTTTGTCTGCTGCTGGTACTGGCATTGGCCCTGTCTCTCTGCGCCTGCGGGCGGGACGAGGCGCCCGCCGGCAGCGTTGAAAGCGAAAAATCCGGCGGGGACAAGGCCCCGGCGGTGGTGATCCCGGAGCCCCAGGCCGCCACGGAGACCGTGGACGGCTGGATCAGCACGGAGATCGAGGCCCCGGACTGGGCCGTGAGCCTCTCCGGCTGGGACACCCTGGGGGACACGATCTATCTGGAGGCGGAGACCGTGGACGGCGGCCTTGCCGTGGCCGCCTATGACACCCTCTCCGGCCAGTGGTCCCGGACGGACCTGGACACGGCCGACGCCCACGTCCCCGGCATTGACGAGCTGGAGGTCACCGAAGGGGCCGTCTGGGCCCTGCTCCAGGAGGGCTATACCGACGAGGAGGTCAAAAACGGCGTCCCGTTCACCCGGCGGCCCGCCTATTATCTGACCCATGTGGACCGGACCACCGGCGAACAGAACTGCCGGAAGCTGGACTTCTGGCAGGAGGGCAAGGACGGCTATTTCTACGGCATGGTCGGCCTGGACGGGGAACGGGTGCTGCTGGGCGGTGTCAGCGAAGGGGAGGCCTGGCTCCTGGACGCGGCGGGGAACCTGGTGGACCGGCCAAAGTTCCCCACGCTCTGGCTGAGTTCCTCCCTCTGGATCGGGGACAGGATGTATATGGACAGCGAGGAAGGGCTGGTCCCCTTTGACCGGGAGACTATGCAGACGGCGGGCGAACCCCTCCCGGAGCTCCAAAACCATATGCTCTACGCCAGCTGTCAGGGGAATTTCCTCTATGTGGACCATGAGGCTTTCTGCCGCTATGACCCGGCCACCGGAGAGGAGACGGCGCTGTTCAGCTGGCTGGACGTGGCCCTCAGCTACCGGAATATGCACGGCTTTGACGGCCTGGAAAACTCCCAGGGGGACATCTACCACTTTACCAACAAGCTCATCAAAATCAGCCGGGGCCAGGTGCCGGTGAAAAAGACCATGACCATGATCGCCTTCCGGCAGGCGGACGACTCCCAGGGCTACCGCAATTGGACCTCCTGCCCGGATTCCGTCATGGACGCCATTGTGCGCTTCAACAACACGGACCCGGAGTACCGGGTGGAGCTGGAGACAAGGGTCTATACCGACGAGGCGGACAAGACCCGGATGCTCATCGAGCTGGGAACCGGCGGCGGGGCGGACCTGATCGACACCAGCCGCCTGCCCTCCGGGGCGGTGGACGCCCAGCTGCTGGTGGACCTGCTGCCCTATATCGACGCGGACCAGACGGTGAGCCGGGAGGATTTCCTGGCCGCCCCCTTCAATGCGCTGCTGAAAAAGGGCGGGCTCTATGAGTTTGCCGACAAGGTGACCATGCTCACCCTGGCCGTGCCCCACACCATGTACGACGGGCAGGAGTGGACGGCGGAGGCGATGGAGAACCTGATCGACCGCAACCCCCAGCTGCGCCTGCCCGCCATGGAATCCACCAGCTTATGGGATCTGGGAGCCCTGGGCGGCTTTGCCGCCGCGGCCACGGCGGAGTTCATGGACTGGGAGAGCATGAGCTGCGATTTTGATAACCCGGTCTTTGTCTCCTGGCTGGAGCTGCTGAAGCGGTTCCCGGAGCAGACCGAGAGCAGCCGGGACCCCTACCTGTTTTACCTCTGCCAGGACCTGTGCGGGACCATGGGATATCAGATGCGCTCCCGCACCGGCGGCGACTACGCCCTGCCGGGCTTCCCCGGCTCTCAGGCCAGCGGCAGCTATTTTATGCGCCTGGAGGAGGAAGACAGCGTCAGGGGCAGCAAGACCATGGGCAAAAACGCCAGCCTGGGCATCCTGGCCTCCGGGCCCAACCGGGACGGGGCCTGGCGCTTCCTGCGCACCTTCATGCAGGGGGAGGAGGAGCCCTATATCTACGCCGGCATCCCGCTGCGCAAGGACAGCTTTGAAAAAGCCCTGGCCAATGAGGTAGCCCGGGAGAGGGACCCCGGCCTGGACTATGAGAGCTTCAACCAGGCAGATGCAGAGGCGCTGCGGCAGCTGGTGGAGAACAGCCAGGGCATGGTGGTGACCGACGAGGCGGTGCTCACCGTGCTCACCACGGCCATGCAGGAGGTCCTGAGCGGGCAGAACACCGCTCAGGAGGCCGCCGCACAGATTCAGAGCCGCCTGAGCCTGTACATGGCGGAAAGAAGTTAACATAAATAAATTTACATAATTATATAAACCGCCGAAGGAGGGGAGAAGCCGTGAAAAAATGCCTGTGCCTGCTGCTGGCCACCGCGCTGCTGCTGACCGGCTGCGGCCGGGAGAAGCCCGGCGCCGCCCCGGCCCCGGCGGAGGAGCGGGGCCTGGCCGTCGATCAGAACACCGGGGAATGGACCGGCCAGGGCGGCAGTTATGCCCTGGAGAGTCTGGACATACCGGAGGACAGTTTAGCGGCGGTGCTCTGCCAGGGGGAGCTCTACACGCTGACCCAGGAGTTGAGCGAAAACTTCATGGGTTATTCCCTCTGGCGGGGCGGGGAAAAGGTGTACAGCACCGCGGACATCGTCACCGGCGGAGCCCCCTCTGAGGAGGGGATCTGGCTGTGCAAATACGCGGCGGTGGACGGGGCGTACAAGCATATCCTGTCTCTGATATCCCCCTCGGGGGAAGAGCTGCGGACCGTGGACCTGGGTGCCCTGTATCCGGCGGAGAGCTACGGCTCTCTCTGCCAGGCCGGCGGGAAGCTGGTTATCCCCTGTGACGGGGAGGCGCTGCTGGTGCTGAGCGAGGCGGGGGAGAGCATCTGCACAATTGCGCTCCCGGAGGCGTCCTGTTACCCGGTGGCCTCGGAGGGCGGCCAGGTGTACGCGGTGGAGGAGACGGAGCAGGGAAACCGGCTGTATCTGGTCGACCCGGTCTCCGAAAGCCTCCGGCCCGCCTTTTCCTGCAGCCAGGGCACGGTTTTTGACGGCGGCGAAGGGAATTTCCTTCTCCTGAGCAACGGCGAGGGCCTGTACGCGCTGACGGCCGAGGGGGAACAGAGACCTCTCGTGCTGTGGCGGGAGTGCGCCCTGCCGGTCAACGGCCTGTCCGGCGCGCTCCCTTTGGAGGACGGCCGCTTCCTGCTCCAGCTCTCCACCGGCCTGTGCGCTCTGGCACCGGCGGACCCGGCGGCGCTCCATCCCAAGACCCGGCTGACCCTGGCCGGCCTCCACGGCGGAGACGGTCTGGAGCGGGATATCGCCGCCTTTAACAGTGCCAGCCCGGACTATTACATCGAAGTGCTTGACTATTCCGATGGAGGCGCCTATGGTGAGGACGCCGCCCTCGCCCGGCTGAATACGGAGATCCTGAGCGGAAAAGCGCCGGACATGCTGAGCTTTCGCTTTCTGTCCCCGCTGGCCTATATCGGCAAGGGACTGCTGACGGATCTGACGCCGTTTTTCGGCCGGGACGGCGGGCCCGGCCTGGAGGACATCGCCATATCCCATGCCTTGTCTGTGGGTGGAGGGATCTATTTCATTGGCAGCGCCTTTTCCGTGCCCACCGTTTTGGCCCGGTACGCGGACTTTGGGGACCGGACCGGCTGGAGCGTGGACGAGTACCTGGCGCTGGATGCCGCCCGGGGCCCGGGGGAGGGCACCCTGTACAATCTGACCCGGGAGAGCTTTTTGGAGGAGGTGGCGGCCCGCTGGCTCCCCGCGGCCATGGATTGGGAGAGCAGGACCTGCTCCTTTGACAGCCCGGCCTTCACGGCGCTACTGGAGGCGGCGCTGCGCGTCCGGGAGACGCCGGAGGACCCCAACAACATGGATTACACCCCCGGCCCGGTGAAGGTGGCCAACGGCAGCTTGGTGGGCGCGGCGGTCCTGCTGGACAACGTGACGGTCCTGGCCCAGGCGGAGGCCCAGGCCGGGTGTCGGCTCAGCGCCATCGGCTGGCCCACCCCGGACGGCAGCTGCGGCTCCCAGATCGAGCTGAAAAACCCGGTGGGGATCCTGGCCCGGAGCCCCCATCAGGAGGGGTGCTGGGCGTTTATCCGGTTCATGCTGGAAAACGCGGACCTGGATGACGGCTTCAGCCTGCCTGCCGCTCTGTCCGCTTTAAAGGAAAAGATCAGCCGGGCCCAAGCGGAGGATGCGGCGCCGATCCGTCTGACGCAGGAGGACGGGGAGCGCCTGCTGGCTCTGATCACCGGCATTGGCAGCACCAGGCTCCCGGACGAGACCGTTATGCAGATCGTCCGGGAGGAGACAGCTGCCATGCTGGCGGGGGACAAGACCCCGGCGGACACTGCCCGGCTGATCCAGTCCCGTGCAGGTGTGTACATGGCAGAGCAAGGTTAACATAAATCAATTCACATAATTATAAACACTCTCTGCACCCGGAGAAAACCCTTTGCATAGTCTGGAACGATATGGTATAGTGGAACTGCCCGCGGGCGCTGTCCAGCGGGTGGAGCATGGAAGGGAAAACGGGGGCGATGGAATGTTTGACATGACGGTCGGCCGTGCGGCGGCCGCCTGCGGCGGGAAGCTGCTGAACGCGGCGGAGCCGGAGGCGGCGCTCTCCCGGGTGATCATCGACAGCCGGCAGGCCCAGCCGGGGGACCTGTTTGCCGCCTATGAGGGCGAACGGGTGGACGGGCACGACTATATGGCCGCCGCCTTTGCCGGCGGGGCGGCCTGCTGCCTGGCCCGGCGGCTGCCGGAGGGCGTCACGGGGCCGGTGATCCTGGTGCCGGACGTGCAGGAGGCGCTGGAGGCCATTCTCCGGGATTTCCGGCAGAATGTCCACATCCCTGTCATCGGCATCACCGGCAGCGTGGGCAAGACCTCCGCCAAGGAGATGTGCGCCGCCGTGCTGGGCAGCCGCCTCTCTGTGCTGAAAACGGAGGGGAATCTGAACAACCAGATCGGCGTGCCTTTGACCCTCTCCCGCCTTCAGCCTTGGCATCAGGCGGCGGTGGTGGAGATGGGCATCTCCGGCTTTGGGGAGATGAGCCGCCTGGCCCTGATGGCCCGGCCGGATATCGCCCTCTATACCGTCATCGGCCACGCCCACCTGGAATTTCTCCACGATCTGGATGGCGTTTTGAAGGCCAAGACGGAGATGCTGGACCTTATGTCCGAGGACGCCCTGGTGCTTGTCAACGGGGACGATCCGAAGCTGAAAAAGCTCTCCTGCCGGCAGCGGCTGCTCCGCTTCGGGCTGGGGGAGGACTGCGAGCTCCGGGCGGAGAACATCCGCCTCACCGGCAGCCGGGAGACGGCCTGCGAGCTGGTCTATGGGGACCGGCGCGTTCCGGTGCGTATTCCCGCCTTCGGGCGGCACATGGTCTACGCCGCCCTGGGCGGGGCCGCCGTGGGCCTGGCCCTGGGGCTGACGGACGGGGAGATCGCCCGGGGCGTGGCCGCCTATGAGACGGTGGGCCGCCGGGGCCTGGTGCAGGACACGGGCTTTCTCACCCTGGTGGACGACAGCTACAACGCAAACCCCGACTCTATGCGCAGCTCCCTGGCCTCTCTGGCGGACCTGCCGGGCCGGAAGGTCTGCATCCTGGGAGATATGCTGGAGATGGGCCCCGAGGCGGGGCAGATGCACCGGGAGCTGGGGGAGGAGGCCGTCCGAGCCGGGGCCTCTCTGGTGCTCAGCTGCGGGCCCCTGGCGGCGGAGATCAGCCGGGGCGCCGGGGCGCTGGGCCGGCATTTTGACAGCCGGGAGGCGCTGATCGCCGCGCTGCCGGAGTTGATATGCCCGGGGGACGCGGTGCTGGTAAAGGCCTCCCGGGGCATGAAGTTTGAAGAGATCGCGGAAGCGCTGAAGCTTTTAAAATAGAAGGGGAGAGGGCCATGGAACAGGAGAAAAAGAAAAGGGCGTCCGTGCTGCTGGACCTGGACGATACCCTGCTGGACTTTCATAAGGCGGAGGCCGTCGCCCTGACCAAGACCCTGCTGCGCCTGGGCGTGGAGCCGAAGCCGGAGACGCTGCGGCGCTACAGCGAGATCAACGCCCGGCATTGGGAGCTGCTGGAGGAGGGGCGGATCAGCCGGGAGCAGGTGCTGACCGGCCGCTTTGAATGCCTCTTCGCGGAGCTGGGATTAGTCCGCTCCGGGGAGGAGGCCAGGGACATCTATGAGGCGAATCTGGCCCTGGGGCACTATTTTATCCCCGGCGCGCCGGAGCTGCTGGAGGCTTTGTACGGACGCTACGCCCTGTACATCGTCTCCAACGGGACCGCGACTGTACAGGAGGGGCGGATCGCCAGCTCCGGGATCGCCAGATACTTTGAGGCGATTTTCATCTCCGAAGAAATCGGCTTTGACAAGCCCAGCCGGGCCTTTTTTGAGCACTGCTTTGCCCGGATGCCGGATTTTGACCGGGAGCGGGCCCTGATCGTGGGAGACAGCCTGACCTCCGATATCCGGGGCGGCCTCAACGCCGGCATCAAGAGCTGCTGGTTCAATCCCTGGGGGAAAGCGCCCCGGCCGGACCTGAAGCCGGACTACGAGATCGGCGCGCTGGAGCAGCTGCCCGCCCTGCTGGAGCGGCTGTTCTCGGACTGAAGAAGCAAAATGAACAAATTATAAAAGCATTTTGGTATAATTTGCTAATTGAAAACTTGGAAAACCATGGTATAATTGGTAAATAAGTCATAAAGCGCCAGATGACTTGGCGCTTTGCCCTTTATAAGGAGATGGATCATGGCCAATTTTCTAAGCAGCATGAGAGAACTGAATATGGCGTCCATGATGCTGCGCATTTTTCTGGCCATGCTGGTGGGCGGCGTTATTGGCCTGGACCGGGAGCGGAAGGGACGGGCAGCGGGCTTTCGCACCTATATGCTGGTGGCTATGGGCGCGGCGATCACCATGATTCTCAGCCAGTATTTGGATCTGATGCTTTCTACCCTCTGGGCAGATGCCTATGACGCGGTGGGCAGAAGAACGGATGTTGTGCGGTTAGGAGCCCGTGTGATCAGCGGCATCGGCTTTATCGGCACGGGGACGATCCTGGTCACCGCCCGGCACGAGGTAAAGGGCCTGACCACAGCCTCCGGCCTCTGGGCCTCCGCCTGTATCGGTATCGCCGTAGGGGCGGGCTTTTATGAGTGTGTGCTGGTGAGCTTTGTGCTGATGCTGCTGTGCATCAAGCTGCTGCCCTATGTAGAGCGGGCGGTGATGTCCAACGCCCGGAACATGAACATCTACGCGGAGATGGACAGCATCGAGAATGTCAGCGAGATCGTGGGCAGGATGAAGGCCGCGGACTACACCATCTATGACGTGGAGATCAGCCGGGAGACCCGGAATCAGGTGAGCGCTCAGATCGGCGGCCTGTTCCTGATCCGCCTGCCCCGCCGGGAACACCACACAGAGGTGCTGGCCATGCTGGGCGCGGTGGAGGGCATTGTCTCCATCGAGGAAGTGTAAGGAGGGGCGGCCATGTTGAGCTTTTTTGATTTTGCCCGGAATATGTCCCTTCTGGCCGTCACGGTGCGCTTGGTCAGCGCCGTGCTCTGCGGCGGCGTGATCGGCATCGAGCGGGAATTCAAGCGCCGGCCCGCCGGGTTCCGGACCCATATTCTGATCTGTCTGGGCGCGGCCATCGCCATGCTGACGAACCTGTATCTCTATCAGGTGATGAAGCTGTATACGGATATCTCCCGTCTGGGGGCCCAGGTAATCGCCGGCATCGGCTTCATCGGCGCGGGCACCATCATGGTCACCCGCCGGCAGCGGGTCCGGGGCCTGACCACCGCCGCCGGGCTCTGGACCGCGGCCATCATCGGCCTGGTCTGCGGCGCGGGCTATATTGAATGCGCCATCTTTGCCACGGCCATGGTGCTGCTGGCGGAGCTGCTGCTGGTCAAGATCGAGTACCGCTACAGCCGCATGAAGCGGGATACGAACCTGTATGTGGAGTACTGGCATTCGGCCTGTATCGAGGCCATTGTCCGGGTCATCAAGGAAAACGGAGCCCAGATGGGCGGCCTGGAGATCAACCGTATACCCCGGGATGGGGACCTGCCCCACCGGTACTGCGCGGTGCTGAGCCTGAAGAGCGGCGGCCCGGAGCAGACGCGGAAGATCGTGAACCTGATCGCCGCCCTGGAGGACATCAACACGGTGGAAGAGCTGTAAAACGGGCCATAAAAAACCTCCTGCTCGCGAATGAGCAGGAGGTTTTTTGCGGCCGTTTAGCCGCCTAAATAGGCTTTTTTGATCTCCGGGGAGGCCATCAGCTCCGCGCCGGTGCCGGAGCTGACGACCTTCCCGGTTTCCAGCACGTAGCCCCGGTCGGCCACGCTGAGGGCCGCCTGGGCGTTCTGCTCCACCAGCAGAATGGTGGTGCCGGCCCTGTGCAGATTCTGGATGATCTCAAAGATCTGCTCCACCAGAATAGGGGCCAGGCCCATGGAGGGCTCATCCAGCATCAGCAGCTTCGGGCTGCTCATCAGCGCCCGGCCCATGGCCAGCATCTGCTGCTCGCCGCCGGAGAGCGTGCCCGCCACCTGGCGGCGCCGCTCCTTCAGCCGGGGGAACTGGGCGTATACCTGCTCCAGCGCCGGGTCCAGGGAGCCGCTCTGGGTAAAGGCGCCCATCTCCAGGTTCTCCTCCACCGTCATCTGGAGAAAGACCCGGCGGCCTTCCGGCACCAGGGCCAGGCCCTTGGAGACGATTTTATAGGCCGGCAGATGGCTCAGGTCCTCGTCCTGAAAGAGGATGGAGCCGCTCCGGCTGCGCAGAAGGCCGGAGACGGTGTTCAGGGTGGTGGATTTGCCTGCCCCGTTGGCGCCGATCAGGGTGACGATCTCCCCCTCGTTTACCTGGAAGGAGACGCCCTTGATGGCGTGGATGGCGCCGTAATATACATTGAGATCGTTGACTTTCAGCATGCTCCTGTCCTCCTCACTTCTTCTTGCCCAGATAGGCCTCGATCACCGTGGGGTTGGACTGAATTTCCTCGGCGGTGCCCTTGGCAATCACCTGGCCGAAGTTCAGCACGCAGATCCCCTCGCAGATGCCCATGACCAGGTTCATGTCGTGCTCAATGAGCATGACGGCGATCTGGAAGGTGTCCCGGATCTTCACGATGTTCTCCATGAGCTCCGCCGTCTCGGAGGGGTTCATGCCCGCCGCCGGCTCGTCCAGCAGCAGGAGGCTGGGGTTGGTGGCCAGGGCCCGGACGATCTCCAGCCGGCGCTGGGCCCCGTAGGGCAGGGAACCGGCCTCGTGGGCGGCCAGGTCCTGCATGTCAAAGATGCTCAGCAGCTCCATGGCCCGCTCGTGGGCGGCCTTCTCCTGGCGCCAATACTTCGGCAGGCGGAGAATGCCGGTGAACATGGAGTAGGGCTCCTGGTTGTGCAGGCCGATCTTCACGTTGTCCTCCACGGACAGGGCGGAGAAAAGCCGGATGTTCTGGAAGGTGCGGGCGATGCCCATGCGGTTGATCTGGGCGGGGGTCTTGCCGGCGGTGTCGTAGCCGTCCAGCAGGATGGTGCCCCGGGTGGGCTGGTAGACCTTGGTCAGCAGGTTGAACACCGTGGTCTTGCCGGCCCCGTTGGGGCCGATGAGCCCGGCAATTTCCGTGCGGCCCAGGGTCAGGTTGAAGTCGTCCACCGCCCGCAGACCGCCGAAGTCAATGCCCAGGTGGCTGCACTCCAGAATGGGGGACTTGTCGCTGTCCCGCTCGGGGATGATGGCCTGGCTGGGGACGGGCACCATTTTGCCCTTTTCAAACACGCGCTTTTCAGCCATTGGATTTTGCCCCCTTCCGTTTCGGAATGAGCCGGCCCAGGAGCGCCTTGAGCTGCTCGTTGTTGGTGGCCAGCATGACCAGGATCAGCACCACCGCGTAGAGGAGCATCCGGTAGTCCTGGAAGCCCCGCAGCGCCTCGGGCAGGATATACAGCACCGTGGCCGCAATGACGGAGCCCCAGATGTTGCCCAGGCCGCCCAGCACCACATAGACCAGAACCAGGATGGAGGTGTTGAAGTCGAAGCGGCTGGACAGGAGCCCGCCATAGTTCAGGCCGAAGAGGGCCCCGGCGGCCCCCGCCAGGGCGGCGGAGGTGACAAAGGCGATCAGCCGGTACTTGGTCACGTTGATGCCCACGCTCTCGGCGGCGATGCGGTTGTCCCGGATGGCCATAATGGCCCGGCCGGTGCGGCTGCGCACCAGGTTCAGCACGATCACCAGGGCGACCATCACCAAGAGATAGCCGGCGAAGAAGCTGGAAAGCTTGGGCACGCCCACGGCCCCCTGGGCCCCCTTGATGATGGCCACGCCGGTCTCCTCCATGTGCAGGTCCGAGACGGAGCGCAGCCCGTCCAGGTTGAAGATGATATGCAGGCCGTGGCTGTCATAGCCCACGATCAGGCAGTTGATCAGGTCCTTGATGATCTGCCCGAAGGCCAGCGTGACGATGGCCAGATAGTCCCCCCGGAGCCGCAGCACGGGCACGCCTACGATCACGCCGGTCACGGCGGCAAAGACGGCCCCCACCAGGATGGCCAGCAGCAGGCGCACCGGGCCGGAGGGGATGGCGTTGGTCAGGCTCATGGCGGTGACGATGCCGGAGAAGGCCCCCACGCTCATAAAGCCCGCGTGGCCCAGGCTCAGCTCGCCAGAGATGCCCACCACCAGGTTCAGGCTCACGGCCATGACGATAAAGCTGCAGATAGGGACCAGCCAGGACTTCATGGCGTTGGTCAGGGAGCCGCCCTGCTGCAGGGCGTAGACCAGCAGAAAGGCCAGGGTGACGCCGGCGTATGTGGCGAAATCGATCTTGGTTGTGGTTTTCAGTTTCTTCATAGCCGCCGCCTCACACTTTCTCGGGCACAGCCTTGCCCAGCAGGCCCGTAGGCTTCACCAGCAGCACCACGATCAGCACTGCGAAGACGATGGCGTTGGCCAGCTGGGTGGAGATGTAGGCCTTGGCCATGGACTCGATGATGCCCAGCAGCAGCCCGCCCAGGAAAGCCCCGGGGATGGAGCCGATCCCGCCGAACACTGCGGCGGTAAAGGCCTTGATGCCGGGCATGGAGCCGGTGGTGGGGATCAGCGTGTTGTAGTTGGAGCAGAGCAGCACCCCGGCCACGGCTGCCAGGGCGGAGCCGATGGCGAAGGTCAGGGAGATGGTCTTGTTGACGTTGATGCCCATGAGCTGGGCAGCCCCCTTGTCTTCCGAGCAGGCCCGCATGGCCTTGCCCATCTTGGTCTTGTTCACAAAGAGGGTCAGGGCGACCATGATGATCAGGCAGCTGGCGATGGTGACGACGGCCTCGCTGCTGAGCCCCAGGGAGTTCAGGTCTCCGGGCATGGGGAAGGAGGCCACGGAGGTAAAGATCTTAGGTGTCACGCCCCAGATCAGCTGGGCCGCGTTCTGGAGAAAGTAGCTGACGCCGATGGCGGTGATCAGCACCGCCAGGGAGGACGCCTGCCGCAGGGGCTTGTAGGCCAGGCCCTCGATCACAACGCCCAGAACCGTGCATACGGCCATGGACAGCAGGACCGACAGCAGTACCGGCAGGCCCAGGTAGCTCATGGAGCAGTAGCAGATATAGCCGCCCACCATGATAATGTCTCCGTGGGCGAAATTCAGCATCTTGGCGATGCCGTAGACCATGGTATAGCCCAGGGCGATGATGGCGTAGACGCTGCCCAGGCTGATACCGCTGAAAAGATAGGAGAAGAATACCATACGGTCACCTCGCGATTCTCTGTCTGCCTATGGCAGAGACCCGCATGACGGCCGGTCATGCGCGTCTCTGCTATAGGGCAAGGCTGCCGGGGAGGGGTTCTCCCCGGCAGCTTGCGGTGAAGGATAGGATTACGGCTTCACGTACACGCCGTCGGTGATCACGAAGGCCATGGGCAGCTTGGTGACTTCGCCAACGGTGCTCCAGGTCATGCCCTCGCCGGTCAGGCCGGAGTAGGAGAAGTCGTCGGCGGTGAAGGCAGCGACCAGAGCGTCGCAGATCTCCGCGTTGGACATGTCGGCGGTGACGCCGGCAGCCTGGATGGCGTTGTAGATGGCATACACGCAGTCATAGCCGTCCGCGGCGAACTGGTTGGGCAGCTGGCCGTGGGCCTCCTGGAACTTGTTGACAAAGGAGACGGTCAGATCGTCGGTGGAGGAGGCGGAGAAGGGGGACATGACCAGCACGCCCTCAGCCAGGGAGGCATCAAAGCCCTCCTGATCCAGGATGCCGTCCATGCCGTCCACGCCCACGAAGGTGGGAGCATAGCCGATGGACTTGGCCTGGGTCAGAATGACAGTGGCGGGCTGATAGTAGATGGGCAGGTAGACCACGTCGGCGCCGGCGGCCTGCGCGGCGGCAACCTGAACGGAGAAGTCGGTCTGGGTATCGACGGTGAAGGTGCCCTCATACACGATGGAGTCCTTTACCTGGTCGGCAAAGGCGTCGCGGATGCCGACAGAGTAGGCGTCGTCGCTGCGGTAGATGACGGCGATCTTGGCCTCGGGAAAATTGGAGGTGATGTACTCAGCGCCGGCTTTGCCCTGGTTGGGATCGGTGAAGCACATCTGGAACATGTTGTCCTTGCCCGCGGTCACGTCGGTGGAGGAGGCAGAGGGAGTCAGGGAGAAGATGCGGTCGGTATAGGCCTCGGAGGCCACAGCCACGCAGGAACCGGTGGTTACCGCGCCTACCATGATCTGCATGCCCCAGTCCTTCAGGGTGTTATAGGCGTTCACGGCGTTGTCGGCCACGGCCTGGTCGTCCTCAGCCTGGAACTCGAACTGGACAGGGCCGCCCAGGGCGTTGATCTCGTCAACGGCGATCTGGGCGCCGCCCATGGCGGCGATACCGTACTGGGCGGCGTCACCGGTCATGGGGCCGATGCCGCCGATCTTGAAGGTGCCGGAGGCTTCGCCGGCAGCGGGGGCCTCGGCAGCGGGAGCGTCAGCGGCGGGGGCTTCCTCAGCGGGAGCCTCAGAAGCAGCGGGGGCGCTGTTTCCGCCGCAGGCGGCCAGGGCAAAGACCATTGCCAGGGCCAGCATGAGTGCGAGAGTCTTTTTCATTTTGTGTTCTCCTTTTGGATACATATTTATACAAAAAAGCGGCTCCGCCCGGAGGCGAAGCCGCTTAGCTGTATCAAAGACAGTTATGCGCGGTTCAATCGCCTGACAGGGGAATAGGAGAGGGCAAGCAACAGCAGGGCCGCGATAAGCGGCAGAATAATGCCGGACAGGCCCAGCAGGGAAAGAAGAATGGACGCCAGCAGAATGGCGCCCAAAAGAAGCAGAATGAAGTTGACAGAGGAGCAGACGGACACGGCGCCCGCGAAAAACGCGGCCGCGGCAGCGGACATGGAATTTGCCATAGCGTTAAACATGCGTCCTGCAGCTCCTTGATGAAAGTGGGTTTATTCTAGCAGACCGCTTTCCGAATGTCAACAGACAAAAGTGCGAAAAAACCTATATAAATTGCGCAAAAACAGACCGGATAAAAGGGCACTATGCACAAAAACCGTGGATAAACCTGGAAATTCGACAAAAATCAGAATGAAAATCAGTGATTTTTCAAAGCAGATGCAGGAAAAAAGCTATCCGCCCCAGCGGCAGAAAATGGAATAAAAAGCACACAGGACGGCCGGTGAAGCCATCCTGTGAGGCAAAATTTTTCATTTAAAGCTTTAGTGCAGCCACTTGTCCAGGGCCTCCTGGAGCTTGTTTACCTCCACGGGCTTTGCCACATGGTCGTTCATGCCCGCCTCATGGGCCCGCTGGATATCGTCGGCAAAGGCGTTGGCGGTCATGGCAATGATGGGAATGCGCCAAGCGTCCGGCCGGTCCAGGGAACGGATGGCCCGGGCCGCCTCATAGCCGTCCATGACGGGCATCTGGATATCCATAAAGATCAGGTCAATGCTGCCCGGCGCGCTCTGCTCCACCCGTTGCAGCGCCTCCCGGCCGTCGGCGGCGGTCTCCACCTGGACGCCGATAAAGGAGAGCAGCTCCTGGGCGATCTCCCGGTTGAGCTCGTTGTCCTCCACCAGAAGCACCCGCTTCCCCTCGTGGCTGTCCTTCGCCAGCTCCGCGGGGGCCAGCTTCGGCTTGCCGCTGTCCTGGACCAGGACAGACTTCAGGGCGTAGACCAGGCGGGAGCGGAAGAGGGGCTTTTCAATGAAGGCCTGAATGCCCGCGTCTCTGGCCAGGGCCTCTACCTCGGACCAGTCGTAGGCGGTGAGAATGATGATGGGCAGCTCGTCCCCGATCAGGCGGCGGATCTCCCGGGCGGTCTCCACCCCGTCCCGGCCGGGCATCTTCCAGTCCAGGATCAGCGCGGCATAGTCCTCCCCGGCCTCATGGGCGGCAGTCGTGCGCCGGATGGCCTCGTCGCCGCTGAGGACCCACTGGGCCTGCATCCCGATGCTGTGCAGGATCTCGCAGGTGCTGGCACAGGAGTCCGCGTCGTCGTCGGCCACCAGGACGCGCAGGTCCTTCAGATCCTCCACGCCCTCCGACAGCTGCTCCCGCAGGCGCAGATGGAGCCGGACCGTAAAGGTGGAGCCCTCGCCCGGGCGGCTGGCCACCTGAATGTCTCCGTCCATCATCTGGACGATGTTCCGGGTGATGGACATGCCCAGGCCGGTGCCCTCGATCTTTTCCTGCACCGACTGGCGGGAGCGGGTGAAGGGGTCAAAGATGGTTTTGATGAACTCCTCGTCCATGCCCACGCCGGTGTCCTCACAGATGAACTCATAGCAGGCCATGCCGTGGATCTGGGAGCTGAGCTCCCGGATGGAAAAGGTGATGGTCCCGCCATCGGGGGTAAATTTAAC
Source organism: uncultured Oscillospiraceae bacterium (assembly GCA_947626315.1). GTDB lineage: Bacteria > Bacillota > Clostridia > Oscillospirales > Oscillospiraceae > Limivicinus. Next base: position 2,140 of record CANQRQ010000015.1, on the reverse strand, counting down.
CGCGTTGCCCAAAATGTTCACGAAAATCTGCCGCAGCCGCAGCGTATCGCCCAGGACGTTCTCGTGCTCCACGTGGCTGATGTGGACGCGCAGATTTTGCCGCTTGGCGTTGACCTGGGGGCGGATGATGGTAACGATGCTCTCCACCATGTCCGGCATGCTGAAGGGCTCCTCGGAAAGGGTGACTTTTCCACTCTCGATTTTGGACATGTCCAGCACGTCGTTGATCAGGGCCAGCAGATGGCGGCTGGAGATGGTAATCTTGCTCAGGCAGTCCGTCAGCCGCTCCGGGTCGTCCAGGTGCATGGCGGCCACCGCCGTCATGCCCATGATGGCGTTCATAGGGGTGCGGATATCGTGGCTCATGCGGGCCAGAAAGTCCGACTTAGCCCGGTTGGCGGCCTCAGCGGCCTCCGAGGCGTTTTGCAGCGCCTGGCGGATCTGAAAATCCCGCTCCTTCAGAGCGGTAACGTCCTGGATGGCGAAGAGGACGCGGACGGGCTTGCCCGCTCTCCGCTGAAGGCAGAGGATAGAAAGGTTCTCCCAGTGGGGCTCCTCCGTGTCCAGACGGTATTCGACCTGGAGATAGGGCACCTCTTCTGTGAGGCGCTCCTGGATCTGCTCCGGGGAAAGGACGATGCCGAAGGCCTCTTTCCACCCGCCCTCCAGGCTGCCCAGAGGGGCCAGGGTCTGCACCATCTGCGAATAGGCGCCCTTTTGCGGCAGCAGGCCCTTCCGGCCCTCCAGATACTCATAGCGGTCCCGTTCAAAATCCACCAGGATGAAGCTGGAAAAGAGCTGGAGGGTGGCGTCCACAATACGGGAGATCTCCTGCTTTTCATGCACCAGCTGCCGCTGTTTGGCCTGGTTTTTCAGCACCAGGAACAGCACGTAGGCCAGAAAAGCGGCAAAAAGCTGGAATTCCAGCTGGATCCCCAGGCCGTTGGCCTCCACTGCCATGCCCGAGGTCACGGAGGAGGGGAGCATCTCCACCAGGACCCACTCCCCGTCGGTCAAAACCTTTACGTAGGCGCTGCCCGCGCCGCTGCTGCCCTTGTAGTTGAAGCTGTTATAGTTGATGTCGTTGCGTTCCAGCGTGTCCTCCAGCTTTTTCAGATCCTCCGGGCTCAGCCGGTCGTTTGTCCGCAGAGAGTCCAGCAGGTTCTCCGGCGTCTCGCCTTCCCCCGCGGAGAGGATCACGGAGCCGTCCCGCTCCAGCAGGTAGGTGCTGCCCTGGATGCCGAAATAGTCCGAGGAGAGGACGTTGTCCACCGTGTCTCCCCGGTAGATGCAGCTGAGCACGCCGATGATCTTCCCCTCATAATAGAAGGGACTGTAGAAAATCAGCAGCGTCTCGTGGGTGATGCGGGAATTGTAAATGACGCACTTGCCGCTCAGGCCCTGCATGCCCCGCTGAAAATACTCCCGGTCGGACAGGTCCGCCGTCTGGCCGTCGGAGGTCAGGTCCGTGCCGTCGGCAGAGATGAATTCCACATAGTCAAAGGGCGAGCGCTCGATCATGTCCTGGAGCAGATCCATGTCCACCTTGGGCTCTGTGAGGATTGCGCCGTAGAGCTGGGCCATGATCTCCGTGGCGAGCCGGGAGTTGTCCAGCAGATCGTTGATCCGCTCGGCGGTCTGGGTGGTGGCGACCTCGATAAAGCTGTCGTTCTGCTGCTGAACCAGCCTCCGGTTGTCCCGCAGGAAATTGACAAAGGACACCGCCACAAAGACCAGCAGCGCGGCAACAAACGCGGCTTCGATCAGCCGGCTCCGTTTTTCCTTATCCATAGCTTCTCCCTGTCTCTCCTTACGCGGAAGTCCCGGTTTCCCGGACATAACTCTGACAACATGGATTTTATCATGGACGGCGGACAGATGCAAGGGATAGTTTTCCGCGTCAGGCTGCTTATGCTGCATTTTCAACATAAATGCGATAACCCGCTTTCCCGAATGTCTCACAGCGACCCCCTTGGATTTGGTAAAATGAGGATACCAAATCCAAGGGGGTATTTTTATGAGCATTATTAATAAGGATGAGATCAAGCGCTTTGAGGCGGCGCTGCGGTCGGAGGACCGGGCGGCGGGGACGGTGGAGAAGTATCTCCGGGACCTGCGGCAGTTCGCCGCTTTCCTGGGC
>CANQRQ010000014.1 GCA_947626315.1 uncultured Oscillospiraceae bacterium | reverse complement strand
GGAAAACAGATAATTTTGCGGCATCTGTTTTCATCCCTATTTGTGCTGGTGCCGCACCGGCATGGTAATTAACATGATGGAGCTGCATTGGAATATCCGGCTTGCCGAGAAAGACGGCCCCACCGCCCTGCGGGGCAAAGCGGAGCTTCCCGACCGGGGAGAGCTGCATCTGCGCCCCAGCCTGCCGGAGGGGCATCTGGAGGAAGTCTCCGCCCTGCTGCACCTGCCCCTGCAGCCGGGAGAGAAGCTCTTCATGAACGGCTACCAGACCTGGACCCATTGCCCGGAGCTGGGCGCCAAGGACCGGCTCCGGGGCCTGAACGGCCTGCCCCAGGCGGTGATCGACCGGTTCAGCCTGGACCGCTACGGGGACTACCATTTCATGGACTACCCCAACCGCCCGGGCTGCTCCCACGGCTTCTCCTACTGCACGTTCCGGCAGGGGGAACACTACCGGCTCTTCGCCTCTCTGGACGAGCGGCCGGGCTACACGGTCTTCTCCTATGACGCAGGCCAGGCCCTGCTGCGCGTGGAGCGAGACTGCCGGGGCCTCCGCTGCGGCGGGGACTTCCACGCGCTGGACCTGTTTTATGCCGAGGGCACGGAGGACGAGGTCTTTGACGCCTGGTTCAAGGCGCTGGGCCGCCCGGCCCCCAAGGCCAAGCCCCTGAAGGGCTACTCCAGTTGGTATAACCGCTATGAGGCCATCGACGAGGCCAGCGTCCGCTCCGACCTGAGCGGCTGCGCGGCCCTGCTGGAGCCGGGGGACCTGTTCCAGATCGACGACGGCTGGGAGCGGGCCGTGGGAGACTGGACGCCGGACGAGGAGAAATTTCCCCAGGGCCTCCAGGGGCTGGCGGAGGAGATCCACGCCGCGGGCTTTCTGGCTGGGCTCTGGCTGGCCCCCTTCGCCGCCCGGGAGGGCTCCCGCCTGGCCCTGGAGCACCCGGGCTGGCTGCTGCAGGACGAGCTGGGCCGGCCCTGGAAGGCGGGCTGCAACTGGGGCGGCTTCTACGGGCTGAACATCGACCTGCCCCCGGTCCAGGACTATCTGGCCCAGTGCTTTGACCGGGTTCTGAACCAGTGGGGCTTTGACCTGGTGAAGCTGGACTTTCTCTACGCCGCGGCCCCCTTCGGCGGGCCGGAGGAGAGCCGGGCCGGCCGGATGATCCGGGCCCTGGAGCTGCTGCGCCGGCTCTGCGGGGACAAGCTGATCCTGGGCTGCGGCGTGCCGCTGATGCCCGCCTTCGGCCTGGTGGACTACTGCCGGATCAGCTGCGATGTGAGCCTGGACTGGGACGACAAGTCCTATATGCGCCTGGCCCACCGGGAGCGGGTCTCCACCCGGCAGGCCCTGGAGAACACCCTGGCCCGGCGGCAGCTCAACGGTCGGGCCTGGCTCAGCGACCCGGACGTGTTCTTCCTCCGCTCGGAAAACCTCCGGCTCACGGAGGGGGAAAAGCAGCTGCTGGCCAAGGTCAACGCCCTGCTGGGCGGGGTGCTGCTGACCTCAGACGACCCGGGCCGCTATGACGAGAAGCAGCGGGCGGCCTACCGGGAGCTCACGCGCCTCTTCACGGCGGAGGACGTGCGGGTGGACCCGGACAAGCATCTGATCCGCTACCGCCTGGACGGCCGGGAGGAGACCTTGAAGCTGCCCAAGGGAAAAATTAGATAATTAGATAAAAAGAGAAGCTTCGGCAGAAAACTGCCGAAGCTTCTCTTTTTTATCGCAATCCTACAGTTTTTTCAGGTGGATTTCCCGCGGAGCTTTTTCTGGAGCCAATCCTTCCCGTCCACATAGCGGGAGACGATATAGCTCACCACATAGTCGCCGGCGGCGTTGACCATGGTGGCCGGGGGATCTACCAGGTCCCCGATGGCCAGGGCGATGGGGAAGGCCACCGCCAGCTGATCCGGGAAGAACAGGGTGCAGAGCACCAGCTCGCCGGTGCCGCCGCCGCCGGGGATGCCGGACATGGCCACCGAGGAGAAGACCGCCACCACAATGGCCAGGATGGCCCGGCCGGTGCCGAAGTCCTGCCCGAACATGCCGAAGAGGAAGGCCACCTTGATGATGGCGCTCATGGCGCTGCCGTCCATGTGCATGGTGGCGCCCATGGGGAGCACAATGTCGCTGACCTCCTTGGAGATCCCGGTCTCCTCCGCCACTTCCATGTTGGTGGGGATGGTGGCCACGGAGGAGCAGGTGCCGAAGGACACCGCCGCGGGCTTCAGCAGGTGCTGGAACATGACCTTCACCGCGCCCTTGCCGCCGCCGAAGCGGGCGTAGACAGGGAAGAAGAGGAACATGTAGGCAAAGGCGACGGCGTAATATGTAATGATCGCCTTGGCGTAGTCGGTGACGAAGTCCTTGCCGTGGACGGCGACCAGGCTGGCGAAGAAGCCAAAGAAGCCGATGGGGGCATAGTAGGTGATCAGCTTCACGGTCTTCATCAGGCAGCCGGTGATGTCCTCCAGCAGCTGGGCGGTTTTGGTTTTGGGGCCGCCGGACATCTGCACACCGAAGCCGAAGAGGATGGCCGCGATGATCAGGGGCAGGATGGCCTTGCGGCTGAGCAGCTCGCAGAAGTCCGGCTTGGTGAAGAAGTTGACCACCAGATCCGGGATGCCCAGCACCGTGGCCTCGCTGGCCTCATACTCCGGCTCCATGGTGAAGATGGGCAGGAAGCGCACGATCACATACATGATCACCGCAGCCACCGCGGCCGTCACCAGGAAGCTGAGCACCGTGACGCCCAGGAGCTTCCCCGCCCGGCGGGCGTTTTTCATATTGGCGATGGCGGAGGCGATGGAGCAGAACACCATCGGCACCACCACGCAGAACATCATGTTGATAAACAGCGTGCCCAGCGGCTCCAGCGCCGTGGCCCCCGGCCACAGGAAGCCCACTATGCAGCCGGCCACGATGCCGATCAGCATGGTAAACAAGAACCAGTAATTTTTCCAGAATGAAGTTTTCAAAGCAAGCCCTCCTAAAAAGTTTTTCAAGCTCGTATCGTATTTTATTGCGCACGGCTTGCAAAGTAAACCGGTTTTATGCTATAATTTCTGCAAAAAGTGCTGTTTGATCAGGAGGCGCCATGGAAGAGAATTATGAAAAGCGGGGATACCTGCTGGAGGATTTCCGCCTGTTTCACCTCAAGGACAGCCGGGGCACCAACGTGGGGCACCACTATCACGAGTTCTATAAGCTGCTGTTCCTGCTCGACGGCAGCGGCAGCTATCTGGTGGAGGGGCGGCACTACCGGCTCACACCCGGAGATCTTGTGCTGGTGGGCAGCCGCTGCGTCCACAAGCCCCAGTTTGAACCCGGCATCTCCTACGAGCGGGTGATTCTCTACCTCTCCCCGGAGCTGCTGCGGAGCAATTCCACCCAGGACTATTCCCTGGAGGAGATCTTTTCCGGCCGGCGCGGCCACGTCCTGCGGCCCACGGAGGATTTCCGCCGGCGGATGCTGGGCCTTACCGCCCAGCTGGAGGCGGAGATGGCCAGCCAGGAGCCGGGCCGGGGCATTCTCTCCCGCTGCACGCTGCTGCGGATGCTGGTGGAGATCGGCGACGAACTGGCCCGGGACGACGCCCAGCTGCACAGCCCCCCGGTGCCCCAGGACGGCAAAATTCTGGATATCCTTCGGTATCTGGACAGCCACCTGGAGGAGGAGATCTCCATCGACGAGCTGGCCCGGCTCTTTTTCATCAGCAAATACCATATGATGCGCCGTTTCCGGGAGGAGACCGGCACCTCTATCCACACCTATCTCTCGGATAAGCGGCTGCTGCTGGCCCGGGAGCTGATCCGGCAGGGCCAGTCTGTCACGGACGCCTGCTTCCTCTGCGGCTTTCGCAGCTATTCCGCCTTCTCCCGGGCCTACGGGAAGCTCTTCGGCGTGACGCCCACCGGGCGGCTGGCGATGCAGCCCGCCTCCGGCAATGGGGAGGAATAGGACGGCTTTTAATCAAAAATCCCGTCCGCATGCATAAAACCCGGATGTTCGGGCAAAATAAATTAGCACTCAAATTAAAAGAGTGCTAATTTTCATATTCTGTTCATAAAATCTTGTATATTTGTTCAAATTTGTATGGTACTTTATATACAAGATGAAACGAAAGAAATGAAAGTTCCATCAAGTTTAAAAGAAAAATGTATGAGGAGGTTTTCATCATGTTTGAACTGATTCCTTTTGACCGTCATATGCGCAGTGTGTCCGCCTACGATCCCTTCCGGGCCTTCGACGAGATGGAGCGCAGCTTCTTTGGCAATGGCTCTGCCCTCTCCGCCTTCCGCACCGACGTGATCGACACCGGCGACGCCTACAAGCTGGAGGCGGAGCTGCCCGGCTTCAACAAGGAGGACATCCAGCTGGACGTGGAGAACGACTGCCTGACCATCAGCGCCGAGCGCAAGCAGAACAGCGAGGAGAAGAAGCACAACGTGATCAAGCGGGAGCGCTTCTACGGCTCCTACAGCCGCAGCTTCGACGTCTCCGGCATCCAGGTGGACGGGATCCAGGCCTCGTACAAGGACGGCATCCTGACCCTGGTCATGCCCAAAAAGCAGGAGACCCTGCCCGCCAGCCGCAAGCTGGAGATCCAGTAAAACAGCAGTCACAAAAACAGCCGCCCGGGATATCCGGACGGCTGTTTTTTCATGAAATGACGACTATTTCTCGCAGATAAACGAAAGTTTATATGAGGAAAGCTACCTTTCTCAGTTCGTCTCCTTCGGTCACCAGAGGAAACCGGGTTTTGTCTCTTGGTGGCTTTGTTCGCTTTCTTTGCCTTGCCGCAAAGAAAGTGAACCGAAAGAAAAGGCACCCGGGGATGTTTCCCCGGGGCCTCTCTGGGAGCAGGGTACAGCAGACCCGTTCTCAGGTCGCCCGTAGTCGTTTTTGCAGGTTTACCCCGGTGCAGACACTGGAGGGGATCGCTCCTGCGGTTGCACGCACATACCTACAAGGCTCGCCGGGCACTTGTTTTTACTGCGCACTGTCTTCCTCCTATAAACTTTCGTTTATTAAAAAAGATTTTGCCTTTCTTCAACACACAAAGGGGCTGCAGCTTGACCTTGTAAAGGCCCTCGGAGGCGGGGAGCAGCTCATACTGCCGCCAGAGCTCCTCCGTCAGGGCATCCAGGGCCCCGTCTCCGGAGGGCCAGCCCCCGTAATAGGCGCTGCCGCAGAAGCCGGCGCCCCTCCAGCGCTCCTCCTGTCCCATGGTCTCGCTCAGATAGTCCGCGTACTGCCGGGCAAAGGCGGAGGCGGCCAGCAGCAGGGCGGCCAGATAGCTGTCGTTCAGACATTCCTCCGCGTCCCGGGCGTCCTGCAGAATGTTCCGGGCGGTGGTCAGGCAGTAGGCGCCGTATTTCCGCTCCGTCCCCCGGATGGCCTGCTGATCCCGCTGCCAGTACAGCTCCACGATGCGCGCGTCCTCCATTTTTTCACCTCCGCGAAGTGTCGTCCTTCTATCTATATAATCCGCGTTCCGGGGCAAAAGGTTACTGGCAAAGTGGAAAAATTTTTAAAAAAATTGCCGCAGCCGGTTTATTCGGCTGCGGCAGTTTCTGTTCGTTTTGGTTCTCGCTCAGCCCACGAAGCGGAGGGCGTAGCGCTCGGTGGCCTGGTAGGGCTCGCAGAGCTCCGTCAGCCAGGCCTGCAGATCCTCGGCAGTGAGGGCGCTGCGGGCGATGTAATCGCTGTACTGCTCCCCTTCGCCCACGTAATAGATCACATGGTAACCGGCATAGCTGCTGCTCTCCCCGTAGACGATGCCGGTGTCGCCGCTCTTGTGGCCGGCAAAGCAGAACGCGTCAAACTCGTCCACCATCTCGTTCTTGTATACGTGGTCGTACAGTCCGCCGTTCTCCTTGGAGCCCTCGTCCTCGGAATACTCCTGGGCCAGGGCGGCGAAGCTCTCCTCCGTGGCCTCTCCGGCCTTCCACTGGTCCAGAAGCTCCTGGGCCCGGGCCTTGGCGGCGTCCTTGGCCTCGTCGGTGTAGGTCCCGTCCTCGGAGGCCTCCGCCTTTATGAGGATGTGCCGCACCTGGGCCATGGGATAGTGGTTGTCATCCCGGCTCAGGAAAAGCACAGTGTAATAGCTGTCCTCGCCGCTTCCGGGCACCACTTCCGCGTCACCGGCGCTGCGGCTGCCCTTGAGGAAGTCCCCGTACACGCCAAGGCTGGAGCCCACGGTGGGGCTGGAGATATAGGCGCTGCCGTCCTCCACATTGGCGGCCACCGCGTCGTTAAAGAACGCGGTATAGTCCGGCGTCTCGGACTCGTCCGCCGCCACGGCGGCCTGGTAATCGGCCAGGATCGCCTCCGCCAGAGCCTTGGCCGCGGCGCGGGTCTCGTCGGTCGCTTCGGAGACGGTCTCCCCGTCCTCGTTCTCGGTCTCCACGGTCTCGGCGGCGGCGTAATAATAGGCGTACTCAAAGACGTCCTGGGCGCCGTCCAGACCCTGGTAATAGTCCTCCAGCTGGTCAGCCGTATAGACGTAGCTGTCCTCCACCTGGTCCAGCACCTTGTTGGCCAGGGCAGAGTCCAGCACATTGGCTCTGGCCAGCTTGAGATTCACGCCCCGGCCATAGTTGGCGGCGAGGAAGCTGTCCGCCCCGGCATAGCCCAGCTCCTTGGCGTAGTCCTCGGTCTCGGCCAGATCCTCCTCCGTCTCCGCCAGCTCCTCCTCGCTGAGGCTGATGCCGTTCTCAGCGGCATAGTCCAGCAGGGCCTTGGTCTGGGTCATCTGGTTCATGGCGGACTGGAGGAAATAATCCCGCCAGGTGCCGTCCTCCAGCATGGGGCAGGTCTGGGCGCCCAGCCCGTACAGCCCTCCGCTGGTGTCCAGCCCGAAGATGGAGGCATAGCTGCCGTACTGGTTCATCCAGGACAGATAGGCGTTGCCGTAATAATAGCTCACCTGGGCGGGGCTGTAGTTCTCCCCGGCGATGGTGACGGCGGCGGGGACCGTATACAACAGGCTGGAGTTGAGCAGCAGCACCGCCGCGATCAGCACGATGACGGCGACGGTACCCGCAGCCCAGCGGCGCTTGCTCTGGGCCTGCTTCTTGGCCTCGGCCTGAGCGGCCACGGTCTTTTTATCGGTGCCGGCCTCACGGGCGGCCCGGCGGTTTTTCTTTTCGGTAGAGGCGCTCATGGTTCTTTCATCCTTTTCTCACGTTGGTTGCCGTCAGAGAGCCGGAGGAACGCGCGGTCCGCGTCTCCCCCGCTGTCCGGCGGTCTGCTGAAAAGCCAAAATATTATAACGCAAAACATGCCGGGTTTCAAGACATATTCCTACAGTTTAAATAAAATTCATTTAGCGTGCCGCCGTTAGCGGCACGCTAAATCAGATTTCTGTTATAAGCTTGTTTTATCCGGCGTTTGGGACGGCAGCGTTGGCGGCGTCCTCAAAGGCCGCCGCGGCTGTCGCGGCGTCGGCGCCGTCCCCGATCTGCTGGAGCATCGTCCACCAGGCGGTGCGGGCCTCGGCCCAGCCCGGCGTGACCTGATAATAGTCGCCCAGGAACTCCCGCAGGCGGAAATACTCGCTCATGAGCTCGTCGTTTTCATAGATGTTCGGCACGTCCCGCACCGGCCAGAAGGTGGAGGCCAGCACCGCCTGGGTGTAGCGGGTCGTGTCCTCCGTAAAGAAGCGGACAAAGGTCTTGGCGGCCTCGGTCCGGGCCTCGTCGCCGTTATCGAAAATGCCAAAGCCCCAGATGCCGCCCTGAAGATCATAGTGGCCGTCGTCGGTGGGGAAGGTCAGGGGGAAGATGTCAAACTCCCGGTCCGGGTTGTTGATCGTCTGGGTCACCTCGGTGCCCACATTCCAGCAGAAGCACATGGCCGTCTCTCCGCTGCTGAAACGTTCTATCGTGTCCGTACCCACGGCGGTCTTGTCAAAGCGGATGCCGTCCAGCCCCGTCAGCAGCTCCAGGGCCCGGACATTCTCCGGGCTGTTGAAGGTGTAGCGGGTGTGGTCCGGGTCGGTAAAGGAGCCGCTGTACAGATTCGTCACCAGGGCGCGGGTGCCCTGGTCACCGCCCTGGCCGCCGCAGTAGATCTCCCCCACCGTCTCCACGCCGTAGGCGCGCAGGGCCCGCACCGCCGAAACAAAGCCGTCGGTGGTCCAGGTGTGGGTCTCCTCGTCCACATACTGCCAGGCGTCCGCCGCCTCCATCAGGTTCCGGTTCACCGCCATGCAGTGGGTGGTCATGCAGACCGGATAGATATACCGCTCGCCGCCGGCGCTGCGGCAGGCCGCGGCCACGGAATCGTAGATCTGCCCGGCCGCCTCGTTCTGCCACAGCTCGCTCAGGTCCACCATCAGCCCCCGGGCGCCCCAGTTGGCGGTCAGGCGTTCGGGCCCTTCAAAGACCAGATCAGGCGTTTCGCCCCTGGCGATGGCTTCCTCCATCTCGCTGTCGCCGGTCTCGTAGCTGAGGATCTGGACGGTGACATGGATGTTCGGATAGGCCTGGTTGAAGGAGGACACCAGGGAGGACATGGTGCTGGCGCTGGCCCAGCCGCCCACCGGGTAGGTCCACAAAGTCAGGTCGATCTCCTCCGGCTCCGGTGCTCCGGCGCTGTCCGGCACGCCGCTCTCCCCGGCGGGCGCCCCCGCCGGCGCGCCGCAGGCGGCCAGCAGCAGCGCCAGGGCCAGGATCCAACACAGTGCAAAGCTTCGTTTCATCTCTCAAATCCTCCCGGTTTCATGGCTGCTCTTCCCGTTTGGCAAAGTGGTCCTTCAGCATTTCCGTCACTTCGTCGATGTCAATGGGCTTGGCCGTGTGGCCGTTCATGCCGTAGTCCAGGCAGCGCTGCACATCCTCGGAAAAAGCGTCCGCGCTCATGGCCAGAATGGGAATGGTTTGGGCGTCCGGCCGGTCCAGCGCCCGGATCGCCTGGGTGGCCTCATAGCCGTTCATGACCGGCATCCGGATGTCCATCAAAATGGCGTCGTAGGTCCCCGGCGGGCTGTTCCGGAACAGCTCCAGGCAGATCCTGCCGTTCTCGGCCCGGTCCAGGGCCAGGCCCCGCTCGGAAAGCAGCTCCTCCGCGATCTCCCAGTTCAGGTCGTTGTCCTCCGCCAGGATCACCCGGCGCCCGGCAAGGCTGCTGCCGTCATGGGGCTCGGGGACGGCCTCCTCCCCTTCCGTCAGGCAGAACTGCCGGAGGCTGTAGTAGAGGGTGGAGCGGAACAGAGGCTTCGGGATCATCCCGTTGATGCCGGCGGCCGTCGCCTTCTCCTCTACCTCGCTCCAGTCCACGGAGCTGGTCAGCAGGATGACCGGCCCGTCGCCGAAAAAGCCCCGCAGCTGCCGGGCGGTCTCGATGCCGTCGGCGCCGGGCAGGCTCCAGTCCACCAGGACAACGGGATAATCGCTGCCGGTGCGGCAGCGGTAAGCAGCCGCCTGCTCCAGGGCCGCCTCCCCGTTCAAGACCCAGTCCGCCCGGCAGCCGAGGGTCTGCAGGACCCCCGCCGCGCTCTCGCAGAGCTGCTCGTCGTCATCGATCAGCAGCAGCTCCCCAAAGGGCAGGGTCATCTCCTCCTCCGGGACGGCCGCCTTTTTCAGGTCCAGCGTCACGTGGAAGGCGGTGCCCTTGCCGGGCGTGCTCTCCACTTCGATGGTCCCGTTCATGGCGTCCACGATGTACTTCGTGATGGCCATGCCCAGGCCGGCGCCCTCGGTCTTCTGGACCCGGGTGCTGTCCTCCCGGGAGAAGGATTCAAAGATGTGCTCCTTAAACTCCGCAGACATGCCGATGCCGGTGTCCTTCACCTGCAGATGCACCCGGACATAATCCCCGCCCAGGGGAGAGTCCTCCTCATAGAGCACCGCGCAGATGGACCCGCCCTCCGGGGTGAACTTGATGGCGTTGCCCAGCAGGTTCAGCAGGATCTGGTTGAGGCGGATGCTGTCGCAGTACACGTGCTCGGTGGGGATGTCGTACACATACACGTCGAAATGCTGGCTCTTGGCGTTCACCTGGGGCTGGACAATGTTGACGATCCCCTGCATGGCCTCCTGGAGCGACATCTGCTCCATGTGGAGGGTCAGCTTGCCGCTCTCGATTTTGGACATGTCCAGAATATCGTTGATCAGGCCCAGCAGGTGGCGGCTGGAGAGGGCGATCTTTTTCAGGCAGTTCTGCACCTGCTGGGGGTTGTTCAGGTTGGCGCTGGCAATGGCCGTCATGCCCACAATGCCGTTCATCGGCGTGCGGATATCGTGGCTCATGTTGGAGAGGAACTCGCTCTTGGCCAGGTTGGCGTGCTCGGCGGCCTTCCTGGCCTCGTCCAGCTCCCGCATCTGCCGCCGGGTCAGGAGGATGTACCAGGTGAACACCGCCAGCAGCACCAGCAGGATCAGCACGCAGCTGACCACCGACGCCATGGCCCAGTCCTGGCTCAGGTCGTTTATCAGCTGGTCCAACTGCCCGGTAGGCATCAGGAGGATCAGGTACCATTCGGAATAGGGCAGGCCGGTGCAGTACAGATGCCGCCGCTCGTCCTCCAGGATAAACTCCCCGGTGAAGTCCTCCCCGGCGGCCATCACGTTTTTGAGCAGGGCGATATACTCCTCGCCGGTCATGTCGCCCACGCCGTCATACCGGTCCCGGACCCGCTGGAAGTAGGACTCGTCGGTAATGTCGCTGTCCCGGACGATGAAGTTCCCCTCCCGGTCGATGATGAAATAATAGATCATGGCGTTGTCCGAGTCCAGGGAGAGAGTGTCGCTGATATACCCAATAGGCAGCGCGGCCACCAGGGCCACGCTGGTGCCGCCGCCGGGCATGGGATAGGCGGCGGGGATGCCCATGAGCAGGGTGGAGTTGCCCATCTCGTCCCGGCCCAGGGCCATCCGCTCCTCCCCGCCCTTCAGGGACTGGAGGAAGGCACTGGAATCCTCGGCCTGGATCTGGCTGCCGTAGAGCATTTCAAAGGAGCCGTCCGCGCCGTAGAGGGCCAGATGGTCAAAGCCCCGGGCCCGGGCGTTATAGCTCAGGGTGACCTGCATGGTGGAGTGGCTTTTCACGCTTTCCGGCGGGCAGGAGTCCACCAGCGCGCCCACCTGGGAGAGGCGGAGCTGGATCGCCGTGCCGAAGTGGGCGGCGGCCTGCTCGCTCATGCCGGCCATATAGACGGAGCCGATCTCCCCGATGGACTGGGCGCTCCGGCGGTTCAGCAGCACCGCGAAGGAGGAGAACACCGCCACGCACAGCGCGGAGATGCAGATCAGGCTGATGACCAGCCCGCGGGTCACATGGTGCTTCACGGCTTCTCCCTCCTCTCCTTGTCTCTTCCGGCAGCGCGAAAGAAAAATTCATGTTATTATAACACCCTTTTTTGAGATTGTAAAACCGTTTTTCACAGAAAGCGCGGAAAATTCAAGTCCGGCCCGCGCTTCCGCGCCTTGCGCGGCAGGCGGGACTGGGGTATAATAGCCGCGTAGCGGCTATTATAGATTTTTAAGCCGTTTTTCTCGCCGCTTTCGCGGCAACCGAAAAACATGGCTAAATTATACCATTCCCGCTTCGCGGTTATGGTATAATATACCATACCTAATAAAAGAAACGAAAGAGGGGGATCGCTGTGCCGTTAACCATTGTCCGGGAGGACCTGACCCGCATGCGCTGTGATGCCGTCGTCAACGCCACGGACCCGTTTTTCAGCGGCAGCGGCGGCGTGGACATGGCCATCCACCAGGCGGCGGGGCCGGCGCTGCGCCGGGCCTGCGGCCGGTTGGGCGGCTGCCGGCCGGGGGAGGCAAAGCTCACGAAGGCCTACAGGCTGCCCTGCCGCTATGTGATCCACACGGTTGGCCCGGTGTGGCACGGGGGCAGCCAGGGGGAGGAGGCGGTGCTCCGCTCCTGCTACCGGGAGGCGCTGCGCCTGGCGGAGAAGAAGGGCTGCCGGTCCATTGCCTTTCCGCCCATCGCCTCGGAGAGCCTGGGCTACCCCAAGGAGGAGGCCCTCCGCATCGCCTCCGACGAGATCCTCCGCTTTCTGGAGCACAGCGAGATGCAGGTGAGCCTGGTGGTCTTCGGCCGGGAGAGCTTCGCGGTGGGCAAGAAGCTCTTTACGGAAGTGGCGGAGTTTATCGACCAGAACTATGTGGAGCTGCATTCCCTGGGCCGCAGCCAGAACTGGCGGCCCTACGACGCCCAGACCCGGTTCGACGCGCCTGCGGCCGCCGCCCCGCCCCCCTTTTCGGAGACGGTCGGAGCGGCCTGGCCTGCGGAAGAGGAGGCGGACGGGGCGGCCCTGCCCATGCCGGAGGAGGCGTTCAGAGCGCCCTGTCCTGTGGACGCCGGGGCGGCCCCCCTCCCCGCGGCCCGGCCCAAAGCCGCGTCCGCGCCCGGGTCCAGCTTCTCTCTGGAGAAGCTGCTGGGGCAGCTGGACGAGAGCTTTTCCCAGATGCTTCTGCGGAAAATCGACGAGCGGGGCATGACCGACGCCCAGTGCTACAAGCGGGCCAACATCGACCGGAAGCTCTTCTCCAAGATTCGGAGCAACAGCCAGTACAAGCCCAGCAAGCCCACGGCCGTGGCCTTCGCCATCGCGCTGGAGCTGTCCGAGGCGGAGACCCGGGAGCTGCTGGAAAAAGCGGGCTTTGCCCTGTCCCGCAGCAGCATTTTCGACGTGATCATCCTCTATTTCCTGCAAAAGGGGGTCTACGATCTCTTTCAGATCAACGAGGTCCTCTTCGCCTACGATCAGAGCCTGCTGGGCGGCTGAAAATGTCGCCTGCCGGGCGACCTGAGAAAGCCTCCTGTGCTGTATGCTGGTACCATCATACAACACAGGAGGTTTTCACCATGAAAAAAGGACTGACCGAAATCGTTTTTATTCTGGACCGGAGCGGCTCCATGGCCGGCCTGGAGGCGGACACCATCGGCGGCTTCAACGCCATGATCGCCAAGCAGAAGAAGCAGGAGGGGGAGGCCTACGTCACCACTATCGTCTTTGACAACGACAGCCAGATGATCCACGACCGGCTGCCCCTGGAGCGGGTGCCCCAGCTGACGGAAGCGGACTACTCCGTGCGCGGCTGCACCGCCCTGATGGATGCCATCGGCGGCGCCATCCGGCACGTTGTCCACATCCACCGCTATTCCCGGCCGGAGGACCTGCCGGAGCACACCCTCTTCGTGATCACCACCGACGGCATGGAGAACGCCAGCCGCCGCTTCGACAGCGACACGGTAAAGGCCATGATCCGGCATGAGAAGGAGAAGTACGGCTGGGAGTTTCTTTTCCTGGGCGCCAATATCGACGCGGTCTCCACCGCCGCCCGCTTCGGTATCACGGAGGACCGGGCCGTGAACTACCACGCGGACCGGAAGGGGACCGGCCTGCTGTACGACACCGTTTCGGACGCGGTCTGCGCCGTGCGGGCGGCGGCCCCGCTGGGCGCCGACTGGGGCAAGAAGCTCAATGACGACTACCAGTCCCGGAAGAAGAACCAGTAAAATCGGCATAATTGCTTCGCCCCTTTTTAACAGTCTCACGGGGAAGACATTTTGTCTTCCCCGTGAATTCTTGCATTGACCGGACGGGGGGGAACGTGGTATACTGCTGTGCGAAACCGGGCCGGCGGCACGGGGATTTGGGAAAAAGGATTTGGATTTTATGGAAAAGCAGGGAAAACTGCTCTCGCCGGTGAACAATGAATCGGTGGTGCAGCAGGCCATCAACAAAATCACGGACGCGATCATTGCCGGAGAGCTGAAGCCCGGGGACCGGCTCCCCTCCGAGCTGGAACTGATGTCCGTTTTGCGGATCAGCCGCAATTCTCTGCGCTCCGCGCTCCAGACCCTGCGGGCCTACGGCGTGCTGGAGGTGCGCCGTCCGGAGGGGACCTTCGTGTGCGAGACCTGCTCGCCCCAGGTGCTCAACCCCATGCTCTACAGCGCTCTGCTGGGACGGGCGGACTCCTTCAAGAACCTGGTGGGCCTGCGGGAAATCGTGGACATGGGCGTGTCCAAGCTGGTCATCGCCAAGGGACTGAGCGAGGAGGAGACGCAGCATCTGGAGCAGCTGAACGACGAATTGGTGGAAAAGCTCCATGCCGAGCCCTATGACGTGGAGGCCGTCTCGGAGGCGGACCTGAACCTGCACAACGCCATCGCCCAGGCGACGGATAACCCGCTGGCCGTCGCCCTGAACGACTTTTTGCTGAACGTCACCAAGGAGTCCCGCATCCGGGTGATCCGTAAGGTCCACGAGGAGAACGACGTGGACTACCTGGTAAAGACCCACCGGATGCATCTGGACGCGCTGGAGAAAAAAGAGGGCATTACCATTGAGGAGGCGCTGGCGTTCAGCACCATCTATTGGAAAGACTCTTATAATTGGTAAAAACTGAGCTTTGCAGCCGGGGATCGCATTCTTGTGATCCCCGGTTTTTTGGTGAAACTGCCAAAACAAATTTTTAACTTTATTGTAAAACGCCGAATTTTCATGAACATGAACAAAAAACCTTGACATGACCCTTTTCTGCCGTTATGATGATACCCGTAATTGTTCAACAATGAATGTTGCACAATAAGCGGCTTCAAAATTTCCTTGCGGTACGCAAGAGACAGGCATATAACGACAGGAGGGATTTTTTTGTACGAAGAAAAAGCGGCGGAACTGAAGGAGCGTGCCAGGCAGCTGCGCAAGACGGCCCTCACCATGATCTACGAGGCCCAGTCCGGGCACCCTGGCGGAGCCTTTTCCGCGGCGGACATTGTGGCGGCCCTGTACTTCTCTGAAATGAAGATCGACCCCAAGAATCCCAAGTGGCCGGAGCGGGACCGGTTTGTTCTTTCCAAAGGCCACGTCTGCCCCATCCAGTATGCGGCGCTGGGCCTGCTGGGCTATTTCCCGGAGGAACATCTGCACACCCTGCGGAAAGAGGGCTCCATCCTCCAGGGGCACCCGGATATGAAAAAATGCCCCGGCATCGATATCTCCACCGGCTCCCTGGGCCAGGGCGCTTCCTGCGCGGCCGGCATGGCCATCGCCGGAAAGCGGGACCGCAAGGATTACCGGGTCTTCGTCATGGTAGGCGACGGCGAGATCGACGAGGGCATCGTCTGGGAGGCCATGATGACCGCCAACAAGTACCGGCTGGACAACTACATCATGATCCTGGACAACAACGGCCTGCAGCTGGATGGGACCACCGACCAGGTCATGCCCCAGCTGGACCTGTCCGCCAAGGCGGCGGCCTTCGGCTTTGACACCTACGACATTGACGGACACAACATGGAGGAGATCCTCCTGACCCTGGACAAGGTCCGGGAGGCGAAAAACGGGAAGCCTAAGTTTATCAACGCCCACACCGTCAAGGGCAAGGGCGTGGACTTCATGGAGAACAAGCTGGAGTGGCACGGGATGGCCCCCAACGCGGAGCAGTATGCCGACGCCATGGCGCAGCTGGAAAGGGGAGAGAACTGATGGAGCTGGGAAAGCTGATCGCCACCCGGGACGGCTTCGGCGACGAGATCGCCGAGCTGGGCAAAGAGAATCCGGATCTCTACGTGGTCGATGTGGACATCGGTAAATCCTGCAAGACCGCGAAATTTTCCAAGAGCCTGCCGGAGCAGTACCTGAACGTGGGCATTGCCGAGCAGAACGGGGCGGGCGTGGCCGCGGGCCTGGCCACCTGCGGGAAGATCCCCTTTGTGGTCACCTACGCCGTGTTCGGCTCCCTGCGGATGTGCGAACAGATCCGGCAGGAGATCTGCTACCCGAATCTGAACGTGAAGATCGCCTGCTCCCATGGCGGCGTCACCCCCGCCAACGACGGGGCCAGCCACCAGGCCATCGAGGACATGGGCGTGCTGCGCACCCTGCCCAACATGACGGTCATCATGCCCGCCGACTATGTGGCGGCCCGCAAGCTGGTCCGCGCCGCGGCGAACACCTACGGCCCCATGTTCCTGCGCTTCACCCGGGACGCGGTGCCCGTGATCTACGACGAGGACCAGGAATTTGAGATCGGCAAGGCCGTTCAGCTCCGGGAGGGCGGAGACGTGGCCATCATCGCCAACGGCGACACGGTCCGCCTGGCGATCCAGGCGGCGGAGGAGCTGGCCAAGGAGGGCATCCAGGCCCGGGTGCTGGACATGCACACTATTAAGCCCCTGGATACCGCCGCCGTCAACGCCTGCCTGGAGGAGATCGGGCGCGTCGTCACCGTGGAGGACCACAACATCTTCAACGGCCTGGGCAGCGCCGTGTGCGAGTGCGCGGCGGAGGCCGGCAAGGGCAAGGTCCGCCGGGTGGGCATCCAGGACCGCTTCGGCCAGTCCGCCCCCTATGAGCGGCTGCTGGCCATGAACGGGATCACCGTGGAGAACATCGCGGCCCAGGCCAAGGCCCTGCTGAAATAAGGCCGACTGTTTTGTAAACTTCATTGCTCTGCAATGAAAAAATAAAAGAAAAGGAGAACAACAATGAAAAAGTTTCTCGCGATCCTCATGCTGACGGCTATGGTCCTGTCCCTGGCCGCCTGCGGCGGCAGCAGCGCTCCCGCCGCCGAAGCGCCCGCCGCCGAGGCTCCCGCTGCGGATGCCCCCGCCGCGGATGCCCCCGCCGAAGGCGTGTCCTATGACAGCCTGGCCATCATCCTGACCTGCAACGGCCAGTCCGACACCGCCAACGACGTCATCGGCGCCAACCTCTTCAAGCAGTATATCGAAGAGCAGTCCGGCGGCGCCATCACCGTCACCGTTTACAACAACGACCAGCTGGCCGGCGGCGACATGACCAAGGGCCTGGAGCTGGTTGTCAACGGCGACGTGCAGATCGACATCCACTCCACCTCCATCATCTCCAACCTGGACAACCGTCTGCTGGTCTCCTGCCTGCCCTGGACCTTCGCCAACTATGACGAGTGCCAGGCGGCCTTCCTGGGCGGCGCCGGCGGTGAGTTCGTCGCCTCCGTCCTGGCCGAGCACGGCCTGACCTATCTGGGCGCCCTGCACAACGGCTTTAAGGCCATGACCTCCAGCAAGAAGCTCATCACCCAGCCCGCCGACCTGGTCGGTCAGAAGATCCGCACTCCCGGCGGCGACCTGTGGAACGGCTTCTGGACCGCTCTGGGCGCTTCTCCCCAAGCCATGTCCTGGTCCGAGGTGTACACCGCCATGCAGCAGGGCACCATCGACGGCCATGACAACTCCTTCGCCACCTTCACCTCCGCCAACGTCCAGGAGGTCCAGCCCTACATCACCGTCACCAACCACACCTATGAGGCCTTTACCTGGTCCGCCAACACCGCTTGGTTCGAGGGCCTGAGCGCCGATACCCAGGAGCTGATCCGCAGCTGCGCTGAGCAGGCCTGCGTGGACGCCGACGCCCAGATCGTCGCCGCCGAGGACGGCCTCAAGCAGCTGTGCGTGGACGCCGGCTGCACCGTCTACGAGCTGTCCGAGGAAGAGGTCCAGGCCTTTAAGGACGCCGTGGCCGATGTGACCAAGGAGTTCGCTGAGCTCTACGGCGAGGAAGCCTGCTCCGCTTTCGGCATCACCGTCGCGTAATTTCCCTTTCGTTAGCCATGCCGGCATCTCCGGGAAACCGGAGATGCCGGTTATAAAAAGTACACTGGTAAAAAGGCCCGGTCCGCGGGCGCACTGAAAAGAGGGAAGATGTGAAGAAAACTATCCAAATCCTGAACCAGCTGGAGGATAACATCTGCGCGGTGATCCTCGCGATCATGACGGTTCTGGCCTTCATCAACGTGATCGCCAGATACGTCTTTCTCGCCTCCCTGCCCTGGGTAGAGGAGCTCAACAAGCTGGGCCTGGTCATTCTGACCTACGTGGGCGCCGCGGTCGCGCTGAAAAACCACGCCCACCTGGGCCTGTCCATCCTGACGGACAGGCTCCCCCTGACCGCCCAGAAGGTCATCAGCGTTCTGGGCTGCGTGGTCGGCCTGTTTTTCTGCTACATAGGTATCCGCTACGGCTACGCCATGACGGCCAACGAATTCTCCCACCATGTGACCACCCAGGGGATGCAGTGGCCGGAGGGCATGTTCGGCATGTGGCTGCCGGTTGGCTGCGTGGTGCTGGCGATCCGCTTTATCCAGCAGGCCATCCATGTATTTACCGACAAGGAGGAATCTGACAAATGAATGCTGCTGTCGTGCTGTTCGGCTCCTTTTTCCTCCTGCTGTTTCTGAATGTACCTATCTCCGTGTCTCTGGCCGTGTCCAGCATTATGACCACCCTGGTCTGCAAGCTGCCCCTGAGCATGGTGGCCACCAACCTGTATTCCGCCGCCAATAAATACGTCCTGCTGGCCATTCCCTTCTTCATTCTGGGCGGCAACATCATGGACGTGAGCGGCATCTCCACCCGTTTGATCGACTTTTTCCGCACCCTGGTGGGCCACACCAAGCACGGCCTGGCCATGGTCTGCGTCATTGTGGCCTGCTTCTTCGCGGCCATCTCCGGCTCCGGCCCGGCCACCGTGGCCGCCCTGGGCGCCATCCTGATCCCCGCCATGACCAACAGCGGCTACGAGAAATCCACCAGCGCCGCCCTCATGTCCACGGCGGGCGCCATCGGCATCGTCATTCCCCCGTCCATCACCTTCGTGGTGTACGGCTCCGTTACCGGCACCTCTATTGGCTCCCTGTTCATGTCCGGTATCGTCCCCGGCATTCTGATCGGCATTTTCATCTACTACGCCATGAAGCTCTCCTCCCGGGGCCGGGACCTGGTCCAGCAGCCCAAGGCCAGCGGCAAAGAGCGCTGGTCCGCCTTTAAAAACGCGGTCTGGGGCCTGCTGATGCCCGTCATCATCCTGGGCGGCATCTACGGCGGCATCTTCACCCCCACCGAGGCGGCGGCGGTCTCCGCGATCTACGGCTTTATCGTCGGCATCTTCGTGTACCGGTCCCTGACCTTTAAGGGCATCATGCAGATCCTGCGCCAGTCCGTCTCCCAGACGGCGGTGGTCATGTTCATCATCGGCTGCGCCGCAGTCTTCGGCAACACTCTGACCATCACCGGCGTGGCGGCCAAGGCCAGCGCGGGGCTCATCTCCGTTGCCGGCGGCAACAAGTACATCTTCCTGCTGATGGTGAACGTCATCCTCATCATTGCCGGCTGCTTCATCGACGCCAACTCCGCCCTGTACATCCTCTGCCCCATCCTCTTCCCCATTGCCCAGCGTCTGGGCATCGACCCGGTCCATCTGGGCGCCGTGATGGTGGTGAACCTGGCCCTGGGCCTGATCACGCCGCCTGTGGGTGTCAACCTGTTCACCGGCTGCGGCGTGGCCGGCATCCCCCTCAGCGACATGATCAAGAAGATCTGGCCCTTTGTGTTCGCCGTTTTGATCGTGCTGCTGCTGATTACCTATGTGCCCATCATTTCCACCTTCCTGCCCAGTCTGATGTGATTTTATAAAAACGAGGTATACGTTATGAGAGCCGGATATTTTGAAGCGGTGCGTGTCGCCTACTTCCGGGACGACGCGCCGGAACCCCAGATCGAAAAAGCTGACGACGTCAAGATCCGCGTCCGCAAGTGCGGCATCTGCGGCTCCGAGGTCCACGCCTACCACGGCGTCCACCCCTTCCGCATCCCGCCCATCGTCTCCGGCCACGAGGTGGCTGGGGATGTGGTGGAGGTCGGCAGCGGCGTGACCCAGGTGAAGGTGGGCGACCGGGTGGTAGTCGAGCCCCACTACGGCTGCGGCGAGTGCTGGTACTGCAAGCACGGGCTGTACAACGTCTGCACCAACAAAAAGGTGCTGGGCGCGGGCGGCTGGAGCGGCGGCCTGGGCGAGTACATCGTCACCCCGGAAAAGACCGTGGTCCATCTGGCGGACAATCTCTCCTATGAGGAGGGCGCTCTGATCGAGCCGGTGGCCAACGGCATGTACGCCGTGCGCAACTCCCACATTACCCCGGATTCTACCATCTGCATCATCGGCGCGGGCCCCATCGGCATGGGAGATCTGCTCTGCGCCAAGCTGTATGACCCCAAGCTCATCATCATGGCCGACATTGCGGACTTCAACCTGGAAAAGGCCCGGGAGATGGGCTGTGAGCACACGGTCAACAGCCGCAGGGAAAACCTGAAGGAGAAAGTGCTGGAGCTCACCGACGGGGTAGGCGTGGACATGACCTTCCTGGCCTACGGCGACGAGCCCACCCTGGTCCAGGCGGCCGATATCACCCGCCGGGGCGGCCAGTTGATCCAGCACGCCCTGATGGTGGACGGCCTGGCCTTCCCCTACCAGGTGCACCAGCAGCATGAGCTGGACTTCAAGGCCTACAACATGTACCAGCGGGAGGACTTTGAGCTGATCTGCAAGGCCCTGGAGGAGGGCAGGATGGACCTGAGCCATTTTGTCACCCAGCGGTATCCCATCGAGCAGTTCAAGGAGGCCATCGAGATGGCCGACAAGCGCCCGGAGCCTGTGCTCAAGGTCATGATGGAGTTTTAAATCCCGTTCTTTACAAAAAACTGCCCGTGCCGCAATGGCACGGGCAGTTTTTTGTTTTATTGGGGCGTTCGGATCAATACATGCCGCCCATGTCGGGAGCGGGAGGCGCGGGGGGCGCTTTCTCCGGGATGTCGGCAACCAGGCTCTCGGTGGTGAGGACCATGGAGGCCACGGAAGCGGCGTTCTCCAGGGCGCTGCGGCAGACCTTGGTCGGGTCCACGATGCCCAGGGCGATCATGTCGCCATACTTGTCGTTGGCGGCGTCATAGCCGAAGTTGGGCTCGGCGGAATTGGCCACATTGTTGAGGATCACCGGGCCGGCCACGCCGGCGTTGGCGGCGATCTGCAGGATGGGGGCCTTCAGGGCCTTGGCCACGATGGCGGCGCCGGTCTTTTCGTCCCCGTCCAGGGTGGCGACCAGACCTTCAGCAGCCTTGGAGGCGATCACATAGGCGGTACCGCCGCCGGGGACGATGCCCTCTTCCACCGCGGCGCGGGTGGCGTTCAGCGCGTCCTCGATGCGGAGCTTCTTCTCCTTCATCTCGGTCTCGGTAGCGGCGCCCACTTTGATGACGGCCACGCCGCCGCTGAGCTTGGCCAGGCGCTCCTGCAGCTTCTCCCGGTCATAGTCGGAGGTGGTGGTCTCGATCTGGCGCTTGATCTGGGCGGTGCGGGCCTTGATCTCGGCCTGGTCGCCGGCTCCGTCCACAATGATGGTGTTCTCCTTGGTGACCTTGACCTGGTGAGCCTGGCCCAGCACGCTCATGTCCGCGTCCTTCAGCTCCATGCCGATGTCGCTGGAGACCACCTGGCCGCCGGTGAGCACGGCGATATCCTGGAGCATCTCTTTGCGCCGGTCGCCAAAGCCGGGGGCCTTGACGCACACGCAGACGAAGGTGCCGCGCAGCTTGTTGAGAATGATGGTGGCCAGGGCCTCGCCCTCCACGTCCTCGGCGATGATGAGGAGCTTCCGGCCGGCCTTGACGATCTGCTCCAGCAGGGGCAGGATCTCCTGGATGTTGGAGATCTTCTTGTCGGTGATGAGGATCAGGGCGTCGTCAATGACGGCCTCCATCTTGTCCATATCGGTGGCCATGTAGGGGGACAGATAGCCCCGGTCAAACTGCATGCCCTCCACCACGTCGCTGTAGGTCTCGGCGGTCTTGGACTCCTCGATGGTGATGACGCCGTTCTGGCTGACCTTCTCCATGGCCTCAGCGATCAGGCTGCCGATAAACTCGTCGCCGGAGGAGATGGTGCCCACACGGGCGATATCGCTGGAGCCGGAGACAGGCTGGGAGACGCCCTTCACGGCCTCGACAGCCTGGGCGGCGGCCTTCTGGATGCCCTTCTTCATGACCATGGGGTTGGCGCCCGCGGCCAGGTTCTTCAGGCCCTCGCTGATCATGGCCTGGGCCAGGACCGTGGCGGTGGTGGTGCCGTCGCCGGCCACGTCGTTGGTCTTGGTGGAGACTTCCTTGATGAGCTGGGCGCCCATGTTCTCAAAGGGCTCCTCCAGCTCGATCTCCTTGGCGATGGTCACGCCGTCGTTGGTGATGACGGGGGTGCCGAATTTCTTGTCCAGGACCACGTTGCGGCCCTTGGGGCCCAGGGTGATCTTCACGGTATCGGCCAGCTGGTTTACGCCGCGCTCAATGGCCTTCCGGGCTTCTTCGCCGTAAATAATCTGTTTCGCCATAGTGCTTTTTCCTCCTTATTACTCGATAACGGCCAGGATATCGGACTGACGGACGATGGTGTACTCCTGCTCGTCCAGCTTCACCTTGCTGCCGCTGTACTTGCCCACCAGCACCTTCTGGCCGGGCGTGACGATCATGGTCACCTCATTGCCCTCTACCAGGCCGCCGGGGCCCACCTCCACGACCTCATAGACCTCGGGCTTTTCCTGGGCGGAAGAGGTCAGGTAAATGCCGGAAGAGGTCCGCTCTTCGGCGGCGTCCTGCTTGAGAACCACTCTGTCAGCCAATGGTTTGAGTTTCATGCTGTATATACCTCCATTAAGATTTTACAAAATTCAGCATCGTTAGCACTCAAACATCAGGAGTGCTAACGATGCTTATCATACCACACTTTTCTTTTTTTGCAAGCCCTATCGGGGAAAAAACGGAGGAAATTTTATAAATTTTTTGTTACAAAATTTTCAGGGCGCGGCAGAGGCCGCCGGTTCGCTCCCGTCGGCGGCCTTCGCCCCGTCGAAAAAGCGCATCCCGGCGGGGACGATCAGCCGGGCCGCCTCGGGGAGCAGGCGCATGTCCACATGGCTGGCGCGGACCGCCTCCCCGTCGATGTTGACCACGTCCTCCCGGTCCAGGTCGATCTCCACCCGGCTGCCCCGGAGATGGGTGATATAGCGGGGGAACTCGTCCGCCCTGCCGGCGGCGTATTTGCCGATCAACCGGGCCAGGGTAAAGAGGCTCACCTCTTTGATCACGTAGATATCCAGCACCCCGTCGTCCGGCCGGGCGCTGAGGCTGGGGTTGAAGCCGCCGCCGTAAAAGCGGCCGTTGCAGGCGCAGACCAGGCTGTGCTTCCCCTGGGCCGAGAAGTCCCCGCTGCGCACCCGCATCTCCGTGGCGATGCCCTTAAACACGTTCACCACGGTGGAGACCACATAGCCCGCGGCCCCGCCGATCAGGGGAAGGCCGCTGTATTTGTGCACGTCGGTGCCGATCCGGGCGTCGATGCCCACGGAGCAGATGTTGGCCCCGTAGCGCCCGCAGCACTCGATCAGGTCGATGGGGGTCTCCCAGCCGGCCAGCAGCGCATCCAGGTCCCGGTAGAGCTCCCCCTCCTCCCCGAACATCCGGCAGAAGTCGTTCCCGGTGCCGGTGGGAAAGGGACAGACGGCCACGTTGGGGCGCAGAGCCGCTCCGCAGACGCACTCGTTAAAGGTCCCGTCCCCGCCGCAGGCGTAGACCCGCAGGGCTTCGCCCTGCTCCGCCTCCCGGATGATCTTCTCCGCCGCGTCCATGGGCCCCTGGGTGACATAGAGCTCCCAGCTGTCCTCCCGGCTCCGAAAGGCCGCCGCCACCCGGGCGCGGACCTGCTCCGTCCGGTCCTTTCCGCCGGCTATGGGATTGACGATAAACAGGTGCTTCATCTCTCTGCCTCCCGCTTCAGTCTCTCAGCGCCTGATACATAAACAGGTCGCACTTGATCATACCGTTGTACAGCTTCCGCTTTTTGTCCGCCGGACGGCCGAAAACGCGCTCAAAGTCCCCGTGGGCCGAGAGCAGACAGAGCTCCCAGTTCCGCGTGGCGCTCCAGGCCGCCCCGAAGCGGCGGTACAGCTCCTCCGCCTCCGTCTGCTCCAGCAGGCGCTGGCCGTAGGGCGGGTTGGTGACCAGCACGCCCCGGTCCGTCTCCCGGCGGAAGGCGCAGGCGTCCGCCCGCTCAAAGCGGATCAGCTCCGCCACCCCGGCCCGCTCCGCGTTGGCCCGGGCGATCTCCAGGGCCTTCGGATCGATATCCGAGGCAAAGATCCGGTAATCCCCGTGAAACTCCCGCTCCCGGGCGGCCTGCCGGGCCTCCTCCCAGAGCTTTGCGTCAAAGCCCGGCCAATCCATGGCGGCGAAGCGGCGGTTCAGGCCCGGGGCCCGGTTTTTGGCGATCAGCGCCGCCTCGACGGGGATGGTACCGCTGCCGCAGAAGGGGTCGCAGAAGTCCCCCCGCCCCCGGTAGCGGGACAGCGTCACCAGCCCGGCGGCCAGGGTCTCCCGCAGGGGCGCCGTGTTGTGGGCCGGGCGGTAGCCCCGCTTGTGCAGGCCCTCGCCGCTGGTGTCCAGGCAGAGGGAGACCTGATCTTTCATAAGAGAGAAGCGGATCTGATATACCGCCCCGTCCTCCGGCAGCCAGCGGAGCCCGTAGCGGCTGCCCAGCCGCTCGGCCACCGCCTTTTTGATGATCCGCTGGCAGTCCGGCACGGAGAAGAGCTTGGAGTTCAGGCTGTGCCCCTGGACAGGGAAGGCCCCGCCGGCGGGGATAAAGCGCTCCCAGGGGAGGGCCCTGGTCCCTTCAAACAGGGCGTCAAAGCTCTCCGCGGGGAAGCGGCCCAGCTCCAGCAGGACCCGCTCGCCCATGCGCAGGCCGATGTTGGCCGCGGCCACGGCCTCCGGCCCGCCGGAGAAATAGACCCGGCCGTTTTCCGCGGTGAGCTTTCGCAGACCCAGACGCCTGATCTCTTCCCCGATCGGCCCCTCCAGGCCGAACAGGCAGGGGACGCACAGTGTGTATTCCATCCGGTAAAACCTCGTTTTCGGCATTTTGTCTATTTTGTAAAGAAACTTTTCCCAATGAATGATAATACATCAATTCTTTTCGCTTGTAAACCGTCCCGGCAGGTCAAAAAGAAATTTTTCCGGCTGTTCAAAAAACGGCTTTTTTCCTGAAATTGCACCGAAAAAAAATGTTTTTCCCGGCTTCCCGGGGTATCCCGCCGCTTTATGGAAATAAAGTAAAATCCCGGCGAAAATTCGTAAAAATTACTATTGAATTTTTTGAATAATAGCGGTATAGTATGTTTAAGTCATAATCTGTTCATTTTTTCGGAGGGCTGCCAATGGCGATCGAGCGGCCGGATTTCCTGGATATTCTCAGGGATTCCTACAGCGCCTATTACAATATTATCCCTCCGGAAGAAGCCGCCGCCCCGGCGGATCTGCCCCTGGCTTTCCGGGCGGATTACTTCTCCCGGGACGAACGGTACTGGCTGACCAAGAACATCCCCATCTGGGGCAATGAGACGAACGAGTACGCCTATATCTTTTCCGCTCCCTCCTTTGACCCGGCGCTGGCGGAGAAGTGCATGGCCTGGGCCATCGGCGACATGCTCCCCCGGGTCAAGCCCCACAAGGAGCACCAGTATACCAACGTGAAGGTGATCCTGGTGGCGGACCGGGTGGAGGAGGAGACGCGCAGAGCGGTGCAGCGGCGCAGCTTCTCCAAGAGCTACAGGTTCTCTCTCCACGGCTTTACCGCTCTCCACGCCGCCATCGTGGACCTGAGCGAGAGCAAGGCCTGGCCCAACAAGGCCGGCTACGCGCTGGCCGACTATTTCAAGAAGCTATTTGCTCCCAGGGCGGAGAAAACCTGAGAGCAGATGCTATAAGTGCCAAACCCCGTGAAGACCTATCAATTTGGCCGGAAATTCCATAGCGCTTTTCATCCGGGCTTGGTACGGGAACCAACATTTTTAATTTTATAAGGAGTGAAAAGTGTGAACGCAATCGTAATCCTGCTTGTCGCGGTTGTCCTGCTGGCTATCGGTTATGTTACTTACGGCAGCTGGCTGGCCAAGCAGTGGGGTGTCGACCCCAACCATGAAACCCCGGCTCACACCAGTTACGACGGAAAGGACTTCGTTCCGGCCAACCCCGCCGTTCTGATGGGCCACCATTTCTCCTCTATCGCCGGTGCCGGCCCCATTAACGGACCGATCCAGGCCGCTGTGTTCGGCTGGGTCCCCGTCTTCCTGTGGGTTGTCCTGGGCGGTATCTTCTTCGGCGCCATGCATGACTTTGGCGCTCTGTTCGCCTCTATCCGCCACAACGGCGGCTCCATTGGCGAGGTCATCAAGGAGAACATGGGCGTCCGTGCCCAGAGGCTGTTTACCATCTTCGCCCTGCTGGTGCTGATCCTGGTTATCGCCTCCTTCACCTCCGTCGTGGCCAGCACCTTCGTGTCTGTCGCTGCTGAGGGTCAGCCGGCTCTGCCTCTGTTCACTGCCGGCCGCGCCAACGTCTCCGGCAACGCCTCCACCGCCACCACGTCCCTGCTGTTCATCGTCATCGCCTTCATCTTCGGTTTCTTCGTGTACCGCAAGAACGTGAAGATCGGCCCCGCCACCATCGTTGGCATCGTGGGCATCGTGGCGATCGTCCTGGTTGGCCTGAACGTCGGCCTCAACTGCAGCCGTACCTTCTGGGTGCTCTTCATCGCCGTGTACGTCACTCTGGCCTCCCTGCTGCCTGTCTGGATGCTGCTCCAGCCCCGTGACTATCTGAGCTCCTTCCTGCTCTACGGCATGATGATCATCGCCGTGGTCGGCATCCTGGGCTCCCACATGAACGTCGCTCTTCCCGCCTTCACCAGCTGGAAGACCGGCAGCGGCACTCTGTTCCCCGTTCTGTTCATCACCGTTGCTTGCGGCGCTGTGTCCGGCTTCCACTCCCTGATCGGTTCCGGCACCACCTCCAAGCAGCTGAACTCTGAGAAGGACGCCAAGGTCATCGGCTACGGCGCCATGATCGTCGAGTCCGGCCTGGCCATCATCTCCCTGATCGCTGTGGGCGTTGTGTGGAACGAAGTGGGCGACCTGTCCGCGGGCGCCAAGTTCGCTCTGAGCGCGCCTCCCACGATCTTCGCCGGCGGCATTGCCACCACCGTCGCCACCATGTTCGGCGGCGTGGCAGACTTCTCCAACCCCGTGTACGACACGGTTTACACCCTGCTGACCCTGGCGGTCTCCGTCTTCGCGCTGACCTCTCTGGACTCCGGCACTCGTCTGGCCCGGTACATGTTCGCCGAGCTGTTCATCCCCGAAGGCAAGAAGTATGAGGACCTGAGCGGTGTCTCCAAGTTCTTCGCCACCCCCATTGTCGCCACCCTGATCATGGTCGTCATCGGCTGCGGCATGGGCTTCCTGGGCCTGTCCCAGATCTGGGGCGTGTTCGGCGCCGCCAACCAGCTGCTGGCCGGCATCGCCATGCTGGCTGTGGCCGCCTGGCTGGCCAACGTGGGCAAGAACAACAAGATGTTCTACTTCCCCATGGCCTTCATGCTGGTCGCCACCATCACCTCCCTGTGCACCACCGTCATCAACAAGATCAAGCTGGTCGCCGGCGGCGCTGCCGTCTGGGGCGACTGGTTCCAGATGATCTGGTCCATCGGCCTGGTGGTTCTGGCTGTCATCCTGGTGTTCGAGGCCATTCCTGTCCTCACCGGCAAGAAAAAGGTCGAGAAGGCCTGATCGCGAACTCCATATTAACTAAAAAAGAGCCGCCCATCCGGGCGGTTCTTTTTTATACTGCAGACAAACTTATCGGCAATGTATAGAACTGCAGGGGGAGAGGGCAGAGAGGGGGCGGGAGCCCCCTTTCAGCGTTCAATCTTCCCTTATTCAAGAGCATTCAAAAATACTCTTGAATAAGGTCTCAAGGTAAAGACACTTTGTCTTTACCTTGAGACCTTATGGACGGTTCTTTTTTAGTTGAAGACCCTTTGTCTTCACCCTGAGCGTGTTGGCCTTGACGACACGCTCATTCTCCGTCTTGCGGCCGGGGCAGAAGCGTGCTATACTCTTCATAGACACGTTTCGGGTATCCTATGAGCGCGGAATGGAGAATCATATGAGCGTTTTTGATGAATACCGGTTCAAGCTCCGGACCCCGGAGGAGGCGGTGCGGATCGTCAGGTCCGGGGACTGGGTGGACTACACCTCCAACAACGGCTTCCCCGCGGCGCTGGACGCCGCCCTGGCCGGGCGGAAGGAGGAGCTCCGGGGCGTAAAGGTCCGGGGCAACCTGCTGCCGGGCCCCCTGCAGATCGTGGAGCAGGACCCGGAGGGGACCCATTTTGTCTACAACACCTGGCACTGTTCCGCCTACGAGCGGACGCTCTGCGACCGGGGCCGGGCCTATTTCACCCCCATGATCTTCCGCAACAACGCCTGGTACTATGAAAACTTCCTCACGGTGAACGTGGCCATGGCGGCGGTGTCCCCCATGGACCGGCACGGATATTTTCACTTTGGCGGGTCTCTGGGGGTCTCCCGGGCCATTCTGGAAAAGGCGGAGCGGGTGATCCTGGAGGTCAACGAGGCCATCCCCCGCATCCGGGGCGGCGAAGGGGAGGCGATCCACATCTCCCTGGTGGACTATGTGGTGGAGGCGGGCTGGCGTCCCCTGTGGGAGCTGCCCTCTCCCCCGCCGTCGGAGACGGACCGGGCCATTGCCGGGCATATTTTCCCTCACATCACCGACGGGGCCACCGTGCAGCTGGGCATCGGCGGCATGCCCAACGCTTTGGGGGAGTTGATCGCCGCCTCCGATCTGAAGGACCTGGGCATGCACACGGAGCTCTGCTCCGACGGGTATCTGGCCATGGCAAAGGCCGGGAAGCTCACCAATACCCGGAAGAGCCTCTGCCGGGGCAAGGGCGTGCTGGGCCTGGCCATCGGCTCCCGGGCCCTCTACGACTGGCTGGACGACAACCCGGGCATTGCCGGCTATCCGCTGAGCTGGGTCAACGACCCGGCGGTGATCGCCCGCAACGAGCATATGATCTCCATCAACGGCTGCCTGAAGGCGGACCTCTACGGGCAGATCGGCGCGGAGAGCGCAGGCACCCGGCAGATCAGCGGCACCGGCGGCCAGCTGGACTTTGTGACCGGCGCGGCCATGTCCCCGGGCGGCAAGGCCTTTCTCTGCATGCGCTCTACCTATACCGACCGGCAGGGCACGGTCCACTCCAGCATCCTGCCCAGCCTGGGCGGGGACATTGTCACCACCCCCCGCAGCCAGGCCTATTACCTGGTCACGGAGTACGGGGCGGCGAATCTGGCGGGCCGGAGCACCTGGGAGCGGGCGGAGGCCCTGATCTCCCTGGCCCACCCGGATTTTCGGGAAGAACTGATCAAAAAAGCGGAGGAGCAGCGGATCTGGCTGCCCTCCAACAAGAGATAGGAGACAGACTGTGTTTATTGATCAAACCGTGTACACCGGGCGGCCGGAGGGGGAACGCCTGGCCAAGGAGCTGCGCTGCTACGACTTTCTGGACGGGCTCGGGGTCGCGTACCGCCGGGTGGACCACGAGCACGCGGACACCATCGAGGCCTGCGAACAGGTAGAGGGTCTGCTGGGGGCGCGCATCTGCAAGAATCTGTTTCTCTGCAACCGGCAGCAGACGGATTTTTACCTGCTGCTGATGCCGGGGGAGAAGCCCTTCAAGACCAAGCTTCTGTCCCACCAGCTGGGGGTCTCCCGCCTGTCCTTCGCCGGGCCGGAGCACATGGAGCAGTATCTGGACATCACGCCCGGCTCCGTCAGCGTGCTCGGCCTGCTGAACGACCGGGAACACAAGGTCCGGCTGCTGATCGACCGGGAGCTGCTGGACGAGGAGTTCTTCGCCTGCCATCCCTGCATCAACACCTCCAGCCTCCGCTTCACCACGGCGGAGCTGCTGGAAACGGTTTTGCCTGCCCTGGGGCACGAGCCCAGTTATGTGGACCTGCCCTGGGAGCTGTCCGAGTGAGGTTGGGAAAATGAAGATAATCAACACCTGCACGGCGGCTCTGGCCGCCCTCCTCAGCGGCTGGAAGCTGCCGCCGCAGGCGGCGGAGGCGCTGGCGCGGCTGATGGTGCTGTTTGTACCCGTCTACGCGCTTTGCATCCTCCTGTATTGGATCGGCCGTCTTACCAAAGTGGTCAAGCCCACGGTAAAAACCGTTGAGCGGTTGTTGGAGCCTCTGGCCGCCGCCCTTTTTATCGGGGACACGGCAGCCATCGTTCTGACCGTCCGTTTCTGGCCCCAGGTCCGGCAGTACGTGACGTCCAGCAGCTTCTGGGTTTTTAAGGGCCCGTGGTGGCAGGACCCGGGCACTTATTCCGACGTTTTTCTCACCGTGTTTATCCTGTTTGCCTCTCTGGCCGTTGTGATCGGTCTGCTGCTCACAATGGGAAAATACGTTTTGTCCATGGTCCGCTATGAGCTTCAGGACCACGGCCCTGTGCTGGGCACAGTGCTGGCGCTCTATGATTTCTTCTCCGGCCTCTTTGTGCTGAGCCTGGGGCTGCTGATTTGGGCGCTTATTCATTAGCCAAAAGGGCTACAGCTCTTTTTTGACAGTCGCAGACAAGCCCTCCGGCGCGGTGCGCCGGAGGGCTTGTCTGCGTTTTTTTATTCTACCTTCAGGCCGGTGAGCCAGCGGCGCATCATGTCGTACACGTGGTTCCCGGCCATGCGGCGGACAAAGCTGCGGGTGCGCCAGGCGCCCATATGGGTCTCCCGCACATAGGTCCGCCCCTCCACCGCCATGGAGATGAACACGGTGCCCACCTCGTGGACCCCGTCCCCGTCGGGCCCGGCCAGGCCCGTGACGCCCACGCCGATGTCCGCCCCGGTGAGAAGCCGCACCCGCTCGGCCATGGCCTTGGCCACCTCATAGCTGACCGCGCCCTTTTCCTCGATCAGCGCCGGGTCGATGCCCAGGATCCGGGCCTTGGCCCCGTTTGTATAGGTGACGGCGCCCCCCAGGAAGACGGCGCTGGCCCCGGGCATATCGGTAAAGCGGCGGGCCACGTCGCCCCCGGTGCAGCTCTCCGCGGCGGCAAAAGTCATGCCCCGCTCCTTCAGCAGGGGCAGCACCGCCTCCTCGATGCACTCCACGTCCACTCCGTAGACGACTTCGCCCAGGCGCTCCTTCACATGCTCCATCACGGGCCGGAGCATGGCCTCCGCCTCTTCCTCGCTGCGGGCCTTGGCGGTCACCTGCAGAAGGCAGTCGCACTCCTTGGCGTAAGGGGCCATGGTGGGGTTGGTCATGGCGTTCATTTCCTCCCGGAACAGATCGTCCACGGCGCTCTCCCCCATGCCGAAGATCCGCACCGAGTGGGAGACGATCTGCTCGTCTGAGAGCTTTTTCAGATAGGGAATGCCGTAGGCCTCCATCATGGGGTCGCACTCCTTGGGCGGGCCGGGGAACATGAGCACGATCTTCCCGTCCTTCTCAAAGGCGCAGCCGGGGGCGGTGCCCCAGCGGTTGTGGAACACCGTGGCGCCCTGAGGCAGCAGGGCCTGGGTGAAGTTGTTGGGCGTCAACTCCTTGCCCCCCTTGATGTACTCGTAGAGGGTGTCCATCTCTGCCTTTACCTCCACCAGCGGCAGGCCGAAGGCCTCGGCCAGGATCTGCTTGGTCAGGTCGTCGCAGGTGGGGCCCAGGCCGCCGGTGGTGATGATGATGTCCGCCCGGCTCTTGGCCACCTCCACGCACTGGCGCAGGCGCTGGGGATTGTCCCCCACCACCGTGTGGTACTTCACGTTGACGCCGATCCGGGACAGCATCTCGGACACGTCCCGGGCGTCGGTATTGGTCACGTGGCCCAGCAGCAGCTCGGTGCCCACGGAGAGAATTTCGGTATCGTATGTCTTATTCACAGTCCAGCCCAATCCTTTCTATCCCGGCCAGCGCCTCTTCCACCAGCGCCTCCACATCCAGCGCGCTCTCCGCGGCCTCCACCTCGGCCAGCCTGGGCCGGGTCTTGGGATGCCGGGGGGTGAAGACGGTGCAGCAGTCCTCGTAAGGGAGGATGGAGGTCTCAAAGGTGCCGATCTTTCGGGCCAGGGAGACGATCTCCTCCTTGTCCATGCCCACCAGAGGCTGCAGCACCGGCAGGTCCAGCACCGCCTGGGTGGCGGCCATAGCCTCCATGGTCTGGCTGGCCACCTGGCCCAGGTTCTCCCCGGTGACAATGGCGGAGGCGCCCCGGTCCAGGGCGATTCGCTGGGCCAGACGCATCATAAAGCGGCGCATGATCAGCGTGAAATACTCCTCCGGGCACTTGTCCCGGATCTCCTCCTGGATGTGGGTAAAGGGCACCACCTCCAGGGTCATCCGCCCGC
Organism: uncultured Oscillospiraceae bacterium; assembly: GCA_947626315.1. Lineage (GTDB taxonomy): Bacteria > Bacillota > Clostridia > Oscillospirales > Oscillospiraceae > Limivicinus. The sequence goes on along the minus strand of CANQRQ010000014.1, from coordinate 29,157 downwards.
AGGGCTCCGCCAGCAGCCGCCCCAGCTCCACCACCTTCTCCTTGGCCTGCTGGGAGGTGTAGGGAAAGGAGAAAAAGTGCACCGGGATCAGATGGACCCCCCGCTTGGCGATCATGTAGGAGGACACCGGGCTGTCGATCCCGCCGGAGAGCAGGCTCACCGCCGTGCCGTTGCAGCCCACGGGCATGCCCCCCGCCCCGTGGACCGGGGCGGCGTGGACATAGGCGGCCAGGTCCCGGATCTCTATGTGCACCACGAAGTCCGGGTCCCGCACGTCCACCGGGGTCTGGGGGAAGCGGTCGGACAGCTCCCCGCCCACATACTGGCTCAGCTGGATGCTGGTCAGGGGGAAACTCTTGTCGCTGCGCCGGGTCTCCACCTTGAAGCTCTTTGCCGCGGCCAGGTCCTTCCCCAGGTACTCCACGGCCTTGGCCAGGATAGTGTCCTTGTCCTTCTCGCAGGCGGCGGCCCGGGTGAGCTTCACCAGGCCGAAGACCTTTTTCAGCGCCTCGAAGGCGGCGTCCATGTCCGCCCCGTCCTCCTCCGCCTCCACATAGACGGTGGATTGGGCGCTGTAGACCCGGAACTTTCCGATCCGGGAGAGCCGGCGGCGCACGTTGCCCAGCAGCTTCTGCTCAAAAATGCGGCGGTTGAGCCCCTTGAGCACGATCTCGCCCTGTTTCAAAAGGATGATGTCATTCATAGCTTCTCACTGCTCCTGGTGAAAATCATAGGTCCGGTACTGGATGGCCTCGGCGATATGCTCCGGGCCGATGTCCTTCGCCCCGGCCAGGTCCGCGATGGTCCGGGCCACCCGGAGGATCCGGTCGTGGCTCCGGGCAGACAGGCCCATGGTGTCAAAGGCAGAGCGCATCAGCGCCTCGCCCTCCTCTGTCAGACGGCAGAAGCTCCGCAGCTCCTTGGGGCCCAGGCGGGCGTTCTCCACGCCGGCCCCCTCCGGAAAACGGGCGTGCTGCCGCGCCCGGGCGGCGTTCACCCGCTTTTTGATCTCCGCGGAGGCCTCGGCGGGGTTCCGGCGGCGCAGCTCCTCATACTCCAGGGCCGGCACCTCCACGATCAGGTCGATCCGGTCCAGCAGCGGGCCGGAGATGCGGCTGTGATACCGGCGCACCTCCTGGGGCGTGCAGCGGCAGCGGCCGGAGGGGTGCCCGTACCAGCCGCAGCGGCAGGGGTTCATGGCGCAGACCAGCATGAAGCGGCTGGGAAAGGTGACTGAGCCGGAGACCCGGGAGACGGTCACTTCCCCGTCCTCCAGGGGCTGGCGCAGCACCTCCAGCGCGTCGGCGCGAAACTCCGGCAGCTCGTCCAGGAACAGCACCCCGTTGTGGGCCAGGCTGATCTCCCCCGGCCGGGGGATGGTGCCGCCCCCGGCCAGCCCCGCGGCGGATACCGTGTGGTGGGGGGAGCGAAAGGGCCGGGTTTCGATCACCGGGTTTTTCCGGCTGGTGAGCCCGGCCACGGAGTAGATCTCCGTGCAGCGGAGCATCTCCTCCCGGCTCATGTCCGGCAGGATGCCCGGCAGGCGCCTGGCCATCATGGATTTGCCCGCCCCCGGCGGGCCCACGATCAGAATGTTGTGCCCCCCGGCGGCGGCGATCTCCAGGGCCCGCTTCACGTTCTCCTGGCCCTTCACGTCGGCAAAATCCGGCAGGCTCTCCGCCTCCTGCCCCAGCTCCGGGGCCGGGGCCGGCTCCAGGGGCTCCTCGCCCCGCAGATGCCGGATCAGGGCGGCCACGTTCTCCACCGGGTAGACGGAGAGGCCCTCGGCAAAGGCGGCCTCAGCGGCGTTGTCCGCCGGGACAAAGAAGCGCCGCACCCCGGCCCGCTGGGCGGCCAGCGCCATGGGCAGGGCGCCGGGCACCGGCCGGAGCTCCCCGGTGAGGGACAGCTCCCCGATAAAGGCGCAGTCCTCCCCCGGCGCGTCCAGGTCTCCGGAGGCGGCCAGGATGCCGATGAGCATGGGCAGGTCATAGACCGTGCCGGCCTTGCGGGTGTCCGCCGGGGCCAGGTTCACCGTCATGCGGCTGACGGGAAAGCGGTAACCGTTGTTCTTGATGGCGGCCCGGACCCGCTCCCGGGACTCCTTCACCGCCGCGTCCGGCAGGCCCACGATCTCAAAGCCGGGCAGGCCGTTGGAGATATAGACCTCCACCGCCACCGGGTAGCCTCCGACGCCGCTGACGCCGAAGCTTTTCACGCTGGAAAACAGGACAATCCGCCTCCCTTCTTTTTAACGAAAAGCCGCGCTTTGCGCGGCTTTTTTTGACTTTTATTCCTCTGCGGTAACAGCAATGTGCAGCTCGTCCAGCTGCTTTTGAGTCACCGCGGAGGGGGCGCCCATCATCACGTCCTGGGCGTTCTTGTTCATGGGGAAGGGGATGACTTCCCGGATGCTGTCCTCCCCGGCCAGGAGCATCACCATCCGGTCCACCCCCGGGGCGATGCCCGCATGGGGGGGCGCGCCGTAGCAGAAGGCGTTATACATGGCGGGGAACTTGCTCTTCACGTCCTCCTCGCCCAGACGCACCAGCTCAAAGGCCTTGATCATGATCTCCGGGTCGTGGTTCCGCACCGCGCCGGAGGAGAGCTCCACCCCGTTGCAGACCAGGTCGTACTGGTCGGCGGTGATGGTCAGGGGGTCGATCTCCCCCCGCTCCGCCTTCAGCAGCACCTCCAGCCCGCCGGCGGGCATGGAGAAGGGGTTGTGGCAGAACTCCAGCTCCCCGCTCTCCTCCCCGATCTCGTACATGGGGAAATCCACGATCCAGCAGAACTCGTAGCGCTCCCTGTCCATATGGCCGGGCACGGCCGCGCCCAGCATCTTCCGCATCACGCCGGCAGTCTTCAGGGCCTGGTCCCGCTTGCCGGCGGCCACGCCCACCAGGCAGCCCGGCTTGAGCCCCAGGGCCCGGATGATCTCCTCCTTGCGGCCGGCCAGGAACTTGGCGATGCCGCCCACCAGCTCCCCCTGTTCGTCCAGGCGGAACCAGTAGGGCTTGGCCCCGGCCTGCACCTCCACGTCGGCGCAGAGCTTGTCGATCTGCTTGCGGGTCAGCTCGCTGCCGGAGGCCGCAATGGCCTTGACGGTGTTCCCCGGCGCGAAGGGGGCGAAATCCGTGCCCTGCACCAGAGCAGTGATGTCCTGCAGCACCAGGTCGATGCGCAGGTCCGGCTTGTCGGTGCCGTAGATCTCCATGGCGTCCCCGTAGCTGATGCGCCGGAAGGGAGCGGAGGAGGCGATGTTATACTTGCCGTATTGGGCGAAAATGGGCGGCAGCACGTCCTCCAGCACGGCGAACACGTCGTCCTGGCTGGCGAAGGCCATCTCCATATCCAGCTGGTAGAACTCGCCGGGGGAGCGGTCGCCCCGGGCGTCTTCGTCCCGGAAGCAGGGGGCGATCTGGAAATACCGGTCAAAGCCGGAGGCCATCAGCAGCTGCTTGAACTGCTGAGGGGCCTGGGGCAGGGCGTAGAACTTGCCCGGGTGCTTCCGGGCGGGGACCAGGTAATCCCGTGCCCCCTCCGGGGAGGAGGCGGTGAGGATGGGGGTGGTGATCTCCAGAAAGCCGTGGGCGAGCATGGCCTGGCGCAGAGCGGAGATCACGTTGCAGCGCAGCACGATGTTCTGCTTCACGGCGGGGTTGCGCAGATCCAGATAGCGGTATTTCAGCCGCTGCGTTTCGTCCGCCTCCCGGCTGCGGTTGATCTCAAAGGGCAGCTCGTTATAGCGGCATTTGCCCAGGACCTCGATCTTTTCCGGGATCACCTCAATGTCCCCGGTGGGGAGCTTGGGGTTTTTGGAAGCCCGCTCCCGGACGGCGCCCTCCACGGAGATGGTGCTCTCCTTGTTCAGGGCCTTGACCGCGGCCAGCATCTCCTCCGTCTCCAGGACGATCTGGGTGGTGCCGTAGAAGTCCCGAAGGACCACAAAGGCCAGGCTCGCGCCCACCTCCCGGACGTTTTCCATCCAGCCTACCAGCTTGACCTTCTGCCCCACATGCTCCATCCGGAGCTCGTTGCAGGTATGGGTGCGGGATTGAAACATACTTTTTCTCTCCTTTTATAAAAGCTCTCTTTTCCAGGTGACGGGAATCGGCTCAGCCATTCTCCAAAATAACGGAGACGCTGTTGCGGGCGTCCACGGCGGCCTTGATGACGGCGGCGGCCTGGGCGGGGCTCAGCTTCCGCTGCTCCCCGGTGGTCATGTCCTTTACCGACAGGACGCCCTCGCTGATCTCGTCCTCCCCGATCAGGACCGCGAAGGGGATCTTCAGCTTGTCCGCGTAGCCGATCTTGGCCTTGAATTTCTTCTTCTCCGTATAGAGCTGGGTGCGGACTCCGGCGGCGCGCAGGGCGGTGGCCGCGGAGACGGCGAAGCCCAGCTCCTCCGTCATGGGGATCACCAGCGCGTCGCAGGGGGCGGTGACCGGCTCATCGGACAAGAGCCCCTGTTCGTTGAGCACGTAGAACAGCCTTGTCAGGCCGATGGAGATGCCCACGCCGGGCAGCTGCCGGTCGGTGTAGTACTCGGCCAGATTGTCGTAGCGGCCGCCGGAGCAGACGGAGCCGATCTCCGGGTAGTCCGTCATCTCCGTCTCGTAGACGGTGCCCGTGTAGTAGTCCAGGCCCCGGGCGATGGTCAGGTCCACGGTGAAATTCTCCTGGGGCACGCCGAAGTCCCCCAGATATTTCGTCACGGCGATCAACTCGTCCAGGCCCCGGTCAAAGCCGGCGTCCATGCCCCGGTAGTCCTCCAGCCGGGCCAGCACCTCCGCCGTGGTCCCCCGGATGGCCATAAAGTCCAGCACGTTCTCCGCCTTGCAGGGCAGCATCTTTACCTCGTCGATCAGCAGCTGCCGCAGCTTTTCCGGGCCGATCTTGTCCAGCTTGTCCACCGTGCGCATGATCTCCCCGGCCTTGGCCTCCATGCCGTTCATGGCGTAGAAGCCGTTGAGGAGCTTGCGGTTGTTCACCTTGATCTTAAAGCGCTTCAGGCCCAGGCCGGTAAAGGTGTTGTAGATGATGGCGGGGATCTCCGCCTCGTTGAGAATGTCCAGCTTCCCGTCGCCCACAATGTCGATATCCGCCTGGTAAAACTCCCGGAAGCGGCCCCGCTGGGCCCGCTCCCCCCGGTAGACCTTGCCGATCTGATAGCGGCGGAAGGGGAAGCACAGCTCGTGGCTATGGGCGGCCACATATTTGGCCAGGGGCACCGTGAGATCAAAGCGCAGGGCCAGGTCGCCCCCCTCCCGGGGGATCCGGTAGATCTGCTTTTCCGTCTCGCCGCCGCCCTTGGCCAGCAGCACCTGGGCCGACTCGATCACCGGCGTGTCCAGGGGCGTAAAGCCGTAGACGGCGTAGCTGCGGCGCAGGGTCTCCATCATCCGCTCCAGCTTGCTCTGCTGCTCCGGCAGCAGCTCCATAAACCCGGACAGGGTCCGGGGCTCCACTTTGGGCATAGCGATTTCCTTTCTTCTTAACATGCCAAAGCCTCCCCTGAATCAGGGGAGCCTTTGACAGCCGTACATTCCTTTTCTGGCGTGAACCGCCCCTTATCTCTTCTGAGGGTTGACGATGTTGCGCCAATCCAGATCGCCCCGGCGCAGACCCTGCACCAGCACCTCCGCCGTGGCGGCGTTGGTGGCAAAGGGGATCTGATACTGGTCGCACAGGCGCTCGATCTTGTTGATGTCGTCAAAGCCGTTGGGGTTGGCGGGGTCGCAGAAGAACAGCACCAGGTCGATCTCGTTGAAGGAAAGCCGCGCGCCGATCTGCTGGGCTCCGCCCTGATCCGCGTGGAGATACAGGGTGATGGGCAAGCCGGTCGCCTCAGAAACCAGTTTGCCGGTTACGTGGGTGGCGCAGAGAGAGTGTTCGGCCAGAATGCCGCAGTACGCGATGCAGAACTGGACCATCAGCTCTTTCTTTCTGTCATGTGCCATGAGTGCGATATTCATGCATTTCTCCATTCCATTCCATACATGCTTCCGGAATTCTCTCTCAGAGGCATCTATTATAACCGCAGATTCCAGTAAATTCAAGTAAAAGTTCACTTTAACAGGCTCATTTCGCTCTCGGAGGTGTCGCTGTAGCTGCAGATATTGATATAGGCGTCCATAATGTTGCGGGCCATGAACTGGGTGTTGGCGCCGGCGCCGCCCCGCTCCACCACCACGAAGATGGCCACCTGGGGATCGTCATACGGGCCGTAGCACATAAAGAGGCCGTCGTTGGCCATACCCTCGCCCTTCTGGGCGGTTCCGGTCTTGCCGGCACAGTGCCAGGAGCAGTCTACCCAGTGCTCCGCGTTGGCGCTGTTGACGGACCAGTCGTTCAGCACCTTTTCCATCCCCGCGTGGACCGCGGCCCAGTTGTAATCCGCGGATTCCACGGTGGTCAGCTCCTGGGGCTGGCGCTCGTAGATCTGCTCGCTGTAGTCAAAGCTGCGGATGGACTTGAGGATGGAGGCGGAATGGCGGTGCCCGCCGTTAGCCACGGTGGCGCAGTACTCCGCCATTTGGATCGGAGAGAAGACGCTGTCCGACTGACCGATGGCCGCCTGCAGCGTATCACCGATACGCCACTCGGAACCGGCGTAATCGTAGTGGTCCCGCTCGTTGGACATGTGGCCCTTGGTTTCCACCAGCTCGATGCCGGTGCTGACCCCCAGGCCGAACTGGTTGGCCACGATCTCCATGTTGCTGACGCCCAGATCGTTGCCGATGGTGTAGAAAAAGTAATTGCAGGAGTCCCGAAGGGCGTCGGTCACGTTGTCCTCCCCGTGGGTCAGGTTCTCGCCCTCGATGGCGGTCCAGATCCAGCACTGGGGCGCGTAGCCTTCGGCGGCGTACCGGGTGAAGACGCCCTCGCATTTGACCTTATCCTCGGTGTTGATAATGCCGTAGTTCAAGGCGGCAATGGCCGTGCAGGGCTTGAAGGTGGAGCCGGGGGCGTAGGCGCCCATCAGCGCCCGGTTGAAGAGGGGGGCGTTGGGGGTCTCCATCAGCTCCTGGTAGTTCTCGATGATGGTGGACACGTCGTAGGTGGGCCAGCTGGCGATGGCCAGGGGCTCCCCGGTCTCCACCTCCACCACCACCGCCGCGGCGCCGGTGATCTCATCCTTGAACTCCGGGTCGAAGGTGCCCTGGAGCATCTCCTTGGCGTTGTCCTCGTTGACGCCGGCGATCAGGGCGTTGACCCCGTTGGACAAAATGCGCTCCACCTGCTCCTGCAGGGCAATGTCAATGGTGAGATACACGTGGTTCCCCGGCACCGGCTCCTTCTCGTACACCGTGCTCAGCACCGTGCCGGAGGCGTTCCGGGTCTCCCAGGCGACGCCGTCCGTCCCGTGGAGCTGGTCCTCGAAGGCGTACTCCACGCCGTCCTTGCCCACCATGGCGTCGTTGGCGTAGTCCATCAGGGAATAGTGCTCAAATTCCTCCTGGGTCATCAGGCCCACATAGCCCAGCAGATGGGCGGCGTACTCGGTGTTGTAGTCCCGCACATAGGCCCGGTCCACGTTGATGCCCACCAGCTTTCTCTCCATAATGGAGGTAATCAGCTCCATGCTGGCGTCCTGGACGAAGATATAGTCCGCGGTGTTGATGGCGTAGCGCACGTTGATGGAATAGCGCACGCCGGCAATCAGGCGGGCCTCCTGGGCGGAATAGCGGTTATCGATCTCGTAGCGGGTGCGCATGTAGCTGAGCAGCTCCACCGCCGTGGGATTTTCCGGCAGGGCGTCGCCCTTGTCCTTATAATAGGCCTTCAGCATGGTCTCTTCGATCTCCGTCATCGGCCGGAAATCGAAGGGGGGCTCGGTGGTGATGGGCAGGTCGTCCACATAGCTGTCCCCGAAGCTCTGGACCAGCTCCACCAGCTCCAGGATCACTGCGTTGGGATCGTCGTTGGCAAAGAGCTTGTCCACGTCGATCTGCAGGTTGTAGCACTCCTTGTTGCTCACCAGGACCCGGCCGTAGCGGTCCAGAATGTTGCCCCGGGCGGCGGTGACAGTGATTTTTTTCTCCTGGATGGCGTTGCTCTGGTTGTAATATTCCTCGCCTTCGATGATCTGCAGCTTGTACAAAAACACCAGATACAGCGTCATTACCGCCGCGAACAGCAGTGCCAGCGCCGCCACTCTGCCCGGCTTGATCAGTCTATTGTTCATCTCGACAACCCTCTTTTGCTCTTGCGCGCCTCCGGCAGGGTCTGCCGGAGGGGAAAAATCCTGATAAGCGCCTCAGCGCCTGATCCACCTGGCGGGCGGGAAATAGGCCAGCGCCGCCAGGGGCAGGGACCACAGGGTCTGCAGCAGCACCGTGGTCAGCATCCCGTCGGACAGGCCCTCCAGGGCGAAGACCCCCAGCATCTGGACCACCGCCGTCAGCAGCAGGCCCAGCGCGGCCACGCCCATGAAGGCGAAGAAGCGTTTGTTGACAAAGAAATGGGTAATAAAGCCCGCGGCGAAGGCCAGGGCCGGAAACAGCACCGTGAAGGTCACGGCGGATTCCACATAGGCCATGTCCGTGAACACGCCCATGATCAGCCCGAACAGGGCCCCCCAGGTGCCGCCCTCAAACATCCCCACGGCCACCGCCACTGCCGGCAGCACCATCGGGCAGACGCCCAGGATCCTGAACTGGGCGAGAAACATGTCCTGAAGGATCAGCGCGAGGAACATATACAGCCCGTACCGCAGCAGGAGGCCGAAATTGATCCGGCCCCAGAGCTCCCGGAAATTCCCGTTCATCTCATTCCACCACTTGAAAACTCTTGATAATAAACACCTGCACCAGCGAATCCAGGTCCACTTGGGGCTGGACGATGCCGTACTCGATCTGGCCGCCCTCCTCGGTCTGGACGTTGGTGATGGTGCCGATCACCAGCCCCGCGGGGAAGGCCCCGCCGGAGCCGGAGGTGAGCACTTCGTCCCCCACGAAGATCTGGGCCCCGCCGCCCAGGAAGGTGAGCTTGGCGGTCTTGTTCCGCATGAAGCCGAACTCGCCCACCACCATGCCGGAGCTGCCGGAGGCGCCCACATAGGCGCCCAGGCTCATGTCCACGTCGATCAGGGTGCTGACCGTGGCCCAGTTCTCGCCCACCTCGGTGACCTGGCCCACCACCGCGCCGTACTCGGTGATCACCGGGTCGCCGAATTCGATGCCGCTGCTGGCCCCCTTACTGATGGTAAAGGAGCTGGCCCAGTTGGAGGAGGACCAGAGCACCACCTTGCTGGACTCCATCTCGTAGTCCGTGTGCTGCTCCCGCAGGTTCAGCAGCTGCCGCAGCCGGACGTTCTCCTCCGAGGCCTCGATGCCGTCCCGGGCGGACTGCTGGGCGTCGGCCAGCTGGGAGCGGAGAGACTCGTTCTCCGCCAGCAGCGAGTCATAATCGTACAGGTAGCCGTATATGGTATCCATCCAGTTGACCACGGAGCTGAGCACCTTCTGCATAGGCGCCTTCACGATCCCCGTGACGTTCTGGAAAACGCCGATCTCCCCGGCCCGTGTCACCCGGCTGACGCCGATGAGCAGGGCCACGGCAAAGACGATAATCCCCATGCGGATGCCGTTTTTCTTCAGATATTCCTTCAAAGCACAACCACTCCCTGCTGTTTGAGCATCTGGCCCAGGCTGCACAGAGGCAGACCCATGACATTGAAAAAGTCCCCCTCGATGCGCTCCACAAACAGAGCCCCCAGGCCCTGGGCCCCGTAGGCCCCGGCCTTGTCCATCGGCTCGCCGGTGGCCACATAGGCGGCGATCTCCTCCTCCGAGAGGGGGCGAAAGCGCACGCTGCTGCGCTCGCAGCGGCTCAGGCCCCGGCCGCCCTTCAGGACGCAGACGCCGGTGTAGACCTGGTGGGTCCGGCCGGAGAGGCGGCGCAGCATCGCCGCGGCCTCCTGCCGGGAATGGGGCTTACCCAGGACCCGGCCGTCGATCCAGACCACCGTGTCCGCGGCCACCACCACGTCCTCCTCAAGGGCGTACAGCCCGGCCACCTCCTCCGCCTTGGCGGAGGCCAGGGCCAGCACCAGCTCCTCCGGCCCCGCTCCGGCGGGCGGGCGTTCCTCGCCCCGGGCGGGCCGAATTTTCAGATTCCTGATCCCCAGCATCTCCATCAGCTCTTTCCGTCTGGGAGAGGCCGAGGCTAATATCACATCCATACTGTCCTCGCAAAGCTCCGTATTGTCCCGCTCTCGCGGTCATTCGACCCCCCGGTAGTACAGGCCGCGGGTCAGAACATTGGGCCGGTAGTCCGACAGGCCCAGCTGCCCCTTGGCCACCTCCACGCACTCCCGTGCGCTCTCGGTGGTGAACATCAGACGCAAGCCCCAGAGCCCGGCAGAGAACAGGTCCTCCCGCTTGTCGGCCAGGTACAGCTTGTGGGCGTTGTAGATCACGTTCCGGCAGCCGAACTCCTTCACCACCGGGAACACGGAGCCCATCCGGTCGGCCAGCTGGCCGGGGGTCTGGCAGGCGCAGCGGCCGGCGCTCTGGCGGATAATGCACTGGTCGGAGACCATCAGCGGCAGCCGGCCGTACACGATCAGCTCCACCGGCAGCGGCTTGGCCAGATCCCGGATCTGGCTGAGCCGCAGCTCAAAGGAGGCCGTGGCCGACAAAAAGCCTGCCTGGCTCAGCACGTCCAGGGTGTGGGAATTGAAGGCGTTGAGGCCGAAATCGCCCCGTACCTGCATCCCCAGCTTCCGGGCCATGAACACGTGGCCCAGATTCCCCGCCAGGGCCTGGTTCACGCCCCGGTCGAAAACCCGCTCCAGGGCGGTGTATACCTGGCCGGCCTGGTCGTCGGTGACCACCTGGGGCAGCACGGCCACCGGGGTGGCCCCGTTGTCCACAAAGGGCTGCACCAGGTCGAAGCGCTCCGCCATCAGCAGAGCGGGGACGTACAAGTACTCCGGCTTCAGCGCCGCAAGCTCCGGCGTCAGCTGCTCCTCGGTGAGCACCTGGAAAATCAGCACCGGGTCCGCGATGGGCTTGAGATTCTTCGGCATGGGCGGCAGCTTCCCGCTGCGCCGGGGGGGCGGGGCCGCCCGCCGGTCCGACAGCTGGGAGATCAGCTTGCGCCTGAGCTCGTTGATCTCCGCGGCGGGGAGATACAGCCCCGGGTCCGCCTTGGCCCGGTTCTCCACGCAGTTGTAGGGCGTACCGCCGGTTTTGAACATCTGCTCCGTGAGGTAGCCGTCCGTCAGGCCCTGGCGCTTGGCCCGCTCGGGCACGGGCCCGGTGGCCACGGCCCGGTTCCCGTCGTCGTCAAAGGCGATGGCCTGGATAGGCGCGCCCTTTTCCGCCACCGTGTAAAAGTGGATGGGCACCCGGCGCGCCTCCCCGTCGGCATAGGCCTTGCGCACCGCGGCGAAGACCCGGTCGGACTCCCCGTCTGCCTCGCCCCGGATGCCGAACATATCCTTTTTATCTCCGTTGAAATAGCCCTGGGTGAAGCCCTGGCGGGAGAACGCCGTCTCCAGCATCTGCATCTCCTCCGCCGTAGGCTTGCGCTTGTCCTTCAGGGCCTTGGCGTAAATGCCGGTGACGATGGCGGTGTACTCCGGCCGGCGCATGCGCCCCTCGATCTTCAGGCAGGCCACCCCCGCCTCCTCCAGCCGGTCCAGCTGGTCCACCAGGCAGTTGTCCTTCAAAGACAGGGGGTAGTCGTCCATCCGGCCGCCCAGGCTGTACTGCAGGCGGCAGGGCTGGGCGCACATGCCCCGGTTGCCGCTGCGCCGGCCGATCAGGCTGGACATATAGCACTGGCCCGAGTGGCAGAAGCACAGGGCCCCGTGGACAAAGACCTCCGTCTCAATAGAGGCGTGGGTGCTGATGAACTTGATCTGTTCATAGCTCAGCTCCCGGGCCAGCACCGCCCGGGTGACCCCCAGCTCCGCCGCCGCCTCCACGCCTGCCAGGTTGTGCAGGCTCATCTGGGTGCTGGCGTGGATAGGGATGTCCGGCAGGGCCTGCCGGAGGACCTTTACCAGGCCCAGGTCCTGGACGATCAGCCCGTCCGCCCCCAGCCGGGAGGCCCGGCGGGCCACGGCGGCGGCGCTCTCCAGCTCCCGGTCCCCTACCAGCGTGTTCAGCGTCACATATACCTTGCAGCCCCGCACCCGGCAATAGCGCACGGCCTTTTCAAATTCCTCGTCTGTAAAGTTTTTCGCGCCCCGGCGGGCATTGAAGCTCTCCATGCCCAGGTAGACGGCGTCCGCCCCATTCTGGACAGCGGCGATCACCGCTTCGGGGGAGCCTGCCGGTGAGAGTAGCTCTATCATTCTCTGCGCTCCTCTTGCTTGTTTCCCGTGCTCCGCCGGCGCGTCAGCCAGGCGGCGCACAGATACAGAATAAATTATAGCACAGAAGTCCTACTTGCGACAAGTTAATTTTAATGCTATAATAGGTTCTCCACGGAAATATTCTGTAAACTTTTCAACACAAGGGGCGAAAGCCCCCGGCAAAACGGGGATACGGCATGGACGGGACACGCAGGGACAAGTGGATATCCGGCGACGCGGCGGACAAGCTCATCGCCGCCCACGACGGGGACGTGGCGCTGCTGTACATCTATCTGGCCCGTCACGGCGGGCGGGATCTGGAGCAGGCCGCCCGGGCCCTCTGCCGCACCATGGGGGATCTGACCGCCGCGGAGGAGAAGCTGCGGCGCATGGGCCTTCTGCCGGAGGAGGGGCTGCCCGCCCCGGCCGGGGAGGCCGCTCCCGCCGCCGTGCCGCCGGCGCCGCCCCCGCTCCAGCTGCCCGAGTACCGGACGGAGGACATCACCCGCCGCTCCAGAGAGGACGGGGCCTTCTCCGTGATCCTCTCTGAGGCGGAGAAGGTGGTGGGGCACGCCCTGAGCAGCGGCGGCATGAAGACGCTCTTCGGCATCTATGACTATCTGGCTCTGCCGCCGGAGGTCATTCTGGAGCTGCTGAATTACTGCGCCCAGCTCTTTTCCGAGCGCTACGGGGACCGGCGCCGGCCCTCGGTGCGGGATCTGGAGAAAGAGGCCTACGTCTGGGCCAACCGGGAGATTTTGAGCCTGGAGCAGGCGGAGGAATATATCCGCCAGCAGAAGGACCGGCGGAGCGAGCTGAACCGGATCAAGGCCCTCATCGGCATCCGCGACCGGGAGCTCACCGCCACGGAGACCCGGTATCTCAACGCCTGGCTGGACATGGGCTTCCGGGAGGACGCCATCGCCATCGCCTACGACCGGACCGTTACCAACACACACAGCCTCAAGTGGCCCTATATGAACAAGATCCTCCAGAGCTGGCACGGGAAAAACCTGCACAGCCCCCAGGAGATCGAGGCGGGGGACAGCCGCCGCCGTCCGGCGGAGACCGGCGCGGGGGAGGCCAGGCCCATCGACATGGACGAGCTGCGCTCGATCCTGGACAAGATTTGACCCGCCGTTTCGCGAGAGGCGGCATTTTGAAGGGAGGGGCAGCCCATGGCTTATGACGGAAAACTGCTGGCCCGGGCCCGGGCCCGGCTGGAAGAGGAAAAGGCGGACCGGGAGGCCGGCCGCCGCCGCCGGGTGGAGCAGGTCTACCGGGAGGTGCCGGAGATCGGGGAAATTGACGGCCGGCTGCGGGCCCAGATGGCCCGGCTGGTCCGGCTGACGGTCTCCCGCGGCCCGAACCTCCAGGGGCAGATCGCCGCCCTGAAGGAGGAGAACCTGGATCTCCAGGTCCGGCGGGCGGAGCTGCTGGTGGCCCACGGCTGGCCCCCGGAGTATCTGGACGAGCAGATCGCCTGCCCCAAATGCCGGGATACCGGCGTCTACCAGGGCCGGCCCTGCGTCTGCCTGGAGCGGCTGTACAACCAGGAGCTGACCAAGGAGCTGGGGGTCCTCATGCGCAATGGGGACGAGAGCTTTGAGCGCTTCGACCTGGGCCTTTACAGCGACCGGACAGACCCGGCGCTGGGCGCCTCCCCCCGGGAGGCCATGTCCGTGGTGTACGACGCCTGCAAAAAATTCGCGGAGAACTTCCCCCGGGTCTCCTCCAACCTGCTGCTGCAGGGGGGCACCGGCCTGGGCAAGACCTATCTCTCCGCCTGCATCGCCAGGACCGTGGCGGCCAAGGGCTTCTCCGTCTGTTACGACACCGCCGCCTCCGCGCTGGACGCCTTTGAGCGGCAGAAGTTCCTCCGGGACTCGGAGGAGCGGACGGAGGCCTCCGTCCGCGCGGGCCGGATGCTCTCCTGCGACCTGATGATCCTGGACGATCTGGGCACCGAGATGCCCTCCCCCTCCTCCGGCAGCGCCCTGTACACGCTCCTCAACACCCGGCTCATCAACAGCCGGCGGACCGTGATCAGCACCAACCTGAGCGGCGAGGAGCTGGCCCGGCGCTACAGCGGCCAGATCTGCTCCCGGCTGGAAGGGGAATTCCTGCACCTGCGCTTCGTGGGCGAGGATATCCGGCTGAAGAAGCGGTAAAAAAAGCGGGGATACCCCGGAACGTTGCCGTCAGAGCAGGTAAATTAGGCAAATTTTAAGCCATTTTTTGTTAAATCTTAAGCTTTTTTCGGGTCTTCCTCTTGTAATCTTCCGAAAGCTCCTGTATAATTGTTTTTATTAAGGGAGAAAACGCTTAAAAAAATAAAACGATTTTGGGAGAAATTTGAATGGACCATTATAAACACCGCTTCGGCGACCGAAACGAGGGACGGCTGATCCGTTCGCTGCCCGCCTTCAACAAGTTCATCCCCTATATCATGCCCACCCGCAACGACGCGCTCAACTTCTATGAGGAGAGCTTTGACGTGGCCGCCGTTGACCGGGAGCTGCGCAAGCTCCGGGTTCAGGGCTACAAGGGCATCGGGATTTTGCACTTTCTGATCGCCGCCTATGTCCGGGGCGTGTCCATGCTGCCAGGCATCAACCGCTTTGTGGTAGGCCGCCGCATCTTTGCCCGCCACGGGATCGAAGTGGTCATGACCGTCAAGCGCACCCTGGCCCTGGAGGCCACGGAGACCACCATCAAGGTCAAGTTCGCGCCCACGGACACGATTCTTGACGTCTACCGGAAATTCAACGAGAAGATCGACGAGATCAAGGCGGACGACGGCAATAACAACACCGAGGATGTGGCGGAGGTTCTGTGCAAGTTCCCCCGTTTCCTGCTCCGCTTTGCCCTGACCGTCCTGCGGGTGGGGGACTATTTCGGCTGGATCCCCCCCGCGCTGCTGGACGCCAGCCCCTTCCACGGCTCCCTGGTCATCACCGACCTGGGCTCCCTGCGCATCGGCCCCGTCTACCACCATATCTACAATTTCGGCACGGTGCCGGTGTTCATCGCCTTCGGCGCCAAGTACCACAAGTATGAGCTGGACCGGCACGGCGAGATGCAGGACCGGAAATATATCGACTGCAAGATCGTGATGGACGAGCGCACGGTGGACGGGCACTATTACGCCCAGTTCCTCCAGGCCTACCGGTACATGTTCCAGCATCCGGAGATTTTGGAGACCTCTCCCACCAGAGTGGTGGAGGATATCTACTGATCAGAAGAGTTGCCGCCCGGCTATAATAGCCGGGCGGATTTTTGGGCTTTCGGAGAAAAATGTGTCCGCTCCGCTTGTAAGGAGAAACAAGGAATGGTAAAATGTCTGTGCGAGATTTCGCACAGGAGGCCGGTATGCGAGATTTTGACCAGGAATATTTAAAGCTGCTCAGCGAGAAGTACCCTACCGAGGCCGCCGTCTGCTCGGAGCTGATCCACCTCAGCGCCATTCTGACCCTGCCCAAGGGCACGGAGCATTTTATCAGCGACCTGCACGGGGAGTACAGCGCCGTGAGCCACATTCTCAACAACTGCTCCGGCGTCATTCTGGAAAAGGTGACCCGGCTCTTCTCCCAGGAGCTGGGGGAGGCGGGCTGTCACGCCCTCTGCTCCCTGATCTACTACCCCCGGGAGGAGCTGCGCCTGCTGCGGGACCGGGGCAAGCTGGACCGGGAGGCGCAGAAAAGCGCCGTTTCCCGCCTGCGGGCCCTGGCGGAGCTGCTCTCCGGCAAGTACACCCGGGCCTATGTCCGCAGCCGGATGCCGGAGGGCTGGGAGCAGGTGCTGGACGAGCTGCTGCACATCCAGCACGATGAGGAGTCCAACCAGCTCCGCTATCATGACGCCCTGATCTCCGCCATTGTGGACACCGGCGCGGCCGAAGGCGTTATCACCGCCCTGGCCACCCTGATCAAGCGCCTGGCGGTGGACCGGCTGCACGTGGTGGGGGATATCTTTGACCGGGGCCCGGACCCGGCTGGGATCATCGAGCTGCTCATGCGCCACCCCAACCTGGACATCCAGTGGGGCAATCACGACATTCTGTGGCTGGGGGCCGGCGCAGGCAGCCCGGCCTGCATCGCCACGGTGCTGCGCATCAGCGTGGACTATCACAACGAGGCCACCCTGGAGCGGAGCTACGGCATCTCCCTGCGCCGCTTCGCGGAGTTCTGCGCCCGGGTCTACGGGGACGCGGAGCAGGAGACCCTGCACCAGGCTGTCTCCGTTCTGGGGGCCAAGCTGGAGGGGCAGGTCATCCGGCGGCATCCGGGCTACGGCATGGACCAGCGGCTCCTGCTGGACAAGGTGGACTGGACCGATTACACCCTGCGGCTGGCCGACGGCGTCTACCCGCTGAAGACCCGGCGCTTTCCCACCGTGGACCCGGCGGACCCCTACCGGCTCAGCCCGGAGGAGCAGGCGCTGGTGGACGAATATGTGGACCTCTTCACCGGCAGCCGGAACCTGCGCCGGCATCTGGACTTTCTCTGCCGCCGTGGCAGCACCTACCTCTGCTTCAACGGGAACCTGCTGTACCACGGCTGCATCCCCATGACCCAGGACGGGCAGTTTGCCCCGGTCCGCCACGGGGGCCAATGGTACGCCGGCAAGGCGCTGCTGGACTACGCGGACCGGGTGGTGAACGCCGCCTGGGTCCGGGGGGACGAGAGCGCCCTGGACATGATGTGGTATCTCTGGTGCGGCCTGAACAGCCCCTTCTCCGGCCGGGAGTTCCACACCTTTGAGCGGGCCTTTCTGGAGGACAAGAGCACCTGGACCGAGCCCAAAAACCCCTATTTCCTCCACTGGGAAAACGAGGCCATGGTCTCCATGATCCTGGAGGAGTTCGGCCTGGACCGGGACAGCGGCCGGATCATCAACGGGCACACGCCCGTCAAGGCCGTCAAGGGGGAGAACCCCGTCAAGGCCGGGGGCAAGCTCTTCATCATCGACGGGGGCTTCTGCAAGGCCTATCAGAAGACCACCGGCATCGCCGGGTACACCCTGATCTACAACTCCCACGGCCTGCGGCTCAAGTCCCACCGGCCCTTTGAGGGCGTGGGCAAGGTCCTGTCGGACAACGCGGACATGGAGTCCAGCTCCATCCCGGTGGAGCGCTTCCCCCACCGGCGCTATATCGCCGATACCGACGAGGGCCGGGAGCTCCAGCTGCGCCGGGAGGCCCTGCAGGCGCTGCTGGCCGCCTACCGGGACGGCCGGCTGCCGGAGGGGCGGCAGTCATGACGGAGGACGAGCTCTTCTTTTTCAACGAACGCCCCGCCGCCCTGCCCCTCTACCGGGCCCTGCTGGACCTGATGGAGCGGGAGCTGGGGGACTTTGACACCGCGGTGCACAAGACCCAGATCAGCTTCTCAAGGGGCTGCGGCTTCGCCTTCGTCTCCTTTCTCCCGGTGCGCCCGGCCAGGGAGCGGCCCAAGGATTTCATCACCCTGACTTTAGGCCTGGGCCATCGGTCCGAGAGCCGGCGGGTGGACGCCGCCGCCGAGCCGGCGCCCGGCCGCTGGACCCATCACATTCTGCTTGCCGCCCCGGAGGAGATCGACGAGGAGATCGCGGCGCTGCTCCGGGAGGCCTATGCCTTTGCCGCCGCCAAAAAGCGGAGAGGCCGCGGCCAAACAATATAGCTGAACAACAGGAGGAACACAGCATGGCAAATCTGATCATCTATTTCTCCCGTAAGGGGGAGAACTACTGGAACGGGGAGATCAAGAACATCTCCAAGGGCAACACCGAGCGGGTGGCGGAGTACATCCAGCGCTCCGTGGGCGGCGATCTGTTTCAGATCCGTCCCCTGGTCCCCTATCCGGACGAATACTACGCCTGCGCCGCCCGGGCCAAGGAGGAGCAGCAGAACGGCGCCCGGCCGGAGCTGATGCAGGTCCTCAGCGACATCTCCCGCTACGACACGATTTTTGTGGGCTATCCCAACTGGTGGGGCACCTGCCCCATGCCGGTTTTCACGCTGCTGGAGCGGCTGGATTTCAGCGGCAAAAAGCTGGTCCCCTTCTGCACCAATGAGGGCAGCGGCCTGGGCAACAGCGAACGGGACCTGAAGAAGGCCTGCAAGGGCGCCCGCTTCGGCGCCGGGCTCTCCATCCATGGGGCCGGGGCCGAGCTGTCCGAGGCCCGCGTGGCCGCCTGGGCCAAGGCCAGCGTATAAAGGCGGTCAGGAAGCAGGCGGGGGAACTGCGGCAATACGTTATAAGGCAGCAAAAAGCAAAAAAAGGGACGGTATTTTCCGTCCCTCTTTTGAAAGGCCAATCGCTTTGAGCTTCCAGGAGAGGCTTGATTGGCTCTATCTCCACAAGTATATGTGTTATTTCGCGGCCTATTCATCAAATTACAAGATGGGCCGCCCAGTCAGCCGGGAAATTAATGCGTGCCAGTTCAAACTTCCCGTTATAGCGCGTAAAAAGCGCCGTCAAGGCTGACATAAACTGGGTCCAGGCCTGATCCGTGGGCCGGAGATACTTCATCGCCAAAACGATTTGGTACAGTCCGTTAAATTTTGTCTGGGGTACGCTTTGATCTGCGCGGAGGAGCTGCGGCACCGTACTGATCGTGCGGTTATACAGCCGGCTGTTGTGGGCGCATAGATTCCGCAGAACAGAAACAGCCTGCACCCAGGAGGAAAACATTCCTTTTGACGGAACTGCCATGTTTCCTTTTTGGGTCTTAAATTTATAATAATCCGCCAATATGGCATAAGAGCTTCCGGCCCCGGTCTTAAGGTTTTTTATTGTCTTTGAGAGCGTGCCAAAAGACATGATTTCCACAGCTGCCCAAATCGGTATTTCCCCGTCATGGTTTTTAAAGTTGTGCTTGATAAAAACATCATTAGAGCGCGCAATTTCAGCGGCTACAGCGCTCAGGTTCTTCCAAAACAGCTGTTTGTCGTCAAACACAGTGGAATCCATCAGAATCAGCGGATCATTATGCAGAACCAAAGCTTCCACCAGCCGCACCCTCAAGGAAACTTCAATATCCATAATCATGGAGAACAGCAGCCGGGAGAGCTCCATGTCAAAATGGTAAAGCGCAATAACATCCGAAAAGCTGACGCCAGGCTGATAAGCTTTTCTGGCATTATCGTACCATTGAAAACTATAACCGCGCAGTCTATAATACCCTATCGTAGTCAGCGCTTCGTTTGCTTCCTTCCGTGAGGGAATCGCCATCTTTGCGTCCACATAGGACTGCAGCTGCTGCTCCAGGGACAAAATCTTTTTGGGGTACGGATTCATCTCTCTATCTCCATAACAAATAGAAGTCCCGCCGGGTTGCGCATAACAGCCAGCGACAAACGTCAACGGCCGCCAGAGGCGTGGCGGGTTCTGTTATTTTGTATACTACACCAAGAAGAATCTCATGTCAACAGTTTCTTGGTAATAATACCGGAAATTGTTCCTCTTTTCCCGGAAAAAGTGTATAAGTTTTTTAGAAAACCGGCTGACAGCCTGGCTGAGAAAGGGGATCCTCATGAAGGTCAAAGCATTTCTCGCGCGGAAGAATATCGAGATATCCGTGCGCCGGTATCTGGTGGACGCGCTGGGCGCTATGGCCCAGGGCCTGTTCTGCTCCCTGCTGATCGGGACCATCCTGAACACCCTGGGCCAGCAGCTGCACATCGGCTTTCTCACCGCCACCGTGGCGAATATCAACGGTGCGGACTACACTGTGGGGGGCCTGGCCTCCGCCATGGTGGGGCCGGCCATGGCCGTCGCCATCGGCTACGCCCTGCAGGCCCCGCCGCTGGTGCTGTTCTCCCTGATCCCCGTGGGCATCGCCACCAACGCCATCGGCGGCGCCGGGGGCCCGCTGGCCGTGCTGGTGGTGGCCATTATCGCGGCGGAGCTGGGCAAGGCCGTCAGTAAGGAGACAAAGGTGGACATCCTGGTGACGCCCCTTGTCACCATTCTCTCCGGGCTGGGCGTGGCCTGGCTCATTGCCGCGCCCATCGGCCGGGCCGCCAGCTGGTGCGGCAAGCTCATCATGCTGGCGACGGAGCTTCAGCCCTTCTGGATGGGCGTCGTGGTATCCGTGACCGTGGGCGTGCTGCTGACGCTGCCGGTGTCCTCGGCGGCGATCTGCGCGGCGCTGAGCCTCACGGGCCTGGCCGGGGGCGCGGCCGTGGCCGGCTGCTGCGCAAACATGGTGGGCTTCGCCGTCATGAGCTTCCGAGAGAACCGGTGGGGCGGCCTGGTCAGCCAGGGCCTGGGGACCAGTATGCTGCAGATGGGGAACATCGTAAAGAACCCCCGCATCTGGCTGCCGGCTATCGCCACCAGCGCTATTACAGGCCCTGTCGCCACCTGCGTATTTAAAATGGAGATGAACGGGGCGGCGGTGAACGCCGGCATGGGCACCTGCGGCCTGTGCGGGCCTATCGGCGTGTGGACCGGGTGGCTGACGCCCTCCGAGGCCGCCCTCGCCAACGGCGCGGCCGCCATCGTCCCGGGCGCCATGGACTGGCTGGGCCTGGCGCTGGTGTGCTTCGTCCTGCCGGGGCTCATCTGCTGGGCCCTGGGGCAGCTCTGCCGCCGCATCGGCTGGATCAAGGACGGGGACCTGACGCTGGACTGAATCAGACCGATTTCCCCGGAGCGGCAATCGCTCCGGGGGATTTTTTCTTTTTCCCTGCAAGCAAACCGGGTTCTTTTCCGTCTAATAGGCAGAAATAGACGGAGGTTTGCCATGAAAAGAATTTTCGCGCTTTTTCTGATTCTCGCCCTGGCCCTGTCCCTCTGCGCCTGCGGCAAAGAGAAGAACGCCGCTGCGCCGGAAGCGGCTCCCCTGGCCGGTGAGACAAAAATGGGCTGGTCCATGCACTATCTCCCCCTGCCGGAGGAGATCGTCTCCTCCGGCAGCAAGTGCGCCGACGGAAACTATATCTATCTGACCGGCATCGGCCCGGACGGGAACTGTACCGTAGGCCGGTACGATGGGGAGCGCTTCACCCCCTACCAGGTCCCGGCGGGCCTGGAGAAGCTGTCCGGCTGCTTCCCCACCTGGGGCGGGGGCCTGGGGGTCCTGTGCGAGCCGGACGATCACGGCTGCCCCGGGGAACTGCTGCTCTATGACGGGGAGGGGCAGCTCCTCTCCCGGCAGGACCTGACCGCCGCCATGGAGGAGGTCAAGCGCCTGGGCAAAACCGAGGTGGACGGCGGCGCCGCGGCGTTCATCCTCCGCGCCGCCGCCTGGTTTGACGGCTGCCTGTACCTGGCCGGGGACAGCGTTATCTTCCAGCTGGACAGCGGGCTGCAGCTCTGCCGGAGTTTCTCCGGCTTCTCCATGATGCTCAGCTTTATCTCCTCCCCTCTGGGTCTGCTGGCCCTGGTCTATTCCCACGACGGGCAGGACGGCTCTCTCCAGGTCCGGCGGCTGGCCTCCTCCGGCGGGGAGCCGGAGCCCCTCCTCTCCTTCCCCACCGACCTTTTCGACGGCACCCTTGCCGCCATCGGCTATACGCCGGAGGGAGAGTTGCTCCTGGATGTCTATGGCGACCGGCTCTGCAAAGCCGCGCCCCCGGACGGCGTCGGCGAGACGCTGTTTGACTACGCCGCGGCGGGCCTCAGCTGCCCGTGTACCGCCGTTTTCCCCTGGTCCGGGGGCTATCTGTACGCCAATTATGGGGACGAGCTGGCGTGCCTCCAATATGGCCCTCTGCCCGAAAAGACGGCCCTGACCCTGTGGACCGCCGGCGTGGATACCGGCCCGCTGGACTCCTATCTCCAACGCTACAATCTCAGCGACAGCCCCTGGCTGGTCCGCACGGAGAGCATCTCCGACGAGCAGGAGGCCGCCGCGGAGCTGGCCGCCGGACGGGGGCCGGACCTGTACGCCTTTGCCGAAAACAGTTTTCTAGGCTGGTCCGGCAGCACAGTCTTTGAGGAGCTGAGCCCGTACATGGCCGCCTCCGGCCGGAGCAGGGCGGACTTCCTTCCCTCCCTCATGGAGGCGGTGAACCCGGGAGAGGAGCTGTACTCCGTGCCTCTGGGCTTCATCCTGGCGAATTTCTACCAGAACACCGCCCTCCTGCCGGACCCCGGCGCCTCCCTTGCCGACGCCTTTGCCCTGCCCCAGGTCCAGTCCGGGGAGATCCGGGTCCTCCCGGAGAGCAGCTACACCGGTTGGCTGGACCTGTTCCCCAACGGCTTTACCCGGGACAGCCTTTTCGACTGGCTGGCCACGGTCTACATGGGCACCCACCTGGACGAGACAAACGGCTCCTGCGACTTTGACAATCCAGATTATGTAAACCTTCTGGAGTCCTGCGCCGCTGTCAGGAGGAGCCTCGCCCCGGAGGACGCCCCTTCCGTGTACCGCTATTTGAATAACGAAGACGTCTGGGGCGCCGGCGTCTACCGGAGCTTCTTCGGGGACGACTACAGCCTGAAGAACGCCCTGGGCAGCCTTTTCAGCCTGTCCACGGTCCTGGCCATCTCCTCCGGCAGCCAGAACAAGGAGGGAGCCTGGGACTTCATCGACTACTGTCTGTCCTCCCCTCTGGGGGCCTCTCAGCGCTCGATCTCCACCCTCAACGCCACCCTGGACCAGCAGCTGGCGCTTCTGGCCAGCGGCAAGGTGGCGTACGCGGAGGACGCAACCCCCGAGGACGCGGCCAAATTCCGGGAGCTGCTGGAGAACACCCACGCGGTGGTGGGCGAGCACCCGGAGCTGCTGGCCATCCTGCAGGAGGAGGCCCAGCGCTTCTTCGCCGGGCAGGTGACGGCCCAGGAGGCGGCCGCCGCCTCCCAGTCCCGGGCGGAGATCTATATGGCCGAGCGCTTTGGATGAAAAATCGGCGACGGGAGACGAATTCAGCTTCATCTCCCGTCACTTTTATGCCTTGTTTTTCAATCGTCCGCACAGCGGGACACAGCGGCGTCCACATTTTTGCAGCAAATGGAAACGCATTGCCCAGGCAGGAAATAACTACCCGCGATTTTTCAAAATCATCTTTTTAGGGTCTTCTCAAAATCGGTCAATGGAACTACAATTGCTTCGACCGAACGGTCAAGGGAGGCGAACCATGAACGAGAAGTTCTTTTCCTTGCCGCAGGACAGGCAGCAAGCGATCATCAATGCGGGGTTTCGCGTATTCTCTCAGAATTCTTACAAAAACAGCCCTATGAGCGAGATAGCGGCAGAGGCGGGGATCAGCAAATCGCTGCTTTTTCACTATTTCAGAAACAAAAAGGAACTGTATCTCTTCCTGTGGGACAAGTGCGCCCAGATGACCATCTCGATCCTGACCCGGTATGGGTGCTACGGGCAGGAGGAACTTTTTGCGTGTATGGAGCGGGGAATGAAGGCAAAAATGGAGATCATCCGCCAGTATCCCGATATGGCGAATTTTACGATCCGGGCATTTTATGAAAAGGACGCGGAGATCAGTGCTGCCGTTCAGGAGAGCTATCACAAATATTTCAACTTGAAAGCGGACAGAACGCGCATGAACCTGGACCCGGCGCAGTTTATCCCAGGTCTGGATATTTCCATGATGTATCAGGAGATGTATTGGGCCTCCGAGGGATACCTCTGGGAGATGGTACAGCGCGGGGATGTGGATATGAAAAAGATGGAACAGGACTTTACCGGGCTCATAGCGTTTTGGAAGAGTATCTATCTTAGGAAGGAGGAAGCTCCATGAACGCCATTCAAATCCATGATCTGACAAAATATTATGGAAAAGCCCGGGGCGTTGAACATATCGACCTGACTGTCCGGCCGGGCGATTTCTACGGCTTCATCGGCCCTAATGGTGCGGGCAAATCCACCACGATCCGCACATTGCTGGGTCTGATCCGTCCCAGCGGAGGCGGAGCGCAAATTTTTGGCCTGGACACGGTAAAGGAACGAGAGAAGCTCCTGGGCCGGGTAGGGTACTTGCCCTCAGAGGTTTCCTTCTATCCGGGTATGCGGGTAAAGGAACTACTGAAGCTGTCCGCTGATCTGCGCCGGCGCGACTGCAGGAAAACGAGCGGGCTCTTATGTGAGCGGCTGCAGCTTGACACGACGCGAAAGGCAGAAGAGCTCTCTCTTGGAAACCGCAAAAAGGCCGCCATTGTCTGCGCCCTACAGCATGAGCCGGAGCTGCTCATTTTTGACGAACCGACAAGCGGACTTGACCCGCTGATGCAGAAAGAGCTCTTCGAGATCCTTAGGGAGAGAAACAAAGAGGGAGCGACCGTCTTTCTGTCAAGCCATATACTGACCGAGATCCAACATAACTGTACGGATGCCGCCATGATCAAGGATGGAGCGATCATCGCAAGCGGCCGGGTGGCTGAGCTTTCAAGAACGGGAACCAGACGGATCAGCGTCCGCGGGTCTGTTGACTACCGCTCTCTTGCCGGCATGAAAGACCTGCGCGGTACGCCGAAGGGCGTTGATTTTCTTTACAGCGGGGATATGAACGTGCTGCTGCAGGCGCTTTCAAGGGGTAACATTGAGGACATCTCCGTCACGGAACCGGATCTGGAGGAGGTTTTTCTCCACTATTATGAGCGAGGCAATGAGATATGACCATTATAAAACAGGAACTCCGGCAGGGAAAAATGTCTCTTCTGATATGGACAGCGGCCATCGGGTTCTTGCTCGTAATCTGTATCTGTATATTCCCTGAGATCCGTGGAGATATGGATACCATGGGGGAATTGTTTGCCTCTATGGGCAGCTTTACGGCCGCTTTCAGCATGGACCGATTGAACATCGGAACAATGATCGGTTTTTACTCCATCGAGTGTGGGAACATTCTCGGACTTGGCGGCGCCTTCTTCGCCGCATTTGCCGGCGTTTCTATTCTTTCAAAAGAGGAAAAAGATAAAACGGCGGAGTTCCTGCTGACCCATCCCGTTTCAAGAGTTCGTGTTGTTACTGAAAAACTGGCGGCGTTGCTGATCGAGATCACAGCGATGAATCTGACGATCCTTGCGCTCTCTCTGCTGTCGATACGGCTGATCGGAGAGAGCATTCCCTGGAAAGAAATCATGCTGCTGCATGGGGCCTATTTTCTGCTGCAGCTTGAGCTTGCAGGTGTTTGCTTTGGAATATCTGCATTCCTGCGCCGCAGCAGCGCCGGTATTGGGTTAGGGTTGGCGGTCATGCTGTACTTCCTGAATCTGATCGCCAACATGACGGATCCCGCGAGGTTTTTGAAATTCGTCACCCCGTTTGGCTATTGCGAGGGCGCGGATATCATCGACAAAGGGAGGCTGAATGCAGGATATCTCACAGTTGGGATCCTGTTTGCCTGTCTTGGCATTGCGGCAGCCTATTGGGAATATGCCAGAAAGGACATTCATTGATTTATTTTCCGGTTTATTGTTCTATCTTTTACTTCTCGTCGAGTCCACTTTTACTATACAACGTTTCAAGGTAAAATCGGCAAGTCCCTTGCGAAACTCGGGCCCCCACGAAAGTCTCCGCTTTCGTGGGATACCCAGAAACACCGCTCCCGTTCGAGTCCCTGTCCCAGATACCACGAGAGGCAGCCCCCCAACTCCTAGAGGCCAGTTTATAACTCTGCATGGGGCAAGTTTGAGAGGGGATTTGTTTCCCCTCTCAACAAATTGAGCGAAGCGGATCTTCTCGCCGCGAGGCGGCTGGCTTTTTCTGGTTGCGGGTGGTGTTATAGGATTTGCTCCCGGGGCCCCATGAAAGCCCAGCGAAGCGGGTTTCATGGGGAAAAGGAAGACTAACCCTGACCGACGAATGGGACCCCGCTTGCGGGGCCCCATCGTCTTCAGGGTTAGTCTGACGTGGTGCAGTTGAGCAATCCAAATCCGAACCGGTTTTCTGTTCTGCCAAAGCCGCGTTGAGCTCGGCAAAGGTGATGGTCGTCGTGCCTTCCTTGTAATTGAAGGTGATCACCATTTTGTCGTCGTACAGGAAGATCGCGTTGACGAATGTGTCGATCAGCATCTTGCGGTGGGACTTCTGCCGCACGTCCATCTTGCGAAAGCGGTGGAGCCAGAATGTCATAAACTCCGCGCTGATCTTTGGCTTTGCCAGCTTCTCGCAGGCGATACGGGTCTCTAAATCATCTTTCGCAGCCTCCAGTTCTTCCAGCCGCGCCTTAGTGGACTTGGTGAGGATGC
Source organism: uncultured Oscillospiraceae bacterium (assembly GCA_947626315.1). GTDB lineage: Bacteria > Bacillota > Clostridia > Oscillospirales > Oscillospiraceae > Limivicinus. The sequence continues at coordinate 2,703 of CANQRQ010000014.1, read as the reverse complement.
CCTGCTGGATGGCATTGAGCATATTCTGAATAGCAGTCTCCGTTTCCCGGAGCTGCTGTTCATAGAGAGGCAGGCTGTTGCTCTCCCTGTTCTGCAAGTCCATGAGCATGGACACGATCGCTTCAATGGCCGTATCGTCCATGACTATCTTCATAGTTTCGCGGACTACCAGATCTTCTATCCACTCTTTCTTGACAGGCTTTTTGTGACATTCCGTCCGCTTTTTCTTGACGGAGACGCACTTGTAATAGTGGTGGACGACTCCTGTGCGGCTGGTGCCGCTCTCTCCGCAGAGATAGGCCCCGCAGTAGCCGCAGAACAGCTTCGTGGTCAGCAGATAATCGTCCTCGGCTTTGTGGCGGGCCGGGGCCTTTTTGTTCTTCTCCATTCTCTCCTGCACCCGGTCAAAGAGGTCCTGGGGAACGATGGCGGGGATGCCTCCCGGCACGACGATATCCCGGTATGTATACTCTCCCATATAGCGACGGTTTTTCAAAAGATGCTGGATGCTGTTGTAGGTCAGCTCCCGTCCTTGCGTATTTTTTATGCCGCTGTCATTGAGCCAGTCACGGAGTTCCTTCATGGTGGCGCCTTCGTCATAGAGCTTGAAAGCCTCGAGCACGAACGGCGCTGTCAGCGGGTCGATTTGAAAATGCCGGTCGCTGTCGATCTGGTAGCCGATGGGCAGCGTTCCACCGTTGTATTTGGTCTTCAATGCGTTCTCCGTCATGCCCCGGATGACCTTCTCGGAGAGGTCGGCGGAGTAATATTCGGCGTAGCCCTCCAAGACAGATTCGAGGATAATGCCCTCGGCTCCGTCAGAGATGACCTCGGTAGCGGACACCACCTTGACGCCGTTTTTCTTCAGCGTAGCCTCGTACCGGGCACTGTCGTAGCGGTTCCGGGCGAAGCGGTCCAGCTTCCAGACGATGACCATATCAAAGAGCCGCTTGCCGCTGTCCTTGACCATGTTTTGAAACTCCGGGCGGTTGTCCGTCTTGGCGGAGAAGGCCCGGTCTATGTAATGCCGTAAAACCGTGATGCCGTTCTTTTCGGCAAAGGCGGTACACTCTCTGATCTGGCCCTCGATGCTCTCCTCCCGCTGGTTGTCGGAGGAATAGCGGGCATAGATGACGGCGGTCATTGTTCGTCACCGTCCTCTGGCAGTTCTTTGATCCGTTCCGCTTCGGTCAATACCTGTAGCTGATACTGAGCGATTTGATGCAGAGCGGCAAAACGCTCCTCTTTCCCCATGCCGCTCTTTATGAGCTCCGCGTTGTGCGTCTCCAGATTGGACAGCACGGTAAGCTCCGCGATAGATGCAAAGTCCCGGATGTTGCTGTGCTTGGCCAGCTCCGGGTTAGCGTCCCGCCATTCCTTCGCGGTGCAGCCAAACAGGGCCACGTTCAGCAGATCCGCTTCATCTGCATAGGCAAGCCATTCGGTGTTTTTCGTATAATTCTTCTGCGGCAGCACATAGTTCTTGACCGCATCCGTGTGGATCAGATAATTGTTTTTAGAGAGGAAGCGTTTTGCTGTCCATTCCAGCTTCAGCCGGTCATTCTCTTCGTCTTTTAGCCGCTGGTATTCTTTCAGAAGATAGAGCTTGAACACCGGGCTGATTGCTGAGCCAAACTCGAAGGCAATATCTTTATGCGCGTAAGTACCGCCATAACGGCCAACCTGCACATACAGTCCGATGGCATTGGTTTTTTCGATCCACTCTTTCGCGCTTAACGTAAAAGTATGTAATCCTGCTTCACTTTTAAAGTGGTCGAATTCGACCACTTTAAAGTCTGGGTTATACATGATCTCCCAGGTCCCCAAGAATTCAAGCGTCGTGCGGCTGCGAAGCCAGTTTTTGATGACATCTGCCGCCCGCGAGGCATCTGTGCGGGCCTTGGCCATATCTGTAAGGCTGATATAGTCGTTCTGGTCCACGCTCATAATCGTCACAGCCACATTCTGTACGGTGATCAGAGAAGTCTTTTTTGTACTGCTCATTTCGTCTCGTCCTCCAGCATCTGCACCAGCGTTTTCTTCAGCCGCTTGCTGACAGGCGATTTTGGGTCAAAGCACATCTCTATAAATTCGTCCAGCTCCGGGTGCAGCTTCTCCAACTGAGGCTCGCCGCTGTAGGCCATGCCCTTCGGCTCGTCCGTCCGGCCGCAGATATAGTCCAGGGACACATCAAAGAAGTCCGCATAGCGCAGAAGAACTTTGATAGACGGCTCGCACTGATTATTCTCATACCGATTAACGCCGGACTGCCGCAGCCCCAGCAAGGGGGCCAGCTTGTTCTGCGAGAGATCAACAGAGTGCCGGAGCTCCCGCAGACGGTCTGCCACGATCTGCATAAACAACCTCCAAAATGTTTTTCTTGAATTATAACACAATTTGCACTTGAGTGCAACATCTGATTTGCATAACACAGTAGTAAAAAATACGTCCTTTTACAAAACTTGAGGGAAGGAATGGCTCACGCAGAGCGCCGTTCCTTTCCTCAAGTGCGCAGAGGGGGCCAGGGGAGTTGCAGACGCCCCTGGATGTTGAAAAATAGGGCTCAAAAAAGCCCGGAATATCAAGGTTTTTTAGAGGCAGTTTTGGCGGGGTAATATGATTTGACTAAACTGTACCCTGCAGAATGGACACTCGCAGTTTAGGGAAGCCCTGAGCTTCGGACAGGAAGATTAGGGATATGCC
>CANQRQ010000013.1 GCA_947626315.1 uncultured Oscillospiraceae bacterium | reverse complement strand
CGTCAGGGGCTTGCTTTGCTATGCCTTTTTTTCCTGGCCTGTTCTACGTTTTGCGCTCGTTGATTATTTTCACAGTACACCCCCTGGATCAGGTTAATTTTTCGTAAGCGATATCAAAGAAGCTGTGCAGCCCCATGTCCGCCATCAGCGCGTGATGCTCGGAGCGGGAGACCTCCAGAATGTCCCCGTTGACCAGGTCTATCCCGGCGTTGCCGTCCACGGACAGATAGGCCCGGCGGCCGTGAAGCCGTTCCGCCCGCACGTACAGCTTCCGGCTGGGGTCCAGCACAAAGGTCCTGGCCCCGATCATATGGGCGCAGATGGGGCTGAGAATGATGTTGGAGGCGCTGGGCTCCACGATCGGTCCGCCGGCGGACATGGAGTAGCCGGTAGAGCCGGTGGGCGTGGCCAGGATCATCCCGTCTCCGCTGTAGCTGATGATCCGAGTCTCCCCGCACCAGGCTGTCAACTGGATGCAGTCCACATAGCCCCGGAGCACCGCGTCGTTCAAGGCGCAGTCGGTATAGACACATTCCCCGTTCCGGAGCAGCCGCAGGTCCAGCATCATCCGGCGGCTGATCTTAAACTCGCCCCGGGCAGCCTGAGCCGTCAGGGCAATGTCCTCCGGCTCCAGGGCGCACATAAAGCCCTTCGTGCCCAGGTTGATCCCCAGGATCGGAACCGAGCGGCCGTAGAGCTTCCGGGCCACGGCCAAAATAGTGCCGTCGCCGCCGATGACAACGGCCAGGCGGCAGGCGTCGGCAAAGCTCTCAAAGGGCCGGGTCTCTACATCCGCAGGGATGGCCTCCGGCGCGTCCTCCGCGAACACGGGACAGACGGCGGTCTCCGCCCCCTCCCGCCGCAAAAGCTCCACAACCTGCCTTGTGATCTCCAGCCCGTTGTCACGAAAGGGGTTGGGAAAGACAGCTATCATAGCAATCTCCATTCTGCTTTCATCTTAACAGAGTGATTTTTCACACGAATTTCTTCTTATAGGGCCTCGTGGGAGGCCTCCACGACCCTCTTTGGGTCCAGGGCGCAGTCATATACGCCGTTTTTCAGATGGCAGATATATTCGATGTTCCCCTCCGGGCCCTTGATTGGAGAGAAATCCAGCCCTACCGGGCTGAGGCCCACGCCGGGGGCAAAGGCCAGGATCTCCTCCACCACCCGCTCATGGACCGCCTTGTCCCGGACCACGCCCTTCTTGCCGACCTCTTCACGGCCCGCCTCAAACTGGGGCTTGATCAGGCAGATCAGGTCGGCCTCCGGCCGGAGCAGGGCCTGAACCGCCGGGAGCACCAGCCGGATGGAGATAAAGGACAGGTCCATCACCGCCAGGTCCAGGGCCTCCGGCACCTGCTCCCGGGTGATATACCGGATGTTGGTCCGCTCCAGGTTGACCACCCGCTCGTCGGTGCGGAGCTTCCAGGCCAGCTGCCCGTAGCCCACATCCACCGCGTAGACCTTTTTGGCTCCGTGCTGGAGCAGCACGTCCGTAAAGCCTCCGGTGGAGGCGCCGCAGTCCATGCAGATTTTTCCCGCTGGGTCCACGGGAAATACCTTCAGCGCCTTGTCCAGCTTATAGCCGCCCCGGCTCACAAAGGGGAGCGCCGGCCCCCGGACCTCCACCTTTGCCGCCGGGTCCACCGCCATGCCGGGCTTATCCAGCCGGCGGCCGTCCACATACACCAGGCCGCTCATGACCGTGGTCTTGGCCCTCTCCCGGCTCTCCGCGTAGCCCAGATCGTATATCAATTGATCAAGTCTGACTTTTTTCATCGTCTCTCCGGCTGGCAGAGCTCCTCCGCCGCGTCCGCGATCGCCTGCGCGTCGATCCGAAAGTCCCGCATCAGCCGCTTCCGGTCCCCGTGGGGCACGATCCCCTGCCCCAGGTTCAGCAGCCTTGCCCCCTGCAGAGACACACTCTTTCGGGCGGCCTCCGCCAGGATCCGCTCGCCCACGCAGCCGGCGGCGCAGACCTCTTCGGCCATGACAAGGCGCCCGGTTTTCGCCAGGGAGGCGAGGGTCAGCGGGAAGCCTTCGCCGCCGATCCGGCCCAGCTTCACCACTTGGGCGGACAGGCCCGCCCGGGCCAGCAGCTCCGCCGCCTGCAGCGCCTCGTTGACCATGGTGCCGTAGCAGGCCACCGTCACGTCGCTCCCCTCCCGGACCGTGTACTCGGCCTGGGTAACGGAGCCGGTATAGGCCCCCTCTCCGCCCCGGGGATAGCGCACCGCCACCGGGCCGGAACAGGCAAACACCGCCTCCTCCAGCATATCCCGCAGCTCCTGAAAGCTGGCGGGACAGAACACCGTCATCCCCGGCACGGAGTTGAGATAGCTCATGTCAAAAATGCCGTGATGGGTCTCCCCGTCGCTGCCCACAATGCCCGCCCGGTCAATGCACAGGGTCACATGCAGGCCCTGAAGGGCCACGTCGTGGATCAGCATGTCGTAGCTCCTCTGCAGGAAGCTGGAATACACGGCGAAAACCGGCAGTGCCCCCTGCTTGGCCATCCCCGCGGCCATAGCCGCGGCGTGGCCCTCAGCGATACCCGCGTCCACAAAGCGGTCCGGGAAGCTTTTGGCGAAGCCGTCCAGACCCGTGCCCCCGGCCATAGCCGCCGTGAACGCGGTGATCCGGCCGTCCCTCCGGGCCAGGGAGCAGAGCGTTTCCCCAAAGACATCCGAAAAGCTCTCTCCGGAGGACAGGATCTCCCCGGTTACCGGGTCGAAGGGCCCTACGCCGTGGTAGAGCTCCGGGTGCGCCTCGGCGTAAGGGCAGCCCTTTCCTTTCTTGGTCAGTACGTGGACGATGACCGGCTTTTTCATCTCCTCCGCCCAGCGGATCACCGTCTCCAAAGCCACCGCGTCGTGGCCGTCCACCGGCCCCATATAGTCAAAGCCCATCGCGCTGAACATATTGTCCGGCAGAAGCAGCGCCTTCAGCCGCTCCTTCACCGCGTGGGTAAAATGATAGACCCCCGGCAGGCCCGCCAGCGCGTTTCTGTACCAGCGCTTGAAGCTGATATACCCCGGCCGGACCCGGAGCTTTTGCAGCAGCCGGGCCATGCCGCCCACGTTCCGGTCAATGGACATGGCGTTGTCGTTGAGGATGATGACCAGAGGCTCGCCGCTGGCTGCGGCCGCCTCCAGGCCCTCATAGGCCAGGCCCCCGGTCATGGCCCCGTCGCCGATGACAGCGGCCACTTTATAGTCCTCCCGGGCCTGGGTCCTGGCTTTGGCCATCCCCAGGGCCACGGACACGGAGTCCGACGCGTGGCCGGCTACAAAGGGGTCGTCCCCGCTCTCATAGGGCTTAGGGAAGCCGGACAGCCCGCCGTACTGCCGCAGGCTGTCAAAGCGCTCCCGCCGCCCGGTGATGATCTTATGCGTATAGCTCTGATGCCCCACGTCGAACAGGATCCTGTCCCGGCTGCTGTCATAGACCCGGTGGAGCGCCACCGTCAGCTCCACCGCCCCCAGATTGGAGGCCAGATGCCCGCCGGTCCGGGAGACCTTCTCGATCAAAAAAGCCCGGATCTCGGCGCATAGCGGCTCCAGCTCCTGATCGGAGAGCTTTTTTATATCCTCCGACGAATGGATTCTTTCTAATATAGCCAAAATATCCCTCTATCCGGCCGCACAGCGGCGCTTAATTGGTTCTGACAGCCAGTGAATCTGCCAGAGCGCAGAGAAATGCCGTATCCGCAAAGTTCTCTCTGAGAACCTGTTTGGCGTACTCGGTGAGCCTGACCACCATGGCCTGGCACTTTTCCCGGCCCAGCAGGGCCATATAGGTGTTTTTCTGCTCCTTGGCGTCGGAACCCACGGGCTTGCCCAGCTCCGCGTCGGTGCTGAGCACGTCCAGCATATCGTCCCTGATCTGAAAGGCCAGACCCAGCGCGGCGCCGTAGCGCGCGGCCGCCTCGTCCAGGTCTTCCCCGCCTCCGGCGGCAGCTACGCCCATCCGGCAGGCGGCCGTCAGCAGCGCGCCGGTCTTGCGGCTGTTGATCTCGGTCAGCTCCTCCTCGCTGAGGGGCTTTCCCTCCCAGAGCATGTCCAGGTACTGGCCGCCGCACATGCCGTCCAGCCCCACCGCATCCGCCAGCGCCTCCGCGCACCTGGCCCGGCGCTCCGCCGGAAGCGGACTGCGCAGGATGGTCCCGAAAGCCTCCGCCTGCAGGGCGTCCCCCGCCAAGACAGCGGTGCACTCTCCGTACACCACGTGGTTGGTGGGCCGGCCCCGCCGCAGCTCGTCGTTGTCCATGCAGGGCAGATCGTCGTGGATCAGGCTGTATGTATGCAGCATCTCGATGGCGCAGGCCACTGGAAGAGCCGCCTCCACATCCCCGCCGGACACGCGGCAGAATTCCAGCACCAGCATGGGCCGGATGCGCTTGCCTCCGGCCAGGAGGCTGTACCGCATGGCCTCCGCCAGGCCCGCCTGGGGCAGCTCCGCCGCGCCGGTAAAGCAGCGCTCCAGGGCGGCGTCGATCTTCTCTTTATAGTCCTTTTCCGTCATGTCTCGTCCTCAAAGGGCAGCTCCACCGGTTCCCGGTCCGGGCCCTTCCGGAGCTTGACCACCTTCTGCTCCGCCTCGTCCAGCATCTTGCCGCAGGCGTTCAGCAGGCCGGTCCCCTCTTCAAAAAGCTCCATGGACTCGCTCAGGGGCAGGTCCCCCTGCTCCAGATGCTTGACGATCTCCTCCAGGCGGCCCAGGGCCTGTTCAAAACTCAGTTTCTTTTCAGCCATTGTCTTCTCCCTCGCTCTCTTCCCGGATGCGCTCCACCCGGCAGTCCGCCCGGCCGTCGGCCAGGCGCAGGCCGATCCTGTCCCCCGGCGAGAGCTCCCGGACGCTTTTCAGCACCCGGCCCTCCCCGTCGCTGGCCACGGCATAGCCCCTGGACAGGACCCGGAGGGGGCTCATGGCGTCCAGGGAGGCCGCCAGGCCCACATACCGCTGTTTCCCCGCCGCCAGGCGGCTCTCCTGCGCCGCCAGCAGCCGGTCCCGCATCCGGTCCAGCTCGATGCGGCGGCCCTCCAGATGCACGGAGGGGTCGCTGAGGATCCGCTTGGAGCGGATGCCGTCCAGCCGCTGGGACAGGCGCTTCAGCCGGCCTGTCATGGCCTGGGCGGCCCGGATCTCGCAGCTCTGCAGGGTCTGCCGCAGCTCCCGCCAGTCCGGCACGGCGATCTCCGCCGCATTGGAGGGGGTGGAGGCCCGCCGGTCGGCCACATAGTCGGCAATCGTCACGTCCGGCTCATGGCCCACGGCGGAAATGACGGGCAGCTCGGAGGCATAGATCGCCCGGGCCACCCGCTCGTCGTTAAAGGCCCAGAGATCCTCGATGGACCCGCCGCCCCGGCCGGTGATCAGCACGTCCGCCACCTTAAACTCGTTGGCGTAGCGGATCGCCCCCACGATCTCCGGCGGCGCCTCCGCGCCCTGCACCCGAACCGGCAGCAGGACCACCTGAGCCATCGGCCAGCGGCGGCCCAGGATCCGGATCATATCGTGTACCGCAGCGCCCGCGGAGGAGGTGATGATCCCGATCCGCTTGGGAAAACGGGGCAGCGGCTTCTTGTGGCTCTCGTCAAAGAGGCCCTCCCTGGAGAGCTTTTCCTTCAGCTGCTCAAAGGCGATTTGCAGATCCCCGGTTCCCTCCGGCACAAGCGCGTTGCAGTAGAGCTGGTACTTCCCGTCCCGCGGGAAGACGGAGACCCGGCCGAAGGCCGTGACCTGCATGCCGCTCTCCGGCCGGAAACGGAGCCGGGAGGCGCTGCTTTTGAACATGACGCAGCTGAGGCTGCTCTCGCTGTCCTTGAGGGTGAAATAGTGATGCCCGGAGGGGTAAATTTTATAATTGGACAGCTCGCCCCGGACGCAGACATCCGCCAGCGCCGGGTCCAGCTCCAGCAGGCCCTTGATCCGGTTGTTCAGCTCGGAGACGGTAAAGGTCAGTCTCTCCATGGCCTTAGTCCTCTTGGCCGAACTCGCCCCGCATCAGCCCGCCCAGAACTCCGTTGACAAAGGCGACGGTCTCCGGGCCGTCATAGTTCTTGTCCAGCTCCACCGCCTCGTTGATGGCCGCGGCGTTGGGCACGTCGTCCATGTACAAAATTTCGCACACGGCGCAGCGCAGCACCGCCATGGCGGTCCTGGAGATCCGCTCCGGCCGCCAGCCCTTGGCGTACTTGCTGATCAGCGCGTCCAACTCCGGCCGCTTGTCCGCCATGAGGCAGACCAGGCGGCGGATATAGTCCATCTGGCCCCGGTCCGGAAGCTCGGCGTACAGCTCATTCTCCGAGCGCAGGCTCTGGTAGTGCTCGCCGGAAAAGAACTCGTCCATCAGCTCCGCGGCGTCCGCTCCGGTGGAGGCGGCGGCAAAGCCCAGCTGAATGGCGATCTCTCTGGCTGCCGTTCTCGTCATCGTTTGCGCACCCCCGCGAAATTATTTATCAAAGGCAATGCCGGAGACATGGACATTGACCTCGGCATTTTCAATCCCCGTCGCGGCCTGCACCGCGTACAGCACCTTCTCCTGCACATTCTTCGCCACGGAGACCACGTTGCAGCCATAGATAACAGTAATAATTGTATCTACAACGATTTTTCCTTCCACGAACTGCACCTTCACGCCCTTGGACAGGGATTTCAGGCCGATCAGCTCGGCGATCTCCGCGCCGTAGGCATTGGACAGGCCGGCCACCCCTTCCACCTCGGAAATGGCGGTCCTCACCATGCTGGAGATCACATCCTCAGAGATATTGATGCTGCCGTTTTCTTCCCGGCAGGTGATGTAATTTTCGCCCATTGCTTATCTCCTCCTAAAAGAACTCAGGGTATTGTACCACGAGTTCGGCAAAAAATAAAGTCTAAACATTTAAATCTCCCGCACAATTCGGAAAAGCCGCGTTTTTTTCCGTCTGCAGGGCCAAAAGCGGCATCCCGCGGGCCTGTGGAACGGCGGAAATTTCCCGGGAAGGGCAAAACCCGCCGAAGCCGGGCGCCCCGGAGAGGCGGAACGGCCCTCTCCAGCCGTCCCTGGGCCGGAAAAAGGCTGGCCCTGCGGGGCTCAGCGAAAGAGCGTCTCCCCTGCAAAAGCAGCCGCTCCCGGCGGCAAAGCCGGGCTCCGGCGTCAAGAACACAGTTCCGCCTGCCGTCCAAAACCGGCGGGCTTTTTTAATTTGTTAAAACTATGAATTATATAAAAATCATGTATTTTACTTATCTTATATTTTATATTATCTTATATTTAACAAGAGGTGCTTATCAGCCCTCAGCCTATCAAGAGAGAGGAAGGAAAGCAAGCTATGGTAAAACTGTACGACTCCGGCGTATACCTGTTAGGCGGCACACGGCTTGTCCCCGAGAAGGAAGCACCGGCGGAGCTGGCCGCAGGCAAGGCCCAGGCCCGGAAGGGCACCATTGCCTACGGCATTCTCCAGTCCCACAACCACAGCGGCAGCCCTGAGAACCTGAAGATCAGGTTCGACGCTATCACCAGCCACGACCTGACCTATGTGGGCATCATCCAGACGGCCCGGGCCTCCGGCCTGGAGAAGTTCCCCCTGCCCTATGTGCTCACTTGCTGCCACAACAGCCTCTGCGCCGTGGGCGGCACCATCAATGAGGACGACCATGTTTTTGGCCTCACCGCCTGCAAAAAGTACGGCGGCATCTATCTGCCCCCGCACATGGGCGTCATCCACCAGTACATGCGGGAGGCCATGGCCGGCTGCGGCAAGATGATCCTGGGCTCTGACTCCCACACCCGCTACGGCGCCCTGGGCACCATGGCCGTGGGCGAGGGCGGCGGCGAACTGGTCAAGCAGATCCTGGAGCAGACCTGGGACGCGGCCTATCCGGAGGTCATCGCCGTGTATCTGGACGGCAAGCCCCGGCCCGGCATCGGCCCCCAGGACATCGCCATCGCCCTGGTTTCCGCCGTGTTCAAAAACGGCTATGTGAAGAACAAGGTGCTGGAGTTCGTAGGCCCCGGCGTCAACTCCATGAGCACCGATTACCGCAACGGTGTGGACGTGATGACCACCGAGACCACCTGCCTCTCCTCCGTCTGGCGCACCGATGCGGACACCAAGGCCTGGCTCACAGAGCACGGCCGGCCCGAGGAGTATAAAGAACTCAACCCCGCCGAGATCGCTTATTACGACGGCTGCGTATACATAGACCTGTCCACCGTTCACAGCATGATCGCCCTCCCCTTCCACCCCTCCAACGGCTACGAGATCCGGGAACTGAACGCGAACATGGACGACATTCTCCATCTGGTGGAGGCGGACGCCCAGAAGCTGATCAAGCGTCCGGAGCTGCACCTGAACCTGTGGGAGAAGGTCAAAGACGGGGCGCTTTACGCCGACCAAGGCACCATCGCCGGCTGCGCCGGCGGCACCTACTCCAATATTATGGAGGCGGCGTACCTGCTGGACGGCAAGAGCACCGGCACCGACGAGTTTGCCCTGGGCGTATACCCCAGCAGCCAGGCCGTCATGCTGGACCTGCTGCGCAAGGGCGCGCTGGAAAAGCTGATTGCCGCCGGCGCCACCATCCGCACCGCCTTCTGCGGCCCTTGCTTCGGCGCGGGCGACACGCCTGCCCACGGCGGCCTCTCCGTGCGGCACACCACCCGCAACTTCCCCAACCGTGAAGGCTCCAAGCCCGGCAACGGCCAGCTCGCCAGCGTGGCGCTCATGGACGCCCGGTCCATCGCCGCTACGGCGGCCAACGGCGGCCGGATCACCGCCGCCGACGAGCTGGGCTACGAATATACCTGCCCGGAATACCACTACGACCCCACTGCCTACGAGCACCGGGTCTATCAGGGCTTCGGCAAGGGCGACATGAACGAGCCCCTGGTCTGCGGTCCCAACATCAAGGACTGGCCGGAGCTGCCCGCCCTCAACGAGCATATGCTGCTGAAGGTCTGCGCCTATATCACTGACCCTGTCACCACCACCGACGAGCTGATCCCCTCCGGCGAGACAGGCTCCTTCCGCTCCAACCCCATGGGTCTGGCCGAGTTCACTCTCTCCCGCCGTGTGCCCGAGTATGTGGGCCGGGCCAAGGCTGTCATGGCCAATGAGCAGGCCCGCAAGGCGGGCCAGTGCCCGGCGGAGGTGGCGGAAGTTCTGGAGAAGGTCCGCGCCATCCCCGGCTGCGAGGCGGTCCGGGACGCGGAAGTGGATCTGTCCAGCACCATCTACGCCGTGAAGCCCGGCGACGGCTCCGCCCGGGAACAGGCCGCCTCCTGCCAGCGGGTGTTGCTGGGCGGGGCGAACCTGGTACAGGAGTACGCCACCAAGCGCTACCGCTCCAACCTGATCAACTGGGGCATGGTCCCCTTTGTCCTGAACAGGGATCCGGACTTTGAAGACGGGGACTACATCTTCGTCCCCAACATCCGCGCCGCCCTGGAGGGCGACATGCGCTCCATCCCCGCCTACGTGCTGGGCGGGACCGTCAAGCCCCTGAGCCTGTCCATCGGCGCCCTGACCGTGGAGGAAAAGGAGATCCTCCGCTGCGGCAGCCTGATCAACTACAACCGGAAACAGAAAGGAGCGGCAAAGGCATGAAAACAACCCGCTTACCCGTCACCGTCATGCGCGGCGGCACCAGCAAGGGCGTGTATATCCTCCAGTCCGACCTGCCCCAGGACCAGGCCCAGTGGGAGCCCCTGCTCCTGCGGCTCATGGGCAGCCCGGATAAGAAGCAGATCGACGGTCTGGGCGGCTCCCAGTCCGTCACCAGCAAGGTGGCCATCGTCCAGCCCTCGGCCCGGCCCGACGCGGACGTGGATTACACCTTCGCCCAGGTCTCCGTGGATAAGCCCCTGGTGAGCTACAAGGGCAACTGCGGCAACATCTCCTCCGGCGTGGGCCCCTTCGCCATTGAAAAGGGCCTGGTCCCCGTCACTGGGGACATGACCTCCGTGCGCATCTTCAACACCAACACCAACAAGATCATCATCGCCGACGTGCAGACGCCCGACGGCCAGGTGGCCTATGAAGGGGACTTTGCCATCGCCGGCGTACCCGGCACGGCCTCCCCTGTCAAGCTGAAATTTGTCCGGCCCTCCGGGACCCTGGGCAAGGGCCTGCTGCCCACCGGCAACGCGGTGGACACCCTGGATGTGCCTGACTTCGGGCCGGTCCAGGTCTCCATCGTGGACGCGGCCAATCCCCTGGTCTTTGTAAAGGCCAAGGATCTGGGCCTCACCGGCAGAGAGCTGCCCGACGAGCTGAACGCGGACGCGGGCATGCTGGATCTGCTGGAAGCCGTCCGGGGCCTGGCGGCAGTGAAGCTGGGGCTCATCGATGACTATACCAAGTCCGCCTGGGAGACCCCCGGCATCCCCAAGATGACCTTTGTGGCCGAGGCGGAGGACTATGTCACCGCCGACGGCAAGGAGATCAAAAAGGAACAGATCGACCTGCTGTCCCGGATGATGTCCATGCAGAAGCCCCATCCCAGCTACGCCATGACCGGCGCCATGTGCACCGCCGCCGCGGCGGTGATCCCCGGCAGCGTGGTGCAGCAGGTGCTCTCCAAGGGTGCGGACACCCAGTACATCCGCATCGGCCACCCGGGCGGCATTCTGGAGTGCGGCGTGGATTACACAGAGGGCCAGGTCCCGGATATTGAGGACACCTTCGGTTTCCGCACGGCGAACCTGATCCTGGACGGCACCGCCATCGTCCGGCTGTAAAGGAGGAGACGCGCTATGAATAGGAAAAAGCTCTTGGCTGTTCTTCTCCTGGCCGCGCTCTCCTGCGCCCTTCTGGCGGGCTGCGGCAGCACCGTCCAGGAAGAGGAGCCCGCCGCCGCGGAGGGCAGCATCGGCTCTGTGATCGGCTATCCGCCCCAGGAGGTGTCCGGCGTGATCCAGTGGGGCGCGGGCGGCGGCACCGACTCGCTGATGCGTCCCCTGTCCATCCTGGCCCAGGATATCCTGGGCGCCAACATCGTCCTGAGCAACAAGACCGGCGGGACCGGCTCCGTGGCCGTGCAGCACGTCTACGATCAGGAAGCGGACGGCTCCGTGCTGCTGATGGGGGCCGAGAACCCGGCCCTGTACGACAAGCTGGACATCTCCCCGCTGACCTATGACAATTTTGAGTGCGTCCTGCTGATCGGAGACGAGACCACCGGCGTGGTGGTGGGCAAGGACTCCCCCTACAGCTCTCTGACCGAGATCGTGGAAGCGGCCAAAGCCGGCACGGAGGTGACTCTGGCCACCACCGGCACTGGCGGGCTTCCCTGGGAGGCTGCCGCCATGATCACCGGGGTCACCGGCGCGGAGTTCACCCAGGTACCCTATGACAGCGACGCCTCCGCCAAGGCGGCCGTCCTGAACGGCGAATGCGACTTCACCGTTTCCAAGGTGCAGATGGGTTACCAGGAGTATAAGTCCGGCGAGTACAAGTGGCTCTGCATGCTCTCCGCCGAGCCGGTGGAGCTGATGCAGGATGTGCCCCCTATCACCGCCGAATATCCGGATTTTGCCGATTATCTGCCCTGGGGCCCCTTTTACGGCGTGTTCGTGAAGGAGGGCACCGACCCGGAGGTGGTCAAGATCCTGGCGGACGCCTTCTCCAAGGCCTATGCCGATTCCAGCTATCAGACCATGCTGGGCTACTTCTACATCAATCCCCTGGGCTACACCGGCGACCAGGCCCGGGAGTATATCGGCAATTGGCGGACCAATGTGGTCGATATCCTGACAAAAGTCAACGCGATAGAATAAGCGCAAAGCTGTAAATAACTATAGGAGGAATCATCTCATGAGCGCATTTCTGGCTCCCTATATGCCTGTGATCTCCCTGATCGTGCTGGCCATTGTCGTGGCCATCGGCTTCATCAAGAAGGTCAACCTGGGCTTTCTCTCCCTGGGCGTCGCGTTTATCCTGACGATCGTCGGCGGCCTGAAGGCCTCCGCCGTCACCAGCGGTTTTTCCAGCTCCATGTTCGTCACGCTGGTAGGCGTCACCTTCCTGTTCGGCATGGCCTCCCAGAACGGCACGCTGGACCTGTTTTCCAAGAAGGTCGTAGCCCTGGTGGGCAAGCACACTGTTCTGATCCCCATCCTCATGTTCGTTCTCTCCGCCTTCATCTCCGCCATCGGACCCGGCCACATTGCCGCCGGCATCCTGATGACCACCTTTGCCATGTATCTGGCCTTTGAGATGAAGATCAACCCCTGGGTCACGGCCCTTTTCGCCAAGCTGGGCGCCAACGCCGGCTGCGCCTCTCCTCTGTCCCTCACCGGCCTGCTGGCCAAGGAGCTGAGCGAGCCTCTGGGCCACTCCGGCTTTGCCCTGCACCTGTTCCTGTCCACCCTGCTGTCCGGCTTTGTCTTCACCCTGGTGATCTACATCGGCTCCAAGAGCTATAAGGTCAAGGCCGACAACCCCCTGAAATGGTCCGAGATCCCCAAGTTCAATCGGAACCAGAAGCTCACCATGGCCGCCATCGCCATTATGGTCATCTGCTGTATCGGCTTTAAGCTGGACACCGGTCTCTTTGCCTTCATCATGGCCGCCATCCTGATCCTGCTGGGCGCAGCCGACGAGAAGGCCGCCATCAAGGGCATCCCCTGGGGCACCCTGATTTTCATCTGCGGCGTGGGCTCCCTGGTCAGCGTCATTGACAAGCTGGGCGGCATCACCCTGGTCTCCGATTTCCTCAACGGCTTCATGAGCGAGAAGACCGCGACGCCCGTCATCGCCGCCACCTCCGGCATCCTCTCCTGGGTCAGCTCCACCACCGGTGTGGTCATGCCCGCCCTGTTCCCCATCGCGGACCAGGTCTCCCAGCAGTTCGCCGGCGTCAACTACGTGGAACTCATCTCCGCCATCACCGCCACCTCCTTCGCGGCGGCGATCAGCCCCCTGTCCACCGGCGGCGCCATCATCATGTCCTCCTACTCTGCCTCCAAGGAGACCACCAATGAAGAGATGAACAAGCTGTTCAAGAACCTCTTCCTCCTGTCGGTGGCCAACGTAGCCATCAACGTGCTGATGGCGGCCCTGGGCGTGTTCAATCTGGGCGGACTGTTCTATTAATTTGCTACCTCTCTCTCTCAAAGGAAGGCGCGGTTCTCGCCTAAAAAGGAGGCCGCGCCTTCTGACATAACTGGCTAAAAATATACTCTTGCAGATAGACGAAAGTTTATATGAGGAAAGCTACCTTTCTCAGCTCGCCTCCTTCGGTCACCAGCGGAAACTGAGTTTAGTCTCTTGGTGGCTTTGTTCGCTTTCTTTGCCTTGCCGCAAAGAAAGCGAACCGAAAGAAAAGGCACCCGGGGAAGTTTCCCCGGGCCCCTCTGGGAGCAGGGTACAGCAGACCCGTTCTTAGGTCGCCCTTAATCTTTCTTGCCGGTTTACCCCGGTGCAGACACTGGCAGGTTCTCTCCTGCGGTTGCACGCACATATTTACGTGGCTCGTAGGGCACTTGTTTCCTCATATAAACTTTCGTTTATCGCAGGAAAGATTTTCTCTTTCTTTAATAGCAAAGGGCTGCAGTTCATTTTACTGCAGCCCCTTTTCCGTTCAGCTCTTTACCTCGATAATGCTCAGCTGATCGGCCGTGTACTCCGTCTCATTGCAGATGATGTCGGTGATGCGGGCCACCGCCTCCTCGCTGAGCCCCTCCTGGGGCGCGGGGACGGCCACGGTCACGGAGTTGTTGCCGATGTAGACCACGCAGTCCTCAAACTCCTTGGCGATCAGCAGGTTTTCGATCTGGGACTCCTTCATAGAGCTGGTCGCCATGGCCGAGATAGCGTTCATGGCGCTGTCAATGGTCTCCTGGGAAGCCGTCTCCGCCGTGGCCGCCGTCTGGAGCAGCTCCAGCGCCTCGTCCCGGGAGACCTGCCTTGTCAGCCGGGCCTCGGCGAAATACTCCGACGCCGTGCCCCCGGCGCTCTGCAGGAACTCCGCGTTGGCGTTCATCATGGCCTCGTCCTCCGCCGCCACCATCTCTGAATCCGGCGTCCCCCACCGGTTGTTGTAGGACCAGTTCAGCGCCACCGCCGCGCAGACAAACACCAGCACAGCGATCATCGTAAGGTTTCTTTTCCGGTTTTTCATTTCGCGTTCCTCCCCTAATCCGCCATTTTAAGTATTGTGATCTTATCCGAGCCGAAGCCGGTATAAGCGCCTATCGCCTTGATGAGATCCAGGCGTACCTTTGCATTGTCCGCCCCGCGGCAGATGACCACCACCCCGTTTTCAGACACGATCACCCGCAGCTCGCCAACTCCCTCCGAGCAGGACAGGGTCTGCTGCAGCAGCGCGTCCGCGCCGGCCTCCGGCTCCCGCGTCCGGTCTGTGCCGGGAACGAGCATCAGCAGCACGCCGACGATCAGAACCAGCAGCGGAACCTTGAACTTTTCCAGCCCCGCCAAATGCTTCCTCAACTGCTCCATTGCTGCCTCTCCGCCGGTATGCCCAGTTCGGCCTCGATTCTTCCGCTCAACTCCCGGTGTTCCTCCGTTCCTCCGGCGCAGTGGATCTGTACGGACCAGGGGACCCAGCAGCCCTCTGTGCTCCACCGGGCCGTGACCTCCGCCCCGCCGATCTCGTCGCCAAGCTCTTCCGCTTTGTCCATAATATATGTCTCGTACTTTTCCTCTATGACAAGTCTGTTCAGCCGGTCGCGCAGCGCCTCGCTGTTGTCAACAAATTCCGCCTCCCTCTCCTTATATCGCGCAAGCTCTAAAGCGTATGCGGTAAAATCGACGCCTATGAGCGGTTTGGCCACCGCGGAGATCAGCACCGCCGAACAAACCAGCTCCAGCACCCGCTTCACGACGCCCTCCGGGGCGATGCTCAAGGCCGCGCCGCAGAGAATGGACATGGCGCACAGCTGCCGGATCACCGAGGCGATCATGGCGTCACCACCTTTATGGCGGACATGATGGAAATAAACAGCATGATCCCGCAGCAGCCCACCAGGCCCAGCAGCATGCTCAAAGCCGTGCCCACGTCGTTAATGAGTCCGGAGAGCTTGCCCCCCGGCAGCATGTCCGCCGCCGCGGCCGCCGCCCGGAACACCAGCATCTTGACCGACAGCACCGCGAAGGGCCCGGCGCAGAGGGCGCAGACCGCGATCAGGCTGAAGGCACCGGCGGCGTTCTTGATAATGGACGCCGCGGACAGGACCACCGCCGCCGCGTCTGACAAAATCCCGCCCACCACCGGCAGGGTGCCGGAGATCACGGTCCTGGCCGTCTTCACTGCCACCGCGTCTCCGCTGCCGGCGATCAGGCCGGTGACGGTGATATAGCCGCTGAAAACGATCGTGATCCCCGTCATCACCGTGGTGGCGCACCACTTGGTGATCCGGGCCGCCGCCTTCAGCAGCTGGTTGGAGAAGATGGACGAGCTGACGGAGACCGCCAGATACGCGTAAATCAGCGGGATGACCAGGCGCTGGGCCGCGCTCATGAGCACGTCGATGGCCAGGCACACCGCCCCGTAGCGGGCCGAGGCGGACACCACCGCCCCGCAGGCCGCCGCCGCGGTGAAGACGGCGGGGATCGCCGCCTTGGAGTAGTCGGACAGCTGGGCCAGCGCCGAGGCGGCCTGGGCAATCACGCTGTCCATGTTCCCCGCGATCAGCATGGACGCCGCGCAGCAGCCGGCCACCTGGATGTACTCCGGAATGGCCTTGCCGGTACACAGAGCCCCGGCCATGGCGCACAGGGCCGCGATGGCCACCAGCGCCGCCGCGTAACGCAGGTCCTCCTTCAGCTGGGCGAGGCTGTCCGTGAGCAGCCGGTCCCAGAGCCTCCTGAGCGCGCCGCCGGTGTCATAGCCTCCGTCGACGGTCAACGTGCCGCTGATCTCCCGCTGCTCCTCCGGCAGCGCCTCCTCCAGCGCCTCGAGCCCCACTGAGCGGCCCGTCTCCTCCAGCAGGCCCTCCGCCCGGGCGCTGGTCACAAACAGCGGGCAGAGCAGCAATACCAGCAGCAGCTTTTTCATATCATCCCTCCGATCAGCTTCAGCATACTCATGACCAGCGGCATGGCCACGCTCAGCGCGCACACCGCCCCCGCCAGCTCCACGGCGGCGGCCGCCGCCCCCTGGGAGGCCTCCCGGCAGAGCTCGGAGCTGATCTTGGTGATGATCGCGATGGCGACGCACTTGAGCACCGGGACCGTCAGCGTATCATCGCTGCCGGCAATGGTTTTCACCGCCTCCGCCAACTCCCGGATGCCGCTGAGAAAGCCGGAGGAGGCGATCAGGATCAGCACCACCGTGCAGGCGCTGAGCAGCAGGGCCAGCTCCGGGTTGCTCCGCCTGATCAGCAGGCCGATGGCCGCCGCAGTCAGGGCGGCAGCCGCGGCCTTTACCAGCAGCTCCATAGCGCTACAGGCCGAAGAGGGCCTTGATCATGTTGAACAGCTCGCTGATCTTCTGCACCACGATCATCAGCACCACCACCAGAGCGGTAATCGTGGTCATCAGCGCCTGCTCCTCCCGCCCGGAGCGCTGCAGCAGAATGTTCAGCACCGCCACCAGAATGCCCACCGCCGCGATTTTAAAAATCAGATCAATATCCATCGTAATCTCCGTACCTTTAAAGCAGCGCAATCACAAGCAGTGCGCCCGCCGCGGCGCCCAGCCCCAGCCCCAGCCTCTTTTCTCCCGGATACCGGAGGACCGCCTCGTCCAGGCCTGTCCGCAGGATCGCCCGGCAGGCGCCCAGAGCGGCCAGCTGCTTTTCCAGCTCGTAGCGCCCCAGGACCAGGCCCAGGCGGCAGATCTCCTCCCGCTCCTCCGGGTTCAGGGCGCTCAGCTGCTCCTCCGCCGCCTCCCGCCACAGCTGGGCAAACTCTGCCTCCCCCAGGCGGTCCAGCCTGCCGGACAGGCTGTCCAGAAAGGCCCCCGCCTGTCCCTGCGCCTCCGCCGCCGCCAGCCGGACCAGCTCCGGCAGGGGGCTGAGCCTGGTCTCCAGTTCCCCCTCCATCAGCCCCAGCGCGCCCCAGAGCCCCTGCAGCGTCTCCATCCGCTGCCGCTTGGCCAGGGCGTACACGGCCCCCGCCCCCAGGCAGGCCGCCAGGATCAAAGCCGCTCCCAGAAGCTTCATGGCAGCAGCCTTTCCGCCCGGTAGCGGCGCAGAGAGCCTGTCCCGCTGATGACCACCAGGTTTTCAAACAGCGCCAGCTCCAGGAGCTTTCGGTACAGCGGCCGCTTTTTGAGCTCGTCCCCGTCCGCCGCGTGGGCGCTGGCCAGGATCCCGGCCCCGCAGCCGCAAATCTGAACGGCGGCCTCCAGGTCCCGGTCCCCGGTGATCTCGTCCATGGCGATCACCTGGGGGTTCATCCCCCGCAGCAGCATCATGGCCCCCTCCGCTTTCGGCGCGCCGGTGAGAACGTCGCTGTGGGCGCCCAGGTCAAAGCCCGCCCCCGTCTCGTCCGCGGCGGCCAGCTCGTTCCGCTCGTCCGCGACGGAGATCCGCAGTCCCCCGTCGGACAGCCGGCGGATCAGCTCCCGCAGGGCCGTGGTCTTGCCCCCTCCGGGCCGGGAGATCACCAGCGTGTTTTTAAAGCCGGCCCCGTAAAGCTCTTGAATCAGCCTGTCACAGACGCCTCGGCACTCCCTGGGGATCCGGATCGCGGCGGAGGAAAAGCTCCTAAAGCCCGTCAGCTCTCCCCGGTTCAGCACCGCCGCCCCGCACACCCCGATCCGCAGGCCCCTGTAGTTCAGATAGCCCTGAGCCAGCGCCGGGGCGGCGCTGTGGAGCGAAGCGCCGGTGGCCCGCTCCAGCAGCCGGAGCAGGTCCCCCTCCGTCACAGGCTCCGCCGCGAAGGCCCGCTCCTGCCCGTCCCGCAGTGCGGAGGGCGTGCGGCCCGCCCGAAGCCTGAATTCTTCAACGCCTGTCCCCCGGAGGCCCTGGGCTTTCCGCCGCAGCTCCTCCGGCAGGACGGCCAGCGCTCTGTCAAAACCGTCCATCGTGTCACTTCCTGCCAAAAATCTATGCGCCCGCTTTTGAAATATTCTTGAAACTTCCTTCCGCCTGTGGTATGATGCTGAAAAAGACGGGCAGCACAGGCCGGGAATTTCCTTTCAGCCGCGTATGGGACTTTCTCTCTGCTTGCGCTGCCGGCATTGCGGCAGGAGGGGGATTTTTATGGAAGTCAAAATTATGTATGGCGCCGGTCTGTTTTTCCTGGGCTGGCTCTGGTTCTATCTGTTTATGCGGCAGATCCTGTTCAATGTCTTTACCGCCTTCCCCCTGATCAGGAAAATGAACGCCCTGCAAAAGGACCTGATCGCGGTGGGCGCGGTGCGGTACACGGTGGTCTCCCTGATCGTCTGCCTGCTGATCGCCGCCGGGCTGCTGGCCCTGATGATTTGGCTCTGCCCTGTCTATATGGAGATCTCCTTCGCGGTAGGCGCTCTTCTGTGCCTGCTTCTGCTGATCCGGCAGATCGGCCCCTCCAACCGCCCCATGTTTGACACGTTCTGCACCGCCTATTACCGCTTTGTCCCGGACGACGAGCTGCGCACGGCCATGTACAACAAAAAGACCGGGCAGATCAAAATCCGCCTCCGCGCCATGGGCCTGGAGGGCAGCTTCGTCCCGGAATTTAAAAAAGAGAAGTAAGCATTTATAAAAACGCAGAGGGAAGATTTCTCGTCTCCCCTCTGCGTTTTTGTCCTATATGCGATGGTATCTTTGCTTTTCCGCAGCCTGAAGCTGCAAATTCATTCTTCTTCCGTATCTCCCGCGCGATTTGCCGTGCTGCATCGTGCCTCGGCAAACGGGAATTTGTTAATCGATTCCAAAGGCTGAGTCATATTTGACCAGGCCCTTAACTTGAGGCGCGTCGTCTTGCAATTTGAACGCCATGAAGTATTCGTTCTGCACTTCAAAAGGCGCTTCTATTCCATATAAACTCGCTGGAAGATAGCCAGCACGAGGATAATATGTCGGGGAACCCAGTACCACCGAGTAGTTATACCCCAACTGTTTGGCAATACGGTGTCCCTCACGGATAAGCGCCAGCCCGATTCCTCTCCGCTGATATGCCGGAAGAACAGAAAGGGGCGCAAGTGCAAGTTCAATATATTCCCCTATGGTAATTTTGGTAAAAAGGATATGACCCACGATTTTTCCATCTTCCACTGCCACAAGGGAGAGCTCCGGAATAAATGAAGAACTGGCTCGCAACAGGGTCACAAGCTCTTGCTCGTTTCCATCGCTATGTTCAGCATGAGAAAATGCTTCTGTTATGACCTGAAAGACTGAATTATAATCGTCTGCTCGTTCTTGCCTTATTTCCATACAAGCACCGCCTTTTTAGGAAACTCTTTATACTGTCAACTCCCGATTTGCCGCTCAGTACTTTACCAAACGCCGGCTTCTCAGCCATAGCCGTGGTTAACGTGCCTCCAATCCCCGCCCTTGTCCCGGACCAGGACCCACTGCCAATCCTCATAGGCGGCGTTTGGCGTCAGGGAGCCGTCAGTCCACGATTCTATAACCCGCCTGCCCGAGAGCTTCCAGGGCCTTCTGATACTGTTCCTTTTTTACAAAAATATAGTCTGTGTTATAGGTCGAAACCGCGAAGATCGGGACGGCCCGTTCGGCCAGGATCGCCGAGAGCCTGGATAAAATCCCGACCAGGGAGAAGGCGAGCTCGCCCTGTATGCGCAGTCCCTTCCAGCCGTCTTCCCGCTGTATCGCGTTTGCGGGGACATCCTCTGTCCTACACACGAGAGAGTTCTCCGTATCCGTCTTCTCGATGAAGCAATACGCCGCGTCCAGCTTTACAAGCGAATAGTCCTCCACCTTACAGATGGAGAACTCCTTATGAAGCTTCTTTATTTCCATACCCTCACCGCCTCCGAATCGATTCTACACGCCAAACGCCCCGGCGGTTTCCGCCCGGGGCGTTTTCTGTCCCCCGTCCAGGCGGGGAACTCTTTACCGTTTCTCCTCCGGCCAGGGGCGGAGAGTCTCCCCTTTTTCCACCAGGAAGGCCCGCCGGGCCAGCGCCGCCATGGGCGCGTCGGACAGAGAATCGGAGTAGAAGCAGTCCAGCTCCCCCTCCGGGTACAGTTCCCGAAACCGCCGGACCTTTTCCACGTCATGGCAGTTGGCCCCGTTGATTTTGCCCGTGCGCTTGTCCATCCGCGTGGCGATGAGCCGCACCCCCAGCTCCTCCGCGATCGGCCGCAGCAGAAACTCCGGCGAGGCGGAGAGGATCAAATCGTCCTCCCGCTTCTGGTCCAGATACCAGCGGCAGAGCCGGCCCCGATGCTCCTCCCAGAACGAGCGAACCACCGCGTCCACCTCCCGAAGATCCTTCAGGAAAGCAAAGGTCCGCTCCTTCAGTTCCTTGGTGTCCGCCTTTTTCCTCAGCACCTTCAGCAGCGCCCAGGCGGCGCCCGGCGTGGCTTTCAGCACGGCCAGCGGGTACTTTTTCAGGCAGTACATCACAAAGCAGTAGGAGCTGTCCGGGTAAAAGATCGTCTGATCAAAGTCGTAGCCGTTCATTTCTTCTTCTCCCGGACGCCGTTTCCAAGGGGGATAAAGGCCCGCAAGGCCATGATGGCACAGGCCGCCGCCGCGGCAGTCTGCAGCAGGATCGCCGGCATCATCGGCAGCAGGCCCAGCAGCCCCAGCGCCAGGCAGCCCAACCGGACTGCCAAAGACACGATGATGTTCAGCCGGGCGGACAGGTCCGCCCCCTTGGCCAGGCGCATCAGCTCGGCCAGGCTCTCGATATTCTCGCCCATGATGACGATATCGGCCTGGTCTATGGCCTTCTCCGCCTCGATGGCCCCCAGCACGATGCCGGCGTCGGCCCGGGCGAAGAGTTCCTCGTCGTCCGCGCCGTTGCCCACGAAGGCGAGGGCGGCCCGGTCGCCTCTGGCAGCCAGCAGGTACTCCAGCGCCGCCAGCTTCCCGTCCCGGTTGAGCTCGGTTTTCACCATGTCAAAGCTGAGGGAGGAGGCGATCTGCTTGGCGGAGGACCGCAGGTCCCCCGTGAGCATCACCATGCTCTTAACGCCCCGCTGCCGGATGGATTCGATGGTGTCAAAGGCGCCCTCCCGGGTCTTGTTGCTCAAAAGGAAATAGCCCAGATATTCGTTGTCCACCGCCACATGGATGTCGATCCCCTTCCGGCTGGGGACGGCGTAAGAAATCTGGTGGTCCATCATCATCCCCGCATTGCCCACGCAGATATGCCTGCCCCCGGCAAACGCGCTGATTCCCCGGCAGGGACTCTCCTCCACCTGGATCAGCTCCGCCTCGCTCTTACCGCATACGCCCCGCAGCGCCTTGGCGATGGGGTGCTCCGAGGAGGCCTCGGCCATGTTGGCCGCGTTCAGAAGCTCCTGCTCCGTGCCGCGGGTGGGAAAGACCTCCGTGATGGTAAAATTCCGCTCCGTGATCACGCCGGTCTTCTCAAAAAGCATGGTCTGCGTCTTTGACAGGGTCTCCATGAATTTCGCGCCCTTGACGTAGATCCCCTGCCGGGCGGCGGAGACGACGCTGCCGAAATAGGTCAGCGGGACGGAGACGATCAGCCCGCAGGGCGAAGCGATCAGCAGCGTCAGCACCGCCCGGTGCAGCCACTCCAGCCACTGTCCGTCAAACAGCGGTGGGATCATGCCGACCAGCACGCCCACGCAGGCGGCCAAGGGGGTAAACACATTGGTAAAGCGGCTCATGAAGCGCTCCCGCCCGCTCCGGTTGGTATGGGCCAGCTCCACGATCTCCACCAGCCTGGCCGCCGCGGACTCCTCCGCCGGGCGCAGGACCTTGATTCGGAGCATATTGCTCAGATTCACGCAGCCTGAGAGCAGCAGCGCGCCCTCCGCCACATCCCGGGGCGCGCTCTCCCCCGTGAGGAAGGACGCGTCCACAGAGCTCACGCCCTCCAGAATCTCTCCGTCCGCCGCCAGCATCTCCCCGGGCAGGACAACCAGCACATCTCCCGGCAGAACCGTCTCCGTGGGGACGACCTCCACGCCCTCCTCCGTCTCAACGCTGGCCTTTTCGGGCAGCCGGTCCTTCAGCTTATCCAGCGCGGCGCTGCCGTGGGCCGCCATAAAGGCCTCCAAAAGCTCCGCGAAGCGGTAGGCAAGCATGGCGGCGGCGCCGGCGGAATACTCCCGCAGGCAGAACGCGCCCGCCACCGCAATCAGAATCAGCAGGTCACCCTCCGTGAACCTCCGCTGCAGGGCGTTCCACGCGGCCCGCAGCAGGACGGGGACCCCGGCAAACAGCACGGGCAGCAGGTAGGAAGCAATCCCCGCCATCCCCTCCGCCTTCAGCAGCCTGGCCAGCACATAGAGCGCCAGCGCGCCCAGCACCGGCAGCACCGTCCGCAGGGAGAACTCCGAATTTGGGAGCTTTTTCCGCCGGATCATCCGCTCCACCTTGTCCGCCGTCTCCGCGACACGGTCCTTTGTAGGCTTCACATGTTTATTTTTCGGCGGCGGCAGATGATTTCCCATGTTCTTCTCTCCTTTTGCGGCCGGTCCGGCCGCAATGTATAAACAAAAGTATCATTCCACAGTTTCCGTTTTTTGTCAACCGTCTGACTGCGGATCGCGTCAGAGCTTGTTTTCCCCGGCGCGTATATAATAGGCAGAAAACCGCATTTTTTATCATTATATGCCAGCTATGCCGAAAACGCAAGGAATTTCAGCCCGGCGCGGCCTGGAAAAGGGTACGCCAAGAGCTGCGGCTGAGCAGACCGGTAAGCCGCGGCTCCTTTTTAGTTTTATCCGACACTCAGAGCCAGTGGTCCCGCTCCATCTCGTCGCAATGCTTCATCATGGGCTTTTCGATGAGCTTGACCAGCCTGGTGTTCGATTGAACCAATAGACGGCCACAGTGGCCAGAAAGAGCGCCGCCAACAGCAGCAGATGTGTTTTTTTAAGCCTCCGCGATGATCCGGCGGATCACTCTCTCGCAGCGCTTCCGGTTGTAGACCACCGGCACCGGATAGATGGGGTTTGCCTCCTCCAGGGCCCAGCTGATCATCTGGGGGATGTCCTTCTCCTGGATAAAATCAAAGCCAGCGGGGATCTCCATGCGCTTATTCATAGCCCGGATCTCGTCCACAAAGGCCCCGGCCTTCTCCGCCTCGCTGCCGGAGGGGGCCAGTCCAACCAACTCCGCCAGGTGGGCCAGCTTCTCCTGCACCGCTTCGCCGTAGTCCTCCAGGACAATGGGCAGGATCACGGCGTTGGCCAGACCGTGGGGCGTGTTGTACAGGCCGCCCAGGGTGTGGGCGATGGCGTGGACGTTGCCCACGCCGGCCCGGGTGAAGGCGAAGCCCGCCTTGTAGGAGGCCAGGAGCATCTGGGTCCGGGCCTCCATATCGTTTCCGTCCCGGTAGGCCCGCTCCAGATACCGGAACACGCCGCAGACGGCCTCCTCCGCCAGGCGGATGCTCTCCTCCGTGTTGTAGGTCCAGCAGAGATAGGCCTCCACCGCGTGGGTCAGGGCGTCCATGCCCGTGGCGGCGGTGACCTTGGGCGGCAGCTCCCGGGTCATCTCCGGGTCCAGCACTGCGTATTTGGGCACCAGGCACAGGTCCATCAGCGCGTATTTATGGTGGGTCTCGCTGTCGGTAATGACGGCGGCAATGGTGGTCTCCGAGCCGGTGCCCGCCGTGGTGGGCACTGCGATAAAGGGCGGGAGCTTTTTATGCACCCGCAGCAGCCCCGCCATCTGCCCCAGCTGCGTCTTAGGCCGCACCGCCCGGGCCGCTGCGGCCTTGGCCGCGTCCATAGGAGAGCCGCCGCCCAGGGCAATAAAGCCCTGGCAGCCGTTTTCCAGATACTGCTTTCGGATCTCCTCGACCGTGTTGACGGAGGGGTTGGCCTCCACCCGGTCAAAGACAGTATAGGCGATCCCCGCCCGGTCCAGCTCCGCCGTGATCCTGGGGCCGAGCCGCCTGCCCACCGTGGGACCCGTGACGAGCAGCACTTTTTTGACCTTTTCTTTTTTCAGCAGCTCCGGGATCTTCGCCGCGCTGTCTATGCCGGATACGGGGATAGGACGCCGCCAGGGCAGGCAGCGGGCCCCTACGTTGAAGACAGCCTGATAGGAACGGTAATAGGCCTTTTTCGCCGAGTCCATACGCAAACTTCCTCCTGTCGGCGGGGCGAAACCTGCCCCGCGGATATCCCCAGCCGCACGGCGGGGATGCGCAGAATTGTTATACTTTTATCATACCGGAAAAAGGGAAAAATTGCAAGACAAAGCGGAAAAGCCTTTGATATCCGGAGCGCGGTCCCTGAGCCGTCTGGAGGAGGGCGTCGGCAGCGCCATTGAGGAGATCCCCTCCCGGATCGAGCGGGACAGCCATCTCCTGAACGCCACGCCGGCAGGAACGCGCTATAGCTGACGGGAGTCCTCACCGCAATCTCAGGCGGCAGAAAATGAGCAAAAAAGCGGCACGATAACGGCCGCGGCTCATATAATTATAACAGCACAGCGTCCGGGCAAAACCTGGACGCTGTTTTTTTATTTTCTCCGCTTGCTAATTTGAATGAAGCATCGTTTTCGGCATAAATTAAAGTTGTCCGCGCTGCGATTTCGTGTCGGGTATACAGGGGAAAAATACCAATCCCCTTTCTGTATAACCGGCGCGCATCCGCAAAAGATAAGCACGGGCCAAAACCCAAAACGATGAAAAGGAGATGTAAACTATGTCTACCAGAAACAGCAATCATCTTGTGAACCCCGCCGCCCGCGACGCGATGGATAAGTTCAAGATGGAGGCCGCCTCTGATGGGGCGGCCTCCTAAACATATTGAAATATTGCACTTAAAAGAAGAAAACGCGCATAAAATATGCTATATTTCGACTTTTTAAGTACTTTTAATGCAAATTTTTAATTTTTGAACTTTTGTGGCGTCCCCATCTTGAAAGGCTGTTTCAGCCCGTTTTTGAGATGGTTTCGGGACGCTCTCCTATGAACTTATAGTAGATATGGATGGTCTGTTCATAGGGGACCTTGCTCCGGGCATAGACCTTGACGCCGGGGGGATAGACCTTTGGCTCCACCTCGATCCGCTCGATAAAAGTCTCCAGGATCTCCGGGGTCAGCTCTTCGATGTGGGTGTACCGCTCCGTCAGGGCAAAGAACTCGTCATAGGCCGTTTTTGCCTCCGCCTCGGACTGTTCGCTCTTTTTCAGCGCGGCGATCTCGTCTGACAGGACCTTGCTCTCCCGCTGGTACTTCTCCACCAGCCTGCGCCCGTTTTCCTCCGGGAGCCGCCCGGCGTACATATCCTCGTAAATCTTCATGGTCATGCCGTCGATGGCGCTGACGCGCTGCTCCGCCTCCGCGATCCGCCTGGCCCTGGCCTGCCTGCTCCCCTCGTCCCCGGCCAGACGCATGGCCTCTAAGGTGATCTCCCGCTTTTCCTCGTCGCTGAGATGGATTAGCTCGTTTAGCTCCTGGCACACCGCCTGCCGCAGCACCTCGTACTTGATGCGGGCGCCGTTGGCGCAGGGACGCTTGCTCCGCTTAGGGATGTTCTGGCAGGTCAGATACCAATACTTCTCCCGCTCCCCGTTGTACACCGTGCCGCTGCTGCACAGGGCCGCGCCGCAGCAGGCGCAGTAGGCGATCCCGCCGAAGATGCTCTTACGGACGTGCTCCAGCTTCTCATAGTCCTGCCGTCGCTTGCCCAGGAACCGGGCCGCCCGCCGGAAGATCTCCTCATTGACCAAGGGCTCGTGGGTGTTCAGCGTGACGCGCCATTCCTCTTGGGGGACCTGCCGCTTGACCTCGCTCTTGGGGCTGACCTTCTTGGATTTGCCCAGCACCGTATGGCCCAGGTATACGGGATTTTTCAGGATACGCTTGACCGTCGTGTTGTTCCACCCGTCGCTCATCATCTCCGCGTTGCCGGAGCGGATGCCCTCCAGCTCGTATACCCGGTATTTCAGCGGCGGATACACCCCGTCCTCCGTCAGCGCCTCCGCGATGGCCCAGGTGGAATAGCCCTGGGCGGCCATCTGGAAGATGCGCTGCACCACCGGCGCCGTCTCCTCACAGGGCAGCAGATGGTGGTTGTCCTCCGGGTCCTTTTTGTAGCCGTAGGGGGCGCGGAAACAGTATTCTCCCCGGTCCATCATGGTGTGCAGGGCCGTCTTGATCTTCTTGGAGGAGTCCCGCAGATACACGTCGTTGATGGCAAACTGGAAAGGGGCCAAGAAGTTTTCCTGCTCTGAGTCGAAGTTGTCATACACCGCCACATAGCGGATGCCCTGCTCCGGGAAATACCGCTCAGCGTAGTAGCTGGACTCGCTCATGTCTCTCCCCAGCCGGGACAGGTCCTTGGTGATCACCATGTTCACCCGTCTGTCCGTTTTCAGCGCCTTGATCATGGCCTGGAAGCCGGGCCGGTTGAAGTTGCCGCCGGAATAGTCGTCGTCCGCAAATTCACGGGCGATAATGATGCTGCTTTTCTTGCAGTAGTCCTCCAGGATCTTCCGCTGGTTGATGATGCTCCCGGATTCCCCCTGCCGTTCGTCCTCATTGGAAAGCCGCAAATAGATGTATGCGATAGAGACAGGATTTACCGCATTTGACCGTTTCATTGAGTTTAAGTGACCTCCTTTTCTGTCATTGCGGCTCTCTTAAACTCAATTGTATTATACCATTTGGGGCCTCTCCTGTCAAAAGCTCCGCCTCTCTCGCCGCCTGGAGCACACCGTCCCGGATCACCTCGCCCGTCAACTCCCGCTTGCCAAAATGCCGGTGAACACAGATTTTTCCGTTGCCGATAGCATACCGCTTTTCCTCTGAAATTTCCATACTTTCCCTCCTTGGGAAAAATTTTATCCTCCTTTGCTCAACTTTATCCCGTGTGCCGATCTCTTTCCAAAGGACGCTCCCGCGCTCCGGCGGCGCGGTCATGCTTTTCTTAGACGAAACAGACGGCAGCGGGCAGCCGCTCCATAGGGTCCCCCCTCCCTCCATGCCTGTGGCGGGGCGCTCCGCGCCGTGACGCACGGCCAGCGCAAGTGTCATTGTCGCGCCTGTGTGTCGTGGCCCCGATCCTGCCAAAGACCGCTGGCGGCGCCGGTGTTGTTCGCTCCGCTTTCGGTCAGGGTCCGCCTCCCTGACCGAAAGCCTTTTGGCGCACCCGCCGCCCGGCTCGACACAGGCGTTTTGTGCCTGTTCGCCCTATTCAATTGTGGAAATGTGTCTCACGGTGAAACACAATTTTTCTCTATCTACTTCTCTACTACAAAATGAAAGGGTCAGTTTTCCGAAAATTCGCAAAAGAAGTCAAAAAACTCTATAAAACAATTCTTTTCGCCGCAATAATTCTATTTCCCTCTGCTGCTGTCCCAGGCTGCAAAGGTACAGCGCTTCATAATTGGCCAGGATAAGTTTACATAATATTTTTCCGGAGCATATAGATAATTCCCGAATGATTCTCCGAATACGGCTACTGATAAAATGTGTTTCACGCTGAAACACATTTTTCCCCCCTTATTTACCAACTACAATTCAAAAAACCAAAAAACTAAGAAATCGCAAAAGTAGTCAAAAGAAGTGAAAAAGAAATTGTTTTCGCGTATTTTCGGCGCAGAACGTAGGTTTACATAATATCTAATTTGCTGCTCTGCTCTTTTCCGCACAGCGCGAAAGCAGATACCGTTTGACTAATTCCCCAAATACGGATATAATGAGAATTAAGGAAAAGGGGTGATTACTGTGAGCCAGATCGACGCGCTTTCTATTGTCCGTGAGGTGGTTGACCTCTGCGGCAAACTATTTGCCAATGGCATACATGACGCTTTTCTGTACGGCTCTTATGCCCGCGGCGACTATGACAGCGAATCTGACGTGGATATTTTGCTGACCGTTGACGAGGACAGTGCGGAACTGGCCAAGTACCGCAAGGCCGTCGCCTCGGTCACAAGCGACCTGAGCGTAAAGCATGACGTGACTGTATCGGTCACAGTAAAGTCCCTCGATCAGTTCCGGCGCTTTTCCGACGTACTTCCCTATTACAAGAATGTTCTGCGGGAGGGCATACGCTATGCGGTATGAGGAGCGAAAGGCTAAAGCGTTTCTATAAATGAATTTGATCCGCAAGGTCATAGGCCCTGCGGATTTTTTCATAGGCCAAAATATGTTTCACGGTGAAACACATTTCGGCCAGGAGGCACAAAAAAAGAGAGGCCAACGCCTCTCACGCTGCCCATAGCCCGCCTTGTGCGGGCTATGGTGGTGTTACCCCTTGGAAACAAACAATTCCGGCGGCCGGTCGCTGTCAACGGCCCGGCCAGTCCTCAGACTGGCCGGCTCTGTGGGCGCTTGTGCAAACAAACGCCCAGCCTTGACTGCGCCAGGCCGCCGGAATACCATCCCCAAAGGGGGTAACGCCTTTATAAAACGCCCTATAAGTTGAGCAGAAATGTGTTTCACGCTGAAACACATTTCTGCTTTTCTCATATCAATTCTTATCGTTGCTGAAAGCCTCGATCATTTGCAGGACAGCTTTCTTTTGCTCCGGTGTCAGCGGCCTCCAGCCATCAAATAGGCGTTTCAAATCAGGAGAGAGCTCCACCATCTCCCCCTCTGCGAAAAACTGGGAGAGCGTTATCCCAAAGCCTGTACAGATTGTTTCCAACGTGGCAATAGATGGCACGGAGTTTCTGCGGAAGATATTGGCTATTGTGGATTCTGACAGGCCGCATACCTTTGACAGCCGGTATTCAGTCCAGCCGCGTTCCCTTAAAAGCTGACGGAGTTTTTCATGTATATCCATCATTTCACCACCTTGTGGAAACTATTTTACCGTTTCGCAAGGTAGTTTTATACTGTATACTTGTATTGCAAATACCGTTATGTTAAACTGTATCAGCCGGACATACTAAAGAACGCAGGAGGGATTGTCATTGAATCAGACTGGAATGGCTTTGTTTATAAGATCCCCTCGCAGGATAGAGGATCTGCAAAGACCTCACGACATTTGCCAGGAGAGGCCGTATAAAATCGTCAAAACCGTCGTGCTGGGGAAAATGGACTATGAGAACTTCATAACCGATATGTTGGCAGACAGGCAGTTTATTGAGGACAACTATGCTCTTTGCTCTGTAGGCGAGGAATTGAACTGTCTGCTTGTCAGAGAGCGCGGCAGACCCGGCGGCATACTTGTCGTGCCGAAAAACCGGTGCTATGTCAAATACGCCGCTTATATTGATAAATAGTAACAGCGGATAGACAATCCCGGCAGCCAGACGTTATCACCTGTCAGGCCGCCGGGATTCTACAAAATGAAATGTATTTCACCGTGAAACACATTTTTTATCAATATTGATTGGTCACTGGTCAACTTGCTCATCTTTGCAATTTATTGCTCTTCATCAACAATTATAGCATCCATTACAAAACCGTCTTTTCCGAGCAAATGATATACTCTATCTTCCTTTTCTAAAATAAACCTTTTTTGATAGAAAATATCAGAAAACTCAAGTACTTTTTTCATCTGTGCTGTATCAATCAAGGCACCGATAACACCTGAAAAAACAGGTACAGCTTTTCCAATAGTTTTTAATGTTAGTTTTCGGCCAATTTGTTCAAACGCTTCTTTAAAGAGACTATTTTCTAATCCCTTTGCCCCCACATTTTGCAATGCTTTTTGTGCCGATTTATTAGCTAAAGCGCGCAACTGCGCCAAAAGTAGAGGAACACCACCGCGTGCTGCCATATCGATCCATGTCTTTTTTGCGGTTTGTTTAACAACTGCGGCTTGGCCCATTACCATTATTTTTCCAATAATGCTTGTCGCCGCATTATTGACATCATCCTGAGTTGGACTTAATGAACTTGTGAATACATCACTTGCAATTACCATTTCTGCGTAATCGTTTTTTACATCATAACCGTAGAACATGGCTATTGATTGCACAGCCCTAAAATAAAGAAATATACTTAAAACAATATTAAAGGGCAACCCCCAAAATCCAAACGCTCCGGTACCGCCACCCTCTATTGCGGCAAAAGCTGTGTCTTTCCCCCGATAATCATTTACTATCTTTGCTAAATCATAACTTCTTACCAAACATATCTCATCGAATGTCTTTAATTGATAAATTGGGAAAGATTTATTTATTGTTTTCAATATGGTTTTTTCGCTAACAGAAAATCTGGCAGCTTGTTCTTCGAGAGCTTTAAATCCAGTCGCAATGATGTTCATCATTTGGATATACAGCTCTTTTTCAGTTATGTTTAATTCAATGTCACTTCCAATTTTTTTGATTTTTTCGGGTATAAGTTGACCGGCCTTTGTTCCCAACTTAGCAATCATACCTGGCTCGATCAATTTATTGTATCTTTTCGTTAGATAATCAAGTGCATTGCTTTCTTTGCTATCTATAACCGGAGATGGCTCTTTATAATCCCGGGTCAGCTCCATGCTAATGTACCTCCACTATTGAAATTATAATTCCACTTTGTTACCCTGATTATAACATAAGCTCCCGCCCTGGGCAACAGGGGGGAATGTGTTTCATGGTGAAATTTATTTCCGGTCAAGCGGCAAAAAAAGAGAGGCCAATGCCTCCCACACTGTCCATAGCCCGCCTTGTGCGGGCTATGGTGGTGTTTCCCCCTTGGAAACAAACAATTCCGGCGGCCGTTGACTGCACCCGGTCGCCGGAATATCATCCCAAAAGGGGGTAACGCCTTTTTATGTTGTTTTATTCTGGAAAAGAATGATATGAAACCAGAATTTCAACATTCTTGTCAAACACTTCACCTACGGCAAATTTTGTAACGCCTCCGATAGATATTTCTTTTACTTCTCCTTCACCATGTATCCATCCCTTTTTTAAATCGCCTAATGCTACTGGTTTTACATTAGTAAAGCCCATTTCTTCCAAAGTTGTAACAACATCTTTGTAGTTCTCTCCTGAAAAATCTTTTGAGGTTGCCGTAATTTTGATTTCATTATCTGTTGCTTGCTGTTCAGAATGATATTGGATTTCAACTTGTGCCAACAGATTTAGTTCACCCGCTTCGCTCAATTCCTTTTCGTTAATCAGAACACTGACCACTTCTCCTGATTTTTTTAATTCATCCATCTTAAGGTCGTCTAAAGGCTTAAGTTCAATATTAGTAAACCCTATTGAAGAAAGCATATCGCTAATTTTCTGATAGTCTTCTCCAATGTATTTAAACTCTTTCGCGTGGTAAGCAACTCTTACTTCTGTGTCATAAGGGAGCCAAACTCCTTTAAGGAACGTACTCTCACCGTCAACAGTCACAGTTTGAGTAACACCGACTTTAGAACCCTCATAAAAATGAACATCATATTTAGGGAGCAAAGTAATGTTGTTAAAGCCAGCCGTAATAAACTCTTTACAAACAGACAAATAATCCTTTTCGACATAACTATCATAGCTTGCCGGTATCATAACATCTGTTATTCTCTCCGGGTCCATAGTGTGATAGTCAATTTGAATGATAGAATCGGCAGGAAAATAATCGCCCAAATAGAATTCTTCGCTGTTATTTATGGTTATTCTTGTGATTTTTCCATCTTGCGATTGAAGATCCATACTTAAATCCGGGAAAGAAACCGGCTTAATATTATAAAAACCCTCTGTTGTAAGTTGATCAATTATAGACTGATAATTTTTCCCTATACAGTCAGTTCTGGATAAAGGGATTCGAATGTCATTAGCCCTTTTGGGGTCTAATGCGCCATAATAAACAGTTACTACAGCATCCTTTGCAAACCAATCATCCTCAAAGGTGGGATTACCATCTATAGCCACCTGGATTACTTTACCTACAAGCTCCTTCTCCTGCATAGTTAAAGTTTCTTGTGACCTACCTATGATATGTTCAAAGCCTGCCTCTTTCAAGAGATTGCAGGTTACTTCATAATCCATACCGATATAATAATCAGAGGCTTGTTCGATATGGACTTTCCCCATATGCTGAATGTTGGTAACTACCACATAAATCAAAACAATTATCGTAGCGATGGCTACTACTGCTAACGAAGTAAAAATTATGTATTTTGTTTTCGTTACGCCTAATTTCTCTTTCTCGAGATCAAGCTGTTTTCCACCAAGTTCTATTTCTTTTTCAATGTTTCTTTTTCCAAGTTCAGTTTCTTTGTAGGTTTTTGCCCGGATTCTTTCTCTGGTAATTTCATCACTTTCGTCGATTTTTTCTGTATATCCACAGTGAGGGCAACGCATAACTGAGCTGCCTTCTTCATATTCAAGCGGCGCTTTACAACGCTTACAAATCAATGTGTTGGATTTCATAATGTCCAGCCTCCATCTTTAGCTATAAGAAGTTTTATAAACCTAATACTTCTTTTTTCTTTGCGTCATATTCTTCCTGTGTCAGTACGCCTGCATCTAATGCAGCCTTTAATTTAGTTACAAGCTCTAATTGTTTATCTACTGAAAGCGTTTTCGCACCGGCATTCATGTTTAAAGTCTGAGCCATATTCATGCCCAAAACCATTCCCCCCATATTGCCGAAACCATTATTCTGTATCCCTCGCGCTATTTTTTGCTGTGCCGCAATGTCAGAAGCTCTTTGAGGTATATCACTGTATGCACTCAAATTAACTTTTTTGGCAGCATATTGTCTAACAATTTCTTTAGAATCGTCAGACAATTCAATGCTGTTTATTGTTGCTTTTACTAATTCAAATCCAAAACGCTCTTTCCAGCTCCCAACATTAACGCTATCTTTGGCAATACGAGTTGTGATTTCATTTTCAAGCGAGGCGAGTTGAGAAACCCGATATGTGGAGGACATAGAGTTCAGAGCAACTGAGAAGGATTGTAAAAACTCTGATACAATTTGACGATTTATCTTTGGTTCATCGACCGAGCAGAACGTAACATGAGGAGGGACAAAATTTAAGATAAACCTCTCAGCGTCGGTTATTCTTATTGAAAATGAACCCCATGCATGGACTTCAAGATCTATACCGTATGCAGGATCGTGGTAAATTTGTGGCCCAGCAGTACCGAATCTGATATTCCTTATTTCACGCAAATTGACAAAAATAATTTGCTTATAATCCGGCGTAATGCCACCGAAACCAAAGCGTTTTTTGATCTGCTCGGTGATTGGCGAGATAAAGCCGTCATTGTTAAAGACGCTTTTATCTCCATCCAGAAATTCATAGTCGCCCGGAATCAAGATAATATTTTCTAATGTAGAATGATTAAAAATAAAAGCGGCAGTATTTTCTGGTACATAGATTTTTGAGCCATTGGAAATGACCGCTTCAGACCCCGGATTATTCGCACCGCGGCCATTATCTCTTGTTTTCAGTATGCCTGGGGATGCCAGCGTGTGTTCGTCAAATGGTCCGGCGGTAACTACTTCTTTCCATTGGTCAGCAAAAGTAGATACTACAGCATCTTCAAAAGCTTGTAACACTCCCATAATAATGCTCTCCTACTCTTTTATTTTTCTTTATTATCTACGTCAATCGTAAGATTCTCTATCGCATATTCCAAACAAAGTGAAATGATCTCATTCCTGTTTCTTCCTGTGTCCTCTGCAATTTTATCTAAAGTCGTTATCATCTCAACGGGGAGACGAGCAGAGACGACAGAAGTTTCTCCCTTGAACTTTCTTGTAGAGATTACCAGTTTTTTGCTATCCATTATCTCCCCACCCTTACATTATTTGTATACAAAATATCACAATAGTATACAAATGTCAACGAAAACAGCATCCCTTGCTTGCATAATTCAATATCTAACGTTATTGCTATCATTAGCACAATGGGGTCTTAGGGGGCTCTGCCCCCTAACAAAGGGCGTTTGTGTTTAACAAATGCCATACTTGCAGGAACAAGCGCCGCAAAGCGGCGCCTGCGTCAAAAGAGATTGTTTGGATTTAATTTGTTTCACGGTGAAACACATTTCAGCAAGAGCAATTCTGCTGTAAAATTTGCTGTTGAATTTTACGGCAAAGCAGACTACACTAAGCATAGAAAGGGGTCGAGCCTGTGCCGAATATCAAGCCTATCTCCGATTTAAGGAACTACACGGACGTGCTAAATGATGTCCGTGTTGGCGCGCCGGTTTTTCTGATGAAGAACGGGCGGGGCAGGTACGCAATCTTGGATATGCAGGACTATGAGCAGACCCAGGCCACTATCAAGCTGCTGGGCGAGCTGGCAAAAGGGCGGCAGTCCGGCGAGCCGGAGGGCTGGCTGGACAGCAGCGCTGTGCGGGAGCATTTCAGGACAAAAGCGAATGAAAAATAAGATCCACTATGCGCCTAAAATAAAAAGGATATAACTCAGCCTGTCACGGAGCGAGTTATATCCTTTTCTTATTCTTCTATCCCTTTGCTGCGGTCCCGCCGGCCATGGATGAAGCGCCTGATCTCCACCCGGTCCTGGTACAC
Organism: uncultured Oscillospiraceae bacterium; assembly: GCA_947626315.1. Taxonomy (GTDB): domain Bacteria; phylum Bacillota; class Clostridia; order Oscillospirales; family Oscillospiraceae; genus Limivicinus. The sequence goes on along the minus strand of CANQRQ010000013.1, from coordinate 29,242 downwards.
GGCATAATACAGCACATAGTTTTTCACTGGCACTTTGCGGATCTCGTCCCGCATAGGGCGGTCTGTTCTATACAGTTCATAGGCATAAGGGAATTGGGCGATACTGCGTACTGTATCGTCAAAGGCGGCCAGAAGGTTGCGGGCCGCTTGGGGCGCGTCCAGCTTGGTTGCGATATAGTCCAGCGCCTCCATCAAGTCGCTCTCCGCCAGGGGCAAGTAAACGATTTTATGCACGATCTTTCCCCTCCGCACGGTCGAGCAGCTTGCGGGCCTTATCCATCACCTCGTCATGGCTCAGGCGCTCCTGGGTGCTGGCCGCCTGAAGCTCGGCCTCTCGGAGCTTGTCATACACCATACTGTCATAGCGGTTTTGCTCGTAGCTCTCCATGCTCATTACAACGATGGAGCCCACGCCGTTTTTTGTCAGAAAAACCGGCTCCTTGCTGAACTGCACTTCCCTTGTAATCTCCGCGAAATGGTTCCGCAGATCTGACACTGGGCGAATGTTAGGCATAAGCCCACCTCCTTACTTAGCGTTATTATATGCAAAATTACGCTAATTGTCAACCAGTCTGGCAGAAATATGTTTCACGGTGAAACACATTTCCCAAGAGGAATACGCCACGGTGAAACGCGCAGAATCGATTGTGTTCTATTTTCTCAGCAAATCGCTATGGGAGCCGGTACGGGAGAGGGACAGGACAAGCACATCATCAAAAATGCGGTATATGAGAAGCCAGTCCGGTTGTATGTGGCACTCCCTATGTCCGGCCCAATTTCCTGACAGCGCGTGATCAACATTCTTTTCTTCAAGCGGCTCTCCGTTTGCCAGTTTTGAAATGACATTTTCCAAAAGAGCTATGTTCAAGCCCCGCTTGATCGCCAGCTTGTAGTCTTTCTTAAATTGCGAGGTAAACTTGACTGTGTATTTCGTCATTTCTTCAAATCAGCAAAAAGCTCCTCCAAATCGGTGTAACCCTTTACGGACGGGTCTTTTGCAATTCTTTCGGCTTCAAGCAGGGCGGCAAACGTTTCCTTGTTCGGCTGATTGAGGGAAATCTCAAAGGGAATACGGCCCTCCCGCAGAGATTGCCGCACAAAGATGTTAAAAGCCGTCGTCAGGTTCATCCCCAGTTCGGCAAACAGAGCGTCAGCCTGCGCTTTCAGGTCGGAATCCATGCGGATGCTGATATTGGTAGAACCGGCCATTCCAATCATCTCCTTATTTGTAGTAAAATTATTATATGCTTCTTGCACGAAAATATCAATACAATGCACGAAAAATTTACAAATACAGGAGATGTAAGCCCAACTTTCAGAGGTGAAGCGTTTAATTTGTTTCACCGTGAAACACATTTCCGCGCCTGACTTCCCCCTATCTAATATACAGACCCGAATAGATGGATAGATAGATAAGGATGACTATATAAGTATTATTCTTATCAGTATAATTAGTGTTTAAGTTTTTATCTTCAAGACATAAAGATTTTTAGCCGTAAGACTTCCCGAACCAGGAAGCCTTACGGTTAATTTTGAGAAGTCTGGAGGTCCAAAAGTTCACTTTTAGGAAGTCTGGAAGTCCAGAAAATCAATTTGTGGAAGTCTTGAAGTCCGGAAGTTCAATTTTGAGAAGTCTGCGCGGTGGAAACTAAAATGATTTTGACGTATATCCTGTCCGGTTTGCCGATGCCCTGGTGCTTCCGCTCGATCAGGCCGAAGCCGCCGTCGGCGTCCAGTTCGGCCAGCAGCTTCCCAGCGGTGACGCGGCTGCACCCCAGGTCCCCACAGATCTCCGCGATGGTATAGTAGATATACACGCGCCCATGATCGTCAAGCCAGCCGTTCCTGACGGACAGGCTCATACGGTCAAGGAGCAGGGCATAAAGCAGCTTGGCGTTGGCCGAAAGGAGCCGGAACTCCGCATTTTTGATAAGCGCACGGGGCAGCCGGTAAAAGGAAAGGGGCTTGCGTTGAGAGTCTGTAAAGTGGTTATGATCCATGTTTTGTCCTCCTTTTTGAGCGTAAAAAAGGCAGGTCAAAAGCGACCTGCCAGTCAAGATGTTGGTGTCTACCTGAAAGAAACAGCATTTTTTGCCATAAATCAGGCGATTATAACCGCATTTATGCAAATACTGCTATTTTCTCTTTTTGAACTTTTTTAACGGAAAAATGAGTTTAGAGAGCCGTTTTCCTTGAAATATGTAATTTTTGTCGAAAAATCACGAAAAATCTGAGAGTTTCAAGATGTTTGCGGTACCGCCGGAGAGGTCGGCGTTAACCTGAAGAACGGTTACAACGGCGATCTGACCAGCCGTCAGGCCGGTTCCGTCGGCGGACAGATGGTCAAGAAGATGACTACCATACGATTTACGAGTTTTCACCGAAACGACCGCACCGCCATGGGGCATGATGCCGAGGTAAAATACATATCTTTGATTACTGTTTAAGGAGAATTTTGAATGAAACGGTTGATTTCCTGCACTTATAGCATAGATACGCTTTGCGTGGAATTGCTCTTTTCTGACGGCAGCTGGATCGTCATTGATACCGTTGCCGTCGAGAACGAGTTCGCCGCCAATCTGTACCAGCGCTCAGAGCTGGACTGGCTGCTCTACAACAAGCCACTGGAATACGCCCAGCTTGTTTTAGGCGAAGGACTGGAGGAATACATACGAGGAGCTCAGGAACATAGACTGGAGGATTAAAGAAATCCATAAATTTCTTAAAGCTATCAGGGAATTGCAAGGATAATATTTACCTAAGATATGTTTTAACAAGACGTACAAACTCTCCAATATCTAAAAAGTAGTTCGGATAAGCTGAACGGACTGCTGATAGTGAGGAAGCTCTTACTAAAACAGAATCAATAGGTTTTCCTTCATTTTTTTGTTCTATGAAGTTATATGTGTCATTTGCTTTCTCAGTTTCACTCGGATTGAAATATGAGATTCGTATGGTTTGATCTTCATAATTTAAAGTCAATATGTAATATCCCCGCTTATCCATATGGATTTGTTCGTCGGCATTTATTGCAACACGTATTCCTTGGAGCATATCAATTACATGAATTCTATCATTTATTTCCTCTATTTCTGATATGAGCTCATTTTTATCATTTAGCGTACCTGGAACCACGACACACTGTTCTCTCATTGCAAACAAGGAGGAAACAAGCACAAAAAATCTCAGAACATCTTCCGATCCATGACCAGCTTTTAATGCTTGATGCGTAAATAGTCCCATTGTTTCAAGTGCTGTTGCCCAAATGTGTTGTAAACGCGTTCGAAACTGGAGTTCAATAAGCATATTTTGATTAAAAACTTCTTTGCCAGGTGTATCGCTGTGAAATTTGTATACCAGGTGTAACGAGCGATACCCTGAACCTTTTGGATTTTCAATGTAATTGTATTGTCGTTTAAATTCATGGCGAATTCTTGATTCCTTAAGGTGATTGCTATAATAAAACACTTCTTGAAGTGTCGGAAATACAATTCGACATCCACCAAGGTCTTGCATTCGCCAAAGTTCCATTTCTGGTTGTTCTATAAGCTTGTTTGTAATTGAGTTAAGTCTTTTTAACCTTTGTGCTACTATAACATCATTACGCGTTCCCTGAATACGCCGTAGGTTCATATAGAACACTTGCAGAGGGTAAGCATGGGCAGATCGCCAATTATCAATAATCTGAATTGCAACTTTTCTTTGCTCACTAGTTGAGTTTTGATCTCGCATTATACTCCCAGCACTATTGATTTCTCGACGAGTATATTGTGGTTCTTTCCATCGTGGCTGAGTGATGTTCATCTTAATACTCCCTATCTTTCGCAACTTTTCTTTGAATCAAGATATGCCAAATACTGCTTATACTTACGGAGCATCATATTTTTCGCATATTGCTCCATATACGAATAATCTGGCTTCCCATCATTGTCAATAGGAAGCATAATCTTTGTATTTGCCATCCGCTCTGCATTAAACTTATATAAATAGCCAAATTTGCTTTTTTGTTGCAATATGACTGTTTTCATAAATAATAGGATATACGCATTATCTTTATGATCTTTAAGATGGAAACGCTTAACATCATCGGAAAAGATACATTCATAGGGGTGATAGAACCCTATAACCATACCATTGCCATTATAATTTACTCCCAGAACATTTCTATCTAAAGACGCATTTGTATTACTCACGAAACGAGCAACGCCATTACTATTGTCTAAAGCTCCTATAAACGGACGGGTGCCCGGCGTCGTGTCAGCTGCAACAAGGCGTTTCCCCGGAAGAATATGAAATATATCCGATATTAGATAAGGTTCCCACTCTTTCTCATTCAATGCTAAAACATCTACATGCGGACCAATTTCAGCAATGCGTTTCTTCGCATATGCCTTGTATTTTTTCAGTAACTCCTCCCGCCTAATTTGAACATATTTCGCCATATAGTTATAATCCGGCTCACCAGAAGCAGTAACAGGTAGCATCAACTCCAAGGCCTTCATTCTTCCAAGAGTTGCTCCATTACCGCCCCAATTAAACTTAGCTCGCATTTGGCCTTTGAGTAATGGTATTATAAACTGTGCAACATCCTTTGAAAGACAACTGCCTGTAATAATCTGAATGTTCTGGCCTGTTATAAAATCGTGCGGTTGCCAAAAAGCAGTCTGAGTGTCAAGACCTACGGTGATACATCCACCATAATCAAATCCTAAACTCATATTTTGGGAGCTTACAAATTTTGTAATACCATTGTTTGTATCTGATCTCGTAATATAAGGTATTCTTTTATCTTCTTCATCTATTAAACGTATACTATCAACACTACTACTGGTAGTTTCAATTTGAAATAGTTTTTTCTGGCCAAAAGCCTTGAATTTATCCCATTTCACATTACTCAGCTTTTTTATCATCTTCCCTATCTCCAAATAAATACTCTCGATTTTGCATGACCATGGAAAATTCAAATGTCAAATAGTCTCCAATGGCTTTTTCGAAATCCGTATCTGTCGGAATTTCATCATTGAAATAGAAGAACGAATGAAGCCACTCGTCTTTTGCTGTTACCGTTGACTGCACACAGAATTTTGACGGCGCTTCAATATGCCCGTTCCATACATCCAATAAATGTTTTTTCTTATCTTTTGCAGAATCACCTTCAACCAAGCCGATGTGAGCGCGAACCTCATACCCATCGTCCCGAAAATCAATAAACTTACAAAGTTTTTCTTTCGGGTGCGGTTCATGGGCTGTAAATACAGCAATGACAGGATTCGTTCCAACCCCGTAAAAAGTATCTGTATTACAAGTAATGACACCTTCCAGAGTATGATGTTCCATGATGCTCTCTTTGAATGCCTGTTCATCTTTCGTTTTGCCAGTCATGGAAGACTGCGGAACTATGACCGCTGCCTTGGCTCCTTCTGTTAAAGAATCCAATAAGTGTTCCACAAAGGAAAGCTCATATTGTGAAGGATCTGCTTTTGTGCCCTGAGAATATGGAGGGTTCATCATGCCAATGGTTGCGCCTTTTAACTGTACTTCCGCAGGATTTTGTCGCAAAAAATCTTCACATTTTATGTTGCTGTTCCCATCATCACGGAGAATCATATTTGTTGCTGCGATTGCAAACATATTACTCTGCAATTCAAATCCGTGCAGTTGTTTCTTTTTAATGTTTTTCCGTTTTGCTTGATCCTCTCCGGCTTTTTTTAACATGTGATGCATGGCGGCAACGAGAAATCCCGCTGTCCCACAGCATGGGTCGAGTACAATATCCATCGTCTGAATATCAAGCAAATCACAGAACAAATCGCAAATATGACGAGGGGTTAGAATAATTCCAAGTGACTGCCCATCTCCACCGGAATAACTCATAAACTCCCCATAAAACCTTCCTATAAAGTCTTCGCTGGAACTGTGGTATTTGATATTGTCAAATACGTTTTTCTTCAAAAACTCCGTGTAAAATTTCAGTGGAGTCTTTCCAAGTTTTCCATCTACTTCATTCAGGCGTGCGCTGGTACGAATGATGGAAAACTCGCTCATCAGTTTGTCGCGTTTTGCATCTGGCCCGACATTGGATGCTTTCAGGCGGCGCTTGATTGCATCATAGATCAGTTGTCCGTCAGTTGTGGTTTCGTCGCCCAGCAAATCCTCAACCTTGAAGAACTTGTCATCTAGCGCTAGCAGTATACCCGAAACGACCAGCGGCTTATCCTGATCTTTTAGCGAACCATATGTACGTAGATACTCATGTAATTCCGCAGCGTCCTTCAGGATTTCCTCAGTTGTCTTTTCAACATCCGTTTTCTCATTCAGAACATAACGGGTATAATATTCGTTGATATTTTCGTTTGTAAATGATGTAAACGATTCAATATCAGGAAGTCGTTTATATCCTTCCCGATCATCAACGTATAATGGAGTAATTCGGTGATGCTTTTCGTCCCCTGATACTCCAACAGCAAACACCTTTCGGAACGAACTGTTTTGTGCAATATGTTTTGCATAGAAGTACGCACCATTCACAGCAAAATCTATAATATCTTTTTGCTCAGCGGAAATAACACCCTTATCTGTGAGCTTTTCGTGTTTCGACAAATCCGCTTTGTCCTCAATCACAACCACAAAATCGCAAGTTACAAAAACATATTCAGGATATCCGGCCTTCCCGGTTCCTTGTTTGGATGCGCTCTGCAACGCCTCGTTCAGTTCTTTTACATTGCTGCCTTGTGCATCATATTGAATTTTACAGTCATCAAGCTGTCGTGCAACCCAAAGATCGGTTTTCACTTCTTTTTTAGCCATTTATAATACCTCCGCTATTTCATAATCAGGGAAAAAATACAATCTATCTACTCATGTATTTCCATTCTTTTATTATTTCCTCTGCTCCTTTACCCAGCAGTTTTGCATTTAAATAAAATTGTTTCCACTGTAAATCCTCTTGAAGTTGTGCTTGCGGTGCAGATGGAACGGTCACACCACTTGCATCATATGATGCTGTTTGATAGGTAACAATATTGTATATTATAACATTTTCAGGGTGCTTATCGTTGACTTTCTGGATTATTTCTCTTGCTTTTTTCTCATCAAAGTATAGAGTTCTCCAAAATGCCTCTATCTCATCAATCAAATCACGGATATCCTTTAGTTCTTTGGACGCCTTCAGTCTCTCATTGTTGTCCCGTTCCATTTATCTCTCTCCTTCTTTATGAGTTAAAGCCATCCCGATCAGCCGGTCAGTCTGGTCCGCCATAAATAGCGGGATGTTCAGCACGTCCCCGTCCAGCTTCAGGTTGTCCAGGGAAAAGCGAATGCGGAGTTTGACCTCTTTCGGAAACAGCCCTTTGAACTTCCGCAGGCTCTTGCTGGCGGTGTTGGTTTCGGACTTGACTTCTACCGGAAAGATGTCGTTCTCCCGCTGAATGAGGAAGTCCACCTCATAGGGCGGGTTGTTCTGGCTCCAGTAGCGAGGCAGTACCTCAAACTGTGTGACGAGCGTTTGCAGCACATAATTTTCCGTCAACGCGCCCTTGAACTCCGTAAAAAGCCGGTTGCCCTCGCCGAAGGCGGTAGGAGCCAGTTGAGCCAGACGCCGCAGGAGGCCCACATCCACCAGATAGATCTTGAAGGCGGATATGTCGTCGTATGCAGCCACCGGCAGCCGGGGCGCGGTGCTGCGGTAGACCTTATGCACCAGCCGGGCGTCCACCAACCATTGCAGCGCGTCCTCATACTCCCGTGCCCGTGCACCCTCTTTCACGACCTTGTAGATAAACTTTTTGTTCTCTCTGGCAAGCTGGGAGGGCACGGACTTCCAGACCAGAGAGATCTTCGGAAACTCCTTGATATCCGGGTGCTTGGCAAAGTCCCGCTCATAGGCCCCGATAATGCCGGAGAGGGCCTCCTGCATGGCCTGCACGTCCCGCTCCTGGGTCCACATCAGCACCGGCTCCGGCATCCCACCGGTGACATAGTACATCTTGAGTTTCTCTGTCAACGGATTGAAAAAGGCATCCGGGATAGGCTCGATGCTGTCCACACGGTTCAGATACTCGGCCAGATTCCCGTCCCCGTTGGCTATCAAAAACTCCGTGAAGGTCATCGGGTCGATCTGCATGAAGTTGACCTTGCCCACCGGAAATGAGGACGGCTTTGCCAGAGCGATCCCCAGCAGCGACCCCGCGCAGGCAACGTGATACTGCGGCGCGTTCTCGCAGAAATACTTCATGGAGTTGATCACCTTGGGGCAGTCCTGCACCTCGTCAAAGATGATCAGCGTCTTTTCCGGCAGAATGCGCTGCCCGCTGGCCAACATGAGGTTTTGCAGGATGCGCTCTACGTCCTTGGTGGTTTCAAAAAACTGCTTGTATTCCTCGTTTTCATCGAAGTTGAAGTAGGCCACGTTGTCATAGTACCGCTTGCCAAATTCCTTCAACACCCAGGTCTTGCCCACCTGCCGCACACCCTTCAGAATCAGCGGTTTGCGGTACTTGGAGTTCTTCCACTTCAACAGCTCGTTCAATATCAATCGTTCCATCGCGCACCTCATCACACTATTATGCAGCTATCGGTGTTAATTTTTCACACTTTTATATCATTATATGCTGGAACGATGAAAAAAGCAAGGGGAAGCACAGATAATATGATACAAAATCTTATGAACGAGCCGCTGCACAGCACCTATTGTGCAGCGGCTCATTCAGTCTGGCAAGACGATTCTACACGGAAAGTGTAATTCTAACATTTTTCTGCATTGTAATATTGCAAATGTTATTAATCGCATACAGCGAGTTATGCTGGATTTCTTGGATGATCTTTAGAATGGCAAATCTCCATTCTCATCTATAATGTCAAAGGGAGATGGTGACGGCTTATAATAATTTCGGTTTAATACTTTTGCCGCAGCTTCATAGAACTGATCACAATACTGTGGATAATTTTTAAGGACCGCCTTATACACTTTTAAAACTTTTTCGAGACTTTGCATGGGTATTTCTATATCACCATCTGTAACTCTTCCGTCAAAGTTTAAAAGCACTGAAGCGGGAATGGATTCTTCAAAAAGATGTTCAAACATTTCTGTTTGTAAACCGGAAAAAAATGTCTTAGCATATTCTTTATCGAAAGGCACAGAAGTAGTAAAAGTCTGCAACCAATCTGGATCACCATAATAGCTTTCGCTTTCTTCTCCCAGCAATCCTCCAACAGCTTCTGCTACTTCTTCTCGAAAAGCTTCCAAATTAGGGAATTCCTCAACTATTTCCGCTACTGAAGGTTCCGCTTTTTCAGGTTGTATCAGTGTTTCCCGGTAATATGCATTCGGATGAATTGCAATCGTTTTTCCTGTTACATCCCGGAATTCATTTTGAAGAAAATCTACGTTATTTCTAAAAGCACTCTTGTCATCCGTTACAAAAATAACTTCATCTTCCCCATTATCTTTGAAATAAGTGAGAATTGACAGCCAAAGCAAACAATCTTTAAAGCCTTTATCGCTGGCGTTTTTATCAGAGGAAAACGGTGGGAGTTTCTGGTTAGCGCGATCTATGATAGTTCTAAGCATTTCACCATCCTCTGCAAATGGAATAATATGTTCTCCAAAGTATTTTTCGTACCTTTTTTGGACGCCTTTTTCATAGAACGCTTTTTCTTCTGCATATGTCTTTTTGAAGACGACTGATGCAAAATGAGAAAACTTCAAATTACACTTCTCTGCTTCTTCAAACTTGGCTTTAACTTCTCTGCACTGTTGAGCGATTCTCTCATTAATTGAAACCTGACTAACATAAACAGAATATTGCTCTTTTAACTTATCTAATGCTTCATCTAATTCTTGATTTTGGATAATAAAATTTGTATCAAAAATAAAGGCTTTCTTTTCCGGCATAGAGAATCCTCCATAAAGGTGATCATCTTTAATTACTTTGAAAGTAGTATAAGAGAATTAATAAACAGATTTTGCAAAACATATGTTCGGCTTTTCAACCTACCTTGAATTCTGCTATTGCCTATTACAATGCTCTGAATCTCTCCGCCAGCTGAGCAAATGATGAGTTAGGCAATATTTGTTTGGAGGGTATAAACAGATACCGCCATTCCTTATATCCATTTGCTTTGCCCCAGCGGGTGGCAACCTCACAATACTGGATACCGCGTTCCTTTTTTGCAATCACGTTTGGGTCGTTTAGCTTGTCCTCGCCTTTTACCTCTACCAAATAAATGACCTTCTCTGTCTCCACCACAAAATCAGGCTCATATAAATGACCGTGATTATATGTGATGTTGAACTCCTTTGGATGCGGGCGAAGCCAGTTTAGCACATCAGGATCGGCCTCAAGCACACGGGCCAGAGCCAGTTCTCCTTCCTTACTGTCAAACTTTGCCGTGCTAAACACGCCCTTACGGATATTTGTAAACAAAACAGAACGAATATCCCCTGCAAACGGCTCATTCAGACCGACCTTTTCTTTGTAACTGTACGACTGCTGCAAATTGTAATTTCGAGTCCCGATAACTTCCTCCTGCAAAAAGCCATTTTTACAGTAGAAGTGCTGGAGCATCTGTGTATAGATCTTGTTCCCTATATCCCGCTTGTACATCATCACGATATTGCGCATACCATTCTCCCCGTATCGGTGAGAATAATGCTCGCATACCTGTGTAATGAGTTTGAACAGCAACGCAGAGCATCTCTCATAATCGATCTCCGGCTTTTTACGAAGCTCTGCCAGTATAACTTTTTTGGGGTTATAAGCCTCAAAATCTATAGCATTGCCTTTGATCCACTGCCGGTCGTCCATATCCTTTAGGCTTTGAATGAGAAGATCATTCCCTATCGGAACATGGTTAAAATCGGCCAGCCCAAGGTCAAAATCCAAAAAGACATACTCTTCCACCCCCGCGTCCGTGATTTTGATGCGCGGAATGGGTATAAACTTAGCTTTTGCCGCAATATGCGTCTGTTCTGTGCGGTATAGCAGCCACGCAGCTATCGGCATCTCATTTTCGTGGAAAATGTCTCCTAAGTCCTTATCCTCGGATATCTTTGTGGTAACCGTTTCCACGATCTTTTGCGCGGCCTGCGGCGTAACAGTGTGCTCTGGTGTGGTCTGGATAGTCCGGGTTACCTCATCCCGGATGATTTCCACGGCTGTGTCGATGATGGAATCATTTTGCTCTGTACGCGGAATATTGGTATGGGCGTATGCCTCTTCCCGAACGGCATCAGGCTGATTTAAAAAAGCGATCTGCGGATATGTGATTTCTTCGGGAACAATTTCTTCAGCTTTGATAACATTTCCCGCTTTAAAGATGGAGTCTCCCCGGCGGGCTTCTTCCAGAATATCTTGGAATTTATCATGGGCAGTAAGCATAACGGCATCCACATCGCTGTCGCCAGTGCGCTCTCCATAAGGCAGGCGAAGCCCGCGCCCTACCATCTGCTCACGCAGTATTCTTGATGCGGCAGTACGCAAGGGGACAATCGTATAGAGGTTGTTTACGTCCCATCCTTCCTTCAGCATATTGACATGAATGACGATCTCCACCGGATTGTCTGGGTGTTCTACTTCCAGCAGCAAGCGGGTATTTGCTTCGCTCTCTACGCCGGATTGCTTGGAATGGATGATGATGGTCTTATTGCGGTATGCTCCATCCCGGAATGCATCAGATTTAACATAGTTCTCCACCCATGCAGCATGATCTGTATCTTTGCAAACTACAAGCATAAAAGGCTTTACAATGGGTCTGCCATTGTTGACGGCATATACTTCCAGCCTTCGCTTTGCATTTTCGTGACAAGCGATACCATCGAGCAGCATCATTTTATCCAACTGCTCATCCCCAAAGTTATAAAAATCAATATCAGAACGAGTGACAGCAAAGGGTGTCCTCGTATAGCCATCCTCGATAGCCTTCGAGAGCGGGTACTCATAGACCACATTTTTAAATGGGACCTGTTTATTACCCTTTGCAACGAGCGGCGTGGCCGTAAGCTCAAGGCCCAATAAAGGGTGCAGTTCATTCAGGGCAGCAGCGCCGCGTGCAGCCCTGTAATGATGCGATTCATCCATGATGAGCACAAGGTCAGATAACGAAGTCAGGTACTTATAGAATGAGTCGCCAATGATCTCGTTCACCTTTCGCATATTGACGTCTTCTTTATTGAACTTATCAATATTGTAAACGAAGATACGAATGTCAGATTCAAATGAGGAAATCTGTTTGGATTTATAGTCCTCGTCCGTTATAATCTGGGGAGCTGTACTAAAACAGCCAAGGCCGCGGAAGACATATTTAGAACTGTTAAAATCAGATAAATCCCGTTTCAGCTTTTCATAAATTGTCGTGTTGGGCGCGACAACGAAAAAGTTCCGGACTTCCTTCTGGGTGTATAGATAGGCGATAAACGCGCCCATCAGTCGGGTTTTACCAACACCGGTGGCAAGAGCGAAAGTCAGAGACATAAACTCCCGCTCAAAATCCGTACAGGTTGGGTACATAGTATGGACAGCCCCAAGAGCACCGCGCAAATTCATCCCTTTGCGCAGCATTACACTGTTTAGAATTTCTTCCAGAATTTTGAGCGAGGCCGTCTGCGGTTTGCGCAGAGACATAACACCGCTGATATAGTCCGTTGTGTACTGGGGGAAACGCTCACTCATCCGGATCGACCTCCTCATCGTCGTACACAGGAGGATGCACGATATTCAGATTATAGTTCTCTCTGCCAAACTCACAGCGGGAAAGCAGCATTTGAGGAATTTTTTTAATCGTGATATTGCCATACGCTTTGTCCAGTCCGCCATCATAGGAACGGCAGGCAATAATCAAATATTCGCCCTCTTCCATTGTGTTCCGGATGGAGTCAAGGAAAGCGCCGGTCAGGTGGCGCGTGGTCACAAACAGATAGCTGTTCTCATTGCCGGTTGACTGCTTCCAGAACAGAGAAGTATCGGGCCTATAGGTGAAGCCTTCATGCAGTGCGACCGCCGCCGCTAACATGGCTGCGTCATAGTCCGGGTTAATAACGGCCTCACCAAATGCGTCCTCGTTGATGAGCGTGGGCGCAAGCTCATAGAAGCGGTATCCGCCGCCGCCTTGCCAGCCAGCGGACTTAGTAACTCCACCGGTGTCTTCACCTGCAATCACCTTGTCCAGACGCACCTTGCAGTGCGTATAGGCGTGGTTGCCCATTTCAATGCCAATATAATGCCGGCCCATTTTGTGGGCGACGGCAGCCGTGGTGCCGGAACCGAGGAAGGAATCGAGAACAAGGTCTCCAGGATTGGAGGCAATATGGATGATTCTTTCAAGTAGGGTTTCCGGTTTAGGGGTATCAAAAATATTATCGTTTCCAAACAGAGCCATTATCTCTTTTTTCGCAGAATCTGTATGCCCGACTTCATCACTTGGCCACCACGTCCACGGAGCCACGCCGGGTACTTCAGATAAATATCGAATCGTATTAGGCTGGCTGTTATTGTCTTTGCCAAAATAGATTCTTCCGTCGGCAAGTAATTTTTTAAATTCGGATTCTATTGTACTCCAGCATCGTCCTGCGGGCGGATAATGAACTGCTCCACCGGGCGCTGTAATTGGGTACATTTGATTTGGTCGGTAACCCTGTGCTGTCATTGGAACAGGACGCCATCTGCCCCGCGGATCATTGTTCGGATTCTTATATATTTTTGCTTGCTCCTCAGACATTGGTAATCTATTGCGTTGAAGCTTAAAAATCTCTTTGTTTTTTGCATACACAATAATGTACTCATGAACGTCTCCAATGGCCTCCCGATTCTCGCGGGAGTAACGCTTCTGCCAGACAATTTGTGCAACAAAATTATGGCGACCGAATAATTCATCACACAGTACACGCATATAAGCCTGTTCATTGTCGTCAATACTGATCCAGATACTGCCCGCTTCTTTATCCAAAAGCGACCATAAAATTTCTAAGCGCGGGCGAATCAATGAGAGCCACAGGCTGTGCTCAAGATTATCATCATAATGCTCAAATGCCGCCCCGATGTTATACGGCGGATCGATATAAATACACTTTATCTGTCCAGCGAATTTGCTCTCTAACGCTTTCAGGGCCAACAGGTTGTCCCCGTGGATCAGCATATTTGTGGTATCGGGGTCGGCACCGGTATTAGATAGCTCCGGCTGCTCGATCAAAAGACGTGGCTCTATTTTGATAGGTTCTTCTTTGCCGAACCATGTCAGTTCAAGTTTGTTGGCCATTATTTATCTCCTTCAATACTTTGGCTGTTTCTGTCTGCTATACATTGCCATTTTACAAAATTATACTCAAAAACACAAGTGAAGGCAAGAGATATTGACAGATTTCGCGTCACGCTCTTTTCTCTCGCCGTTGCTCTTGGCGTCCCCCCAAAACAAGAACAGTTTTCCATAGCAAGCTCCCAGCGCGCTGCTCTTGTTTTGCATTTTCTCCGACCTCGCACCAAACAGGTTTTTGCAGTTTGGTGCTCCACTGGGTGGAGAAAATGGCAGGGTGTTCTGAGGGGAGCATCCCCTCAGCTCGGGGTTTCCAATAGGGGCGAGAAGCCCCTGTTGGCATGGGGTGTCCAGAGGGGAACAGCGTTCCCCTTGCCCGGAAGAATCCAAAGAAACCAGAGGTTTCGTGGCACACGATTTTGCTTGCAAAGTCTAGTGTGTTATACCTTTTGCGGCCGCCGTCGCCGGAAAGGGGCTGTCACCGTGCCGGACAGACCGTTTCCGGAGACGGCAGAAGAGCGAATATTTGCAAGCCGGGTATGCCTGCAAATATTCGCCCTTCGGGTGGAGGCGCTGCGGCAGAGCGGAGGTCAGAGACCGGGAGCGAAGCCGCAGCACCGGGCCGCAAGAGGTATATAAACCCCGCCGCAGCGACGTGCCCCGTTCTCCAAAAACTACAAGTGCAGCTCCAGTGATATATCTTCCAAAGCCGCCTTCTCCGTGGACTTCGCTCTGCTCTCCGTGAGATGAAAATGCTTTGCAGTTTCCGCCAGCAGATGCTCTGTGTCGTCGTCAAAGCCGAAGCGATACCGCAGATACTTTTCGTTTCTGGCCTCGATCTTTCCCAGCGCCCGGTGGATCTCTTCAACCCGCTCTTTCGCCAGATAGATCTCCTCCGGTTCACGCCTGACGGAGCCTTCGGATGAAATGTGTTCGCTGCTTTCGGCCTCCCCTTTCGCGGCATCGTCCAAAGAAATCAGCTCGTTCAGCTTCTTCCCCTCAAAGGACGCGCTCTGCAAACGGATGTAGTCCAGCATAGTGTTTTTTACTGCCGGCCCCGCATAGGTCAGGAACAAATTCCCGCTTTCAGGATCATAACTCTCGATGCAGCCGTACAGCCCCAGGGAACCCTCCTGCACAAGATCGTCCGGGTCGATTTGCAAGGCGGCGTTCAGTTCTGGCTGAGTGTTCCAAAGCTCGTAGGCGGTCTTTTTTATAAATGGGATATTCTTTTCAATGAGCTGTTCCCGCGCTTGGGAATTCCCCGCCTTTGCCAGAACACAGAGCTGTTCATTTGTCATGGCCGCTCCTGTCCTTGCGCTTTTTCCTGCTGATCATGGCGAGGAAAAGTTTCTTGACCTGCTCCGGGTCAACGCCGCGGAGATCAGAAACAGACTGCGCGACTGCATCGGCCAACTGCTCCTCTGTGACTTGGCGGCTGATCTTTCCGTTTGGTAGTTCGGCAACGATCTTCTTCATGGCCTCGGAGGTCAGATTGCGGGAATCCGCCAGCTTATGAGAATCCGTCAGCTTGCTGTCCGCATCTTTTTTCACGGTCCTCACCGCGGTCATAAACGAATTTTGTATGGCGGTCAAGTCTGCCTGATACACCGGCCTTTGCAGTTTCTTTGCATCGGCAGCGGCGGCAGGCTCGTTTCTGAGCATTCCGGCCACCATAGCAAACAGCTGGTTTTGCGCGGCGAAGCCCTTTGCCATCTCGTCATCCAGATAGCCGGAGATCAGATTTGTGGTATTGGCAAACTCCGGGGTCTCAAGCAGCGCGTTGACGACCCGGGGATCGACCTTGTGCGTAAAGAGATTTCTCGCCGCCTGTACCGACAGACCCAGCTCGGAAATATCGTAGTTCACCCGGTCGGGAATGTCTGTCTCGCCCAGGAGGAAGTCAGTGGAGACATCAAACACGCGGGCGATGCGGATGATGTTTTCATCGCCTAGCTTGTCTGTCTTGCCGCTGATGAACCGGCTCAGCAGGCTCTCCGAGCAGCCGATCCGGTCGGCAAGCTCTGCCTGCGAGATTTTTTGGTATTTCATCAGATCCTGTACACGGTCTCGGACCGTCCCGGAGAGGAACACGCTCTCATCGCTCATGGACCACACCTCGTCTTTTTCTTGTTTGTCTCTGCTCATTTTAAACCTTCCGTTTTTTCTTGCTGCCCGGAGAAGCCCGGCAAGAGGAGGTCAACGAAAGGAACCGCTTGACCGGTAAAGAAAAACCCCAATGCCGGTCAAGAGTTCTCCTCATACGGACAACTCACTTTCGCGGCTCTTGGGAAGACTTCGCCTTGTCAGCGGCTCCACAGCACAGCAAAATATTTTCTTGTCTTGGATGTAGTTATTGTATCAAAAACGTATATGCCTGTCAATGCGCTTTAGCAAAAAAGTGTTCGTGTTGTCGAAAATTTTCTGAACAGCACGCAAGGAAAGCCTTGCTTTTCCCTTGATATCTGATATAATTTAAGGGAAAGACTTTGAGGTGAGGGAAATGAGAGATTTCAACTATTCGGAGATCAGAAACCAGAAATGGGATTCGGAAATTCTCGGCCTGATCGCCGCGATATATAAAGAGGCAGGGAAACAGGAAATGTATCTGAAGCAGCGCCCGGAGGAGCTGGAGAAGCTGGTCGAGATTGCAAAGATACAGAGCACCGAGGCCTCCAACGCGATAGAGGGCATCGTTACGACCAACACGCGCATCCGGCAGCTGGTGGAAGAAAAGACAACACCAAGGAACCGGGACGAGCAGGAGATCGCCGGCTACCGGGACGTTCTTAATCTGATCCACGAGAGTTTCGATGTGATCCCGGTCACGCAGAACTACATTTTGCAGCTCCATAAGATCCTGTACAGTCATATGAACAACCCCATGGCTGGCAGGACGAAAAACGTACAGAACTACATCAGCGCGACTTATCCCGACGGTCATGTGGAGATCTTATTTACGCCGCTGGCCCCTTATGAGACGCCGGAAGCGCTGGACAGAATCTGCGCAGAATATAACCGCGTCATCGGGAACATGGAGGTCGAGCCGCTGATCGCCATACCCGTTTTCATCCACGACTTTCTCTGCATCCACCCCTTCAACGATGGAAACGGCAGAATGAGCCGCCTGCTGACCACGCTTCTGCTCTACCGAAGCGGCTTCTATGTGGGCAAATATATCTCCCTGGAAGCGAAGATCGCGAAGGAGAAGGACCTGTATTATGACGCGCTCGGCCAGGCACAGATTGGCTGGCACGAGGGCAAAGAGGACGCCGTTCCCTTCATCAAATATCTGCTGGGCACGATCCTCGCCGCCTATAAGGACTTCGGGGAACGGTTTGCCCTGGTAGAGACAAAGCTGCCCGCGCTGGAAACGGTCAGGCGCGCTGCTATGAATAAAATCGGCAGGTTTACAAAGCAGGATATTCGGGAGCTTTGCCCCGCGCTCAGCCTCAGTTCGATTGAGGGCGCGCTGCGAAAGCTGGTGGCCTCCGGCGAACTGAAGCGGGAAGGTTCAGGGAAGAATACTTGCTATTATAGGGTAAACTGATTTCAATATACAGCTTTTGAAAGCACTTTTCTTTTACTCGCAGATATGCTATACTGTTTCAAGTGCGGTGACAATAGCACTCCGAGTTGCTTCACTATTATAGGAACGTCTTGAGGGAGGGCATACGCTATAGAGCGGAAAGGGGGCGTGATAACAGATGAATGAGCAAAATCAAGCTGTTTTGAGCAGCAGCGGCAATTTTACAAGTTTCTCATTTGGCGGCCATGTGATCCGGTTCCGGACATCCTCTCATCTGGAGCGATATACCAGGGTCACTCAATGGGACAACGGGTATCTTGTAGCTATGGCCAAATACGACAACGCTCCCTCGGAAGAGGAAGAGTATATCGACCTGATCCCTATTTTGCAGAATCTGTACTTTGACCCGCAGGCTTTTTTGGCCCCCATAAAGGATGTGAGGATTCAATATGTGTGATATTCAGCAAGTAGCCTCTAAAGCAGATGTGATCGTCAACGGCTACGCTTTTACCAAAAGCGACGAAATTATCAAGGTTCTCAACCTGGGCTGCCCGGTCAGGGCTGCTGTACTTTCCACCCATGGGGAAGTACTGGAAACCAGCATGGACGATATAGAACTGGACATTGTACGGGACTATCTGAAGCGCAATCAGCGTTTTATGGAGGGACCGGACGATGCCTAAGTATTACGATTTTAAGGTTTATGGATACTACCTCTACTTTACTTCCCACTGCATCATTGAGTGTATGCATGTCCATGCCAGCGACTCAAAGCTCACGGAAGCGGGCTCGGCCAAGTTCTTTGTCAAGAGCAACGGAGATAGCGTCCTCCAGAATCGCGGCGTTTTGACTGACCGGGAGATTCATGGCATCCAGGCGTTTATCAAAGAGAACTATAAAGAGATGTATCTGAAATGGTCCAGCCTCAGTGATGAAGGCTTTTACCGATCCTAACAAAGCGCTCCGCTTGTAATCTTTGAAGTGAACCTCAAAAGTTAGACGAAAATTGAATTAAGCAACGTGAAGGGCTTGGAATCTGTGTCGAGCAGGTATCAGACCCTTTTCTTTACCACCCTCGATACAGACTCTCATATAGGCTAAGCGTAAGGCAACGGTTTAACCTATTCGTTTCCAATCACTTTTATATTTTCACATTTTTAATAAAAATTTGATTTTGCGAAATAGCCGTGCATTGAAAGGCCAAGCTCCCGTGTCTCGGAAAAGGCGGAATGAGTATTGCCATATAGTTTCGGCCCTATCTCCGCAAATCGTATCCGGGTACAACGGTTCTTGCCAACAAATTAAGCATCTCGTGCATTTAGTCAAGTACGATTTGGCAAATCGTACTTGACTAAATTTATTTAATTTGCTATACTTTAACTACTCTAAGTTGGAGGTAATGTCATGTTCATTGGCAGAGAGCGGGAACTGCAGGCGTTGGACCGGTTGTATATGTCGAACAAGTTTGAATTTGTGGTCATCTACGGGCGCCGCCGTGTCGGGAAGACCGCGCTGATCAATCAGTTTATCAGGGGTAAAAACGCCATCTATTTTATGGGCGTTGAAAGTAACGCCAAGCAAAACCTCGAAAACTTCAGCAAAAACATTTTAGAGTACCATACCGGGATTGAGGCAGAAAGCTCTTTTCAGTCCTTTCAGGCTGCCTTGGAATATGTGTTTAAGCTGTCCGAAAAGGAGCGGTTCATACTCGCTGTCGATGAATACCCCTATGTGGCCCGGTCAGAGGGCAGCCTCGCCTCCACATTTCAACTGCTCATTGATAAATATAAAGAAAGTTCAAAGCTGATGCTGATTCTCTGCGGCTCGTCTATGTCCTACATGGAGGATCACGTTCTCGCCTACAAAGCGCCGCTGTACGGCCGGCGGACAGCGCAAATGAAGATCGTACCCTTCGACTTTGAGGAGACTTGCCGGTATTTTCAGCATTTTTCCTACGAAGATAAGGCGCTGATTTACGGAATTGTCGGCGGAACGCCCCAATATCTGCTGCAAATGAATGACAAACTGAGTGTCGAAGAGAATATCAAAAACACCTTTTTGAACCCCACATCTGCGCTGTTTGAGGAGCCGGAAAATCTGCTCAAGCAGGAGGTGCGAGAGCCTTCGCTTTATAACGCCATTATCACGGCGATTGCCACCGGCGCTGCCCGGATGTCGGAAATCTCCAACAAGGTCGGTGAGGACACCAATGTGTGCTCCACCTATGTGAAAAACCTTGTCTCTCTGGGTCTTATCCGAAAAGAGATACCCTACGGCGAAAGAACATCCAGAAAGGCACTTTATTCCATAGAGGACAATATGTTTCGCTTCTGGTATCGCTTCGTTCCGGAGAACAATTCCATCATTGCCCGCGGCGCGGCCGACCTCGCCTATAAGCGAATAGAGCCGTTTCTGTCCGACTATATGGGCAATGTGTTTGAGGAAATATGCAAGCAGCACCTTTGGAAACTGTTGCTTGCTGGAAAATGCCCAGTGCAGTTTTCCTCGCTCGGCCGCTGGTGGGGCAATAACCCGACAGAAAGGCGGCAGGAGGAAATTGATATTCTTGCTGAGCAGGACAAAAACACTGCCCTTTTTGGCGAGTGCAAATGGACAAATGAAAAGGTCGATCTCGGCGTTCTGGAAAAACTCATAAAGCGCAGCAATCTGTTTCCTTATCAAGAAAAATACTTTTACCTATTTGCCAAGTCGGGTTTTACCAAAGGCTGTGTCGATAAAGCAAAAGAGATGGGTAATGTGACGCTGGTGAGCTATCAGGATATAATGCGGGCTATGAAGGAAAACGAGGATGTAAACATCTAATTACCTGCATTGGCCGGCGTTTCCTGATAACAGCTTATTTTTAGCCCTCACCGTATAATTCTGCCCTCCTGGGTCTTGCATTTTTGCAAGATTTCAGGAGGGTTCTTTCTATTTTCTTGCATTTATGCCGGATTTTTCAGGTCTAAGACTTTTTCTTCGTATATTCAAACGGCAAAAGAAATTGCCGGAAAAAAGAAACGAAGGAGAGATGCCAATGACAATTTTTGAAGCCGTCAAGTCCCAGGTCACGCCACAAATGGCGGCGGAGCACTGGGGTTTGACGGTGGGCCGGAACGGAATGATTTGCTGCCCGTTCCACGAGGACCGGCACCCAAGCCTGAAGCTGAATGAAGATTATTTCTACTGCTTCGGCTGCGGGGCCAAGGGGGACGTGATCGACTTCACCTCACGGTTCCTGGGCTTGACCGAAAAGGAGGCGGCCCAAAAGCTGGCCGCGGACTTCGGCATCCGGGAGGTCAAGCCCTCCGTGATGGCAAAGCTGCACGCCTATAAAGCGCGGGCAGATGACGAAAAGCACTGTTCTCAGGTATTGCGGGAGTATCTGCGTATCCTGAAGGACTGGAAAACAGCTTACGCCCCGCCGTCTCCGAATGCAGAGCCGGACCCCCGGTTTGTGGAGGCTTGTCATATGCTGGAGTGTACGCAGTACATGGTGGATCTGCTGGAGCTCAGTCCTCCCAATGAGCGTGCCGGTATCGTGGAGGATATGATGAAGGACGGCAAGATCGCGCTTTTGCAGGAGCGTCTGGATGAGATCAGGGAGGACGCCCATGAGCAGACGTGACCCAGGCGAGAATCCGCCCTGGTTCGATGGGAAAATACTGGACGAGGTGGGCTTTTGCGAGGCGTTTCTGGAAGAACACCCGATGGTCCGCGTGGGCGGCAGCTTTTTCTCAAAAGAAGGGCGCATCCCCGACGAGGAGATCATACGAAAAGAGATCTACGAAATGCTCCGGCCTTACCTGAACAGAGGTCTCGCCAAGAGGACCGCCGGCATTTTTGAGATGCTCAAGCTGGAAGCCTACGCGCCGAGCCTCCCGATCTACGAGGACCGGCTCCACGTCGCCAATGGGACGCTGTTTCTGAGCGGCACGTTTGACGAGCGGAAAGACTTCTGCCGGAACCGCCTGCCTGTGAAATATGATCCGGATGCGCCGCAGCCTGTGACGTGGCTGCATTTTTTATCGGAGCTGCTGGAGGCCGAGGACATTCCTACCTTGCAGGAATACCTTGGCTACTGCCTGCTACCCACCAACCGGGGCCAGACCATGATGCTGCTCAAGGGCAGCGGCGGCGAGGGGAAAAGCCGCATCGGAGTGGTGATGCAGAAGCTGCTGGGCAGCAATCTGAAGAACGGCAGCATCGCCAAGGTGGAGCGCAGCCCCTTCGCCAGAGCCGACCTGGAAAACGAACTTCTGATGGTGGACGACGACATGAAGCTGGAGGCGCTCAAATCCACCCATTATCTGAAATCCCTCATCACCGCTGAAATGCCCATGGACCTGGAGCGCAAAGGCGAGCAGAGCTATCAGGGGCAGATGTATGTCCGTTTCCTGGCCTTCTCCAACGGGGACCTGGAATCCCTCTACGACCGATCGGAGGGCTTTTACCGGCGGCAGCTCATCCTGTCTGTCAGGAAAAAGCCGCCCGGCAGGGAGGACGACCCGTTCCTGGCAGACAAGCTCTGTACGGAGATCGAGGGAATCTTTCTTTGGTGTCTGGACGGGCTCAGACGGCTGATTGGCAACCATTACTGCTTTACGGAAAGCAGCCGCACCAAGGGGAACCGGGAAGATGCCCGGCGGGAGGCCGACAACGTGTTGCTGTTTCTCCGCTCTGATGGCTACATCCGCCTGAAGGCGGACAGCACCATCACCTCCGCAGACCTGTACGCCATCTATACCATGTGGTGCAGCGACAACGCCTACAAGCCTCTGGCGGCGCGGACGGTGAGCATGACGCTGAAAAAGGTCGCCGGGGAGTTCGGACTGGAGCACGATAACCACATCACCAATTCTTCAGGCAAGCGGGTCAACGGCTTTTGGGGAATTGAGGCCCTGGTGACGCCGCCTAATGGTTGATGCTGAACTGGAAACGGTCTATCCCATCCATCCCAGGCATCCCAAACGGGATAGTTGGGCGGATGGGATGGATGTTTTTGAATTGGGCGGCGTTGCCGGGCCAACAGATTTTCCCCCTGAAAACCGGCACTATTTCAAAGGTATTGGAAACCGCAAAGTTTTTTCCTTCCGGGCGGAGAAACGGCACGAAACCGCGCTTCTCGAAACCGCACACCAGATTTGCAAAACCGCGTGTCTTTGCGCGGCTTCGGGAAGGGTCACTCGGATTCGTAAAGTCGAAACCTCTCCCCTGCGGACAGGACATCGCGCCGCTAAAATGGAGCGGATTATCAGGCAAGCACAATTTTCACCGGGCAGTGAAACCGGGATACCGGAGAGCGCACGGGCTTCGCTGCCTGAAACATAACAAAAACAGGAGGATTTAAAGTGAGTATAAGAAACGAGATTAAGGCCCAGATCGTTCGGGCCGGATTTACCATGCAGGAGCTGGTTGACCGGCTTTCTGACGACTACGGCTGGAGCGACAGCGTTTCCAACCTGTCCGCCAAGCTGCAAAGAGAGAGCATCCGGTACAAAGAGGTCATCGAGCTGGCCGACGTGCTGGGCTATGAGCTGGTCTGGCAGCGGAGGAGGGACGCATGAAAGCACAGTACGCCATCCTGCGTTTCGCCAAATACAAGGGACCGGAGATCGGGCGCATCGAGGCCCACAACGAGCGCACGAAAGAGACCTACGCCAGCAATCCCGATGTGGACCTCTCCCGCAGTCACCTCAACTTCCATCTGGTGGAGCCCCAGCGCAAATACCGGGCGGAGGCGGAAAAGCAGATCGCGGAGGCCGGCTGCCGTACCCGTTCGGACAGTGTGCGCGTGGTGGAGGCCCTTGTCACCGCCAGCCCGGAGTTCTTCAACGGGAAGAAGCGCAGCGAGATCCGCGCCTACTTTGCCGAGGCTCTGGCCTTCATCGAAAAAGTTCAGCCCAAAGAGACAATCATATCTGCCGTGGTGCATATGGACGAGAAAACGCCCCATATGCACCTTTCTTTTGTCCCACTGACGGAGGACGGCCGGCTGTGCGCGAAGGAGATCGTGGGCAACCGGAAAAAACTGACCTGGTGGCAAGACGAGTTCTGGAAGCACATGGTCGGGAAATACCCGGACCTGGAGCGGGGCGAGAGCGCCAGCGAGACCGGGCGCACCCATATCCCGCCGAGGCTGTTCAAAGAGGCCGTGCATCTGAACCGGATGAAGGAGCAGATCCTGGCCCTGGCAGCAGACACCAACCTGCTCAACAAGAAGGCCAAGACGGAGGAGCTGGAGGTTCTACTGGACAAGTACATCCCCGGCGTGGAGGCCATGCGGACGAGGCTCAAAAAGTACGACAAGGCGTACAGAGAACTCACCGCTGAAAACGCGGCGCTTGAAAAGAAGCTGAATACCGCCTCCAGGGAGAGCGTCCAGAAAAAGCTGGAGATTCAGCGCAAGCTCAGCGAACTGGACGAGCTGCGCCGCACGGTGGACAGTATCCCCGAGGAGATCATCCGAGCCTGCTCCGCGGTGGAAAAACAGCGGCACAGCCGTTTGAAACAGGAATTATAAGGGAATCATACAACATATATAAGGAGGAATTGAATGGCAGGAAAAACGAGCAAAATCAGTCCCGAGCAGCAGAAAAGAGCGGCCGCAGAGGAGATGTGGCTGAAATACTATAACAAGGTTCTCTTTGAAAAGGGCCTGATCACCGAGCGGGAGCGAAACATGATGAGCAATAAGATCGACGCCAGGACCGCCAAGAGCCTGTCCAGATAGATAGGGAGACACAGTAAACCTCGCCTGTAAAGAACGGCGCAGTCACAGCAGCTGCGCCGTTCTTTTGGCAGGATGTCTTGAGAAACCCGTCGTTTCGTTATATAATCTTAATTAAGTCAAAGGATGAAAGGCTGGTGCTTATAATGGCAGCTAAGAGCGCAGATGCTACGGCTGATGTTCTGCCGGAAATCACACAGCAGACAGAGGCAAATTCGAACAAGCCAATTATTATGGCAGGTTGCATTCCGAATTCTCTCACAGTGCAGACCTTGCCAACGAGAAGCAGCTTGACCTATGAACAGTTTAACGCTATGATAGAGCAAGGATATAAGCAGGCACAAGCTGGAGAAGGAAACTCTATCAGAGAAGCCTTTTCAAAAATCCGTAAAGATATGGTATATGAAGGAGATAAATAAATGTCAAAAAAGATTGCTAAACGTTATGTGTCTGAAGAAATGGTAAAACGGGCACTTAAAATTGATTCGTTTCGGAACTTATCCAAAGATAAAGTCATGCAGTTTGCTTCAATGATACCTTATATGGACAAGGAAGTTGCAATTGCAGTAATAAATCAATTTCCGACATTTGTAGAATTTGGTAAAACAATAATTGCAAGTTATATGCAAACTTGCAATGACATTCTACAAAAAAGTGAGAAAAGTCAAGACGCAGTAATTCAAGGTTATCAAACAATTCTTGATGCCTTATCAAAGAGAATGGATGTAGAAAGTATCACCGAAAGCGAGCGCATAGCCATCACCCATGATATGATAGAAGTAGCAGATAAAATTGCGGAAGCTGATTTACAATACAAGAAATTCTTAGAAAGGCTATGGGGAAAAGTTGGTGTTGCACTTTTGGGTGTTGCAGCAATTGTTGGGGCTGGAATTGGTGTTCATTCCGCATTTGGAAGCAGTCAAGATTTACCGCAACTTGATTGCGATAACGAAAACGAAGACGATGACGATGATGATTTGTAATAAAGATTTTCAATCTTCTCAATGAGGGAGACCACATCATACATATTAACTCTCAGCGTCCGGGCAAAATCCGGGCGCTGTTTTTTGCCCCTTGCTTTTCGTTTACGTTTATAATATAATACAGATAATGATTTTACAAAACAAATGAAGGAGACCAACTATGGATATACACGCCGTCAGGCAGCAGCTCCGCACAAAAAGCATCTATGACATCCCCCTGCGGGTGACGTATTACGCCCGCGTGTCCTCGGAATCGGACGAGCAGCTCAACTCCCTGGACAACCAGATCCACTACTACGAGGACCTGATCCGCAAAAACCGGGCCTGGACCTTCGTGCCCGGCTATATCGACGAGGGCCTGTCCGGTATCTCTACCAAGAAGCGGGAGAACTTCAACCGCATGGTGGAGGAGGCGGCAGAGGACCGCTTCGACCTGATCATCACCAAGGAGATCTCCCGCTTTGCCAGAAACACCCTGGACTCCATCCAGTTCACCCGGCAGCTGCTGGGCTATGGCGTGGGGGTTTTCTTCCAGAACGACAACATCAACACGCTGGACGAGGACAGCGAGTTGCGCCTGTCCATCATGTCCTCCATTGCCCAGGACGAGCTGCGCAAGCTGTCCAGTCGGGTGAAGTTTGGGCACCAGCAGGCTATCAAGCAGAGCGTGGTCCTGGGCAACAGCCGGATCTTCGGCTACCGGAAGGACCAGAAAAAACTGGTGATCGACGAGACAGAGGCCCCCATGGTCCGTGAACTGTTCGAGCTGTACGCCTCGGGCAGCTACTCCATGAAGCAGATCGAAAAGCTCTTTTGGGAGAAGGGCTACCGGAACCTAAACGGCAACAAGATCGCCCACTCCACCATGGCCAACATGATCGCCAACCCCAAATACAAGGGCTACTATGTGGGCAACAAGGTCAAGGTGGTGGATATGTTCACCAAGAAGCAGAAGTTTCTCCCGCCGGAGGAATGGGTCATGTTCAAGGACGAGACGGGAGAGATCGTCCCGGCCCTGGTGTCCGAGGAGCTGTGGGACCGGGCAAACGAGGTGTTGAAGCGGCGCAGCGAGGACGTGAAGGGGCGGCAGGGCATCTGCAACCATGCCAATCTTCTGACCGGGAAGCTCTGGTGTACCTGTTGCGGCCAGCCCTACTACCGTCGGGAGTCCACCGACAAAAGCGGCCGGAAAAACAGCAAATGGGTCTGCTCCGGCAAGATCAAAAACGGCGCGGACTCCTGCGGCTCCTTCGCCATCTACGAGGAGGAGATCAAGCCCGTTCTGTATGAGGTGTTCCGGGACACGAAGGCCGACACCGACGCCATGGTGGAGGAATATGTGCGGATGTACCGGGCGCTGACCGAGAATGGGGCGCTGCCCCAGAAGATCGAGGAGCAGCAGAAGATCATCGACCAGGCCAACCGGAAGAAGAACAAGCTCCTCCAGCTGGCCGCCGACGACAGCATCACCAACGCCGACTTCAAGGCTATGTCCGCCGCCTGCAACGAAGAGATCCAAGCGGCAGAGGCCGAGATCGCCGAGCTGGAGGCCGCCGCCCTGGAGGGCGAGGGCTTTCGGAAAAAGATCGAGGAGATTCGGAAGGTCCTGGCCAACGCCCAGCGTGACGCCGCCAGCGGCGTGATCACCAAGGAGTTCGTGGAGAAGTATATCGACAAGATCTTCGTGACCCCGGTGGACGGGAACACCTTGCAGCTCCAGATCAAGATCTTCACCGGCGAGACCACGGAAAAGCTGCTGCAAAAGTTCAAAAGCCGTGCGGGCATCATCACCAGGGATGTGACCGAACAGGCGGAAAACTCGGACGCCGCAAGGGTTCCCGAACTCGCCGCTTCTGCGGGTCACACGTTCAAGAAGATGATCGAGTCCTACGAGAACGGCATGAAGTAAGCGGAATCCGCTCATAAAAATTGCAGGATGGCAAGCGCCATCCTGTAATTTTTATATCCTGTCAAAAAAGCCCGCCTTTCGTCAAGCTTTTACATTTTTGTCGAAGAATAGGTTTAGAATAAAATGGAACATCTGATATGCGGTATCGTCTGTTATAATAAGATCGGAGGGCCGCACTATGAAAAAACCAGCTATCCTGTCCATTTCATGTATACTGTTGCTTGGTATTCTTATAACAGCCTATACCGCTTTTGCAGGCAGGAGACCTTATAAGGATCTTAACGCGTCGGATATTTCCACAGCTGCGGTTCGTCTGTCCCCGCCGGACAAGACAGTGCAGATCGTTGAAATAAAAGAGCTGGTCGAGTATCTGAAGGATGTTGTCATCTATCATGAGGATAACGCCTATACAGAGTACGACGGCCAGGGCGTCACGTTCATGCTCACCATGCGCGATGGCACACAGACCAGTATTATGGCATATGGGTCGTTTCTTGTGATCGACGGCGTTGGCTACAAGACGAAAGTTGAGCCATGTGAGGCGCTCAACAATTACGCCAACAGACTTCTGAACAGAGAGGATGCTATGATCGTTCTGAAGGAGCCGCCGCGGCTGGCCGTAGTATGCGGCAAGACCTGTTTTAATACTTTGCTGGGCACTTATTCCTGGCAGAAAAGGAACCCCGACGGTACGGCCGCATCAATCGAATCGGACAGCGCGCACCCTCTAAGCTGCATTGGGGGGTCCGGACGCTGAGGGTGAGGCTGTGGAGCTCACCGGATACGAGATCAGCCTAAAGCCGGGCAGGTATATCAAGGCCGAGTGGGACGCGGACAACGGCTTTGGCGGGAGCGCGTCTTATTCCTTTTATGTTGAAGCAGACGCAGACAGCAACTAAATTCAGTTGAGCGAACGGATATATAAGGGCATTTCATAGTGTGCTGCGCAATAGTTGCGTGATAGTTGGTGGCGCAACGGAGCTTTCAATGCTATACTGTTCTCCGGAAGGAGCCGATGAAATGACAAATATGCTGATTTCTTATGCTTTGTCGATTCCAGCATGCGCGGTTTTTATCTATTTAGTCTATTTATTGATAAAGACGCTGAGGAAATATACGAAGTCTGCGCCTGTTAGAAACGAGAAGGCAGAAAAAGCAAAAACATTAGGCGAGGTTCTGAAAAAGCACAGAATGGAGTGTAAAATGACCCAGGAGTTTGTTGCGGAGACATTAGGGGTAAGCCGTCAGGCGGTATCCAAGTGGGAAAGCGGCCTGTCCGATCCCAGTACGACAAATCTTATCGCTTTGGCAAAGCTATTTGGCATAGC
Organism: uncultured Oscillospiraceae bacterium; assembly: GCA_947626315.1. Lineage (GTDB taxonomy): Bacteria > Bacillota > Clostridia > Oscillospirales > Oscillospiraceae > Limivicinus. The sequence continues at coordinate 519 of CANQRQ010000013.1, read as the reverse complement.
GCCGGAAGATCTATTAAAGGAAGCCCGGTAAATCGGAATTTAGTGAGGCCAAGTAAGGAATGGAGTATAAAAATATTTTACAAGTTGATTGCCGCAAATCATTTCGTGAATGGCTCAGCGTTTATTCAGAACAAGAGACAGAATGCTGGGTTAATGTAAAACGTGGAAAGCCCGTTGATGACACCCACTTTTGGTATATTGATGCTGTGGAAGAAGCGCTTTGCTATGGCTGGATAGACAGCACTCACCGAATCATTGACGGAAAGAGGTTGCAGCGCTTTACACCCCGTAAAAAGGGGAGCAAGTGGACAGAACTCAACAAGGAGCGTGTTCGCAGACTGGACGCCTTGGGTATGATGACGGATGCGGGAAGATCTGTCCTCCCTGCTATGGGGATTCGCAGTTTTCATATTGACCCTGATATTGAGGCGGCGCTGAAGGCTGCACGGGCGTGGTCAAAGTTCAAATCATTTCCTCCTTTATACCAAAGGGTGCGAGCGGGAAATATCGCCTTCTATA